>CAYTQB010000089.1:0-10673 GCA_964439615.1 uncultured Ferruginibacter sp. | reverse complement strand
TGCGTTCAGGTTTATATCATAACAAGATATAAAATTTGTGTGAATTATACCGATTACAAGAGTATAAATTCAATTCTATTTACATCACTATGTATGGCAGCGAGGTATTCGCCCGGCCAATATATTCATATGCTATTACTGCTTTGAAACAGGTTTCATTTTTTGATTCATCCCTTTTATCACATCTGCGGTGATGTTTAAGGTTGAATCCTTATAAACCATATAATCCAGGCCGCTGCCAGTGGTGAAGATGTACATGAAATTTTTATCTTTATTATACTCTGCCAGAAATTCTTTTAGTTTTTTCTGAATGTCCTCCATTATGCCAAAACTTTTTTCACTCAGTTTCTGGCTCAGCATTTGTTTTCTTGTGTCGATCTGTTGCTGCTGGTCTATCAGTTTCCCCTGGAAAATTTGTGCTTCTTCCTGGGTAATAGTTCCACCCTTTTTCAGAAAATTATCCTTTTGTGCCTGCAGGTTCCTGTAGCCATTTTCCTGCTCAGCTTCAATCGCCTTCATCTCTGCATCCAGTTCCTTACGCCTCTCCTTTATGTAAGTAATGTTTTCGTTCAAAGAATCCAGCTCTACATAAGCCAATGGCTGGCGATGCCCGTTGCTGTCGGTAGCTACGTAAGAATTGGTGATCTTTGCAGCCACATCCTTCACCTTTTTACCCGAAAAATCATAATAATACAGGTAACCCACTGCACCCAGCAAAACAATATTCAACACTAAAGATAGATTTTTCATCATGCGTTTTTATTTAGCGGCAATATACTTACAAACCAAGACAGGGCAATGGGTTTGGGAAATTTTTAGGAAAGGGTTAACGGGTAAAAATGATGCTCCCGCTTTGAAAACAGGCATAAAAAAAGGCAAAGATCAGTTCTGTCTGTCTAATTATTGTGTTATTATTAAAAAATGTGTAATTTGAAAATATATCAGGAACCTCCTGAAATGGTTATCTCGCCTGCTACATCTGAATCACTTTACTTATTATTAGTGAACCCTGCATTGATTCGTTTCCTATTGGAATAAGATAATACGATCATGAAGAGAATTTATCTTATAAAAGAAAGTCTTTTGGCTACCGTAATGATGCTGATCATAACATTCAGCATCAGCTATATCCCTATTAAGTTTGAGTTCACTAAACCCATCCGGCAGGGATTTCTCGGTTTTGATATTTATGATCTATATTATTCGGGCAGGCATTTGAAGAATACACAAAGAGACACCAATATAGTGATCGTTGAGATTGGGAATGACCGGGCAACCATTGCTGCCCAGATCAACCTGATCCAAAAATATTCTCCTGCTGTCATTGGTATTGATGCAGTTTTTGATAAAGAAGGAGACCCGTTGGAAAATATCAAATTACTTCAGGCAATCAGCCAGTCGGGCAATATTATTTTTGCATCCAGGTATGATTACGACCCTGTTACCGGGCGGCCTGCTTTCATTCATAATTTCTTTGAAGCGAAAGGTCACCCGTATCAATCAGGTTATATTAATATACTGGGGAGCCAGTTCTCAGTGATCAGGAATTACCCGCCATATCTTAAGGCTGATGATTCGCTTTATACTGCTTTTACTTCTGCCATTGTGAAAAATTTTTCACCGGAAAAATTCAATAAACTGAAAAACCGAAATAGAAAACTGGAAGTCATCAACTATAAAGGAAATCTTGAAAGCTATACCTCCCTGACAAAGGAACAACTACTGCAATCTGACACGACAGGGCAGTTAGGAGGTTTGCTTATAAATAAAATTGTATTGTTAGGTTATTTCGACAAAGAAGATCCTCTCCTGCTGGAAGACCTTCATTTTTCACCTTTGAATGAAGAGATAGCAGGTAAAAATTTTCCGGATATGTATGGTGTAGTGATACACGCCAATATCCTGTCCATGATCCTGAAAGGGAATTATGTAAACCAGGCATCAGGTTTTACCTCATATCTTTTGGCAGGAGTCATCACATTTTTATTTCTGCTTTTTGTTTTGTGGAGATATAAAAAACATAAACATCCGAAACATTACTGGCTTCTGCTGGCGCAATTTCTGGCTGTTCTTTTAGTATTATACCTGTTTCTCCAGGTGTTTAGCCTGTTTCATGTAAAAGTTCCCCTCCTGCCAATAATGATAGCCCTGGCACTGTGTGTTGAAGTATTGGATATATACAAGATGCTTGCCCTGAAACTACATAAGAAATACAGATATAAAACGGTGTTCACCCATAAATAATTGACATGAAAACTTTACTTTTTGTTTTTCTTTTGTTGTTATTCCGGCAGGTCAATGCCCAGTTGCCCGACTATTATGTTTACCTCGTTAGCGGGGAAGCCACTATTATAAAACCCGGAGCCAAACCTATGGCAGTAAGACAAAACCAGCTTGTTTATAAAAACGATGTCATAACCCTTATAAAAGGAGCAGAACTTACCCTGGTAGATAAAGATGCCGCTTTTTTAGTGTTGAATACAGCAGGAAATTACAGATCAACTGATCTGACCAGGAAGCTGACCAAAAAAAATAATGAAGGGTTAACTGCCAAATACCTGAAGTTGTTATTTCATGAACTGCTGGACCCGGAGCATGATTATGAAAAGTTTAAAAAAGAGAATATTGCCGGCGTATGGGGTGGCGTTTCCCGTGGCGACGATTGCGGGAACAGGATATTCCCGGTTAACGGATTACAAACATCTGTCACTTCCATTGTTTTCAGGTGGCATAAAACAAGCCCTTCATCAAATTATTTGTTTACTATTTATGATTCGGATGGAAAAGAGCTTGTTAAGATGCAGGTAAAAGACACCCTTCAGCCATTTAATATTGCTGAAATACCGGGAGGCAGTTCAGGTAAATACAGATGGCGGGTAATGAGTGAAGATGGTACTTGTGAGGATGAAGTTCCGGCTTACTTTGATATTCTGACTGCAGAGAGTGAAAAAAAACTTGCAGAGCAACTCCTATCATTTTCCGGTAATGAAAGCTTAGAGATGCAGTTGCAGCAAATAGGTAAGCTGGAAAAGAATGCCTTTATCCATGTTGCATCTGCCCGCTATTCAGCTATTGTAAAAGCCAATCCCGGTAATGGCGCTTTACTCAAAAGCTATGTTTCTTTTTTATTGAAGTATGGGTTTGATGAAGAAGCAGAAACAGTATGGAAATAACTTAGTTCATTCATTTCTCAAAATATTGCAGTTATGAAAATTGCGACACTGATATTTATTTTTCTTTCTTTTTCCATCCAGGGATATTGCCAGCTTTGGAAACAGTATTCGGACAGTGCAAAATATTTCAGAGATCAAAATAATATAACTAAGGCTATTATTAATTACACTAAAGCAAAAGATGAACTAACAAAAGACTCATCAGATACAGAATCTTATGCGTCAATTTGTACAAGCCTAGGGAAATTATACATGCGTACAGGAAACTATGATACAGTGGAGTCACTTTATATAAAGGCCAGGCAAATAAGAGAGTCCGTTAACAGTAAAATGCATCCTGCTTATGCTGCAAGCTGTAATAATCTTGGCACATTTTACATGGATATAGGCCAGTATAAAACTGCAGAACGCCTTTATATAGAAGCTAAAGAAATACGGGAAAAAACCATTGGTAAAAAGAGTTCAGATTATGCAGGAAGTTGTAATAATCTTGCCCTCCTCTATTTATACATGGGTCTCTATGATAAATCTGAACTACTATTTCTAGAGGCAATAAATATCGATACAATTTTAGATGGCAAGGAAAGTCGTTACTACGCTATTGATTGTGATAATCTTGCCTTATTGTATGGGGAAATTGGACAATTTGAAAAGGCTTATCCTTTACATCTGGAATCCAAAATGATTAAAGAAAAAATCTTTACCAAAAACTCCCGTGAGTATGCGAAAAGTTGTGATAACCTTGCCGGATTATTTTTGAAAATGAGGCAGTATGAAAAAGCAATCCTTCTCGATATCGAGGCCTTACAGATCAGAGAAATAGTACTTACAAAAAATGATCCTGAGTACGCAAGAAGTTGCAATAGCTTAGCGACAGATTATGCTACCATGGGTAATTATGAAAAAGCAAAACCCCTTTTTTTAGAAGCTTTAAAGATTAGGGAAAGGGTTCTTACAAAAGAACACCCAGATTATGCATTAAGCTGCAATAATATGGGCAGCTTATATAGTGATCTGAATGACTATAAGAAAGCTCAAACATTTTTTTTGATTGCTTTCAATATAAGGAAAAGAGTTCTTGGTAAGGAACATCCTTACTATATATCAACTTGTAATGACATTGCTATATTATACAGGAATATGCACAAATTTGAAGAAACCAATTTTTTTTATACCCTAGCTCTAAAAGCAAAAAAAAGTCAGTTAAAAAAATTCTTTCAGTTTACAAGTGAATCTGAGAAGCAACTATATCTTCAACAAAACACCAAAACTAAAAATTATTTTTTCTCATTCTATAGTACAGATTTTAATCCTTCACGGCAAGGTGCCTGCTATAATGCATCTCTTACCAATCGTAATTTAATTTTAGCATCATTCGAACAGCTTCGGAAAAATATTTACATCTCAGACAACTCAACTGTAAAAACCAAGTACAACAATTGGATCGCTCTAAGGGAAAGAATCTCTTTTTGGTACACAAAGCCAATAGCTGGTCGACCTGCTTACGTAAAGACCCTGGAAGAAGAAGCCAATACTTTAGAAAAAGAATTGACCCGCCTGTCTTCTGGTTTTAAAAATGAACAGAAAAAAAGTGAAGTTAACTGGAAAAATATACAGCAAAGTTTAAAAACAAATGAAGTTGCCATTGAGTTTGTTGAATTCCGATATTCCACAGGTAAGCGTACGACTGATAGTACTCACTATATTGCTTTGGTCTTAAGAAAAGATACGCCAGAGCCAGTACTTGTTCGGTTGTTTGAACAAAAGCAATTAGACAAAATATTCAACAACACAGAAAGCCTTGCTACTGATAACAGGATAAATACTCTTTACAAAGGAAACAGGTCACTTTATAACCTTATCTGGAAACCCCTGGAGAAATATCTGACCGGCATATCAAAAGTATATTTTGCCTCAGCAGGAAATCTGTTTAAAATATCTTTTGCTGCTTTACCGGTCAATGTTAAGCAGGTGCTGGGTGATAAACACCAGTTAATTCAACTGAATACCACGACAACTGTTACTGATAATACTCAGAGCTTCATTACCGCCACTGATAAAATACAATTATATGGTGGTATTAATTACGATGCGGATTCTGCAACACTAAAACAGGCTGTCGCTTCCTATCAATCAAATACTGAAAGTTCCCGTTCACTACCCAGTGACCTTGAAAGAGGTGCAGGTTTTCAATTCTTACCCGGCACTCAAAAGGAAACAGAGTCAATTAAAAAAGAAATCGGTAATACAGGTATTCCCCTTACTATTCTATCAGGTATAAATGCTACTGAAGAATCCGTAAAAGCATTGACCGGGAAAAATTCTCCTTCGGTTTTACATATTGCCACTCATGGCTTTTTCTTTCCCGACCCGAAGGAAGATAAAAGAGACAGCATTCAACGAAAATTTGAAACCAGTGGAAAGGTCTTCAAGCAATCGGATAATCCTTTATTCCGGTCAGGCCTTCTTTTTGCAGGCGCCAATAATGCATGGCAGGGAAAACCCATTGTTGGAATTGAAGATGGGATATTGACCGCTTATGAAGTATCTAACCTGTACTTACCCAATACAAAACTGGTTGTTCTCTCCGCCTGCGAAACAGCATTGGGTGATATACAAGGCAGCGAAGGTGTGTATGGATTACAAAGAGCTTTTAAAATGGCGGGTGTACAGAACCTGGTCATGAGCCTATGGAAAGTACCGGATGCGGAAACTGCTGAGTTCATGCAATTGTTCTATAAAAACCTTTTTGCAAAACAAACCATCAGCAATGCATTTTATAATACTCAAAAAGTAATGAAGGACAAATACCGGGCGGAGCCTTATAAGTGGGCAGCGTGGGTGTTGGTGAGGTAATAAATTAACTGCTTTACTACTCTGACTAATTAGAAACTCAAAACAGCTGTTATGAAAAGTATAAAAGTTTTGATTGTATTGCTTTTTGTTGTTTTCCTTTCAATAAATGCATACGGTCAACTTTGGAAACAATATTCAGATAGTGCAAAAATATTCAGGGATCAAAATAAAATAGACAGTGCAATCTCGTATTATTTCAAGGCAAAAGAATTATTGCAAAAAGATTCTGCTGAAACCAAAAGCTATACCCGTATATGTGATAACATAGGTAATTTATATTACAGAACAGATCAGTTAAAAAAAGCGGAATCTCTGTATCTGGAAGCAAAACAGATCAGGGAAAAAATACTGGGTAAATATGATCTTGATTATGCATTAAGTTGTAATAAACTCGGTGGTGTTTATTTAGATATTGGTGACTATCAAAAAGCAGAGTCTCTTTATATCGAAGTCAGGTCAATCAGAGAAAAGGTGCTGGGCAAAGAAAATTCTGATTATGCATCAAGTTGTAACAATCTAGCAGGTTTATATGGAGCTATCTACCAGTATGAAAAAGCCGAACAACTATATATTGAAGCTATGCAGATATATAAAAAACTGCCTGGCAAAAATGATCGTGATTACGCTGCCAGCTGTGATAACCTGGCCAGTATTTATATGGATAGGGGAAAGTACGAAAAGGCGGAACCTCTTTTTTTAGAGGCAAAACAGATCAGAGAAAAAATAGTAGGCAAAGAAGACCCTGATTATGCTGCTAGTTGTATTAATCTTGCGATTCTATACAGGAATAAGAGTGAATACAGGAAAGCTGAACTTCTTCAGATAGAAGCCAAGCAAATTGATGAAAAACTGCATGGTAAAGAGCATTCCTTTTATCTCTCCAGTTGTTCCAATTTAGCAGTGCTTTATATGGAAATGGGACAATATGCGAAAGCTGAGCCGCTTTACATAGAAAGCAAAAATACAAGAGAGAAGAGATTTGGTAAAGAGAACCCTGATTATGCTGCCAGTTGCAATAATTTGGCCTTGTTATACCTCTATGAAGGCCAATATGAAAAAGCAGAACCCCTTTTCCTGGAAGCATTGGCTGCCGATGAAAAGCTGATTTCTAAAGATGATGCTACTTATGCAGTTCATTGTGATAACCTCGGGCTTTTATACAGGGTAATGGGGCAGTATGAAAAATCAGAAGCAATGCATTTGACGGCGAAAAGAATTACAGAAATCATGTTTACTAAAGAAAATCCTGCATATGTAAGAAGATGTAATAACCTGGGGGGGCTGTATGTGCTAATAGGTCTTTATAATAAAGCTGATTCACTTTATACAGAAGCTAAACAGATATTAGAAAAAAGAGGAGAGAAAAATCTGCCGATATATGCTTCAATTTGTGAGGGAATTGCAACTATTCATATAAGAACAGGCCAATATCAAAAAGCTGAACCCCTCTATTTGGCAGCAAGGCAGGTCATAGCAAAAACACTCGGCAAAGAACATATTGACTATGCCAATAATTGCAGTAACCTTGGGAGTTTATATAGTGATAAGGCTGATTACAAAAAAGCGGAACTCCTTTTTCTAGAAGCCTATCATACCAGGGAAAAAGCAGTTGGTAAAGCCCATCCGGATTATATTGAAAGCTGTATCAGCTTAGGTGGGTTGTATAGAAATCAGAATAAATCCAAACTGGCAAGTGACTTTTATATTAAAGCGTTTCAATTACAAAATGCACATTTGGCTAAAGTATTTCAATTTACCAGTGAAGTGGAAAAGCAGTCTTACTTAGTTAAAATAGCAGGTTTAGAAAATAAATTTCTATCTTTTATCATATCAAGGCCCTCCCCTTCATACCGAGACTTCACTTATACGGTTTCACTTTCAAGTCGCAATTTAACTTTATCTTCTTCTCAACAACTCCGGAATGCTATTTATAGTTTAAGCGATACAAGCATCAAAAACAAATACAATAACTGGATCAATTCAAGAGAACAAATTGCTTTTTGGAATGCTAAACCAATTACTGACTGGCCACCATACTTAAACAAACTGGAAGAACAAGCCAATACTTTAGAAAAAGAATT
This sequence comes from uncultured Ferruginibacter sp., assembly GCA_964439615.1. Lineage (GTDB taxonomy): Bacteria > Bacteroidota > Bacteroidia > Chitinophagales > Chitinophagaceae > Ferruginibacter. The sequence goes on along the minus strand of CAYTQB010000089.1, from coordinate 2,563 downwards.
GACCCGCCTGTCTTCTGATTTTAAAAATCAACAGCAAAAGAATGAAGTTAACTGGAAAAACATACAACAAAATTTAAAGACAAATGAAGCATCCATCGAGTTTGTTGAATTCAGGTATTCCACAGGCAAACGATGGACAGACAGCGCTTTTTATATTGCTTTGGTCTTAAGAAAAGATACGCCAGAGCCAGTGCTTGTTCAGTTGTTTGAACAAAAAGAATTAGACAAAATACTCAATAACACAGAAAGTCTTGCTACTGATAACAGGATAAACACCCTTTATAGAAGTAACAAATCCCTTTATAACCTTATCTGGAAACCCTTAGAAAAATATCTGACCGGAATATCAAAAGTATATTTTGCATCAGCAGGGAACCTTTTCAAAATATCCTTTGCCGCCTTACCAGTCAATGATAAACAGGTATTGGGTGATAAATACCAGTTAATTCAATTGAATACAACGGCCACTGTTACTGATAAGGAACAAAGTACTTTAACTGCTGCTGATAAAATTCAATTATACGGTGGAATCAAATATGATGCAGACTCTTCAACATTAAAGCAGGCTGTCGCTTCCTATCAATCAAATACTGAAAGTTCCCGTTCACTACCCAGTGACCTTGAAAGAGGTGCAGGTTTTCAATTCTTACCCGGCACTCAAAAGGAAACAGAGTCAATTAAAAAAGAAATTGGAAATACAGGTATTCCAATAACCATTCTATCAGGCACCAATGCTACAGAAGAATCCATTAAAGCATTGACTGGTAAAAATTCTCCTTCGGTTTTGCATATTGCCACTCATGGCTTTTTCTTTCCCGACCCAAAGGATGACAAAAGAGACAGCATTCAACGGAAATTTGAAACCAGCGGTAAAGTCTTTAAGCAATCGGATAATCCTTTATTCCGGTCAGGCCTTCTTTTTGCGGGCGCCAATAATGCATGGCAGGGAAAACCCATTGATGGAATTGAAGATGGAATATTGACCGCTTATGAAGTATCTAACCTGTACTTACCCAATACAAAACTGGTTGTTCTCTCCGCCTGCGAAACAGCTTTGGGCGATATCCAGGGAAGTGAAGGTGTGTATGGGTTGCAGCGAGCTTTTAAAATGGCCGGTGTACAAAACCTGGTCATGAGTTTATGGAAGGTACCGGATGCAGAGACTGCAGAGTTCATGCAATTGTTTTACAAAAATCTTTTTGCCAAACAAGCCATCAGCAATGCGTTTTACAATGCACAAAAACTGATGAAGGATAAATACCGGACAGAGCCTTATAAGTGGGCAGCCTGGGTATTGGTGAGGTAATAAGTACCGAACCCCGTAAAATAAGTTAACCCAGCATATCTGAAAATTAACAGAGATAATAAACTTAATCGGTTCTTTTCAGCTAATTTCACCTATTCTGTAAAATCACTCATCCTCAATCCAACTATGTTTTTAAAAATACTTACTGTTGCAGGCCTGGCAACTTTCGAAATATATGCTGCCATCCCTGCCGGTTTTGCGCTTGGCCTTTCCCCATGGACAATTTTTTTTGCCAGTATAACCGGTGGTTTAGTGGGTGTGTTTGTGGCGGCTTTCCTTGGCAACAGGATCAGGTCATTCTTTCATAAGAATAAACCCACCAAAGAAGCAGCTGAAAAAAAACATCCTGCCATATTAAAACTCTGGAATAAATATGGCATCATTGGCCTGGGGTTCCTGGGTACTGTTTCTGTCGGCGCCCCCATCAGCATAGCAATGGGTGTTGGCTTAAATGTCAATATTAAAAAACTAGTTACCTGGTGCTGTATTGGTGTACTGACAAGGTGTATTGTTTTTACCCTGGTGGGTTATTATGGGTTACAACTGTTTTAATTAATGCTGGCCCAGGGACTCACCTTTTCAAAAACTTCCCCTTCAGCAGCTTCTCCGTCACTTCATCTTTAAGGTTCCGGCTGATGGGGATATGATGTTGCCCTATGCATATACCGTTGCCATCAATACTATCCACTTTTGCGGCTGAGATAATATATGACTTATGAACTTTAAGGAACCGGTCGGCAGGTAAATAGTCCTCCACCGACTTAATGGTGAGGTAGCTGATATATTTTTTTTCGGTAGTATGAATAGTTACATAATTCTGCAGCGCTTCCACAAATAAGATGTCCTCAAAGAATATCTTCACTAATTTATTATCGGCTTTAATAAAGAAGTATTCAGCATCCGACCCGGTTGTTACATCTGTCTTGTTTTTTTGCCTTACCTCGTAAAATTCTTTTGCTTTCATGGCCGCTTTTAAAAAACGGTCAAATGAGATGGGCTTTACCAGGTAATCAAGTGCATTTACTTCAAAACCATCCAGTGCGTATTGGGGATAAGCTGTTGTGAATATGACTACAGGCGGGTTTGAGAGTGTTTTAAAAAATTCGAGCCCGGTGATCTTAGGCATTTGTATATCGAGGAAAAGCAATTGCACTTCGCCGCTGCCAAGCAGGCCGGTAGCGCCAAGGGGATTATCGAATTGACCCTTCAGGTTCAGGAAATCAATATCAGCTATATATTCCTTCAAACCCGCCCTGG
>CAYTQB010000088.1:0-10865 GCA_964439615.1 uncultured Ferruginibacter sp. | reverse complement strand
ATTGTACTTTACGGATAATGCCGCCATCATTGGGCCAGTCGAACGAATTGCCGAAGGGCACTTTATTTTTTCCGTAGTCATTGTTGCAGGCTACGGTTATAACATTTTCTTTACCGTAATTAAGTTTGCCGTTCAGGTTAATGAAAAATTTATTGAAGCCATCACCAATATTTTCAGCTACCCTCTTTCCATTTACATAAATAAAAGAAGTGTGGTTGATAGCTCCAAACTCCAGCACAACGTTTTTATTTTTCCAACTGGCAGGGATATTAATTTTCTTTTGATACCAGCCCCAGCCATAATGGTTTTGATTTTCATCTTCGATGTTCCATGTATGTGGCAAATTAACTGTTCTACTTTCCGGCAACGATTGTGCAAACCAATATTGATTATTACCTATTGCTTTTTTATCTACAGAAAATTGCCAATCTGTATTTATTGCAATGCTATCCCGCTGGGCAAAAGCACAAAACGAAATAAAAAGTATAAAGGAAGAAGTTATTAAACGCTTATTCATGCTGTAAAAATTAGAAGTATGTTATTTATTATTTTTTTTGCTTATAAATTCTCACATAGTCAATTAAAAATTGCTGAGGCAAAACAGCATCATCTATCTGGCCGGGCCAATTAGCGCCCATTGCCAGGTTAAGAAGTAAATAGAATGGTTTTCTAAACGGGTTTTGTACTGTTGCTCCGGCACTGTCTATAGTAAATGTGAAATATTTTTTATCATCAAACCAAAACTCAATTTTTTCACTATTCCACTCCATTGCGTACAAATGAAATTGATTATTTAATGTACTATCGGTTGCCTTGCCTCCTTTTGAACGACTTCTTTTTATACTATCAGGAAAATGAACTGTTGCATAAATATCCAAAGGCTTATTACCAACAAATTCCATAATATCAATTTCGCCACATTTCGGCCAACCCACTTCAGTTCTGTTTGCACCCATCATCCAAATTGCCGGCCATATACCTCCACCCATTGGCAGTTTTACTTTTACTTCAATTCTACCATACTTCCAGGCCGCCTTGCCTAAAGTGTTTATGCTTGCCGATGTGTAATCTGCATTCGGATTTTTGGTGCGCCAATCATTGCTGCCTTCTTTATAAAACTTATTCTGATAATTTTCTTTCCGTCCTGTTATTGCAAGCATACCATTGCTTACATATACATTTTCTGTTCTTGCACGGGTATAATATTGTTGTTCATTATTGCGGATATGGCCTGTTTCGTATCCCCATTTAGTGGAATCAGGCAGTCCTGTATAATTAAATTCATCCTGCCAAACTAATTTCCAGGCTTTTCTTTTTTGCGCAAATAAATTAATTTGAAAAAAGAATAATATTATACAGAAGAAACATCTTAGTGGCATTACAACAATTTATATTATTCTACAATAATTTCATCAGCAAAAATCCAACCCGGCTTTCCTTCGCCACTGTGGCCGGGCGGGCAAACATTGTTTTTTGCAGTTACCCGAATAAATTTTGCACCCTTTGCCGGTAAAGAAGTTTTAAAATCAAATTGTGCATTTTTTTCATTAATGCTGATTGGGTTGTTCACCGTTAGTATTTCCTCAAAATCAGTTCCGTTAACCGATATTTCAAACTTTACTGATTGCGGCAGAAATATCCAGTCGTTATAATTCTGCAAACAACCGAGTGCAATGCTTTGAATGGTTTTTGTTTCGCCCAAATCAATAGTTGCTATTAAGTCTTTTTCGCTGAAGTCGTGCCAGTATTTGCCAACTGCATTGGTTCCTCTTACACCATCTGTAAGAGAATTGGGACCATCAGCCATATAGTAACGGCTTACCGGGTTAAGGTAGGTTACATTTTTTCCAATACCCTTATGCATAGCAAAACTTTGCCGTGCCGCCTGCACTCCCATGATGCGGCCATATAGTACGGTTGATGTTTTTAGCAAAACTGATGAATTGATTTCGACTGGAGCTGTGTATCTATTGCTGTTTAATGTAGGTTCTGTTCCGTCAGTACTGTAAACAATTTCGCTGTTCATGATTTCAGATGACAGGGTTACAAAGAGTTTACCGTTTTGTGCAACCGGCTTGATATTTACAGAATAATTTCCGGGGCAATAATGAAAGCCTTTTTGTCCATAAGCTTTGAAATGATTTTGCAGTCGTTCATTAAAGCTTTGCCAGTTTCGGTTTTCATTTGGCGACCAAACAACTTCTGCCAATGCAGGCATACGGGGCAGTATCATATACCCCACATGTTCAGCAGTAGTAATATATTCAGTCCATAAATTTGCCTGTGCACCTAAAACATATTTTGCTTCTTCTGCATTCAATTCTGCAGGTACCGGTTCGTAATCATACACATTTTTCAAAGTATTCATTCCGCCAATGGCAATCGGTTCGCCTTCAGGCCCCGCCTGGTAATGGTCGAAGTACACCGGTTTGCCCGGCGTCATAATTACATCATGTTTCATTTTTGCAGCTTCTATACCACCTGCTTCGCCACGCCAGCTCATCACAGTTGCTGTAGGCGCTAAGCCACCTTCTAAAATTTCATCCCATCCAATTATTTTCCGTTTTTTAGCTGTAACAAATTTTTCTATGCGTTTAATAAAATAACTCTGCAACTCTTCTTCATTTTTCAATCCTTCATTCTTTATTCTTGCCTGGCACTTTGTGCATTTTTTCCAGGGTGTTTTATCTACTTCATCACCACCAATGTGAATGTATTGCGATGGAAACAAATTAATAACCTCCGTTAATACATTCTCCAAAAAATGAAACACCGAATCGTTGCCGGCACAATAGTTAGAAGACATATTGCTGTAATTCCCCCCTGTTAATGGAAGCTGCAGTTGTTGTGTGCAGCTCAACTGCGGGTATGATGCAATGGCGCTGGCCACATGGCCCGGCAATTCTATTTCGGGGATAACAGTTACATTTCGTTGTGCAGCATAAGTAATAATTTCTTTGATTTGTTCCTGTGTGTAATAACCACCATAGGTTGGCTTTTCACCGGGTTTTGCCTGCGGACGGCTTGCCCATATCTTATCATTTTGGTCAACCCGCCATGCACCAACTGATGTAAGCTTTGGATATTTTTGTATTTCAATCCGCCATCCCTGGTCATCTACCAAATGCCAGTGAAATACATTCATTTTGTATGATGCAATTAAATCGATGTACTCTTTAATTAGTTCGGGGCCGAAGAAATGCCTGCTTACATCGAGATGCATGCCACGGTATTTAAACCGGGGATAATCCGTAATACTCATGCTGGGGATTTCAAGTTTTGCGTTGGTACGGATGGCAGGCAATGTTTGTAATAATGACTGAATGCCATTTATGATTCCTGCCCTGGTATTGGCTTTAATGGTAATCCCTTTTGAAGTGATGTTCATATTGTAGCCTTCATCTCCAATCGTTGCCAGCTTTTCTATACCCAATTGAATGGTTGTTGTTTTGCCAGTATTTACCGGCAAAACAAACCCTGTAATATTTTTTATTTGCTGGTTAAAAAACTCAACTACGTTTTTTAAATCTTTTTGTTGTGGGTTGTACTCAATGGCAGTATTACCCGTTAGTATAAAATTTCCGGGTTGTTGCTGTATTGATACCGGCTGCGGAATAATACTTACGGGCTGCTGTGCAATGCCCAAAAATGGAGGAGTGAGAAAAAGGAGAATAAATTTTTTCATTATATTTTTTTTAAATCATGAGAATTATACTTCTCAGTAATCAGTGTTTTAAAAATGCCATCTTACAAATGCTTCCATCGCTTCATACTCAGCTAAGCCCAGTTTGTTATACAACATGGCGGTTGCCCTGTTTCTTTCTTCTGCCCTTTGCCAAAATTCACGGTTATCACTTCCCTGAAATACCACACCATCTTTTTGAGACTGATGTTTAAATATGCCATACCGTTTTTTCAATACCTGCTCCGGGCTCATTGGAACGGCCATCTCTATTGCATCAATATCCCACTCGGCCCAGGCGCCTTTATATAACCATACCCAACAATCCTTCATATAATCCAGGTGCTTTATTTTTTCAATGGCTGCAAAAATTCCATCCAGGCATACTTTATGGGTACCATGTGGGTCGGCAAGGTCTCTGGCAGCAAATATTTGATGGGGTTTTATTTGTTGTATTAATGATGCAATGATATTTACATCTTCTTCCCCTATAGGTTTCTTTTCAATTGTGCCTGTTTCATAAAAGGGCAGGCTTAAGAAATGCATATTGTTTTCCGGTATGCCTACAAACCTACAGGTGTTTTTGGCTTCCCCTTTTCTTATTAAGCCCTTTACAAAACGTAGCTCCAGCTTATCTATTTCACCACTTTTTTTCTCACTTAAAAATGAAAGTGAGTCCTTATATATATTAGTAGCTTCTGGTGAGCTAATCTGGAATTGCTCATTAAAATCTTTTACAAATTCAACAAAGCGAAAAGCTTCATCATCTGCTACTGCAATGTTTCCGCTTGTCTGATAAGCCACATGTACGTCGTGACCCTGGTCTGCCAAGCGTTGAAAAGTGCCACCCATTGAAATAATATCATCATCCGGGTGAGGACTGAAAATCAGCACCCTTTTTTTTGAGGGTTTGGAACGTTCTGGACGATGTTCATCATCTGCGTCAGGTTTTCCACCAGGCCAGCCAGTAATAGTGTGCTGCAGCCCATTAAAAATATTAATGTTAATATCATACGCATTACCATGCAAGGCCAATAAACTGCTCAATCCATTTTCATTGTAATCATTATTTGTCAGCTTCAATATTGGTTTGTCGCAGGTTAATCCAAGATGTATGACAGCTTTTTTAATTAGTTGTGGCGTCCAGTCAACCTCTTCAGTTAACCAGGGTGTTTTCCGTCTTGTAAGCAATGCTGCTGCAGCTTCGTCCAAAACAATCGAAACATTTTGATGCACTTGTAAATAGGAGGCAGGAATAAATTCATTTACAGGCCCCTCTACAGCCAGCTTTACCATATCCGCTTTTTTTTCACCCCATGCTACCAGCACTATTCTTCTGGTATTAAGGATGGTGCTTACACCCATTGTAATGGCTTTGCGTGGTACATTGGCCATTCCCGAAAATTCTGCAGCCGCATCAGAACGGGTAACCCTGTCGAGGGTAATTAAACGTGTAACAGAACTTATATGAGAGCCTGGTTCATTAAATCCTATATGGCCGTTTCGGCCTACACCCAGTAATTGAAAATCAATACCACCTGCATCTTTTATTTTTTGCTCGTATTGTTCGCAATGATGTTTTATACCATCCAAACTTATTGCGCCATCAGGTATGTAACAATTCTCCGGTTTAATATCTATGTGGCTAAATAAATTTTCCTGCATAAAATGCCGGTAGCTCTGCAGTGAATCAGACGGAAGCGGATAATATTCATCAAGGTTAAAACAAATTACATTTTTAAAACTGAGTCCTTCCTGCCTGTGCACACGTATCAGCTCATTATATATTTTTTTGGGAGTGGAGCCAGTGGCTAATCCCAGCACAGCATGATTACCCGTTTGTTGCTTTGAACGGATTAATGCAACTATTTCATCGGCAACAGTTTTACAAGCATCATCGGCTTCATCGAATATTGATACGGGGATTTTCTCAAATGAGGCAACCTGTTCTGCTATTTGATAATTTGCTATCATATTTTAATGCATTGTTTATCGTTAATTTTCCAAGTAATAAAGTCCGAGTTCTGCCAGGCAGGGATTCAATCTTGATGATAAAATCTTAAGCCTAACCTTGTTTGTGGTGACTGTGTTGAAACGAAGTATTCGTTTGTACCCAATGGTTGTTCCTTTAACTGCTATATTCCATTCTTTTCCGTCCCAATAGTCAAATTCAAAATGTTCAATTCTTTGCCCCATCCTTATGTTTTCCTGAAGTTGCAATACATTGAATGATGCCGGCGACATTAATTGCAGTTCGATTATTGTTATAGTGTCATTTGCTTTAGTTGTACAATGTGTGGCAATGTTTCCATCAAGTATGTATTTGGTATTAATGCCATTAACAGATTTTATGACAGCACCTTTTGCAAGGTTAGTTTTAAAAATATTATCCCGCAATTGCTTCCATTGTTTCAATGCTGCAATATCACTTGAATGAATCAGCCCTCTTTTATCAGGCGGTATGTTTAATAGTAAAACACCATTGCGGCCAACAGAATTAAAATAAATATCCAGCAATTTCTCCGGCGATTTTACTTTAGTATCCTCTTCTTCATGATAAAACCAACCGGGCCGTATGGACACATCTGTTTCTGCAGGATACCAAACCAAACCTTTTGCTTTTAGAATTTTTTCACGACTGCCTAAATCATCGCCCCGCATATCGCCCTGTGGTTTAAATGCAATATCATTTTGCGAACCGGCTGCAATAGCAGATTGATTTAAGTTATCAGCAGTCACTACACTCCATTCCATCTCCCTGCCATAACCTGTTTCCGTCCCCACCCATCTTATATCTGGCCCCATGATAGCAATTACGGCCTGTGGTTGTACTTTTCGAATGAGCTGATACCATTTTTCAAAGTAATACTCTTGATTTACTCCTTCTCCTTTTGCGCCATCAAACCACACTTCATCAATGCGGCCATAGTTAGTCAGCAGTTCAGTTAGTTGAGTTACAAAAAAATCATTGTACTTTTCATTGTTGCCGTAGTGTGGTGAGTTCATATCCCAGGGGGAAAGATAAATGCCAAAGCCAATGTTCATTTCTTTACAGGCACCACTCACTTCATTCACCACATCGCCTTTACCATTCTTCCAGGGACTTGCAGCTACGGAATGGTTTGTTGTTTTAGTAGGCCAGAGACAAAACCCATCGTGATGCTTGGCAGTTAATATCACCTGTTTAATACCAGCATCTTTTGCAATACGTATCCATTGCCGGGCATCCAATGATGAAGGATTAAATATTTTCGGATCTTCTTTTCCGGTTCCCCATTCTTTACCGGTAAATGTGTTTACTCCATAATGAAAAAAGGCCGCAAGCTCCAGTTGCTGCCATCTCAACTGCCCGGCTGACGGAACTATAGTAGCCGCCTTTTTTATAATGTCTGCTTCGGTATCAGTTGCATTTATAATAGCATAATTTTTGTGTTGCGCTGAAATACTCATATAACAACCAAAGAGAAATGATATAATCAAAATAGATTTCACTGAACCTTTATTTTAAATGTTGAAGCAGGTAAATTTTCTGAATTTACTAGGTTGCCATAGCTGAATGCTGTCCAACCATAGTAAACATATTCTGGTTTTTGGTTTGTTGAAATAATAATAGACCTGTCGCCCAAAATTGCGTTGACTTCATTTTTTCCATCAAGAGAAAATCCCTTTAAAGGTTTTCCATCTGCTGTTCTCAATCTATTTGCCTTGTATTGAAAAGAAATAAGCACTTTCCCTTTACGGTATTTTGCTGTTAATGGCATTGGGCCGGATGGAACAATTTTTTTATGATACGTTTTATGTAATGCCCATCTTGCCAATCGTTCACCTACCGTTTTTTTATTCGCAGGATGCACATCATCTTTTGCACCGATGTCGCTGCAAACAGCCATGCCACTATAAGGAATCAGTTGCAGTATTTTTCGTTGTTCATCTCTGAACTGCGGCCAGAGATGGCCTTTGTATTTTATTGTATTAATAGAAGAAAGCTGAACAAAATAAAAGGGTAGGTCTGGTTGTTTCCACTTTCTCCGGTAATCATCTATCATCAATTTTGATAACGCTGCATATTCGTTTACTCTTTCTGTTTCTTGCGCATTGCTTTCGCCCTGGTAACAAATCATTCCTTTGATGGGCATATTCAGTATCGGCACAATTCCGGCTTCAAATGCAAAGCCTGGTTTAAAGGCATGATTGTTTCCATAGTCATCGTTCGGAACATTATTTAAACTCCCCACATTTTGTTTTCCTCTTTCTCTTATCCAAACTGGAAGGTTATTATTTGCTAGCCAATCACCATTTATTTTTCCAGAAAATTGTTTATTGCTTTTCAGCGTTTCTGTGCTGATAAAAGTTTCGAGTGGTGAACCGCCGATAGAAATATTTATTAACCCAATTGGAATACCTGCTAACGAAACAATTTCTTTTCCAAAATAATAAGCAACTGCACTCATTGTTTTAAAAGAATTGCTGTCGCAGGTTTGCCATTGACCATTGTAAAACTTTTCAGTTGTGAGATTTTTAATTATGGAATCGGTAAACAAAACATTAAACGTATTTTTTCCTGCGTAGGTTGGATTATACAAACGAAGTAATGGCTGTTGGCTGTTTTGTATTTCCTCTTTATAATGTGCTTCTTTAATCATCGGCCACTCCATATTACTTTGCCCGATACAAAGCCATACATCTCCAATCAGTATATTTTTGATTTCAATTTTTTCATCGCTGCATATTACAAATACTGATTGCGGATGTATGTTGGCCTCTTGTGCTTTGAAAGTTACTGTCCAGCCAGAATCTTGTTGAGCAGTGCTGCTTCTTTTTTCATTGGCAAATACTACTGTTACTGTTTCTCCAGGTTTAGCTTTACCCCATATTTTCACAGGCTCGTTGTGTTGGAAAACCATGTTATCAGAAAATATTTTTGCCAACTGTACTTGCGAAAAACCAAAAACAGGAAATAACACAAGGATTCCCTGCAAAAAGAAATGCCATTTATTTTGTAAAGAGATATGTAGAGAAAACTTATTCATTATTATTTATCTGCGGAAACTTTGTTATCAATAAAGTCCCACTCTTTTACATGCGATGGCTGATGTTCCTTTTTTAATATCGCATTAAATTTTTTTATTAGCTCCGGATATTGTGCTGCCACATCGGTTGTTTCATTTCTGTCAGTTACCAGGTTATACAGTTCCCACGGGGCGTTGGGATTTTCTTTCAGGTTCGTTTTGATGGCCTTCCAGTTACCCATGCGGATAGCAACCTGTCCACCGTATTCTGCAAATTCAAAATACAGGTAGGGATGTTTTTGCTGCCTGCGGTTTTTTCCTTTTAACTCATTTAAAAAAGAGATACCGTCTGTGTTTTTAATTTTCTCATTGCTGATTACTGCTATTGTCGCCAATAAATCATATTGCGAAGAAATAAGGTTACTTGTTGTGCCGGCAGGAATTGTTCCCGGCCACCTGGCAATAAACGGTATCCGGATACCGCCCTCATACAATTCTCTTTTTAATCCTCTTAACCCATTTACGGTATTGAAATAATTTGCATCTGCACCACCTTCTTTTGAAGCGCCATTATCGCTTGAAAACATAATGATGGTGTTTTCATCAAGGCCAGCTTCCTTTATTTTTTGCATAATAATGCCAACCTGGTCGTCTAAATATGTTACCATGGCGGCATAGGTTGACCGTGGAAATTTAGTTGATGCATATCCCCGCTGTCCGTAATACGGTTTTTCATCAAAGAGGCCAATGTATTTTTTTACATATTCATCAGTGGCCTGCAGGGAAACATGTGGCAATGTATAAGGCAGGTATAAAAAGAATGGTTGGTTCCTGTTGCTGTCAATAAATGCCAATGCCTTCTCCGTCATCTTTGCCGGTGCATACTCTTTTCCTTTATAATATTCGAAGTCTGCATCCGTAGCAGTAGCCGAGTCTGATTTTTTGTGAACATCAATATAAGGTTGATTCAGTGCAACCCTTTTATCATTTTCCCATAAATGCGTTGGATAAAAATTATGTGCCTGTTTCTGGTCTAAATAACCATAATAATAATCAAACCCATGTTTTAAAGGAGAACCTTCGTTGTTACCCATACCCAATCCCCATTTGCCTACAAGTGCAGTTTTGTAACCATGTCGTTTTAGTAAATCAGCTACTGTAAATGCTTCGGCTGGTAATGGCATTTGCCCTCTTTCGGCACTGTCGGCAAAGCCACCCAGTTCATAATTACCACGGATATAAGAATGACCTGCATGTTTACCCGTCAGCAGCATTGCCCTTGATGGTGCACAAACAGGTGCACTACTGTAATGCTGCAAGAATTTAATTCCTTCTGCCGCCATCCTGTCGAGGTTGGGTGTCTTGATTTTTTGCTGACCATAACAACCTAATTCTCCGTAACCCATATCATCTGCATAGATGTAGATGATATTAGGAAACTTTTTTTTTACTTGTTGTGAAAACGCTGAGGACGTAAACAACAGAAACAGAAAACCTATTCTTATACCCTTTTTCATCATTGTTTGAGTTACTAAGCAAGATGATTTTCTAAAAGTTGCATACAATACCATTCCTGCCGTGGCAAATGAAAAGGCCCTTTGTACAAATTTCCTTTTGCCGGTTGTGCGATGCTTCCATCACGATGCAGGTAACCAAACCACTCACCATGTTTTTTATCATGAAAATGTGAGTAGGCGTAATCATGCACCATCTTATGCCACTCGGCATATTTTTCATTGCCCGTCATTAAATAAGCAAGTAAGGTTGCAATAATTACTTCATTATGCGGCCACCACATTTTCATATCCTGCCAGTACTCCTGTACGGGTTTATTATATACATCACGGAAATACAATATGCCGCCGTGTTCTTTGTCCCATCCTCTTTCCCACATATAATCCAGCATCCTACAACCCAAATCAATTAATCGCTTATCATTATTACGGTACTTTGCCTCGTGCAAAATAAACCAGGCGCCTTCCATTGCATGTCCTGGATTTAAAGTTCTTCCATCTATATGGTCAATGATGCTTCCATCGGGAGCTACCTGCTCCATTACACATTTAATATCGTCTTTTACAAAATCTCTTTCTATTTCAGCCATCCATTTCTCTATCCCTTCATCGCAGCGGGGGTCGCCAATTGTTTCTCTTAATTGTTGCGCCGTATTTATC
>CAYTQB010000087.1:0-11196 GCA_964439615.1 uncultured Ferruginibacter sp. | reverse complement strand
TTTTATGCCGAAAGCGGCGGACAGGTTGGAGACACTGGCTCCCTCTCCTTTGGAGAGGGCCGGGGTGAGGTCAACATCCTTGATACCAAAAAAGAAAACGACCTTATCATTCATTTTACAGAATCTGTTCCGGCTGATATGAATGGCGAAGTGACAGCAACAGTAGATGCGGCAAGAAGAAAGCATATCACTGTTCATCATAGTGTAACGCATCTTATGCATGCTTCCCTACGCAATGTATTGGGCAAACACGTTACCCAGAAAGGAAGTTTGGTAAATGAGGAACACCTTCGTTTCGACTTTTCCCATTTTGCAAAAGTTAAAGACGAGGAACTGGCTGCTGTTGAAAAACTGGTGAATGAAAAAATAAGGGAGAACATTCCTGTTGTAATTAAAACTCTGCCAAAGGACGAAGCGATGAAGCTTGGGGCCATGGCATTGTTCGGGGAAAAATATGGAGATACTGTCCGGGTGGTGATCATGGATCCAAACTATTCCATCGAGTTATGTGGCGGTACACATGTGGGCAGTACCGGTGAATTGGGTCTCTTCAAAATAAAAAGCGAAGGCGCTGTGGCTGCAGGTGTACGGCGTATTGAAGCCGTTTGCGGCAGTGCAGCCGAAGAATATATATCGGCACAATCAGAGCAAGTCCGTGTAATCCGTGAGGTATTAAAAAATCCGGCTGACCTTAAAAAGTCCGTTGAAAATTTACTGGCAGAAAATTCAGCGTTACAAAAAAGAATTGAAAGCCTGGAAGCAAGACAACTGGTAGGCATCCGCAATGAGTTGATGCAAAAAGATGAGATCATCAACAATGTTTCTTTCATTGGTGATATCATAGAAGTGCCCAATCCCGATGCACTGAAAAAACTATGTTTCGATATAAAACATCATGTACATGACCATGTAGCCGTTCTGTGCTGCAATATTGATGGCAAAGCACATGTTGCCATCAGCATTTCAGATACCGTAGTAAAAGCTAAAAACCTGGATGCCGGGAAAATAATTAAAGAACATGTTGCCGTTTTAATAAAAGGCGGCGGCGGCGGACAAAAAAACCTGGCCACTGCCGGCGGGCAGGATGTAAGTAATTTGAAAGAGGTCATAAAAAAAGTAAAGGCGCTATTGTAATATTTTCATGCACATCATCTTCCAAACTCCCCGGCTCTACCTTCGCCAATTCACTGAAGCCGATGCGCTATTGATACTTACCCTCAACAGCGATCCCGAGATAGTAAAGTATGTACATGAACCAACTTTGGAAACGGAGGAGCAGGCAAGGAATATCATTGTCAAGAATATTCTTCCGCAATACCCAAACGATCTTGGCCGCTGGGCCATACATATAAAAGAAACGAATGAGTTCATCGGCTGGTGCGGCTTAAAATACCGTCCCGACCTTGATGAGACAGACCTGGGTTACCGGCTCATGCAAAAAGCCTGGGGCAGGGGGTATGCTACTGAAGCGGCCAGCCATACACTTGACCATGGATTCAATAAACTAAACCTCAAACTCATCACTGCCATGGCACATATTGAGAACATCGCCTCTATTAAGGTGCTGGAGAAACTGGGTATGGATTATATAGGAGATGGCATTGTTGACGACTGCCCGGTAAGGACCTACCACATGGTCAACCCCCGCTCACCGCAATAAAATGTTAAAGAAAAAAAATAATCTGCGAAATATTTCGTAATTAAAAAAAAGGCTTTACATTTGACCTACTAAAAATTTCGTACATAAAACAAAGAATTTATGAAAAAGCTATTATTGATTGCAGCTGTACTGGGTTTCACCGCATGGAGCTACAATGCATCGGCACAGGATGCCAAGGGAGAAAAGGGCCCCAAAGGCGACAAGGATAAAAAACAATCCCAGGAGATCATCATCCGTAAAAAGGGTGATAAGGATACAAAAATTGTCGTAGAGATCACCGGTGATAAAGTAACCATAAATGGCAAGCCACTGGCCGAATTCAAAGATGATGAAATCACCATCAACCGACGCAACATAATTGTAAGTGACCGGATTGGTAAAAATCTATACAGTTTATCTCCTGATGTAGTTGATGGCTTCAGTGGTTTTTGGAGTGATGACCATGCAGCATCACATGCATTTTTAGGCGTAACTACCCAGGATGTTGAAGGTGGCGCAAAGATCACTGACGTAACCGAAGAGAGTGCTGCTGCCAAAGCAGGTCTTAAAGAAGGCGATATCATAACCAAAGTGGCTGATAAAAAAGTGACTGGCCAGGAATCATTATATGATATTATATCTTCTATGAAACCAAAAGAAGAAGTAACCGTATATTATAAAAGAGATGGTAAGGAAAGTTCGGCAAAAGCTGTTTTGGGTGAAAGAAAAGGCGGTGCATTTGCTTATTCCTTTAGCGGACCTGATGGTATAGCAAAGACTTATACCATGCCCGGTGTGGCTCCCCGTTTAAAAAGCATACCCAGAGTAGATACCTGGAATGGTAACGACTGGTCAACCAATGCAGACGGGTATAATTTATTCAGCGAATCTTTTCCCCGCCAGAAAAGACTGGGCCTGAGAATACAGGATACCGAAGAAGGAAATGGAGTAAAAGTGCTGGGCACAGA
Organism: uncultured Ferruginibacter sp.; assembly: GCA_964439615.1. Lineage (GTDB taxonomy): Bacteria > Bacteroidota > Bacteroidia > Chitinophagales > Chitinophagaceae > Ferruginibacter. Next base: position 8,589 of record CAYTQB010000087.1, on the reverse strand, counting down.
TACAGATTCTCCTGCTGAAAAAGCCGGGTTAAAAAAAGATGACGTTGTTACGGAAATTGCTGGCAAGAAAGTAACTAATACCGATGAGGCAAGGGAACAACTGATGGATGCACAGGAAAAATCTTCTTACACCATTAAAGCAAAACGCAATGGCAGCGAGATGAGTTTTGATATCAAGATCCCTAAAAAATTAAAGACTGCGAATTTATAAGCCATGAATATGTATGAGAAAGTGTCCCGGTAATTACCGGGACACTTTTATTATCACCCGGCTCAATTGCCCGTTGCCCTTTGCTTCTTACCTTTGCCACCGTGATGCAGAACGAGAAATACCAGGTTGTGATCGGGCTGGAAGTACATACCCAATTACTTACAAAAAGTAAATTATTTTGTGGAGATAGTGCTGCTTTTAGTACCGAACCCAATACACATATCAGCCCCATTACGCTTGCACACCCGGGTACACTGCCAAAGATGAATGCCAAAGCCATTGAATACGCCGTTAAACTGGGCCTTGCATTGAATTGTGAAATTGTACAGCATAATTACTTTGCCCGCAAAAATTATTTTTATCCTGACCTGCCGAAGGGTTACCAGGTTTCGCAACACACTACCCCCATTTGCAGGAACGGATCGGTTACTATAAAAACAGATGGTGCAGAACGTGACATAAGGCTTAACCGTATACATATTGAAGAAGACGCAGGTAAAAGCCTTCATGATGTGGATGAAGACTATACATCTATTGATCTCAACCGTGCAGGTGTACCCTTGCTGGAAATAGTAAGTGAACCTGACATGCACAGCAGTGATGAAGCTTTTGCTTACATCTCCGAATTAAGGAAGCTGGTTACCTGGCTGGGTATATGCGATGGCAATATGGAAGAAGGCAGTATGCGTTGCGATGCCAATATTTCCATTCGCTTACAAGGCGAAACGAAGTTAGGCACACGGGTAGAAGTAAAAAACCTTAACAGTATCCGCAACGTAAAAAGAGCGATTGATGTGGAAGTGCAACGTTTAGTTGAGATCTCGGAACGTGGCGAAAAAATAATACAGGAAACAAGAAGCTATGATGCTGATAATAACACTACTTTTTCTTTACGCACCAAAGAAGATGCAGATGATTATCGTTACTTCCCCGAACCCGACCTCCCTCCTTTCCATATAACCAATGAGTATTTGCAGGAAGTAAGATCAGGCCTTCCTGCACTGCCCGGTGTTTTAAAAAAGCGGCTTGTTACTGAATTTGAATTATCAGATTACGATGCTGCCGTACTTTGCGATGATAAAGATCAGTCGGATTATTTTGAAGAAGTGATAAAATATACCCGCAATTATAAAGCAGTCGCAAACTGGTTACTGGGGCCTGTTAAAGGTCATTTGAATGACAGTAGCATTACTTATAAAGATTTTATTTTACCTCCGGATAAACTGGCGTCTTTAATTGGCTTAGTTGAAGAAGGCAAGTTGAATTTCGGAATTGCTTCTTCAAGAGTATTTACCGCCTTATTGAAACAGCCTGAGAAAGAACCCCTGGAAATTGCTGCCGCATTGAATGTAATACAGGAAAGCAACAGTAACTCTATAGAGCTTTGGGTTGATGAAGTAATTGCCAACATGCCCGACAAGGTAACGCAGTACAAATCCGGCAAAAAAGGTTTACTGGGGTTATTTGCCGGTGAAGTAAAAAAACTCAGTAAAGGAAAAGCTGATATGCAAATTGTAAATACATTATTAGACAAAAAATTAAATACCAAATGAAACGATCATTATCGGTAGTGGCCGTAGCTCTACTCCTGTTCTCCTGCAAGAATGATTCCGACAAAGAAAAATTTACAGTTAGCGGAGAATTGAAAAACACGCCTGATTCACTGGTTTACCTTGAAGAACTATTTTTCAGCGAGGCGGTGCCCGAAGTGTTGGACACCGGAATAATCAAGAATGGAAAATTTGAAGTGTCTGCCCTTGCTCCAGAGGAAGGGCTATACCGCCTGCGTACCGAAACCGGAAATACGGCATACCTGTTCGTTAATGAAGGAAAAAATATACACTTTACCGGTGATGCCGATAACCGTGAAACTACAGGTTATGCTTTTACAGGAGGAGCGAATAGTTCTTTAAAAAAGATATTAGTTCATGCAGATAGTGTTGGAAATCTGCTTTCGGCAAAAGATCTACTTATTACCCGGCTTATAAAAGGCGGCGCTGCAGAAAACGACAGTACGATAATGACATTAAAGAATGAATTCAAACTATTGAATGATCATTTCAGTAATTATTGTTTTGGTTTTGCAGATACAACAAAGAACCCTGTTGTGGCTTTGTTTGCAGCCACCATGGCCCCGGTTGAAATGGCTGCTATAAAAGGCCCGCTGGCACAACTTGCCAAACGTTTCCCAAATCATAAAGGAATAGCCGGTACTATAAATTATATAAACGACCTTTCAGTAAAGCAAACACAAAGTCAATCACCGCCGCCGCAACCCGCTGCAGGCATTGGCAATACGGCCCCTGAAATAACAATGAATGATGTAAATGGAAACCCTTTTTCACTAAGCCAGTTAAAAGGCAAATATGTGTTGGTAGATTTTTGGGCAAGTTGGTGTGGCCCCTGCCGGGATGAAAACCCGAATATTGTTGCTGCCTACAATCAATTTAGAGATAAAAATTTTACGGTGTTGGGCGTATCGCTGGATGATGATAAGGATGACTGGATAAAAGCGATTGCAGATGACCACCTGTCGTCCTGGCAACAGATCAGCGATCTTAAAAGATGGAAAAGTGCAGTAGTAAATCCATACGGCCTAGACGGGATTCCCTACAATGTTTTAGTTGATCCGCAGGGAAAAATTATTGCCGTTAATTTAAGGGGGAGTGCTTTACAAAATAAGCTGTCTGAAGTACTTAACTAGAAAAGTATCTACATAAAAAAACTCCCCAGGTGCACACCTGGGGAGTTTTTTTGAAACAAATTTTATAATTAATACCCAGGATTTTGTGCATAGTTAGCATTGACTTGTGTTTCGCTTAAAGGTACAGGCCATAAGAACCTGTAATCACTATAGGGGAAGGCGGCAACAGAAGTTGTATAGGTTGCATTTCCGGCTCCGCAGCTATACATTGCAAAGGTAGATGCACCTACACCAATCTTGGCAGGAATACCACCAGTTGAGAAGTTGGCATCTGTTGCATTGCGATGAATATCAGCCCAACGTTTTCCTTCAGCAATAAATTCAATTCTTCTTTCGTCCAAAACAGCTTTAATGAACGCATTAGTATTAGCAAAAGATCCAGCTGTATAGGTTAAAGCAGGGGGGGCTGTGAACGTACCCGGGCCACCTGGTAAAGCCCTGTTTCTTACTTCATTAACTAATTGTAACGCTCTTGTTGTAATTCCATTCTGTCTTCCTTCAGCTTCAGCCAACATTAATAAAACTTCGGCATAGCGAACCAATGGAGCAGGGTCGGTACTTGTTGTAGGATCTATATATTTTGTTGTAAGGTAATTGGAAGCTGCGCCCGATCCTATAATACCCATCATATTTCTTCTTGCGTCATTACAAAGAAAAGCGGGCAAGTTATAAACAATCGGACTTACCCTTATGATACCTCTCCCCCCAATACTTGTGTTTCCAAGCATGTTCGGCAAAGCTCCATTCACACCGCCATTATCAGTAGATGCATTACGCATCGAAAAAATGGTTTCATTACCCTGCCATCCTGCAGTAGTAAAAGGGGTAACAGGCAAAGTCTCTAATTTCCAGCCGCCAATAGGGCTGGTAAACCCAGGGTAAGCTGTCATGTTAGGCGTAGCGGGCACCAGCTTATTTCCCTCCACAATCACATTTGCCCAGTCTCCCATGTGCAATCTTACCCTCATTTTTAAAGCGATAGCAGCAGCCTTGGTAGCACGGTATGTTTTATTTGCCGCAGCATTAACAGGTGCTGGTGCTGCAGAAGTTGAAGCAGGCAGATTTGTTTCGGCAAAATCCAGGTCAGCCAGGATTTTTGTATAGCCATCTGCAACAGAAGTTCTGGTTTTTGTTTTAGCAAGAGTAGAAGTAGCCTCATTATTGATACCAAAATCACGATAGATAATTCCAACTTTATCACCATTGCCATCACGGTATGGGCGGGCAAAATGAATTAATAATTCATGATGTGCCATTGCCCTTAAAAGACGGCATTCTGCAATATATTCATTCCCTAATGTGCTGCTGATTATTCCCTGGGCTGCTGCACCGCTTACACCTTCAATTGTAAGGTTTGCTTTATTAATGAGCGAATATAGGGTTTGAAACATAAAATCATTATTAGCCGTTGTTGTATTATACGTTGCTTCGTAAGTGATGGCATAGAAGGTAACAAAAGTTAACATATCTTCTCCCCTCATATCGCCCTGCTCAATACTGGCAGCTCCAAAGGGATAGCCCCTCACTGCGCCTCCCGCATAAAATCCGCTTTGCGCTGCATCATATACACCGTTTACTGCTCCCTCAATCCTATCAGGAGTGGTAAATGTGGTCACATCAGTTAACGAATCATATGGTCCGATATCCAATACTTTTTTGCAGGAAGTATTTAATAACAATAATGAGATTGTAATCAAAAAACCTGATAATAATTTATTCATATAAATTTCATTTTTATTTTTATCAATTCCCCTTAGTTTAGAATCCAACATTTACACCAAAGGTAAAAGTTCGTAATTGAGGTACAGAAGCGTTGTCAATACCTAGTTCAGATGTATTTTCAGGATCTATCCCTTTATATTTTGTCCATACAAAAAGATTTTGGCCCTGTACATACCAACGCATTGATTTTACAATTCCCTTTGTAACTGTTTCCATTCTCCTGTTATCGAAATTATAAGAAAATATAAGGTTCTGTAACCTAAGGAAATCTCCTTTTTCAAGAAACCTTGTATTCAACTGTCCATTTAAATTAACCTGATTATCACGGGCATAATACAACTTTGGTACTTCAGTAACTTGTCCCGGAGTGGTCCATCTGTTAAGTATTTCAACTCCGTTGTTTACAAACCCCATACTGTTCCAAACTTCCTGACGGCTTAAATTATAAACATAATTACCTCCACTGTAGCGGAAGAACGCCTCCATTGTGAAATTTTTATAACTAACTGTGTTTGTAAAACCACCAAACCAGGTTGGCAACGGTGAGCCAACAATATACCTATTTCCTAAAGTAGTAGCTGCCCCCAAACTTGGGTTGTTTTTATCTACTGCAAAATAATATCCTGCAGCAGCACCCGGTACATTATTATATTGCACTAAACTGCCATCTTCCTTATACCACATTGCGTTACCATTACCGCTATTTACACCTGCATAAGTGTAACCGTAAAATGCATTAATTGCCTCCCCTAATCTCAGGATATTGAAGGTTCCGTTATTAGGGCCGGCTATTGTCTGTTCTGTCTGACCGGCTGTAAGTGATTTCACTTTGTTTTTTGAAGAAGTATAATTCAAATCAATCCTCCAGTTAAAGTCTTTGTTTTTGAAAATCTGGGCTCCAAATTCAATCTCAACTCCTTTATTTTCCATAGTTCCAATATTCTTCGTAATAATACCACCGGGAATACCAAAGGAAGGCGGTTGACGTTCATCGAGCACCTGGTCATCATTTTTATTATTGAAATAATCAAAAGACAAATTGAACCGGTTTTTCCAGAAAGTCATATCAAAACCGAAATCAATCTTTTTATTGGTTTCCCAGCGCAGACTGGGATTGCCAATCCTGTTTGCAGCAAGGCCAGAAGCTCCACCATAAGGTGCAGCTCCGTAAGTACTTAAATAAGGGAACCTGGCAGATAATTCATTTCCAACTTCACCATAACTTCCCCGCAGTTTCATATCATCAATAAATTTATTCAGTCCTGAGCTGTTCCAGAATTTCTCCTGGCTGATTCGCCAGCCCAAAGAACCACCAAAGAAGTTACCATACTCGTTTCCTTTTGATAAACTGCTTAACCCGTCACGGCGGAGACTGAATTGGAAGAAATACCTTCCGTCAAAATCATAATTGAGCCTTCCAAAAAATGACTGGTATCCTCTTTTACCATAAAAACCTCCTGAAAACTGGTTTACATAAGTGTTAGAGATAAGATTATCGCTTTGGAAGAACGGGTCTGAAATCGTGGTTCCCTGTCCGTTAAAATTCTGGGTATTGTTACGTTGCATCTCCACACCACCAAGCAGAGTTACAGTATGTCTTTTAACCCTTTTATTGAACGTAAGATAATTTTGCCAGGTAAGGATTGTTGACTGTAAACTTTGATTGAAGATACTACCACTGACACCACGGCCATCACCATGAATTTTATTAAGACTTTGAAAATCTGTACCGGCAATATAATCAACCGATGCCTGTGTTCTAAGTGTGATCTCCTTTATAGGACTAAGTTCAAAAAAGAAATTATCAATAACCCTTGTACGTTGATTGGAGAATTTATTCTTGTCAAGTACATAAGCTATATTGGTATAATTATTTTCAATCAACCTTGTATTGGCCCCTGAACCTAATGCAGCATTATCGGTAGTAATGTTGTAGCCCGTTGGATGAGTTGTACTGTAAATTGGTACATTGGGAAGCGCTCTCATCGCACCAGCCATAGCGCCACTTAAAGCATTACCCCCATCATTCTGGCCATAATCTTCTGTCCTGCTTAGGGTTATATTATTCCCAAATTTGAAGTATCTGTTAGGTCTGCTTTCCATATTTGCCCTGAAATTATAACGCCTGTTAGAATTGGTTCTTATGATACCGTCCTGAGACAGGTAATTCAATGACATATAGAAAGTTGATTTGTCGGAACCACCACCTGCAGACAATGTATGGCTCTGAACATAAGGGTTTTGTTCAAAAATATTATCTAGCCAATTAGTATTAGTATTTGCAGCATCGGCAAATGCCCCATTAGGCAGGTTTGCATTCTTAAGTTTTTCATTAGATATGGTGATGAAATCTGCAGCACCCAGCAGGTCAGGTTTATTAAAGGCATTACTGAACCCCATGTACATATCATAATTTACATTGAGTTTCCCGGCTTTTCCTTTTTTTGTCGTTATTAAAATAACTCCGTTGGCGGCTCTTGAACCGTATATAGCGGCAGCCGCTCCATCTTTTAAAACTTCGAAAGATTCTATATCTGATGGGTTAATATCTGCAAGCACATTTGTTGTTTGAGGTATTACACCTGAAAAACTTCCGTCAAAAGTAACCACGCCATCAACAACAATCAAAGGGTCACGACCCTGAGATATTGAATTAACCCCACGAACACGAATACGCGGCGCAGCACTAACTGACCCGGAACCTGCAACTACTTGAACACCAGATACACGGCCAGCCAATTGCTTATCAAAACTGGTTGTTGCCAGATTTGCTACTTTATCGCCACCAACTTTTCCAATTGCACCCGTAACTTTTACCTTTTGCTGTGTACCATAGCCCACTACTACCACTTCTTCCAGCCTCGTATCTCTTGGCCTTAAAGTAATGTTTACAACCGATTGGCTGCCCAATGATCTTGATTGTGTTTCAAAATTTACGTTTGAAAAGGTTAGTGACCTGACATTGGAAGGAACAGACAAACTGTATTTTCCATCCTTATCAGTTGTGGTTCCCTGTTTTCCATCAGGGCTTGTAACAGAAACACCTTCAACCGGTGCTCCTTTATCATCAGTAACTTTACCAGTTACTGTGCGGTTTTGTGCTGCTGCATTTAGAATAAATACAAAAACAGCCGATAAGACTAAGATCGATTTTCTCATTTGCTTAATAGTTTATGGTGGCAAATATAATTCACATTCCTTATATTCATCAAATACTTTGACAAATTTATTGACCTTTTAGCTGCTTTCCTGAACCCTTCGCAGCCCACGTGAACCCTTATTTCGAGCCTGTTTTCTCTTTCTTTTTTGGCGCAAAGAATAACAACAAAACCGGAAGCAAGACCAGGTTGGTAAATGTGGCAACTAACAGTGTTACGGAAGTTAGCCAACCTAATGCTATGGTTCCCCCAAAACTACTTGCACAAAAAATAATAAACCCGGCAATTAAAACCAGGGCTGTATATACTATACTCAGCCCTGTATTTTTGATAGTAACGCTTACTGTTTCCTGTATATTGTTACTGAACAGAGGCAGTTCCTGTTTGTAGTTCACCAAAAACCTTATGGTAATGTCTATTGCAATACCTAAAGCCACGCTAAAAACCAATACCGTTGAAGGCTTCAGTGGCACCCCTGCCCATCCCATGATACCTGCCGTGATGACTAAAGGTATCAGGTTGGGTATCAATGAACAAAGCAATATCCGGGCAGACCTGAACAGGTAAAGCATACATACCGCAATTAAAAGAAATGCCCAGAAAATACTTTCCTTCAAACCATTCACAATAAAACGGCTCCCTTCTAAAAAAGTAGAGCTTGTTCCGGTCACAGTTATTTTATAGAGTGCTTTGGACGAATCGTTTATATCAAGACTATCAATACCGTTTAAGATCCGGTTGGCATTCAATTTTATTGAATCTACTATGGGCAATAATTCCTGTGTACCCACATC
>CAYTQB010000086.1:8422-11385 GCA_964439615.1 uncultured Ferruginibacter sp. | reverse complement strand
TCTTTCGCCCCGCTTTCTTTTTTGTTTACTTAACTTTGCGGCCATGTCAAAGAAACCAACACCAAATTATTACTGGAGTATTTTAACTATGAAATGCCCCCGGTGCAGGCGAGGCAGGATGTTCAAAGAAGGCGCTTTGTATAAAAGCCTGAAGCTTTCTCATATCTTCAACATGTATGATAATTGCCCTGAGTGCGGACAGAAATATGATTTGGAACAGGGTTTCTGGTATGGCACCGGTTATGTGAGTTATGCACTGGCAGTTGCTGTTTCGGTAACTACTTTTGTGGCCTGGCTGGTACTCATCGGTGTATCTGCCGACGATAACCGCATCTTCTGGTGGTTGGGATTGAATACCGTTTTATTGGTTGTGATACAGCCCTGGCTCATGCGCCTGAGTCGTGTTATCTACATGCGTTTTTTTGTAAAGTATGACGAGAATTATAAAACAACTAAACCGGTAGAGTTTGATTAATCTTCGCTTTTTTTAAAGATATCGCTAAAGATATTTTCTTTGTCTAACTCTTCAATATCACTTAACTCAAGTTCAATGGCCCTGGTGCTTTTATTGATTTCTAAAAGCGACAGGATTATAGATAGAAGTAAAAAGATGAGGCTGGAGGCAAATATCCAGTGTGCCATCAATATCCATCCACGGAAAATGACATACATGCAAAGAACACAGCACAAAAAACTGAGTACGCCCAGCGCCTGCATATAGCGGATGAGGTTGAGGCGGGAACGGATATTCCTTATCTGCTGCAGGATATTTTTTTCTTTTTCGCCGCGGTGGTATTCATCATGCAGTTTTCGTACCAGCGACGCCAATGACAAAAAGCGGTTGGTATAGGCCAGCATGAGCAAAGTAATGGCAGGAAAAAGAAGCGCAGGGGTATTGATGTCGATATCGATCATATTACAAAGTAACTTTCTTTTTTCGTTTTCGTTCTTTTTTGCCAACTATCCATCTTTGTATTTTCCAGCTCACCCAGGCGCTGCCGGCTCCTACAAGTGCACCAGCCAATACATCGCTTGGGTAGTGAACGCCCTGGTACATCCTTGCCCATGCAACACTTGTTGCAAAAATACACGAGGGTGCGATCACATACCATTTACGGTATCGCAACGATAATGAAGTAGCTGTGCAGAATGCAGAAGAAGTATGGCCTGAGGGAAATGAAAGGCCGCCGCTTTCATCATCCCTGGTAACAATGAAGGAATAGGTTTCAAAAGGACGCTTCCTGTCCACGATACGTTTTGTGGCTTGGGTTACGATACCTGTAGCCAGGAAGGCAGCGCCCATAAAGAGTGCATCTTTCTTTAGTTTATTGTCATGAGTGATGAAGCCGGCAATTGCAATACCGGCAGGTATGCCCAGGCCCAGGGTAGTGGTGGAAGAAGCATTGAGCTCAAGGTATTTGTTTTTGAAGGTTGTTTCATGTTTATTGACTTCCTTCAGAATATTGATGTCGGCATTTTGAGAAAAGGCAGGTAACGATGATGCACAAAAAAGAACAAATAGGAATTGCTTTGCGATATTGGTCATTTGAACGGTTATGTATTAATATTGCAATTTACTTGAACAAGGGTTAAATACAGGTTAATGAAAAGAAATTTTGTTTTTAATATACACAGTATTGCCGGGGTTGTCTCGGGACTTTTTATTTTTCTGATGTCGCTCTCTGGCGCTGTGCTGGTTTACCACGAAGATATTGACAGGGCGCAATTGTCTTTGTTTAACCCTGGTGGCAATACAGCTATCCGGGTTGATAGTGCCTATCACATCGTACAGCATACATATCCCCATGCACAGATCAGTAGCTGTGAATTACCCGGGAGTAAAGGGGCTTATTCTTTTTTCATTTACGATCCTTATTATAAAAAAGGAGAAAAGGCCATGGAAGTGTTTTTGCATACGCAGACAGGAGCTGTACTAAAGACACGTGGCGGCAGTGATGATCCGGGTAATAATTTCATGAGCTGGCTTTCTAAATTCCACAATTCTTTTCATTTAGGTAAAACGGGTGAATGGTTGCTGGGATTTTTCGCCATTGTATTTTTATTAAGTCTTTGCACAGGGCTGATATTATTCCGCAAAAACATCATTGCTGTTTTAATGTTCAGAAGATCGGCATGGAAAAGAAATAATCTTCATCAGGTGATAGGCGTATGGGCCCTGCTCTTTAACCTGATGATAGCTGTTACCGGTTTCTGGATGCAGCGATATGTTTTCAAAAAAGAGTTCTACCAGTCTTATGACTTTAAAATGGCTATTAAGCCAAGCCCTTCACTTCCGTATAGTTTCGATTCTGCCTACTGGCAAATACAAACACTGCATCCTGATTTTAAAGCATCGGTTATTTATTTTGCCCAGGGAACCAAAGGCAAGACCGCAGTGTACGGAAGCCGGGCATCCAATGCATACATTCATTCCAAAAAATTTGCGGATGTGATCTTTTTGGACAGTACAGGCGCCGTAGCAAAAAAAAGATTTATAAACGAGATAAGCCCTGATGACCGCTATGATATCATCAATTCCCAGCTACACATGGGTAAGTATGGCGGATGGGGAATAAAGATCATTTACTTTTTGTTTGGACTCTCCGGAAGCCTGTTGAGTATTACCGGTTTTTTGTTATGGCTTAAAAGAAGAAAGCGAAGCAACTGATCGCTTCGCTTTCTGGATGTAAATAATGCAAACTACTTTGTAAATGTAAAGCTCAACGGGATGTTCAGTTTCACGCTGAAATTTCTTCCCATATTAAAAACTCCGGTTCTTCCCGTTGTCATATTTTCTGCAGCATATTTCAAACGGCTTAAATGATTTTGATAGGCCACATCAGCGATATTGATCGCACTGAAGCCAAGTGTGAATAAAGTTTGATTCTTTTTATTCACGATATCAGCGCCAAAACCGGAATTCAATAAAGTATAGCCTGCAGTCTTCGTTTCGGTATTATAGG
>CAYTQB010000086.1:4531-8322 GCA_964439615.1 uncultured Ferruginibacter sp. | reverse complement strand
GCCTTTGATGGCTGTACCATCTAACAGGTTTTCGGTATTGATGTTCCTGTTATCAAAACGTAGCCCACCGCTCAGGGTGATCTTCTTTATAGTTTTTTGTGAATACGCATAGATCCCAAAATCAAAAAGATCATAATCGGGTATCAATTGTTCAATTCCTTTGTTGCTGTTGCCTTGTTGCATACCATTAATGCCAATGGATGTTTTCCAGCCCTTGTTTTCAGCAATATGGAACTGAGCGGTATAAGTGATGGTCTTAAGGTTGAAGAATAAAGATCTTTCTTCTATATCATCAGGGTTACCAAACTCTTCCCGCTGGTTTTGCTGGTAGCCGATATTAAAAGTGAGATTATTCTTCCCCATTTTAATATTGTTATCTGTGGCGATCTTAAAATGCCTGATGTGCTGGTAAGGAATAAGGGGTGTATGCGTTTTGAAATCATCATTGGTTGCTCTTTCAATGATTCCACCGGCAACTGTTTTTGTAAAATACCCATCAGTGTCTCTTTCGCCTTCTATCAAACCGGCCTTTAAATTAAAACTGCTCAGCAGCAGGTGACTGAATCCCCATTTGCTATTATAACCTGCATAGCCACCTATATTGTTTTCTGTAAACTTTGAATTGAAGACCCTGCCATCGTATTTATTCTTGTAATCAGCCGATGCTTTGTTTGAAGTATAGAGATTCCAGTTGAACCCTTTTTTATTTCCTCCCGTGTTTACATTAAAACTCCTGAGCCGGTTATTGCTTTGATAATTGGAAGAGATATTCGCTTTGAATGTATTTGCAGGAGCCGGAACATTGCTGATGATATTAATCACGCCTGCCATTGCATCGCTTCCATAAATGATGGAAGCCGGGCCTTTCAGCAATTCAATTTTATTTACGCTGGCTTCATCTACTTCAATGCCATGTTCATCTCCCCACTGCTGTCCTTCCTGTCTTACCCCATCGTTGATGGTGAGCACACGGTTATAGCTGAGGCCACGTATAACCGGCTTGGAGATGGCCGGGCCCGTAGCCAGCGTGGACACGCCGCCGATCTTAGTAAGTGATTCAATGATATTAGATGAAGTGGTGCGGAAGAGATCCTGGCTGCGAACGACATTTACTGTAAATGGAACTTTTTTTAATTGCGTAGCGCCGCTGACACCAGTCACTACAACTGCATTATTCTCGATGATGGATGCGCCAAGCGCAAAGTCTTTGACAACATCGGTATTGAAATCGATATTTTCAACAATGCTGCTGTAACCAATATGTGATACTTCCACCAGGTGCCTGCCCTGTGGAATATTTTTGATGATGAAATTACCCGAAGCATCAGAAGAAGTTCCAGACCTGATATCGGTGATGTAAACCGTGGCGGCTTCAATGGCTGCTCCTGTTTTTGCATCGGTGATCTTTCCTGAAAAAGTATTGGTTTGTCGGGATGTTTTTTTAATGGGTTCATTAGTATTGTCCTGCGCCAGCGAACCGGTGCAGCAACTGAAAAGGGAAACTATTGTAAATATTATCGTAATTCTCATGACCTATGGTTTAATAAATGTTCTGAATTGCCGGAATGCAGCATCATTTTATAGAAATGAGTGCAGTTTCTGCCGTAGAAAATATTAAACTGTTGGAGGGCCGCGGAGAGAATGAAAGATGCGAACGGATTCTGGAAAAAGAACGGGCCTGTTGTTACCGGGCAATAAAAAAGAAGTTATCACCGGTGAAATAGAAATGCCATAATGTTCTGTAAATGGAGATTCAGCAACTATGCTATCGCAATGGCAATTGTATAATTTTTTGCTGAGCTGCTGTTGATCAGTATCGTTTAATTTCTTTACCGAATCGATGTGATTGGCTGTCCAGTTATGCAAAAGAATAGTAGGCGTTACGCTGAAGGCAAATATGATCAGCATAACTGCAGCAGTGACCTTTCGTATGGTTTGGTGTTTGAACAAGAAATATTTTTTGCTACATTGTTGCAAATATAAACTTGTTCCGCTATAATTCAAAAATTTTTATGCTAAAGCAGGTTACTTGTAAAAAATAACCCCCCGGGGTGAGAAAGATCAAAGTCTCTGCCCATAGTTTTGTTTTGTAAAAAAGATACCAGGTAAAATAAACCCGGAACAATTAATGAGGTCAAACCCCCACAAAAATGATTTTTATGAAAAAAGTAAAACAACTTCTCTTAAGCATTTTCTGTATCATCACAGCATCGGCAACAGCTAATGCCCAGCAGGATTCAACGGGGATGCCCGGCGATAATTTCAGCCTGCAGGGTGCACTGGAAATGTTCAAACAGGCTTCTTCTATTGAAGAATTTGAAAAGCTGCTCAACTCAAAAGATAAGAATGTAAATAACCTCGACCTTAATGGTGATGGTGAGGTTGATTATGTAAGGGTAGTTGACAAGGCCGATAAAGATGTGCATGCATTCATATTACAGGTAGCTGTTTCTGAAACAGAAAACCAGGATATTGCGGTGATAGAACTGGAGAGAACAGGAGATACCACAGCTGTGATGCAGATCATTGGCGATGAAGATATTTTTGGTGAGCAGATCATTGTGGAAGCGTCGGATGAAGGTGATGAAGCTGATGATGGAAGTGGTTCAGGGAATGGCCCAAGCGCTTTTTCAATGGATGAGCCTTATCGCATTGTAGTGAATGTGTTCTTCTGGCCAAGTGTTCGTTTTGTTTACCGCCCGGCTTATGTTCCTTGGGTTTCGCCATGGAGATGGCGTCACTACCCGGGATGGTGGAGGCCATGGCGCCCACTTACATGGACTGTATTCCATCCTTTGCGTTTACATTATAACCGCCATTGTGCCATAGTGCGTACACATCGTGTGGTGGTTGCACATAGAGTTTACACACCTTTCAGAACAAGATCAACCGTTGTAAGAACCCGTACAACCGTTGCCCGTGGTAATTACCGGGTGGTTAAAACCAAACGTACGGTAGTGGCACCAAGAGGAGCAAAGAGAGGGAAAGGAAGAAAAGGCTAATGTTTGATCTATAATAATGAGGCTGCAGGTAAACCTGCAGCTTTTTTTATGTCATTTGCTTTTGATGAATTTCAATTAACTTGAAGCAAATACATTTTGCATGGATCAATACATTCTTTCACTTGATCAGGGAACTACCAGCAGCAGGGCTATCATTTTTAATAAACAGGGCTCGGTGGTTTCAGTTGCACAAAAAGAATTCACTCAGATATTTCCACAACCGGGTTGGGTGGAGCATGATGCCAGTGAAATATGGAGTACGCAACTAGGTGTAGCAGCAGAGGCCATCACCAAAGCAGGTCTGTCACCTGAAAATATTGCGGCTATCGGGATAACCAATCAAAGAGAAACAACCGTTGTTTGGGAAAGGGCAACGGGTAAACCCATTTATAATGCCATCGTTTGGCAAGACAGGAGAACCGCTTCTTTTTGTGATGAACTAAAAGTAAAAGGGCTGGATAGAGTTATCCGGGAAAAAACAGGATTGATCGTTGACGCCTATTTCTCTGCCAGTAAAATAAAATGGATACTCGATAATGTGAAGGGTGCAAGAGAAAAAGCAAATAAAGGAGAGCTGTGTTTTGGCACCATCGATAGTTGGCTCGTTTGGAATTTAACCAAGGGGCAGATACATGTAACTGATGTTTCCAATGCTTCAAGAACCATGCTTTGTAATATTCATACGCTGCAATGGGATGGCGAGCTGGAAAAAATATTCGATATGCCCGGTAATATGCTGCCACAGATAAGGAGTAGCAGCGAAGTGTATGGCAATACGCAGAATATTCT
>CAYTQB010000086.1:0-4431 GCA_964439615.1 uncultured Ferruginibacter sp. | reverse complement strand
GTACAATGGTTAAGAGATGGATTGGGAATCATAAAAAAATCGGCTGAAGTGGAAAAGCTGGCTGCATTTGTACACTCTGCCGACGGAGTTTATGTTGTTCCGGCTTTTGCAGGTTTGGGTGCACCTCACTGGAATCAATATGCAAAAGGAACAATGGTAGGCATTACCAGGGGAACATCAGCAGCTCATATTGCAAGGGCTTCCTTGGAGAGTATTGCTTATCAGACTATGGATGTATTGAAAGCGATGGAAGCAGATTCAGGGATTTCTATCAAAGAACTGAGGGTGGATGGGGGAGCAACAACCAATAATTTATTGATGCAGTTCCAGGCTGATATCCTAAATACAAAAGTTGCCAGGCCAAAAATAACAGAAACCACAGCATTGGGAGCAGCTTATCTTGCCGGGCTTGCAATTGGTTACTGGAATAATGTAGACCAGATACAAGACCAATGGCAACTGGATATTTCATTTGGTTCCGCAATGAAGGAAGAGGAAAGAGCATCGCTTAAAAAAGGATGGCAGCGTGCAGTTAAATCTGCAATTGCGTGGGCAGATGATAAATAATTGATTATTTTTCCTGAATAATAAAACTGCGTATGAATAATTTTCTTTTTGAAATGATCGGCACAGCCTTCCTCATTTTATTAGGTGATGGTGTAGTAGCCAATGTTGTACTAAATAAAACGAAGGGTAATAACGGTGGATGGATCGTTATCACTTTTGGATGGGCCATTGCTGTATTTGTGGGTGTATATATATCTGCTGCGCAGAGCGGCGCTCATCTGAACCCGGCAGTTTCTATCGCCCTTGCAGCTGCCGGAAAATTTGATTGGGCCAATGTTCCCATGTATATTGCCGGGCAATTTACCGGCGCCATGACCGGCGCATTGCTGGTATGGATAGCCTATAAAAAACATTTTGATGAAACCACCGATGCTGATGCAAAGCTTGCCGTGTTTTGTAATGCACCAGCAATCAGGAATACAGCCTTCAATTTTGCTACAGAATTCATCGGAACATTTGCATTGGTATTCGGTATCTTCTTTATCACCGGCGCTGATGCCGGCCTTCGTTCTTTAGATGCTTTGCCAGTTGCGCTACTTATATTGGGTATCGGGTTAAGCCTCGGCGGACCTACCGGTTATGCCATTAATCCGGCCAGGGACCTTGGCCCACGTATTATGCATTTCATCTTACCTATAAAAGATAAAAGAGACAGTGACTGGGGATATAGTTGGATAACTGTTGTTGCACCCATTGCTGGTGGGCTGGCTGCTGCATGGACTTATAGTGCAATACATCAATTCCTGGATAACATAAAATCGGCAACAACAGGGTAATGGTCCGAATAGGGGGCTTCAATAACATTACATTGTGTTACGTCGAATTTTTTATCGGCAAATATGTAATCTATTCTCAACGGGAGTACCGGAACCATAGCTAATGACTTACCAAAGCCTGAGCCCTTCTTTAAGAAAGCATCCTGTAGTTTTCCTTTTACTGTAAAGTAAGTGTATGAATTGGGTACATCATTAAAATCTCCGCAAACAATGACAGGGTATGGGCTTTCCTTTATCTTTTTACTTAAAGTTTCTGCCTGCAGGTCTCTTGCTTTGTAAGCATTTCTTAGTTTATACGCCATCAACCTGAGGGCGCCAAATGTTCCGCTAATAGGTTGTTTCCAGTTACGAAGCCCATTGGCATCGCTGCGAACAAAACGTACCGATTCCAGGTGTGTGCTAAATACCCTTATCATCTGGCCGTTGATATTAATGTCGGCAGAGATGAGTGGTTCGATGAGTTGTTCATCTGTATAAAACAAATGAGCGGTATCCACAATCGGATATTTCG
This sequence comes from uncultured Ferruginibacter sp., assembly GCA_964439615.1. GTDB lineage: Bacteria > Bacteroidota > Bacteroidia > Chitinophagales > Chitinophagaceae > Ferruginibacter. The sequence continues at coordinate 2,577 of CAYTQB010000086.1, read as the reverse complement.
AAATGATAATAGTAGTGATCAGCCTCGTCGTCTTATAATGGTGCTCATTGAATTTAGTTGGAACAAAGTAGCTATAGTGATAACCTCTTTCCATAAATTCAGGGAGTATGGAATCGAGAACCTTTTTGTCTTTATAATACACATACTCCTGGAAGCACAAAATATCTGCATTGGTTTTATTCACTAACCCAATCATTTGTTCCTGGTTATTGGATTTGCTCTCATCTGCAGCATTTGATTGCCCCCAGGCTGAGAGGTTCCAGGTAAGTACCCTTAAAGTTGCTGCAGGTTTAGCCTGCTCAAAGTTTTTGGGCAAATGAAAAACCATCATTACTGATATTTGTTTCCAACCTAATAAAATAGTGATGAAAAACACAATGGCCCATTTCGACCTCCGGATTATCCAATAAAACAGTAAGCCAATGAGAATAAAAAACAGTGGTGGGAAGATTAACCCCATCATGGCAATGAACCATGATCTGCCTCCGGTTATGAACGGAACCAGGCATGCCAGCAAATAAAGTACAATGACCATAATATTGGCAACAAAAAAGCAGATCCTGGCGATTTTTTTAAGCATGGCCCGTATGGCAGATTATTTAATTAAAAGGGTACTTTCCTTAACGTAAAATACCCGGAATATTGTGTTTGAGGCTTATTCCGGCCTGCTTTGGGGCTGGTTGCCGGGGCCAAAATTATCCTTTAAAATGGCTATCCCGAAATTTCAAATTTTAATCCTCATCCCTTACCTTTGCCGCTCAAATTCAGACTTCATTATAATAAAAAATCATTTATGGCCAATACCGGTAAAGTAAAAACAGTCATCGGCGCTGTGGTTGACGTTCAGTTTGACAGCGATAGCAAACTCCCCGAGATTTTGAACTCTTTGGAATTAAAACGTGAAAATGGAGATACGCTGGTACTTGAGGTACAGCAACACCTTGGCGAAGACAGTGTTCGTACCATTGCGATGGACGGAACTGAAGGCCTGGTACGTGGTACCGTAGTTGTGGATACCGGAAAACCAATCGCCATGCCAACCGGCGATGCCATCAAAGGACGCCTGTTCAATGTAACCGGTGATGCTATTGATGGTTTGCCGCAAGTTAGCAAGGCCAATGGCCGTCCGATACATGCCAAGCCACCTTTATTCGAAAATCTGAGTACTGCCAGTGAGGTATTATTTACCGGTATCAAAGTAATCGACCTTATTGAGCCTTATGCAAAGGGTGGTAAGATAGGTTTGTTTGGTGGTGCAGGTGTGGGTAAAACGGTATTGATCCAGGAATTGATCAACAACATTGCGAAAGCATACAGTGGTTTATCTGTGTTTGCAGGTGTAGGAGAAAGAACCCGTGAGGGAAATGACCTTATGAGAGAGATGATCGAAGCAGGTATCATGAACTATGGCGAAGGATTTAAGCACAGTATGGAGGAAGGTGGATGGGATTTGAGCAAAGTAAACTTAAAAGGGCTCGAAGATAGTAAAGCAACATTCGTATTCGGACAAATGAATGAACCACCGGGTGCAAGGGCTCGTGTGGCATTGAGTGGTTTAACGCTGGCTGAATATTTCCGTGACGGAGATGGTAGCGGACAAGGAAAGGATATTCTTTTCTTTGTTGATAATATCTTCCGTTTCACACAGGCGGGATCTGAAGTATCAGCGTTACTTGGCCGTATGCCATCAGCGGTAGGTTACCAGCCAACGCTTGCAACTGAAATGGGATTGATGCAGGAGAGGATCACTTCTACCAAGAACGGTTCAATTACATCTGTACAGGCGGTATATGTACCTGCAGATGACTTGACCGATCCGGCTCCGGCTACAACCTTCGCTCACCTTGATGCTACTACAGTATTAAGCCGTAAGATCGCCGACCTTGGTATCTACCCTGCGGTAGATCCACTGGATTCTACTTCACGTATACTTACTCCGCAAATTGTGGGTGATGAACACTATAACTGTGCTAACCGTGTTAAACTGATCTTACAACGTTACAAAGAATTGCAGGATATCATTGCCATTCTTGGCTTGGATGAATTGAGTGATGATGATAAACTGGTGGTATCAAGGGCCCGTAAAGTACAACGTTTCTTAAGCCAGCCTTTCTTCGTGGCCGAGCAGTTCACCGGTTTAAAAGGTGTACTGGTGCCTATTGAAGATACCATTCGTGGTTTCAATGCCATTATGGACGGTGAAGTGGATGAATATCCCGAAGCAGCATTTAACCTGGTAGGTACACTGGAAGATGCTATTGAAAAGGGTAAGAAATTAATGGAAGCTGCGAAGGCTTAATTTGGAAATTTGAAGATTTGGTGATGTGTTGATGAAATGCAAAAACTAAATCAACCATTTATCAAATTATCAAATCATCAAATCGATTTTATGACTTTAGAGATATTAACTCCGGAACAAAAAATTTTCAGCGGCGATGTATACGGTGTGCAATTGCCGGGTATCAGTGGCTTATTTGAGGTGTTGGACAAACATGCTCCGCTGGTAAGTGCTTTAAAAGAAGGTAAACTGAAAATTTTAAAAGATAAAACACAAACTTACTCATACAATATCAAGAG
>CAYTQB010000085.1:1391-11640 GCA_964439615.1 uncultured Ferruginibacter sp. | reverse complement strand
GGAGCGATAAGCAAACAGATAATGGCCACAGGAATTATTATGGGCAGAAATCCTTTTTTAAAATCTTTGATCACATTCTGTTTACGGCTGAGCTGGCGACTCAAATACATGAACAGAGCCAGTTTGGCCATGTCCGATGTCTGGAAGGTCATGTTAATGACCGGGAGTTTTATCCAGCGGGTACCTTCATTCATGCGTACACCAAAAAAATAAGTATAGATCAACAAGAAAATAGAAGCAACAAATAAGATGGAAGCTATCCTTGAGTAAAGTGTATAGTTAACCCTGTGGGCAAAATAGATAATGAGCAAACCAAGTATAATGAATGCAACTTGTTTGAAAAGATAACTTTCGGTACTCTTACTTAACCTGTATGCCAATGAGCCGGTACTGCTGTACACTACCAGCAAACTTACCAACGTAAGAATAACGACGATACCCCAGATAACACGGTCACCTTTGGTCTTGCTTACCAAATTGCCACCCATGTTACCGATGTTGGGTGTAAAAAAAGTTTTTATGTTTATTTGCTCGGACATAAAGCCTCACCCTCGTTCCCTCTCCGAAAGAGAGGGAGGCCGGGCATTTATTTTTTAATCAATATTTGCAATTACGCATTTCAACATTAGTTTTTTATTCATCTTCGTTTTCTTCTTTTCCATTTCCTCCCCTTGGGGGAGGATAGGAGGGGCCCGTTTTATAATTCTTTCACCGCTTTTTTAAACTGGTTTCCCCTGTCTTCATAATTTTTAAAGAGATCAAAGCTTGCACAAGCGGGACTTAACAGCACCACATCTCCTTTGCTGGCAAAATGAAAGGCCGACTGTACCGCATCTTTTGCATTGTCTGTATTCACCATCAGCGGCACTATATCCCCAAATGCTTCGTGGATCTTCCTGTTCTCTGTTCCCATACAAACAATAGCTTTCACTTTTTCTTTTACCAGGTCTTCAAGTAGAGAATAATCATTACCCTTATCCACACCACCCAATATCAATATCACCGGTTTCTCCATACTTTCCAGGGCAAACCAGGTGCTGTTTACATTAGTAGCTTTGCTGTCGTTAATGAATTCAATGTTTTTAATAGTAGCCACGGTCTCCATCCTGTGTTCCAGGCTTTCAAAAGTTTGCAGCGCTTCTCTTATCTTTTCCTTACGGATATCAACCGCACTGGCCGCTAAGCCTGCAGCCATACTATTGTATTGATTGTGCTTTCCTTTCAAAGCAAAATCTTCAATACTCATCTGCATCTCTTCGTTTTTCCATTTCAGGTGCATCTTTGCGTTAAGCAGGTAAGCGCCCTGTGGCAGTTGTTTACTCATAGTGATTGGGGCTAGTGTTGATTTAATGGGATAATTGTTTATGGCTTTCAGGGTCACTTCATCATCGAGGTTATAAATAAAAACATCTTCCTTTTGCTGGTTTATCACAACACGGAACTTGCTGTTTATATAATTATCAAATTTGTATTCATACCTGTCAAGGTGATCCTCGGTTATATTGGTAAGCACCGCCACATCAGGGCGGAAGGTTTTGATATCGTCCAGTTGAAAAGAGCTGATCTCTGCCACATATAACTGCCTTGGATTTACAGCCACCTGTTTTGCGAATGAATAACCCACATTACCTACCATGGCACAATCGGCGCCGCCCATTTTACAGATATGATAGGTTAATGCCGTTGTTGTTGTTTTACCATTACTTCCAGTTATGGCAATGATCTTGCTGTTGCCCTTATAGCGATAAGCAAATTCAATTTCACTGATGACAGGAATATTTTTTGCCCTTACCTGTTTTACCAGTTCATTCTTTTCCGGTATGCCGGGGCTTTTCATTACCTCGTCGGCATCCAGGATCATGTCAGTGGTATGTTGATTCTCTTCAAACATGATATGGTTATTCTGTAATTCTGTTCTGTATTTTTCTTTGATAGCCCCGCCATCGCTCACAAAAACATTATATCCCTGTTGCTTCGCCAGCAAGGCAGCACCAACTCCACTTTCACCTGCACCCAGTATGACTAATCTTTTTTTCATTTACTCATTTACATTATTCACCCTTTCTTCTCATAGAAGTAAAAAGTGGTCTTTCAATAGATAGAATTTAACAGGTCGTCGCCGGTCGGGTACAAATAGTTTTCATAAATCGGTGCTTACTCACATTGAAAAACTTAAAATCCTGTTTTTCTCAAAACACTGCTTTGGTTTTTCAAATTTCTTTATCTCAGTTTCAACGTTACAATGGCCAATGCCACACTTAATATTGTTATGATCCAGAACCGCACCGCTATTTTACTTTCATGATAACCTAATTTCTGGTAATGATGGTGCAGCGGACTCATCAGGAATACCCGTCGCCCTTCACCATATTTTCGTTTGGTATATTTGAAATACCCTACCTGTATCATCACACTTAAATTTTCTACGAGGAAAACAAAACAGAAAAAGGGTATCAATAATTCTTTACGCACAATGATTGCCAATGCCGCAATAATGCCACCTAGTGCAAGACTGCCTGTATCTCCCATAAAAACCTGGGCTGGATAAGAGTTATACCAAAGAAACCCGATACAGGCTCCAACAAATGCTGCTATAAAAATCGACAGTTCGCTCAGGTTAGGGATGTACATAATGTTAAGGTATTCGGCCAGATTCACATAACCACTTACATAAACAAATACACCCAGACAGATGCCAATGATGGCACTTACGCCCGTTGCCAGTCCATCTAACCCATCGGTGATATTTGCTCCATTTGAGACTGCTGTTACAATAAATATCACAATGATGATATACAGGATATATGTAAACTTCTCCAAGCTTCTTGGTAATAACCTGGCATAATTAAACTCATGTGTTTTTACAAAAGGTATTGTAGTTATAACATCTTTTACTGTAGCAAATACTTTTGGCTTCTTTCCTACCATTATTGTATCAAATTTTGCGTCCGTGGTTTTTTGCCCACGATTTTCAACACTTCCTACAGAATACACTTCTCTTTTTACAACTACATTATTGTTAAAGTATAGAGTGGCTCCAACAATTATTCCTAGCATCACTTGACCAAATATTTTGAATCTGCCAGCTAAACCATCGCTGTCGCTTTTTTTATAAACAATCCCCTTTTCTTTTGCCTTTCGTCTGGCTTTTATTTTCAAATAATCATCAATAAAACCAATAATGCCCAACCAAACAGTACATAATAACATCAATCGGATATATACTTTTTCCAAATTGGCTAATAATAATGTGGGGATGATGATGGCAAGGATAATAATGATGCCACCCATTGTAGGCGTGCCTTTTTTTTCTTGCTCTCCCTGTAAACCGAGGTCTCTGACACTTTCACCTAATTGTTTTTTCTGAAGGAGCCTTATTAATCTTTTGCCATATACTGTTGTAATTACCAATGATAACAGCAACGCAAGTAAGACCCTGAAGCTGGTAAAGCGCCATAGATTACTCCCGGGAAATGTAAATCCCTCTTCTGTTAACCATTTAAATAAGTGATACAACATATTGTTTTATTTCTCTAACAATTCAAACATTTCATTCAATATCTTCTTATCATCAAAATCATATTTCACACCTTTTATGTCCTGGTACTTTTCATGCCCCTTACCTGCTACCAAAACAATATCATCGCCATTAGCCAGGTTCACAGCTGTTTTAATTGCTTCCTTCCTGTCGGGTATGGAAATGACTTTTTTTTTTGCAACCACATTAACCCCGGCCTCCATATCTTTTAAAATTTTCATGGGGTCTTCACTTCGTGGATTATCTGAAGTAAGGATCACCCTGTCGCTGTACTCACAGGCTACTTCAGCCATTACAGGCCGTTTTGTTTTATCCCGGTCGCCTCCACATCCCACTACTGTTATAATTTGTTCGGCTCCCTGGCGTAGTTTTTTTATCGTTGCCAACACATTTAATAAAGCATCCGGTGTATGTGCGTAATCAACTATGCCGGTTATCTTTTCTTTTTTACTAACCATATAATCAAACCTTCCTTCTGCTCCATCAAGGCTGCTTAATACCTGTAAAGCAGTATCCTTATCTTCACCCAGGCAAACAGCTGCGCCATAAACAGCCAATAAATTATACGCATTAAATTCGCCGATAAGCCGGAAATACACTTCCTTGTCATTTATCGTCATGTGCAAACCTGCAAGACTATTGTCGAGGATCTTCCCTTTAAAATCGGCCATTGTTTTAAGGCTGTAGAAATATTTTTTGGCATTGGTATTCTGCAGCATCACTGCCCCTCTCTTATCATCTGCATTGCTGATGGCGAATGCAGAAGAAGGAAGTTTATCAAACCATGATTTTTTTACACGGATATATTCATCAAAAGTCTGGTGATAGTCGAGATGATCATGTGTAATATTTGTAAACAAAGCGCCGCTGAATTGCAAACCTGTTATCCTGTCTTGATGAATGGCATGGCTGCTGCATTCCATGAACACATGAGTACAACCTTCATCTGTCATTTGTTTCAGCAATGCATTAATACTTACTGCATCGGGTGTTGTGTGAGTGGCTGCAATTACTCGGTCGCCCACCTGGTTCTGCACAGTACTTATCAGGCCACATGTATAACCCATGGCTGTATATAGTTTCCACAATAACGTTGCAATAGTTGTTTTGCCATTTGTTCCTGTTACGCCGATCAGTTTTATTTTTAATGAAGGCTCTCCATAAAAGTTATGGCTAATGAAACCGGCTGCTTCGGCTGCGTTTTCTACCTGGACATAAGTAACTGCTTCATTTATATTTTCCGTGGATGCTTCACAAACAACAGCTACTGCACCTTTTTCAATGGCACTTTGTATAAACGACTGCCCATCTGCCTTAGTCCCTCTTAATGCAATAAAGCATGAGCCGGGTTTTACAGTGCGTGAATCAATCGCCAGACTTTTTACTTCAACATGGGTGCTGCCTTTTGCTGAGCGTATAGAAACTTTATATAGTATATCCTGTAGTGTCAATTCAGAATTAAAGAAATAGTTTGAGTTTTATTAAAATTTGTTCCTGCCGCCAGTGATTGGTTTATAACCCTTCCTCTTCCGGTAGTTGTAACTTTTAATCCCATATTCTCCAGTAAATACACAGCGTCCTTTAAACCAAGTCCCATAACATTTGGAGTAACAGAGCTTGTTGTTGAGGTAGAAGTAAGTGCCGTATATAAAGTGCCTGAATTATTTTTAAGTTGTACAGATCTCCAGTATCCTGACCGTGCAGAATCAATAAAGGACAGGTTCAGAGAATTGAAGATTGAATTCAGTTCATTTTTCAATCCAAAGTAATTATACCCGATGCTATCTGTTCTGCTAGCTGATGCGTATTGCTTTGTACCCACATAACTACTGTATATCCTGTCGCTGATCTCTTTAAACACTACACCGGAAACATCTGCACCATACACCATTACTGATTTTTCGCTGTTCTGAATAACTACAGCTATTGTGTATTTAGGTTGGTTGGCAGGGAAATAGCCTATGAAAGAAGCCTGATAGATCTTATTACCCTTGTTATACCCTTTATTATTTAATGCTGTTACTGCGGTACCCGTTTTGCCGGCGATTTGGTAAGTACTGTCTTTTAGTTTTCTACCTGTACCATGCTTATCATCTACTACTGCAAGTAAACATTCTTTAACCTGGGCCAGGGTTTCATCGCTGCATACTTTTTCAACAAGTACTTCTGGCTGAATTTTTTTTATTTCTACCCCATACTTCCTGATGGAACTTACCAGGTAAGGTTTCATCATTTTACCATTATTGGCCACGGCATTGTATAACATGAGCATATGCAGCGGGGTAACCAGTTCTTCATACCCATGTGCCATATAAGGTATTGTAGTCTTGCTCCAGGTCTTGCTGCCTGCTTTCTTTATAAGCGGCCTGCCTGATGAAGCTGTAATGTCAACACCTGTCATCTGGTCCAGCCTGTATTTGTGCAGGTTGTTTATATATTTTGAAGGCTGTTCATGATAATACTGGTCGGCTAATTTTGCAAATGCTACATTACTGCTTCTTGCAAAAGCATCTTTAATGGTGAGCTCACCTGCACCCAGGTGAGAATCTTTTATGTGTAGTCCGTAAAAAGACTTTTGGCCTCCTTCACAATCAACAGTAGAATTAATGGTTACATATTTATCTTCCAGTAAGCTCATCAGTGTAGCCAGCTTAAATATAGACCCTGGCTCTGTTGCTTTGCCTATTCCATAATTCAGGTCTTCGGTATAAGAGCCGTCAGCTTGTTTACCCAGGTTAGCAATAGCTTTAATTTTACCTGTGGCTGTTTCCATTACAATAGCAGTGCCATGCAGGGAATTATTACCACTCACCATCTTCATCAATGCATTTTCTGTAACATCTTGTATATAGGTATCCAGTGTTGAGATAATATCTTTTCCATTTTCAGGGTCCACATCACCTCCATCCACAGGCATATATGCCCCGGCAATATATCTTACCAGTTGCTGCCCGGTTTTACCTCTCAGCATACTATCGTAGTATTGTTCCAATCCAACATTATTTTTTGCATTATCTCTCGACAAACCAATTGTGCGGTTTGCCAGTAAAACATAAGGATTGATACGCTTGTCTTTTGAGTTAATGATAAATCCACTTTTATTTTTACCCAGCTTCACCAAAGGGAAATCCCTCAACTCTTTATATTGCGAAAAAGATATTTTCTTTTTCAGGGCATAATACCTGTCTTTATTTTTATAGGCCAGTTTCAGTTCCTTCAAATATGTCTCAGGGGTTTTATCATTAAAAAGATTGGCAAGGCAGATACTCAAAGTATCTGCGTTATCTTTAAACCTTTTGCCTCCTTTTTCTCTTAACCCCTCGGCAGCAAAGTCCACATACACATCAAAGACAGGAACTGATGTACTCAGCATATTGCCATCTTCGCTATAAATAGTGCCCCGTTCGGCATCAATAGGAAAATATTTTAAGTGTAAGCTGTCTCCCATACTGGCCCAGTATTTACCTTCAACCTGTTGTATATAAAAAGCCCTGCCCACTACAACTATACCAAGCACTACCATGCCCAGAAAACAGAGGTAAACTCTCCACAGTATGTCGTTTTTTACTTCCAATTGACAGTGGTTAAAGTGCCTTTGGTTATTTATTCTCTTTTTTTGCTGTTAATAATATGGGCGGGGTTGTCAACTCTTTTAATCCCAACGGTTCCACAGCTTTTATTAATTCACTCGCTTTACTCCTGAAAATCACTTCGCTCTTTATAGTTTTATATTCGTACTCCAGCTCTTTAATATGCTTTTCCGTTGTGCTGATCTTTAAGATCAGTTTATCGGTAAAATGGCCATTGTATATGTATATAACAGCCAGCAATGTCAGGAACAGGAAGAATGGTATATTTTTTACTACCCATTTATGACTTAAATTTTTCTTCCAGTCGGTTTTTTTTCCACTGATGTCTTGCCCGTCTATTTTTTTATCTTCTGACATGTATATTTCTGGCGTGTATTTATGCCTGATTTATCAGTTTGAAACTTTTACTTTAATTCTGCCACCCTGAGTTTTGCGCTTCTTGACCTGTTGTTTTGTTTTAGCTCTTTCTCCGATGGTACTACTGGTTTTTTGGTAATCACTTTAAAGGGGTTTTCAAACCGGGTGCCATACACGTCATCGATAGCTGTATCTTCAAATGTGCCGCATCGAAAAAAATTTTTTACAAGCCTGTCTTCCAGTGAATGAAAAGTGATTATTGCAATCCTGCCACCCTTATTTAGTACTGAAGTTGTTTGTTCCAGCAATTCTTTTAGTGCACCTAACTCATCATTGACTTCGATACGGAATGCCTGGAACACCTGTGCAAAATATTTCTGTGGATTACCTTTTGCTACTGAATGAACTGCTGCCTTAAATTCATTAATTGTTCTGATGGGAGAAATTGATCTTTGTGCAACAATGGTTTTAGCAAGCGTCTTTGCATTGGTCACTTCGCCATATTGTTCGAACATTTTGTGCAATTGTATCTCACTGAAATTTTTAAGTATATGAGCTGCAGTAACTGCCTGGCGTTGATCCATACGCATATCCAACGCAGCATCAAACCGGGTAGAGAAGCCTCGTTCGGCTTCATCAAACTGGTGACTGGAAACACCGAGGTCGGCAAGTATTCCATCAACTTTTGCAATCTTAAGTAACCGTAAAAAACGCTGGAGATGACGAAAGTTCTGAGGTATGAAAGTTACCCGTGTATCCTGTGGTGCATTTTTTTCAGCTGCTTCATCCTGGTCAAAGACAATCAACCTGCCTTTTTCATCCAGGTTCTGCAAAATTGAACGACTATGCCCTCCGCCGCCAAATGTACAATCTACATATACACCTCCTGGTTTAATGTTTAACCCAGTAATACATTCTTCCAACAATACCGGTGTATGATAGTCAGAAGAGCTTGAGGCAGGAATCAGTTTACTATTGGATGTTTTACTCATTCCATTTTACTAATTACAAATTCCTAAATACTCTTCTTGTTCATCACTTCATTTGCCAGGTCACTAAATGATTGTGGCGTAAAAGTTTCAAAGAACTGTTTATACTTACTCTTGTCCCATATCTCAATTTTGTTGACTGCTGATACCAGCACTATGTCTTTTTCCAGTCCTGCATGTTCTGCAAGATTTTTTGGTACCAGCAAACGGCCGGCAGAATCTAACTCCAACTGGGTAGCGCCATTTAAAAAATACCGTCTGAATTCCCTTACCTTAGGATCAAAATCATTCAGTTTGCTGATCTCGGAAAAAATAGGGTCCCAGCTTTGTAGTGGGTACAGTGTCAGGCACTTTTCAAAACCCCTGTTAATGATGAATAGGGTTGCTCCCTCTTCCGGCAGTTGCTTTTTAAAGCCTGCAGGTAAAAGAAAACGGCCTTTAGCATCTAAAGTAGCCTCATATTCACCAAGAAAACCCATCATTTTCAATTATTTAGCTCAACAAAAACAGGAATTTCCACAAAATAACACTTTTTCCCACTTTATAAACATTTTTGGGATAAACTTTTTTATCCCCAAATACTTTGTTTATACCTGCTAAGGCTTTGAGGGTCTTTTCATTAAATCTGGGTGTGAATTGAATGTGGATACCTGTGAATTAGTGTTAATTACTTTTAAAAAAGCATATTATGAACACTGCAGGATATTCCCGAACTCCTTTATTACAAAAATTAGGCATTAAGCCAGAGATGAAAATCCTTACACTTAATCAGCCCCAGAATTATTTTCAACTTCTGCAATCTGACATCTCCAAACAATATGTGTCACCTAATGAAACCCCCGACTTCATTCACCTATTTGCAGAAAACAATACAATTTTTAAAAATGAAATGAAAAAGATTTTGCGGATAAGCAAGAAGAATAGTTCAGTAGTGATCTGGATCTCGTGGTACAAGAAAGCATCTGGGATTGCTACAGATTTAACTGAAGACCTGATAAGAAATTTTGCTTTGGAAAACAACCTTGTGGATATAAAAGTTTGTGCAGTAAGCAACGAGTGGAGTGGATTAAAATTGGTTGTACCGGTTTCAAAAAGGTAAATGCTTACCTGGCCAAAGGAATTGTTATAGTGAAACTGCTGCCCTTTCCTAATACACTTTCTGCTTTAATTGTTCCATGATGGGCTTCCACCATAGTTTTAACATAGCTCAACCCCAGCCCAAAGCCTTTTACATTGTGTACATTTCCGGTGTGGGCCCTGTAAAATTTTTCGAAAATCCTGTTCAGTGTCTCTTTATTCATGCCTATCCCGTTATCCTCAATGATTATTTTTATCTGGTTACCCGAATTTTTAGTACTCAATTTAATGTAGAGGTTTTCCTTTGAATATTTTACGGCGTTATCGAGTAAATTATTTATCAAGTTGGTGAAATGCACTTCATTTGCCATGACCTGGTCTTTTTCTGCTCCAAGTTCTACATCAAGCTTACCACCTTTTTCCTCAACCTGCAGGTTAATATTATTTAACGCACTAACAACTAAGTCATGTGCAGATAATTTTTTTAAGTTCAACTGAACCTCTTGTTTATCCAGCAAAGCCGCCTGCAGTATCGTTTCCACCTGTTTATTCATCCGTTTATTTTCTTCCTTAATGATGCCGGTAAAATAACCTGTTTTCTCTTTGTCACTTGATACTTTTTCATTTTTTAATGCATCCACTGCCAGAGATATGGTAGCTAACGGCGTTTTAAATTCATGCGTCATGTTATTGATAAA
>CAYTQB010000085.1:0-1291 GCA_964439615.1 uncultured Ferruginibacter sp. | reverse complement strand
CTGGGTGAACTGATAAGCGACCTGGAGGAATTTAAATTACCTGTTTATTATGGAGGGCCGGTGCAAATGAATACAATTCACTTTTTGCATCAATGTCCCGACCTGATCCCTGAATCCTGCAAAATAACCAATGGCATTTATTGGGGAGGTAATTTTGAAACACTAACAGCGCTCATAAAGAATAACAGTATTGATCTTAACAAAATAAAATTCTTTGTGGGTTACAGCGGCTGGGGAGATGGCCAGTTGTCGGATGAGCTTAAAGAAAAAAGCTGGCTTACAGTATCTGCAACTAAAAGTTTGGTCTTTGATACACAACATGATGATATCTGGAAGGGCAGCCTTCAGCATCTTGGTGGAGAATATGAAATGATGGTTAACTTTCCCATTGACCCGCAGTTAAATTAGGCTGCCATTGATTGAATAATATTTATCTTCCCCTTAAAATTAAATTAACAGGCAATTGCTTTATTCTTTCGTTAAAATTATTGCACGGCTGGCTATACCTATTTATTGCAGGCATATTGCTATCAACCAACGGGAGCTCTTAAAACTTGAGGGCCCACTAATGCTTGCTGTCAATCATCCAAACTCTTTCCTGGACGCTGTAATACTCTGTACTTTATTTGACAAGCCTGTTTATTCACTTGCCAGGGGTGATGCTTTTAAGAACAGGTTTTTTGCCAGGCTATTACTAAGTTTTAAAATGTTTCCTGTTTACCGGGTAAGTGAGGGTGTAGAAAATCTTGAAGAAAATTATAAGACTTTTGAGCTATGTAAAGACATTTTTAAACAAGGGGGAATTGTACTCATCTTCAGCGAAGGCAAATGCATAAATGAATGGCATTTGAGGCCTTTGAAAAAAGGAACTGCACGCCTGGCTATTAGCAGCTGGCAGGAGAGTATAGATGTAAAAATATTACCCGTTGCTATTAACTACAGCTCTTTTAAAGTATTTGGGAAAAATGTGAAGCTGTTCTTTGGAGATATGATCACAAAGGAAAACATAGATTACAACGACAGCCATGGTAACGCCATCAGGCAATTCAATGAAGTTTTGAAGGCCCAACTGAGTAAATATGTTTTTGAAATAGGGAGCGGCGACAAAGAAAACCTCAAAGAAAAATTTTATATACATCAACCCGGGCTAAAAAAAATTGCACTGTTCATTCCTGCAACTTTAGGTTTTCTTATTCATGCACCGCTTTATTATTTTGCTAAATGGCTGGGCGATATTATAAACAAAGAAACAGAGCACTACGATTCAAAACTGGTTGGATTGCTGTTTATC
>CAYTQB010000084.1:4650-11951 GCA_964439615.1 uncultured Ferruginibacter sp. | reverse complement strand
GAGAATGATTAATTTCATTCTCTTTTTTACTTTAAAAGCAATCCCGTATGTTCAAGAAACTAAGAACAGTCATTTATTATGTACCCGATCTGCAAAAAGCAAAAGAATGGTACATCAAACTAACCGGCAATACACCTTATTTTGATGAAGCCTTTTATGTTGGCTTTGATTTTAATGGTTGCGAACTGGGTTTGCATCCGCAGGATGATACCTTAACTCACGGCAACCAAACGGTAACCCATTGGGCAGTAGATGAAATTGAGAACTGTGTGAAGAAATTAGTTGAGCATGGCGCTACCGTTTTATATGCCACTTCGGATGTTGGTGGAGGAATAAAAGTAGCTACGGTTATTGATCCCTGGGGAAATGCGGTGGGGCTTATAGAAGGCGCCTAAACCTATAGGATTTGCCGGGCGGCATTACAGCGATGCAAACCCTATAGGTTTAGCGAACCTCCTGCATATCCACCAGCCTTTTATAAAACCCGTTTTGAGCAATCAGGGAATCATGCGTTCCTCTTTCTACAATTTCTCCCATTTGCAAAACAACGATCTCATCAGCATGGCGGATGGTACTTAGGCGATGGGCAATAACAATAGAAGTACGGTTGTTCATTAAATTATTTATTGCATCCTGAACCAGGCGTTCACTTTCGGTATCCAGTGACGATGTAGCTTCATCCAATATCAAAATCGGCGGGTTTTTAAGCACAGCCCTTGCAATGGTCATACGCTGGCGTTCGCCACCGCTCAACTTTCCGCCACGGTCGCCAATATTGGTGTTATATCCCTCTTCCTTTTGTATAATGAAATTATGAGCATTGGCAATTTTTGCTGCAGCTTCTATTTCCTCTGGTTTTGCATTATCCATTCCTAAGGCAATATTATTGGCAATGCTGTCATTAAATAAAATAGGTTCTTGTGTAACGATGCTCATCAGGCTTCTCAGCGATTGCAGTGAATAGTCTTTGATATTGATTCCATCAATCAATAATTCACCACTACTTACGTCGTGAAAACGTGGTACCAGGTCGGCCAGTGTGCTTTTACCGGCACCGCTGCTGCCAACTAATGCAACCGTTTTCCCTTTTTCTACTTTCAGGTTTATATTTTTAAGTATCACTGCATCGTCATACATAAACCCTACATTCCTGAATTCAATACTACCATTAAATGTTTCCAGCTTCTTTCCATTTATATTGGCATCAACTGTTACTGGGGCTTTCAATACTTCTTCAATTCGTTCAATCGCCGATGACCCTTTTTGCATATTGCTGAACGCAGTGGAAATGGATTTGGCAGGATCAATGATGTTATAGAACAATCCCATGTAAGTAAGAAATAAAGCACCAGTCAACCCTAATTCATTATTCAATACCAATCTGCCGCCGAACCATAGTATGCCTGCGAAAATAGCTACCCCCATCATTTCACTCATTGGTGAAGCCAGGTCCCTGCGAAACCCTATCTTGTTTCTTGCATGCAATAACTGTGTATTGGTATTTAAAAACTTATTACGAAGCAGGCCTTCTACATTAAAAGCCTTGATCACCCTTAATCCACCCAGGGTTTCTTCGATGATAGAAATACTTTCCCCGTTTTTATGTGCTACAACACTCGATTGTTTTTTGAGTGAGCGGCTCATTCTTCCAATCACAAAACCCATCACAGGTATACACAACAGGATGAAAAAAGTAAGTTTGGGGCTAATGGAAAAAAGTACAAAAAGATTGATAATAATAGTCAGTGGGTCTCTCACCCATCCTTCAAGCGTTCCTACAACAGAACCTTCTATTTCGCCGACATCGTTGGTAACCCTGCTCATCAGGTCGCCTTTTCTTTTTTCAGTAAAATAGCCAATGGGCAAAAGCAGGATCTTGTTATAAAGCTCCAGCCGGAACCGGTTTACAATGCCGTTTTTAACAGGCCCCATTGCCCTGTATGACATATACAGGAAAAGGTTTTTTGAAAATATAAAAACAATGATGAGTATGCAGACTATACCAAGGTCATGTGCCTTATCCCCGGTATATATCAGGCCATTGAGATTGGTATTTATCCATTGCATTAAAAAATTACCTGAAGACTTTGGTACAGGCATTTGTTGCACATCAAAGATCAATTGCATGAAGGGAAGCAACATCCCGATAGAAACAATAGAAAAAATAATGGAAAAAAGAATACTTATAAAATACCAGGCTATGGAAGGTTTGTAATGGCCGAGATAACCGAAGACCCTTGAATATTTCTTCATCAGTAATAAATCTGTATATAAACAGCAAAGTAACTAATTTTACAACGATTAAAGCGTAAACATCATGTTAGAAGGTAAAAGGCAGAAACAAGTGGCAGGTTTGCTTAACAAAGAACTGAGTGATATTTTTCAGCGTTTGGGCATATCCATGATGGATGGCGGAATGGTTTCCATATCCTCGGTAAAAGTTACCCCCGACCTCTATGAAGTAAGGGTTTACCTCAGCTTTTTTAAAATTGCAGACAATTTCGCTGCGCTGAAAAAAATTGAAGAACGTAGCTGGGAAATAAAAAGAGAACTTACTGCAAGGGTAAGACACCAGTTACGCAGCATGCCAACGCTTACCTTTTATATAGATGACACCCTGGATTATGTAGATAAAATGGAACAGATCTTTAAGGACATTAAAAAAGAAGAAGGTAATAAACCATAAACTCCTGATGTACTTAACTTTTGCCTGGCGATATTTTAAAGCAAAAAAAAGTGCCAATGCCATTAACATCATTGCGTGGGTAACAGTAGGTGTTATTGCTTTTGCCACCTGCTGCCAGGTACTTGTATTGAGTGTTTTTAACGGGTTTGAAGACCTGGTAAAATCGCTGTACTCTTCTTTTTATACAGATGTGAAAGTTGTTCCCGCAACCGGAAAAACATTTACCCTTACCCTGAAACAAATTACAATATTGAAGCAATTACCCGCAGTAGAAAATTTTTCGCTTATAGCCGAAGAAAAAGCCTTATTAAAAAATCAGGATGCACAAACCGTTATTTACCTGAAGGGAGTTGATGATAATTATGCAAAAGTGAGTGGAGTAGCAGCTAAAATAAACAGGGGCAAATATTTTACGGGCACAACCAACGACCCTTTCCTGGTTACAGGATCAGGTATACAGAATGCAGCGGCAGTAAATGTGGATGCCAATTTACCGGCCAGCAGCTTAACGGTTATTTTACCAAGGAAAAACAGCCTGAATAATGACCCCCTCCAATCACTAAGTGAAGGATTTATCAAGGCATCGGGTTCGTTTACCATCCAACAGGAATTTGATGACAAATATGCCATTACTAATATCGGATTTGTAAAACAGCAAATTGGTTTTGCTGAAAACGAATACAGTGCTGTGGAAATAAAACTTAACCCAAAGGCAGATCCAGGGGACGAGAAAAAAACTATCTCATCGTTACTTGGGAATGAGTATATTGTTCAAACCAGGTACGAACAAAATACCAGCCTGTACAACACCATGAAGCTGGAAAAATGGGCTATTTATGCTGTACTCACTTTAATTCTTATCATCGCAGCATTTAACATGGTAAGTGCACTCACCATGCTGGTACTTGAAAAAAGAAAAGACATCAACGTATTACAAAGTATGGGTGCCGGTGAAAAAAGTATCCTGAAAATATTTTTGAGTGAAGGTTTGTTACTGGGAGGTATTGGAACTATTTGCGGCATTTTGATGGCCGTTGTAATTTGTTTTCTGCAATTAAAATTTAAATTGATAAAATTGGAAGGCGGTTCTTTTCTTTTAGACTATTTCCCGGTAAAATTAATTATCACCGATTTTTTATTGGTTGCAGCAACAGCAACTGCTATTGCATTTACCGCAGCCTGGTTTCCGGCACGTAAAGCAAGCAGGCAGCATTTTGAATTAAGATAAATGCAGGTTAATTTGTTATTAATAGTCCCCTAATGTTTCCGGTAATTGAGCAAGCGCTTTTTGTAACTGTTCATCATTTGGAGCAATCCCGTGCCATTCGTGGCTGCCTTCCATAAAATCGATTCCTTTTCCCATTTCGGTCTTCATCAAAATAACAATAGGCTTTCCTTTTCCAACAAATGTTTTAGCATGGGTTAAACCTGCAATCACGGCATCCATATCATTGCCATCCATTTCCAATACCTGCCAGTTAAATGCTTCAAACTTTGCCTTAAGGCTATCTAGTGCCATCACTGCCTTTGTGGGGCCATCAATTTGCTGACCATTCCAGTCAATGGTGGCAACCAGGTTATCTACTTTTTTATGCGCTGCAAACATGATCGCTTCCCAGTTCTGCCCCTCATCCAGTTCACCATCGCCATGTAAAGAGTAAACAATATTATGGTCATTATTAAGCTTTTTGGCGAGGGCAGCGCCTACAGCAACACTCATTCCCTGGCCCAAAGATCCGCTGGCAATTCGTACACCAGGCAGGTGTTCATGTGTGGTTGGATGGCCTTGTAACCGGCTGTCTATTTTCCGGAAAGTATGTAGTTCTTCAACAGGAAAATAACCGCTACGGGCCAATGAGCTGTAATAAACCGGTGAAATGTGGCCATTACTCAAAAAAAACAGATCTTCTCCAACCCCATCCATATCAAACTTAGGGTTATGCTTCATTACCTTAAAATACAAGGCCGTGAAATATTCTGTACAGCCCAGGGAACCGCCCGGGTGGCCGCTTTGAACGGCATGAACCATACGTACAATATCCCTGCGGATTTGAGAGGCAATCTTCTTTAAGTCGCTCATAGGCTTCTAAATTATTCTTATTAAGTCCGCTATATTTATCCGTGTAAAATGGAGGTCAACCCCGGAAAAGTTGCAAACGTAGTTCAAAATCGCCTCAAATACAAAGTAAAATACCCCCCGGGTATGAATAGTTAATAATAAGTTTATAATTTATACGTTATTTGCATACCAATACCGGGAAAACCCATTTTAACATTGTAAATTTCCCGTGAAATAATCAGGCAACTCTTTTGAAGAAAATTGTGTCTAATTAAATTGTTTTTAGGTTTTTATCCTTAAAACATATTTAATACTTTTGCGAAGTACCTGGTGAAAGATTTAAACTTACAGAATGGATAATATCTTACTTAGCGCTGCCTTGGCTTTTTTGATTACCTTTTTTGCCATCCCTGTTATCATTCAGGTTGCTAAAGACAAAAAATTATTTGACGAGCCGGATGAGCGTAAAGTTCATAAGAATGTTATTCCTACATTAGGAGGCCTGGGCATATTTGCCGGGTTTATCATAGCTACCCTCATGGGTGTGCCTTCAGCCATCACTTCAGAACTTCAATATTTTGCTGCTGCAACTACGGTTATTTTTTTCCTGGGCATTAAGGATGATATATTGGTCCTGTCGGCCAGTAAAAAATTCATAGGCCAATTAATTGCAGCGGGTATCATCATAAAATTTGGCGGAATACAAATAACAAATATGCATGGCTTTTTGGGTATCTATGAGATACCTCACATTGCCAGTATCGTTTTATCTATATTCACCATTATTGTAATTACCAATTCTTTTAACCTCATTGATGGAGTTGATGGACTTGCCGGTAGTCTTGGATTGCTTACTACGCTTGTTTTTGGCGCCTACTTTTTTTATGCAGGCCAGTTAACCTATGCTGTTATGGCCTTTGCCCTTGCCGGAAGTACTATTGGTTTTTTGATTTATAATTTCTCTCCTGCAAAAATATTTATGGGTGATACGGGTTCGCTTTTGCTGGGATTGGTAAATTCCATCTTAGTTATTAAATTCATCAATATTGCGGGTAACCCCGTTTCTAATTTTCCGATACAGGCTGCACCAGCTATAGGTTTTGCCATTTTAATGATCCCGCTCTTTGATACACTCCGTGTATTCGGATTACGGATATTAGACAGACGTTCTCCATTTAGCCCTGATAGAACCCATGTTCACCATTTTTTACTTGACCTTGGCCTTAGCCACCGCATGGTGACTTTTACATGCGTATTGGTTAATATCTCATTTATCGCCATGGCATTTTTTCTGCGCAATTTGGGTACTACTATTGTTTTAGGTATCCTCCTGTTATCGGCATTTATTTTTATCGGTATCATTTATTACAGCCGTCCTAAAAATAAAAATGTAGTTAATGAAAGTATTGCAAACGCAGGAATACTGAAATCTCATAAGATACTGAATCTTGCTTCGGAAGCTGTAGAAGCTGAGTAATTTCCATTGTTATTATATTCTGTTGCTTTGATTATTGCTGTAATAATCTCATCTCCCTGTCATTATTTAAGGCTAATCTCCAAATGACGGCAGTTTTTTATAGCTTTGCTGCCAATTAATAGTAAAACTTATGTCAGAAGAAATAAGCAGGATAATTAAGGACACAGAAGCGGCAATGCTCAAGGCTTTAAATCACTTAGAAGCCGAACTGGTTAAAATACGGGCTGGTAAAGCAAATCCCAATATGCTCGATGGTATCATGGCTGATTATTATGGTAATCCTACACCCATTAACCAGGTAGCTAATATTACTGTACTGGATGCCCGTACCATTTCTGTTCAGCCCTGGGAAAAGAATATGCTGCAGGTTATTGAAAGGGCCATAACAATGGCTAATATTGGTATCAATCCGCAAAATGATGGGAATGTGATACGCCTGTTTATGCCTCCATTAACAGAAGAAAGAAGAAAAGAACTGGTAAAGCGATGCAATGCAGAAGGCGAACATGCAAAAGTGGCTGTGAGAAATATCCGCAGGGATGGCATTGAAGCTATTAAGAAATTACAGAAAGACGGATTAAGTGAGGATATCAGCAAAGACGCTGAAAAAGAAGCCCAGGATACCACAGATAAATATATTTCGCTGATAGAAAAACATTTGGCAGCAAAGGAAAAAGAGATAATGGCTGTTTAATTTGTTTCTTCACTGAAGCTAAATTCTTTTCTGCTCTTATAAATACACATGTAAACTACACTATGTTTGAACAGGCAATAGAAAAGGTATTACAGTTTACCCGGCCTATGCATAGTATTTCGAGAACCTACAGCGGGCTGATACTTCCGGGCAGTTCTACTTTCTTTTTTGTAAATGATAATGGAGTGGCTATCACATGCAAGCATGTTATGGAACTGATACCTGCAGCCGACCAGATAAATCAAACTTTTTCAAGATACAAAGCAGAACGAAACAATATCCCCAATGATGGCAAATACAAAAGAAACCTCCAGGGCCTTGAATTAAAATATAAATACCTGCCCGAAACCACCGTTCAGCTAAAAAGTAATTTCCTGAATTGTTT
>CAYTQB010000084.1:0-4550 GCA_964439615.1 uncultured Ferruginibacter sp. | reverse complement strand
GCCACTTTACGATTAGCCAGGTAAACACCGGCTAAAATCAATAACAGGCAGGCAAATTGTTTCCATCCTACTTCTTCGCCATAGATCATTCCCCAGAAATTTGCAACAATGGGTATTCCATAAGTAACCATTGAAGAAAAAACGGCTCCGGCACGCTTTATCAGTATATAAAAAAGAATAGAAGCGAGGGCAGTACCAAATACCCCAAGTAAAGCTGCGTGGCCAGTGGAATACAAAATTCCAGAATCGGTGAATGGTAAATTGAAATAACCGGTAAAGACAAGGATAATCAACGCAGGGATTGCATTGAGCGTAAGGGCGAGCGCTGCAATTTGAATCGACCCGATCTCTGGCAAAAATTTATGCACCATATTTACATTGATACCATAACAGATGGTTGCCAATACAATAAACGAAACATACAACAGGTTCTGGCTTTCCTGTAAGTGGCCCTTACTCAGCAATAATAATATGCTTCCGGTAAAAGCAATACAAATGCCGAGTATTTTATTAGCTGATGTTTTACTGTGGAAGAACAAAGCACCAACTATGATGACAAAGATTGGGGTCAACGAATTGAGGGTCCCAGCCAGGGCGCTGTCAATTCCCTCTTCGGCAATACAAAATAAAAAAGCCGGTATTAAACTACCGAGCGCACCCGACATAAAAATTATAGACACTTTATTGCGTGGTACCTGTTTAAAGTGTTTGATGGCAGCCGGTAGCAAAACAATCCCTGAAAAAACTATGCGGAGCGCTGCAACCTGATAAGCAGTTAAATGTAGCAAGCCTTCTTTCATCATAATGAAGCTGCTACCCCAGATGACGGAAAGGAGAATGAAAATAAGCCAGTTTAAAAATCCTTTGTTCAAGGTGTTAAAATTTTGATGGCGCAAAGTTGAAGTATTTAATCTGAATTAATTACCCGCCCGTTAATTAATTCCTTATTGCGAAAAATGAATTTGATTCTGTAGTATTATTATGCTACATTTATTATAACCTAACTACTAATAATTTTTAACCTTTAAACTTAACATCTATGGGATTCATTAAAGAATTTAAAGACTTTGCAATGCAGGGAAGCCTTGTTGATATTGCCGTCGCATTTGTAATGGGTGGGGCTTTTGGCAAAGTAGTTTCATCATTCACGGATGGGATTGTATCACCATTGATAGGAATGATCGGAGGTGCTGACCTCAGTAAGAATATGTATGTGCTTAAAGAAGCGGTAACTGATGCCACTGGCAAGGTTGTCACGGAAGCAGTGGCTGTTAAGTGGGGCGATTTCCTGACAGCCATCATCAATTTCATTATAGTGGCTTTTGTAATGTTTCTTGTTATTAAATCTATCAACAGCATGAAGAAAAAACAAGCAGAAGCCCCGGCTGGTCCATCTTCTACAGATGCTTTGCTGATGGAGATAAGGGATAGTTTGAAAAAATAATTCTTTACTGAGCTACACCAGTTGTTGTAGCTCAGTTTTTTGAAAACCATCGATATGAAAACAATTTGTACAGCCGCATGGCTACTGCTTGCTTCAGTTTACTGTTATTCACAGGATCAAACAGTTAAAGATCTTAAGAATGAAGCATCGAAATCAATAACCAAAGACCCTAAAGACACCATTCAGAAAAAATGGAAACTTGGAGGATTGTTCAGTCTCAATATTAATGAAGGTTCTTTAAGTAACTGGTCGGCTGGTGGGGATAAATTTTCTTTCTCGTTGAATGCCTATCTCAACGTTTACGCCTTTTATAAGAAAAACAAAAGCTCCTGGGATAATAATCTCGACCTGGCATATGGGATTGTAAACACAACCAGCCTTGGTTCACGAAAAGCAAGCGACAGGGTTGATTTTTTAACTAAATATGGCTATGCATTGACTCCAAAATGGAATGTATCAGCCTTATTTAATTTGCGTACACAGTTTGCCAAAGGATATGCTTATTCAAAAACAGCAGCCGGTTTGGATACATCCTCTGTGATTTCGAGATCCTTTTCACCGGCCTATCTCATATTGTCATTGGGCTTCGATTACAAGCCTAATGCCGACCTGTCGATCTTTATTTCTCCATTAACTGAGCGCTGGGTGATTGTAACTGATAACCTGATAACCCCTCTTTTTGGGATTGATCCTGGCAAAAAATCAAAAAATGAACTAGGCGCTTTTGCGTCGGTAAACTATCTCAAAAAACTGGGCAGTAGCTTCACTTACAAAACAAAACTCGATCTCTTTTCCAATTACAAACAAAAACCACAGAACATTGACATCTTTTGGTCGAATGTAGTAACGGCTAAAATAACAAAGTACATCAACTTCTCTTTTAATCTTGATATGATCTATGACGACGATACGCACAACGTGAATCCTGCAAAAGGGCCTGCGCCACAGTGGCTTCAGCTTATGGGAATTGGCTTTGCCTATAATTTTTCGAACAAATAAAATATAAGGGCTGTTGAAGTGTTTTTTAACAGTTGTTTTAAGTTCAGCAAGTACCACATCTTCGTTTCTTTAAAAGCTGTTAACATTATCTGCCTTCATTTTTAATTACTTTTGCGGCATGATAAAACCTATAGTTATTGTTTTTGCATCAGCAACCATTACATTTTCCTCACAGGCACAAGATCCTTCCATACGGGAATTCCAGAAAGTAGCTTTTAAGGAACTTAAACTACCCGAAAAAGACGGGTGGGAGAAAGCGGGAACTTTTATTATTAATGTTCAACAAGGCGCTTTAAGAAACTGGGTAAGTGGTGGCGAACAAAATACACTTGGCGTAGCTACACTTTTCAATTATAATCTCAATTATAAAAAAGGAAAGAATTCCTGGAACAATTACTTTGATATAGCGTTGGGATTTCAAAATGCCACCAGTTTTGGTCAATTCCGGAAAACCGATGACAGGATTGACATTACAACTAAGTATGGTTATGAGCTCTCAAAAAAATGGTACACAGCCATGCTGATAAATTTTAATACCCAGGCCCTGACTGGATATAATTACACGGATACAGCAAATAATAAGATCTCCGGTTTTCTTACCCCAGGTAAAATCATCATTTCTGCAGGTATTGATTACAGGCCCGATAAGAGTTTCTCGCTTTTTGTTTCTCCCATAACAACCCGTTTTCTTCTGAAAAGTGATAATGATTTTTATACGGCCGATAAATTTGGTGTACCGGCCAACAGAAAATCCTATACTGAGTTGGGGGCTTTTGCCACAGCCAAATTCGCAAAGGCATTTACCAAATGGGCCTCATATACAAGCAGGCTCGACCTGTTCAGCAATTATAAAAGAAATCCTCAAAATGTGGATGTTTTCTTTACAAACCTTTTAAGTCTTAAGTTTAATAAATGGCTGGCCACCAATATCAGCGCAGATATCGTATATGACGATGATATCCTAAAAAAGACCCAATTGAAGGAAATATTGGGTATTGGCCTTACATTAAAACTTTAGCCATTCAAATACCGATGTGTTTTCCACATTGCTTCATTTACTCTTTTGGAGTATCATAACTGTCTCAACAAATCGGTACATTTGCCCTTCCGTTGTCGGGGTGATATTTTATTGACTAAATCAAGATAATCCGAAGTGAATAGTACGAGCTACCAGATAAAATTAGACCAATTTGAGGGTCCTTTTGACCTGCTGTTATTCTTTATTGAAAGAGATGAACTGGATATTTACAATATACCCATTACAAAAATCACCAACGACTTTTTAGCCTATATCCACAGTATTGAAAAACTCAATATTGAATTAAGCAGCGAATTTATTTTGTTCATCAGTACCCTGATGCGCATAAAAGCAAAAATGCTTTTGCCCCGTAAAGAACTGGATGCTGATGGTAATGAAATTGATCCACGCCAGGAACTCATCAATAAGATACTGGAATATAAAAGATTTAAAGAAGCTGCTTCTAAAATGGCTGAAATGGAAGCGCTCAGACTGCTGATGGTAAAACGTGGGAACCTGCAGAAAGAAATTTCGCAGATCGGTGAAGAAGCCGGAGAGGGAACCGAGATACAGACTGTTACCCTTTTTAAATTGATGAAGGCTTTTGAAAAAGTGGTTTTTAAACTACAGGAGCGAAAGAACAGGCCCGTACATACAGTTGTTCAATATAATTATACTATGGAGGGCAGCCGTGAATATATGCTGGATATCTGCCGTACCGAAAAAACTGTTTCTTTTGAAAAGATATTTGATGTTTGTGAGAACCGCATACATGCTATCTTCCTGTTTCTTTCCCTTTTAGAACTGGTACAGCAGCGGTTTATGAGTTTACTTACCGGTGAAGGAAGAAACAATTTTATTATTGAATGGAATGAGAACCGGGAAGAGGATGTCCACGGGCTTTTGCCTGGTGAAGCAGCAGTACTTAATTAATTCTCCCCCGTTCACACGGGGATTTTTTTTGCTATTTTGTCATGTCGGGGTTTGGTACTATTTTTGATGTTTAAACATTGAATTTAAAAACAAACCAATGAAAGCAGTATTATTTAAAGCAGCCGACAGGGGCTCGGCAGATTATGGCTGGTTAAA
>CAYTQB010000083.1:9725-11951 GCA_964439615.1 uncultured Ferruginibacter sp. | reverse complement strand
CTGTCGTAAGGTCTTCCCACAATGTATTTTTGTGTTAATACCCTGTCACCTTTCGAATCAAATACAGATACTGCTCTTGGTAACACGTTGTTTGCGGCACTGTAATACCTAACCTGGAATTTACCAGAGTTTGGATTGGGATAGATGAAGCACTTACCGCTTGCCGAATCTGTAATAGCAATGGTATTCGACAGGTTGGTACAACCGTTAACATCTGTAACCCTTAATTGATAAGTACCCTGTCCATCAACATCAACAGTTAGAGCACCAGTACCCACACCGGAGATAATACCGGCGCTTGAACCTGTTACTGCAACTCCGTCCCTGAGCCATTGATAACCACCATTAGGAGCCGCAGGGTTTGGAGTAACTGAAGAATTCAGTGTTGTCCGCATACCAGGCATCAGCTTGGTAGGATTAGCGTTGATAACAACTACCGGCAGCGGATATACTGTAAGTATCCTGAAGAATGATGTTATAGCAGGACATGGTGCCGCACCGGTAATATTGCAACGGTATACATAACCATTCATACTCACCGGAGGAGTTGTAATAACTAATGTAGCTGAAGTAGCTCCGCTATATACACCACCGTTGGTCACATTAGCATATGTGTTACCGCCATTGGTACTTACCTGCCATTGATAAGTGTACGGTCCAGAACCACTTACTGCTACTGAGAATGAAGCGATCTTATCGGTACATATTGCCTGGTTAACCGGCTGGGTTGTTACCGTTAGCGGTTCGTTAACTGTTACAACTATATTTCTTGCAGGTGAGGTACATGGAGCTACAGCAGCACCACCAAATAAAATCCTTCCAATGAAAGCCCTTGGTGTAAAGGTTGGTGCAATTGGCGCAAGGTCTCCGGCGAAACTTACGTTTGTTCCGGAAGTAAGAACACATCCACCACCGGTATTCGTATATGTACCGGCAGCAACTGTGCTGTACCTTAAGTTACCGGCACCACCTGTTAACTGAGATTCAAACGCAATTCCATAAGTAGCACCAGCAGGAATTGACAGGGTCAACCCGCTCAACATAGGTTGCGGTGTAGTAGTAGTAGTATTAGCTATTGCCGTATATGTTCCTGTTCCTGCCAATATCCAGCCATTGGCTGCTGAGATAGCGCCGGGAGCGCCGGCAACAGGGGTTGTCTTATAATACAACCTTGCCGTACTTCCACCACTTGTTGAAGCAACACTTTCAATACCAGTAATGGTTACAGGGAATGCATTGTTATTCGTGAAATTAGAAGTTACCAATGCAAACTGGTTGTTATTCGTAAATGTTGTGGCAATTGATGATGGTGGCAAACCAACGCTTTGAACCGTAGCCTGGTAGTTGTACACACCAGAAGGAGTTGGCCTTGTCCATACTGAATCTACTGCAGTACCAGCTACATAAGGAGTAGTGGCTGTTGCATTAGAGAATAATCCGGCGGCCGGTGTCCATACAGCAGGTGTAGCTGGTACACCAACTATATAATCAATCTTTAATTCCCAGTTTGTTAATGTTCCCAAATCTCCTGCACCCCAGTCATAAATACCCATGGTCCAGTTACCATTTGGCACTGAATAAAGACCGTTGAAATTTGTCACAGTTGGTATATACCCGGCTGGTGTTGTAGGGCCTCCGGGGAAAGTGAATCCAAGTGCGACATAAGTAGCGCCCACAGCGTCTGGTTGGAATGTACCCGTATAAGGTGGCAGACCGCCACTAAGCGGAGTGGTGCTTGCTGAACTGATGACTGTATTGATGAAATTAGCACCAGGTCCGCCAGTCTTATTGATATTAGCAGCAAGATTGAAAACAGCTCCATTAGGTGCTTTTAAAACTATTACCATATCAGCAATATAGGTATGCGTTAAATTCAACTTAACGCTCATACCGGTAACTGTAGCGTTTGCAGGAATACCGGAAACTGCCAGATTTGGCGTAGCAACCCCAGGAAATACAGTTTGAGGCCATGTTGGAGGGCCATCGGGAATTGCAAGGCTCAATGCTCCCGAATTAAAAGTAGCACTGAACGACTGGGCAGAAGAACTCTTCAACATAACCGCAGGATCACCCAGGCACATAGTAACAGAAGATGGAACTACTGTTGGTGCCGGTGGTGTGTAGTTTATTGTTGCAGAAGCTGTATTGCTGCAACCTGTTGTTGTATTGGTACCGGTAACGGTATAGATCGTAAATGCAGTTGGTGCAGCATATACGGTTGGTGTG
>CAYTQB010000083.1:0-9625 GCA_964439615.1 uncultured Ferruginibacter sp. | reverse complement strand
ACCGGTAACGGTATAGATCGTAAATGCAGTTGGTGCAGCATATACGGTTGGTGTGCTACCTCCAGCGTACGGTGTAGTTGCTGTTGCATTGGTATATAAACCAGCAATAGGAGCCCATGTATAAGTATTGGCACCGCTGGCAGTTAATAACAATCCATTTGTACCGGCAACACCACCACAACCAGAAGTTGGTGTTACGCTTACGGTTGGCAAAGCATTAACTGTTAACATAGCGCCTGCAGATACATTTGTTGGAGGATTGAATGGAGCACAAGAGCCACCCAACACACAACGGTAGTAGTATCCGTTTAATGCTACTGAAGCAGGGTTTATAGTTAATGTTGCTGTGTTAACACCTGCATACGGTGCACCTGGAGCAAGGTTAACATATGGACCACCAGCGCCTGCTGTACTTACCTGCCATTGGAAGGTAAGGCCTGTACCAGTACCTGCAACTGTAAATGTTGCCGGTAAACCGTTACATACTGTTGTATTAACAGGCTGAGCAGTTACAACCGGGCGCTGATTTACGGTAAGCGTAATAGAAGCTTGCCTGATACAACCTGTACCGCTGTTATGAGTAACAGTATAAGTTGTGGTTGTTGCAGGAGATGCTGCAACAGGGTTGATCGTTGTTGAGTTCAAACCGGTAGCAGGGGTCCATAAGAAAGTACCTCCTACAATTGGTCCACCAGGTTGAGAGAATGTAATGCTCCAGCTGCCAATAGAACCCTGGTCACCACCAAGATCATCAACAACAAATAACTTCCAAACTCCATTCGGGTCGCCGGTGAACATTGATAACAATGGTGTTGCCTGTGTTACAGATCCCGGGCCCGGGGCTACCCAGGTATCCGGAGTAACGAAGTTGGTAGGTGCATAAGTACCTGAAGCGTTAGCTCCCCCATCAGACATCAACGGTGCCCCATCTTGTAAAACGAAGTTATGGTTTACCCAATCGTTAGATCCGTTTACATCTGATATGAGTACCACGTTAACACCAGTTGGAGACTGGAGCAATATGTCAACATCATCAGGGAAAGTATGGCTAACATTATTCAGGCGAACTGAACTTACAGTGATACCTGTTGCTGGTAAACCACTTACTGTCAAATTAGCTGGAT
This sequence comes from uncultured Ferruginibacter sp., assembly GCA_964439615.1. Lineage (GTDB taxonomy): Bacteria > Bacteroidota > Bacteroidia > Chitinophagales > Chitinophagaceae > Ferruginibacter. The sequence continues at coordinate 8,501 of CAYTQB010000083.1, read as the reverse complement.
AAGGAGTTGCAGTACCTGAAACGTTAATAACTATTGGCGTAGGATAAGTGAATGTTGTTAAAGTAGGTCCTACTACAGCAGTTAGTAAAGCAGGATCGCCCTGGCAGATCGTAGTACCCACATCTGATGTGATCTGTATTGCTGCAGAAGCTATGAATGTTACAGTTGCAGTAGCTGAAGTAACAGCAGCACAACCGGTAACCTGTACTACAGCACGGTAGTATGTTGTTTGTGTGATATTATTAAATGTAAGTGTTGTGGTTGTATTTGCAATTGGTGTATAAGGACCTGCCAGAACTGTAGCAGATTCCCAACGTACAATATTACCTGTATGACCAGACAAGGTTAATGTACCGGTATTGGTAGTTCCGCAAACTGAAGAGTTAAGCGGAGTTATAGTACCACCAATTGAAGCCGCAACTACTGATAATTGAGCAGGGTTTGTTGAAACACCCAGCGGGCAATTGATAGTTGTCATAAAGCAGCGGTAATAATTACCGTTTAATCCGGGAGCAGCAGGGTTAATAGTAAGTGAATTGGTATTAACACCACTGTAAGGAGCAGCATTGGTCAGGTTAGCCCAAGGACCACCAGGACCAGCAGTGCTTACCTGCCACTGATAAACGATAGGATCAGCTGCTGTTGCTGTAGTGCTGAATGTAGCTGTTGTGTTATCACAAACCTGTGTATTTGCAGGTTGTGCACTTACAGTAGGACAACCAGCCAATATTGGCGTAATTGGCGTAGTTACAGATACACAATTAAACAATCTTGGTGTAGCTGAGTTATCATATAAACAAGCAGGCATAACCACGTTACCAGGGAAAGCGCCCGGACCTACTGTTACTGTGAACTGGTAAGTAACAGAAGACGTTGCAGCCTGGTTAACCGGCCATGTGATAACCCTTGTTCCAGCATTATAAACACCACCGTTTGTTGCATTAACAAATGTAACGTTAAGTGGCAAGGTTGATTGCAAAGAGTATCCGGCTATGGCAGCACCACTACAGGTAGTTACTGTATTTGTATAAGTCAGGTTCTGGCCATCCGGAACTGTTGGTGCACTTGCAGCAATGGTAACATACGATTTTGGTGTAAAATCAGGAACCTGGTCGCTGGCGCTGTTAGGAGATCCCTGAGATGCAAAGAAGCCCATACCCCTTTTAGCAAAAGCTCTCCAGATGGCACATGAATAGGTACCTCCATATAATAATGTATCAGCCTTTAACCATCCATCCCTGTGGTCGAGAAATCCTGAACCGCAAGGCGCCAGTTTCATTGCTTGCATACCAATCCTATAAGCTACATGGTTACCTGCAGTGCTGGTACCATTAAAATAAATATCCGGTGCTACAGTACCTGACTGTTGGATAATAGCCCAGGTAGCTTCCCAGGCAACTGCACACCAGTATTCGCCTCTATTATGCACCGCAGTTGGTAGTGAAGCCTGGTAAACGAGGTTGTTGATGGCCATATCGGTACTGTAACGCTGGCTACGGATACCGATACCGGTAGTCGCCTGGCCCAAAGCGTAAGTGCCTATACCTCTTCCGATCAAACCGGAGTTTACGTTAGAAGCTGACCAGATTTGAGTAAGCATCAATGCATTCCAGTCGCTGATACCTTCTCCCTGGTGTTCTCCGTTACTAACACAGCCAACCTGATTAGGGCCACCAAATAAACGGTTACTTACTCCATGACCAAATTCGTGTGCAATAATTCCATTGTCCACGTCGCCATCACGCCTAACAGCGGTCTGTGTCCAGATATACATCTGCATCCTTGGGTTAGCACCATCAGCCGGTGTAGCAAAGTTTGCGTTGTTGGTACCACCTGCATCCTGCGCCTCTGCAAACACATGGTCGTTACCAAGGCCACCTCTTCCCAGGTTATTTGACTGGAAATTACCTCCCGGTTCGTCAAAACCGTAGGCATATAATACGTCGTGTATAATATTATTGTAGTAAAATAAGTTAGTTACATTGAACTTCTGGTTATCTGTATTGGTAACAGGGTCCAGGTTATAATCTGGTGCATTACCATATACAAAAGTCAAAGTTGGTAAAGGCGTGGTAGAAGTTGAAGCCCTTACTGCATCAGGTGTATTTGTATTGGGAATATCAAAATAAGCCCAGTTGTTGTTACCACGGGTATAGTTAAAATCAGTTGCCGCATCGGTGCTGTGCCAGTTTAATGTTGTGGCGTTTGCACTGGCAGCAGTCCATGGGTTATTTACTACGGTACTGTTACCGGGAGCAGTGCCAGGGAAAGTACCGGGCATAAATGTTGGCGCCTCATAAGGCAAAGGAACAACCCTGTAAGATGCATTAGCTACTGTAGTAGGCCCATTCAGACTCTGGTTAAGATTATTAATGGTCCTGAAATCAAAGTTCAGGTTAGTACCGGTTTTAGAAGCCTCGGCAACATGATTGTGATTAATGCCAAACTGGTAGATGTGATTTGGATCATCCCAGTTACATGACACGGTCAGATTGTCGGTGCCAATTATACGGTTGTTAACAGCATCTACCCGAAGCATCCAGTAGTCAGGTGTGGTGGTAGGAATAAAATAAACCTGCCATGCCAGCCTGTATGTACCGTCTTCCATGGCTGACCACATCAATTGAGCGGTAATATTCTCTCGGGAAACCCCGAGCTTACCAAATTCAACCTTGCGTCCATTGTCGGTAGTTTTGATGGCTACTGCATTTTCAAAAGTAGAAAGTCGCTTATCAGCCAATGCAGATGCAACAGCACTCTCTGCTGTTACCATTGGAATTCCTGAAGGAACATTTACTTTCTTGTCAAAATCTGCAATCCTTCCGCCGGAAGCAACTGCAAGTTTGTTGTTTTTAAATGCAAGCACATGTATCTGGTTATATACAGGAATATCCCTGTAGGTTTGCTGCAGGTACACATACCTAACGCCAATCGTCTTATCTACATAAGACGTGGAAACCGTCAGGTTGTTCAGGTCATCGGCGCTTAAGCCAATGGCTGCCCTGTTTGCACTTACCAACTGAAGTGCGGCATTTTTTTCAGCCTCATTATTTTGCGCCATAGTTACAAAAGCACAAAAAAACGAGATAATTAAAAGGAGAGTTTTTCTCATAATTATAGTTGTTTTTAATTTGTAGTTCATAAAAAATATATTAATGATGTTATAGCAGTAAAATGACTTGAGAAAAAAAGAATAAACGGAGATTTTTTCTTCGGGAAGTTAAAACAGTATGTATGGAAAGTTGTAAAAGTATTTACCATAAGCGTTTAGTTAATTGTCTGTAGTTACTGTTTGCTGCTTAAACCCGGAAGTTTAAGCTTCTGTTAAAAAATAAAAGTAGGCTTTTTTTCAATTAAAAAATAACCTTGTTCAGGTTTTTTTCTAAAAATGAAAAAATAAATAATCTGAAGCCACTGGCCGGCTTTAATTGTGGTGGTAAATTATGGACAAACGAGCAGGCCTGTTCATCAAAATCTCAGAGTTGTTTTGGGGGTATTTTTACAAGGAAGACTTGTATTTCAACGGATACTGAACGGTTCGGATTAGCTTAGGATGTAAATATAGGCATCCACATTTTATAAAGCAAGCAGTTTTTTTAGCCCCGGTTCAGAGTACCATATTTACCATTTTTCCCTTAACAAAAATTAGCTTTTTAGGGGGCTTTCCAGACATTTAACCTCACCCCTACTGAGCTACGCTCGTTCCTTTACAGGAACTCCGGAGGAGAGGGTACTGGAAGATAAAAGCGAAGACTGATGTTTTACATTACCACATTTATCATTTTATTCTTCACGAAAATGATCTTCTTGGGTGCCTTGCCGTCCAGCCATTTTTGAATGACCTCATTGTCCAGTACTATCTTCTCTATTTCCTCCTGTCCCGCATCAAGGGCAATGGTTATATTAGTACGAAGTTTGCCATTAACAGAAATGGGGTATTCTTTTGAACTTTCTACCAAATACTTCCCATTAAAAGCTGGAAAGTTTGCATCCAGAACCGAACCCTCATTGCCCAGTTTATTCCAAAGTTCTTCGGCAATATGTGGAGCATAAGGAGCAAGCAATACCAATAATTTTTCCAGCACTTCTTTTTTATGACATTTCAGATCAGCAAGATCATTTACGCATATCATGAATGTGCTTACTGCTGTATTAAAACTAAAACGCTCCGTATCTTCTTCTATCTTTTTAATGGTGCGGTGTAAAACTTTTAATTCTGCATCTGTAGGTTTGTCTTCATTCCAAACCTTTCCCTTTATTTCATCAAAAAACAAACGCCACAATTTTCTTAAGAAACGATGAACCCCTTCAATACCCTTTGTATCCCATGGTTTGCTGGCTTCAACAGGGCCGAGGAACATTTCATACATACGGAAAGTATCGGCACCATATTTTACACAGAGATCGTCGGGATTGACAACATTTCTCTTTGATTTCGACATTTTCTCAGGAACTCTGACAGTCCTAAATTCTAAAGGAGGAACTATATTTTTGTTATAATCATACCAAAGATTTGTTTCTGAATTATAATAACCATCCTTACATAAAAATATCTCGGGTGTATTCTTATTAAAATATTGAAATGTACTTGCTTTGTCTTCCATGTATTTTTGAATCTGTAAAATTCCATCATCAACAAATTCAATTGGAACATTAATTGCAGCCTTGCCATCACTATATTCAGATAGTTCTTCAGATAAATTCCAGATATATGTTTTAATATTCGAATCATTGGAATTCAATCTTGAAGCGGTATCGGTTATATCTAAAATAAAAGGAATTCCGTCTCTCGATGCCCATTTTATTAAAAACCCATTCGATGAAATTGCCACTTTTGAGTTCTCATTTTCAATATCATCTTTACTAGCTCTAATTATTTTTTCAGAAAAGCCAGTTATCATCCCTTGGTTTACCAACTTCTTATACGGCTCATCAAAACCTATCATTCCCAAGTCATACATAACTTTCGTCCACATACGGCTGTATAATAAATGGCCAACAGCGTGTTCGGTACCTCCTATATATAAGTCAACCTGGCTCCAGTAATCACTTACTTTACGGTCGCAGAAGGTTTTTGTATTGTGCGGATCCATGTACCGAAGAAAGTACCAGCTGCTGCCGGCATAGCCGGGCATGGTGGAGGTTTCACGTTTGACCTCACCCCCAACCCCTCTCCAAAGGAGAGGGGAGCCTGGCCCTGCTTCTTCTGCAACAGTTTTTTTATTTAAGAGAGCCTGTTCAATATCTTTTAAAACTGAATTGAGTGAATGGTTTACTGCATCATTGGTGAATCGTATCATCGTAAAACCCTGCTCTGCCAGCCACTGCTCCCTGGCTTTGTCGAAAACATGCTGATCCGCTTCATCATGATAACCTCCATCTATTTCTATGATCAGTTTTTTTTCGAGGCAAACAAAATCGGGGATATAACCTGCAATGGGGTGCTGCCGGCGGAATTTAAACCCGGCAATATTTCTATTCCGCAGTTCTTGCCAGATAATATCTTCTTCAACCGTTGCATCCTTTCTGTTTTGCTTTGCAAACTGCAAGGTCTTTTTCCATTCATCCGCAGTGCTATTTATATAGCCATAAGTAGAAGGGTCTTTCGTCCCCCTCTCCTTCGGAGAGGGGTTAGGGGTGAGGTCAACCCAATCTTTTAAATTAGCTAACGGCCCTTCTCCATTGGGACCGGGACCATATTTGTCTACGTGCGGAAGTTTTAACGGTAACTCTCTTTCATCAAGTGGAATGGCAACCTCATCCTTCCATACAATGGGGAAGGGTTCGCCCCAATACCTTTGGCGGCTGAAGCCGGCATCCCTCATCTTATAATTCACTTTTCTTTTCCCGATGCCCAGCTCTTCTACTTTATTCACCACAACTCCAATCGCATCTTTCATCAGCAACCCGTTCAGGAAACCCGAATTTTCCAAAATGGCTTCCTTGGTGGGGTTGGCTTCCTCTCCATTATAATGACTGCCGATAATATTAGTGATGGGAATTTTAAAATGTTTTGCAAAAGCAAAATCTCTCTGGTCGCCGCAGGGCACCGCCATTATAGCGCCGGTACCATATCCTGCCAGCACATATTCAGCTATCCAGATGGGTATCTGTCTTCCGTCGAAAGGGTTCACTGCATACGCACCGGTAAAACAACCGGTGATGGTCTTTGCCTCTGCAAGCCTTTCTCTTTCGCTGCGGCTTTTTACATAGCTCAAATATTTTTCTACTTCTGCCTTTTGTTCAGGAGTTGTTATTGCGCCAACTATTTCATGTTCGGGAGCAAGCACCATAAAGTCAACACCAAAAATCGTATCGGGCCTTGTAGTATATACTCTTAATTTCGGAGCCTTGCCCCCCTCTCCGTTTGGAGAGGGGCTGGGGGTGAGGTCAAAATCTATTTCCGCTCCTTCACTCTTTCCAATCCAGTTGCGCTGCATTTCTTTCATCGAATCACTGAAGTCAACTTTTTCCAAACCATCAAGCAGCCTGTCGGCATAAGCTGTTATGCGTAAGAACCACTGGCGCATCTTTCTTTTTTCAACAGGGTACCCTCCTCTTTCACTTACTCCATTCACCACTTCATCATTGGCCAACACGGTTCCCAGCGCTTCGCACCAGTTCACTTCGCCATAAGCAGAAAATGCCAGGCGGCGTTTCATCAGTATATCTTCCTGTTCTTTTTTCGAAAAAGCATTCCACTGATCTGCGGTAAAATCCTTTGCTCCTTTTGTCGCATATTTTTTTACAAGGTCTTCTATCGGCCTCGCCTTTTTTTGGGTATTGCAGAAATAACTGTTAAAGAGTTTCAGGAACAGCCACTGTGTCCATTTATAAAATTCGGGGTCGCTTGTTTTTACTTCCCGGTCCCAGTCATAACAAAAACCTATTTTGTCCAGTTGCGATTTAAAGGTGGCAATATTTTTTTCGGTGGTGGCAGCAGGGTGTTGGCCTGTTTCAATGGCATACTGTTCAGCCGGCAAACCAAAACTATCGAAGCCCATCGGGTGCAAAACATTAAAACCTTTCAGTCTTTTATACCGGCTGTAAATATCACTGGCAATATATCCTAAAGGATGTCCTACATGCAAACCGGCTCCACTCGGATAGGGGAACATATCCAGTACATAGTACTTTGGTTTGGGAGAATCGTTAGATACTGCGTACCTCTTTTTCTCTTTCCATTCTGTCTGCCATTTGTCTTCAATCTTTCTGAAATCGTATTCCATTACTTATCTGATATGGTCAATTTAATATTGAATATTTATTGCCCGTTCCCCTTATCACTAACACAATCTCTCTTTAAAATGTGAATGAAAAGTTATTTCATCTCCATTCACAGCATATCACATCTGTTCATAAAAATAAATCAGGCAGGCAATCGTTTTGAAGTGAGCAAAAATACGGCAAAGCAGCTAAAAACCTTTATTTTTGCGGCTCATGAAAAACCAGATTATACTAACTCCCATTAAATAAAAGCTATGGCCCAGTTTGGAAAAGCAAGCAGTAAAAGAGGTAAACCAACTTATGCCTATGCCATCATTGGTGTTTCGCTGGTATTATTTTTATTTGGCCTCGTTGGCTGGTTCTTTTTAAATCTTCGCAAGACAGGTGATTATTTCAAAGAAAACATACAGGTTCATGCCTGGCTTAATCCCAATGCACCCAAAAGGAATATTGACAGTCTCAAAAATTATATCGCCGCCTTCCCGTTTGCAAAAGGGGTGGAACACGTGACCAAAGAAATGGCTATTGAAAAGTGGAACCAGGACAATGATACCACCTGGAAAAAATTCCTGGATGAAAATCCCCTGCCTGAGAGCATTGACTTTTATGTAAAGGCAAACTATGTACAAAAAGACAGTCTTGATGCTTTGTCTGCTAACCTGCTTAACCGTTTCCCGGGGCTTATCAAAGAGTTCCAGTTTCCTACAGAGACCATATCGCAGGTGAGTAAGTTTGTAAAAACTGCGGCTTATATATTTTTGATCGCCGCCATCATATTAACCGTATTGGTTGTTTTTTCCATAGACAATACCATCAGGCTGGCCATGTACAGCAACCGTTTTTTAATAAAGACCATGCAGATGGTTGGCGCCACCCGCTGGTTCATTGCCCGGCCAATTAATATCCGTGCTGTTATCAACGGCCTCATCGCATCGGGTATAGCCATCATTGCCGTGTGGCTGACCATCAACCTTATTGAATCGCAGGCAAAGGAATTCAAGATGCTGCATGATACCACAAGCATGATTCTGCTGTTTTTGGTGATCATTGTGTTGGGTGTTGGTATCACACTCGTCAGCACCCACCGTTCGGTAATTAAATACCTGCGGATGAAATTGGATGATTTATATTAATTTGCAGCCTCAACAATACGAACATGAGTAAAGACAAAAAACAAATGCCTGCCGGCGGAACATCCAATGCTTTGTTTGGAAAAGAAAATTATATGTGGATGCTGATAGGGCTGGCTGTATTGGCACTGGGCTTCTTTTTAA
>CAYTQB010000082.1:5292-12257 GCA_964439615.1 uncultured Ferruginibacter sp. | reverse complement strand
GGTTATATAAAAGATACCACCAGGCCGGTAGTAGTTAATCACCTGAAGAAAATTTATGAACAAACAGCCGATACCAGCCTTTTTCAAAACGAAGTATTTCATTCACTTGCCCGGCACAAGACTGTGGCTGCGTATAATTTATTTAAAGAACTGATATTGCAGGACCCACCCATTTTTGAAAGTGATTATGAATATTCAGATCTTTTTGATAACCTGCAGGATTCGTTGCTTCTTGCCAGGAGCCTTTTTCCCGAATTACTGCAATTGACGTCGTTGAGCGATTATAAGGGTAAGGTATTGTCGCTGCTGGTAACACTGGTTGACAGTAATATCATCAAAGCACAGGAATACGAAAATTATTTCTCAAAGATCTACTTTGATGCAAAAATAGAATTGAAAAAACAGCGGCTGAAAGACGAAAAGATAATGGAAAAGGAAATAGTGAAAGATGAAAATGCTGCCGGTGGACAAAACTATAATTACTTTAATGATGATAAGGCAAACCTGTATGAATACAGTGTACTCTTACTGCCCTTCTATACAAAAAATAATAATGTCCCTTCTTTTTTTGAACACTTGCTGCAGTCCAAAGAACCGGATGTAAGGCTTAATGCTGCGGTGTTATTGCTGCGGAATAACCTGCCTGTTGCAGACAGCATCCTGCTGAACCTGGCTGCTACAGACCAATACCGGTCCAGATTATTTTCAGAACTGGAGAAGGCAAAACGGCTGGATAAATTCCCGGCTATATACAAAAATCAAATTGACATAGCCAGAAGTTACCTCGTAGCTGACAAAAATTATGATAAAGTGGATTCCATCGTTTTCCTGCTAAAACAACCTGCAGCTTACCAGGGCAAAAAAGGGACTGTGTATTTTTTTAAATACAGAGTAAAAAAAGAGGACGACTGGAAAATAGGTATCAGTGGCCTGCAACCTGAAAATGAAAAAAACATAAGCAGTGATGATGAACTTACTTCAATGACCGGGAAAAAAATAAAACCGGATGAACCATTAGATGTGCAGTTACAGAAGCAATTGAAAAAAATATTATTCAGCTTTCATAACAGCGGTAAAAACTTTTACGGCTACAACGATTATGAAGGCTCTATCAGGAGTTTTGATGAGTTTGAGAACTGATGCATTGCTAATAACTATCTTATTAAAGTGTTGTGCTATTAAAAGAGAAAACTTCTTTATAATCCGCATTCTGTCTATGTTTCGACAAGCTCAACATGACAGAAAGCTGTCAGTCTGAGCTTGTCGAAGACGGCTTCCAGAAACTACCTTATTAATACAAATGTTCCTTTTTCCTGTTGTTCTGGCCGGTTGAAGAATTTGTACCTGCAAAACCAGACATAGCTTCCGGGTAATGGTTTGCTGCTTTTATTGAAAAGCCCGTTCCATCCTTCGTTGGGAGATGAACTTGTAAATACGGTTTGCCCATAGCGGTTGTAAATGGTCAATTGGTAAAAAACAATACTCCCTGCCACAGATGGTTTGTAAATATCATTGATTCCGTCATTATTGGGTGTAAATGCTGAAGGGAAATAAACATACCTGGGGCAAATCTTTACATTTACCAGCACCGTATCGCTTATTGCGCAGCCGGGTACTCTTTCACCGGTAATGCTGTATATAGTAGTGGACAATGGATATAATTTCCAGGTATAATTGTTCAATGAACTATTAGTAGACGGCTGCCATATATAATTAATGAGGTTATTGGGTAGTACAATAACGGCCACATCATTTTTACAGAGTTCCTGCGGATAATCTACCTGCAACACGCCATCAAAAGGATTTACGGTTAAAGTATCTTTAAACACATTGCCGCAACTGTCGGTGGCTATTACATTATATATGCCAGGCTGTGCAGCAACCAGGCTGTCTTTACTGCTGCCATCCTGCCACAGGTAAGTCCTAAAATTTTTGCCAGCCCTTAGTGTGATGGTTTTGCCGGGGCAGTGCAGGGTATCGTTGCCCAGGTTAACGCCTGCTTGGGCGGCATACACTTCAATAGGTATTTCATCGGTGAGGGAGCAGCCGCCAAAGCCTACTTTAATGCTGCCTTGATATGGTTTTAAATATTGCACATGCAGGCTGGTATCGGTGCTGCCAAGTATTTTAATATAAGCGGTATCAACCTGCCAGTTGGTTTTGCGAACACACAGGGGGTTGCGGAATATTTTAAAACTATCAAACGGATTGCTGAGGCAATGGAATTGAGTACCAAATAATTTAATGGTATCACAGATACTGATCTCTTTGCAAAGTTCTGTTTTAACCATCTGTAAATTTAAAATAGGTTGAGTATAAGAAATACTGGTATTTTGTAAGGGAATGCCATTAATTTCATTAAATGTGATACCATTTACTGGGAGTGTATAGATATTACTTTTTGTGTAAACGATAGTATCATACCCCAGGCAGTTACTACTGCCTTTGTAGTAAGGAGAATGGTCGAATAGAAAAATTGGGTTACCTACAGTGTTCCCTCCGCTTAACCCCAATTGGAAATTTAATATATCGTTTTGTTTGTATGTAACATTTGAAATAAACAGTGCATTAGGAAAACCAATTGTATTTAAAACTATTTTCCTTTGAGCTGTTAATCCTAAATTGCTATCAAATGCTGCATAAGTTATTGTTGTTGGACCAACACCAGAAGTTATGCGGTTGGTAATGGTTAGTTTATTGTCTTGGGATATCCTTACATCTTCTGTACCCGTTAAAAAATTAGTTGCGATAAAATAATTGGATTTTATGTGCTTCAGGTCTTCATCGAACAAGCTAATTACATGGGATTTATTAATAGGAGCCATGAACTGGCCACGGCTATCTAATAAAAATTGCTTTTTGACTGTATCATACTTAAGTTTTTGAAGGTCAATTTGATTAGGCATTGTGCCACTTAGATCATAATAATACATCATAGTTTTCTGGCTTATTAAACTGCCGTCTGTAGTGTTAATTTTGACCATTTGAATACCGTGCTTTGCATTAACATTTGCAGGTGAAGAAGCATCGTAAAAGAAGTGGGAAAATAAAACAACAACATTAGCTTCTTGGTAAACAATTTTACTTTTTACTATACGAAATTGAGGTAACGCGGGATTGCCATATTTTTTACTCCAGCTTATATTTCCATTAGCATCAATTTTTACAACATTAGCTGTCATAATATCATCTGCTGTACTGTGTAAATAGAACGTACTACCATCATCTGCTGCTGTACCCCCATTATCATTATATAAGCCACCGGGAACTGAAGGAGAATCTATCCGTTCAATACGCTTACCCCAGATAAAATTACCAGCACTGTCAGTTTTCGATATAAAACTCCGGTAAGTACTTGTAAGATTATTTATTCCAAAATTTACAAATACTAAATTTGCATTTTTATCAATGGAGTTTATTATATATGGTACAATTTCTGGAAAAAATTGATCATCCAGATAATTTTTGTACCATAATAATTGATTCTTAGCATTGAATTTTATAATCGTTGCATAATTACTACCTCCTATTTTAGTAGTTGAACTCAAATAAAAGTTGTCTGCAGCATCTCGTTGAGTTGGATTAACAGCCATATCGGCAAAATATTGATTATAATACTTATTAAACGATATCGAATCAATACAGCCTTTATTCTGTGCAGTGCAAAAAAAATGAAATAACATTAGTGTTGAAAAAAAATAATATTTTTTATATGTTGTAACCATTGTTTTAAATGGATAACCACAGGTAAAGGACATTTACCTGTGGTTATAAAAATTAAATACTAACGGGGAAATATGCGTATGCCCATGTCGAATAATCCTGTTGACCTCCGGGTAAACTAGTATTTTCCGGACTTCTGCAATCACCAGGAAGTGAAGGTATTTGCCAAGGGCTACTACTGCTGTATTTCCAGTTTCTGTATCGTACACCAATAAGGTGGTTGCCTGAAGGAAGTGTTGATGTTTGGGAAACATCACTTGCTCTAACAAAGGGTGAGCCAAAAATTGGTAATGAGGTAGCGGTATAATTATCCATATCTAACCAAGTTCCACCATCAATATTATATTGTATCTCCTGAAGATCTGGCGCTACAAAACTCCCTCCATACCCACAAGTTACAAAACCAGGATTATAACCATGGGCATATAAAATATTTCCTCCACTAGGCGGTACAACCCATGATTTGTCATGTCTATCACAGGGATCATCGCCACTGGCACCTGTAAAACCATAGGTTGTTACAGGTAATACCCATAACGAGTACGGGTCGCCACCGCTGCTACAATCTGTTACAAACATGGCGCTGAATTTTACGGCATAACTTCCACTATTTATGTAAGTATCAGACACCAGGTGTGCATTAAAATCAGTTGTTACGAATTTTATCCTGAATATATAGTTGTTGGGAAAATAAGGATTAGGATCGGGACCAATTTCAACAATCTCTACATCACTGTTGGTATAATCAAAAGTTAATGGAACTACAACATTGTTAGAACCATCCACAATATCAGCATAACCGGTAGTTTTGTTTCCTCCGCCATCTTCCTTAATAATATTATTATTCCAGGATATCTCATATTCAAATTGTAAAAAATAACCTGCCCCTCCATGACTAGTACTGGCACAACGGTAAACCCGGGCATACTGAACTAAATCGCAATAGGATGGTAAATCGTAATTACATTGAGATGTAAAACTATTATTTTGCAACTGCTCTTTTGTTACAGGTCTGCGATTTTTGTCAACCCATTGGGTCATTGCTGGTTGCTTACGGGTAAATATTTGAGGAATGCCTCCTTCTTTTGCTATCTGGCTAGCGACATTGGCTTTGATATAAGCCATTGTTTTTTCATTAATAGCCTTTGCTTCATTGGCTTTAATATCTGCTTTTTTACAACTATCCGAAACCAGTAGAAAAGTTGCAAAGACAATTATTGATAATATTATTTTGAATGGAGTTGTTGTTTTCATAAAATGTGTTTTAGTTGTTTAATAAATGTTTACTAATACACATGCTTGAACTAGTTGTCAGTTGAAGACAGCAACACGAAGGAGGATGAGAAGAGTGTTCGAAAAAATATATAGGAATAGCAACAACCCGGTTGTTGCATAAAATTAGCGGGGGGGGGGGGGTACTTCTCATTTTAGTGAAAAATTGTACTACTAATATAAAACAATAAACCCAAGTATGCAATACTATCTGTGGCAATCTTTGTTTAAGTTTTGCACATAGAAAACTTTCTACAGCAAACAAAAAATAAGATTCCTCACAGTGTTGTAGTGATAATTCTTTGAGTGTTTGAGGACTGAGCTATGCTTTTACCCGGGATAGTGTTGATGAGCGTTTGAGTGTATTCATCCTTGGGCCGGTAATAAATTTCATCGGCATCCCCTTCCTCGGTAATTTTTCCCTTGTGCATTACCAGGATGCGGTTGCATATATAATGTACAACAGACAGGTCGTGTGAAATAAAGAGGGCGGTAAAACCAAATTCCTTTTTAAGGTCGTTCAGTAAATTTAAGACCTGAGCCTGCACACTAACATCCAGTGCCGATACCGCCTCATCAAAAACCAAAAACGAAGGATCGAGCGCCAGGGCCCTGGCTATACAAATACGCTGGCGCTGGCCCCCGCTGAACTGGTGTGGATACCTGTTGTAATGATCAGCATCCAAATTTACTTTTCCCAAAAGTGCCATCACTTTTTCTTTGCGCTGGCTGTTATTGTTCAGCACCGAATGTACTTTCAATGGTTCAAGTATGGCTTCGCCAATAGTTATACGTGGGTTAAGTGAACCATAAGGGTCCTGGAAAACGATCTGAAGGTCTTTACGCATGGCCCGCAATACGGCAGGTTTGGTATTCGTTATATTACTTCCGTACAGGAATATTTTTCCGGAATCAGGTTTGATCAGTTGCAGGATGCTTCGCCCAAGTGTCGTTTTTCCGCAACCACTTTCACCTACAAGGCCAACAATATCGCCCTGTTTAATTTTGAAACTTACATTATCAACTGCGTTGAAGGAACGGGTAGTTCTGCCAAATACATTTTTTTTCAGCGGGAAAGAAATGGTAAGGTTCCTCACATCTAAAACAGTTGGCGCTTCCTGGTAAATATTCACAGCAGGCATCAAAAAATTTGAATCTAAACCCGCAGGATCAATAGCCACTACTTTACTGTCCTTTTCTGTATTGATATTATCCTTTGCATTGGGCCCGATAAAATCACTTACCACGGCAAGCCGGTTCCCTTTTTTTTGTGCCGATGGCCTGCAGGCCAAAAGCGCTTTTGTATAAGGATGTTTTGGGTTATGAAGTATTTGAGATGTTTCTCCCTGTTCAACAATTTCGCCTTTGTACATTACCACAATCTTATCGGCAACATCGGCAACAACACCCAGGTCGTGGGTAATAAGGATAACACCCATATTATTCTGCTCCTGCAATGACCTGATGAGTTCCAGTATACTTTTTTGTACAGTCACATCCAAAGCTGTGGTGGGTTCATCGGCAATTAAGAGGGTAGGGTCGCAACTCATAGCCATGGCGATCATCACTCTTTGTTTTTGTCCGCCGCTTACCTGGTGAGGGTAACGGTCCAAAAATGTTTCGGGTTCGGGCAACTTTACTTTTTCAAAGAGTTCAATGGTTTTTTTCCTGGCTTCTTTTTTTGTAACCTGCTGGTGCAGGCGTATGGCTTCCATTACCTGGTCGCCACAGGTATATACAGGGTTTAAGGAGGTCATCGGTTCCTGGAAGATCATGGCAATATTCTTACCACGAATATCATTCATTGAACCACGGGTGAGTTTAAGCAGGTCAACAGGCCGTTTTTCTCTTTGAAAAAAAACGACATTACCATTCACCTCAGCTTCTTTGGGAAGTAGTTGCATTACAGACAATGCAGTAACCGATTTGCCCGACCCGCTTTCTCCCACAATGGCAACCAGTTCGCCTTT
>CAYTQB010000082.1:0-5192 GCA_964439615.1 uncultured Ferruginibacter sp. | reverse complement strand
TAAAACTTAAGGTGTCTTACAGTTAATCCATTATTCATTAATTGTTTTAAAGAATCGATACCTATTTTCAAATGCACCTCTACAAATTTTGCTGTTATTTTTTTATCGCTGGCTGCTGTCTTTACTCCATCGGGTGTCATGGGCTGGTCGCTCACTAACAACAATGCGCCGGTGGGTATCTTATTATAAAAACCAACTGTAAAAATGGTTGCTGTTTCCATATCCACTGCATAAGCCCTCACATCCTGCAGGTAGGTTTTAAATTTTTCATCGTGTTCCCAAACCCTGCGGTTGGTGGTGTACACGGTGCCGGTCCAATAATCAACTGCATAATCACGTATGGTAGTTGATACTGCTTTTTGCAAAGCAAAGGCCGGTAATGCCGGAACTTCAGGAGGAAAATAATCATTCGATGTTCCTTCGCCCCTGATAGCCGCAATAGGTAATATGAGGTCGCCGAGTTTATTTCGTTTTTTTAAGCCACCACATTTGCCCAAAAACAAAACAGCTTTTGGTTCAATAGCGCTTAACAGGTCCATTATAGTGGCGGCGCCGGGGCTGCCCATTCCAAAATTGATGATGGTTATATTGGCAGCGGTTGCACATTGCATGGCGGTGCCTGCACCTATAACCTTTACTTTATTCCATTTGGCAAACAGTTCTACGTAATTGGCAAAATTGGTAAGCAAAATGTATTCACCAAAGTTCTCTAATTTTTCGCCGGTGTACCTGGGCAACCAATTCTGCACTATTTCTTCTTTTGTCTTCATATCTTTCCGTTAAATTCTTTCGGGACATTAAATATACAAAATTCTTCGCCGACTTTAAGATTTGAAGCATGATCAGGATAGAATACCCGCCATACCAGCCCAAAATAAAAACAGACAACGGTAAGGAACTCATTTTTGACGATACGAGGAAACGCTGGGTAATGCTCACACCGGAAGAATGGGTGAGGCAGAATTTCCTGCAATATCTTATACAGGTGAAACAATATCCTTCATCGCTGATAGCTGTTGAGAAAGAGATCAGGCTGGGAGAACTGAAGAAACGTTTTGATATAGTGGTACATGATAAAGATCTTAAGCCATGGATGATCATTGAATGTAAAGAGATGGATGTGCCACTTAATATAACGGTATTAGACCAGGTGCTGCGGTATAATGTAACGCTGCAGGTTCCATACCTTGTTATCACCAATGGCAGTTATTGTATGGCTATGGCTACAGTAAATAATGAATTAAAAGAGATGGATGAATTGCCTGCAATTTAAAAAGTATTCAACAACCCTTTGTGTAATAAAAAACTGTTGAGCCCGGTGAATAGCTCCGTAGGAGCGGAATATTGGTAGAAAAAAGGCGTTTGATTTTTTAAAGCCCCAGCGGGGCGATATATAAAAACAACATGTCGCTCCTACGGAGCTGAATGCAATTCTTTATCATTGGTTCTACCAATATAGCGCCCCGCTGGGGCTTTGAGAAAGAAAAAAAATAAATAACAAAGAAATTATTCAATAATCAATTTTCGACAGGGCTCACCGTATCAAAATAAAATACCCCGATTCTGCTCTTTCCAGATCGCCTGCAAAACGGTAGCTGCAATGATAAGCGTATCCGCCTGCGGGCTGGGGTTTGCCGCCATAGTTACCATCCCAACCCGACGAAGGATCGGTTGTTTCAAAAAGTTTTTGACCGTACCTGTTGTATATGGTTAAGAGAAAAGATTCAGGGCTTCTTACCGGGATGGCCCTGAATATATCATTGACCCCATCATTGTTAGGTGAAAAGGCATTGGGCACAAAAATGTATTTGGCGCAGTTTTTAACAAGCACTTCCGATGTTCTGCTCACCGGGCAGTTGGCCAGTCGCTCAGCAGTAATAGTGTAGATGGTGTTTTGAAGTGGGTACAGGACCAGGGTTTTATTATTCAGTGATATATTGTTATTAGGCTGCCAGTTTATATTGATAATATCTGGTGGCAGACTGATAAAGGCCGTATCGTATTTACAAATGGTTTGTGTGGGAGTAATAACAAGTGACGTATCTGCAAGACTTATCACAATACTATCGGACGACTGAACAGCACAAAAACTGGTGGCGGTTATTTTGTAAAAACCAATTGTACTTACGGTATAGTTTTGTGTATTGCTTCCATCCTGCCAGAGGTAGGGAGAAAACCCGGCAGTTGTGTTTAAGATAATTGATTTGCCGGGGCATAGCAGGCTGTCGGGGTTGATGATTTTCACTAGTGGAGATTGTACCACGGTAACAAAAAAACTGTCGTTGACCACGCAGTTATAAACAGCGGCATGTATATACCCCGTAAATGCCTGTTTAAAACTTAAAGTAATGGCCGTATCGGCCTCTGTACTTACAATGGTTGCAATGGCAGTATCAATATTCCATTGCAGACTTTTAAGGCAGGCTGCATTTTTTGTAACCGTGTAACGTACCGGCTGGTTTATACATACGATTGTCGGCCCGTTAATATGTACACTATCGCAATAGCTTACCATTTTACATACCAACTGTTTGGTAACAATAGCAGTGTCTTCTGTATAAGGTACATCAATACTGGTGATGAGGTCGGTAAGTACATTATCCCACGTAAATGGTTCTTTCGCTAAAGAAAGTGAGTAGTGTGTTAATATACTTGTATCCTTACCAAAGCAACCAAGTGTACCATCTGGTGCAAAATTGCTGATACGGGCATATTCAGTTACAAGTTGACTGCTTTGAGGATAATGAAATAAAAAATGAAGATTTTCTTTATCATCTATATTTACAGATGTTTGGTTAATTGATGAAAGATTGGAAGGTAGGACGAATTTCCTGGTACGCAATATATCATCGTTTTGATCAAAAAGGGAAAGGTATTTATCTTTTAAATTTAAATCATCAGTTCCTAGCATTGCATGCTGTTTTTGATTGTTGTAAGCAAAATTTAAATCACCTGGGAGTAGGATATTATTTCTATAAAAAAAACTGTGAAGGGGGTTAAAATCCTTATCAATTAGCGTGTTAAAAATTATATTGGAAAAGCCAATACCAAAGGGATATTTTAATATTAAATTACCTGTTAGGGAGAGGCTATTGTCTTGGTTAATATTTAAATGAGTATTATTAAAGCCAATGGTGTCTGTATCGGTTATCCTGATTGCTTCAGTTTCTATTAAACTGCCATCGTTATCATTCAGCCGGGTAAGTACAGTTAAAAAATTTGTCAATGTAGAGCCTACTTGTATGTTGTAGTTGGCAGCAAATATCACTGTGTTATTGTATAAGACTGGTGCGTTAATTACACTGGCACCTTTTGGATAGTTTACCAGAAAAGCATTACTCCATTTAATATTGCCATCAAGGTCAAATTTTGCAATAGTATTGTAGCCAACCAAGGCCGTATTTAAAAAAACACCATTTACATAAATGGCATTATTGGTTACTAGGATATTTTTTTTTACCAAGTCTGAAGGAGAGTATCTTAAATGATTCTGACTAAGTTTGTAGCGTTTAATCCATTGTACGGTTCCGTCGCTATATAATCGGGATATAAGTAAATCTGTATTGTTGACTGTACCCCAATATCCTGAAAAAATGATTGAGCCATCTGGCATCACAAAACTATTATTGGCTTTTCCATTTACATATATTTTTCTTGCTAACGTCATACTATCCCCCCAATCTGTTTTAAGCAGGGCTATGCCTGTATTTGGTCCTTCGAAAAAATATCCTGTAAAAACATTTCTTCCTGATGTATCGGGATAATTAAACAGCGAAGCGCCTTCACTGCCAAAAATATACCTTACCCTCACGCTGCTATCGGCACAAAAAGGTTGCTGGGAGTAGGATACTATTCCCAACATCATCACTATTATACTAACTGTAAATTTTAACTTCATAAAAATTAAGAGTGGCAGGTTTAAGTCTGCCACTCTTAGGTTATTCAATTTAAAGTGGCCATACTTCTGTAAACCAAAGTGAAGCAAACCCCCAATTCCCATTGGCAGTTGAAGGACCCGGTGAGGGATTACCACTACCATATATTATGTCGCAAACCGAAGTTTTTACATTTCTATATCTTACTAGCCACGTACCCGAACTGGGGACCATTAATACAAGATCTGAAGTGCCAGTATATGGACTCAAAGTTGTTACTTCTGTATTTGTACCTGTAGGCTCTCCCCAATGAACTGAACTTGTTTGATCATCCCATTGTAGGCTGCCTGAACCGTTATTTACCAATCTATATTCTACTTGGTGATAATCGATAGGGGTAAATCCACTCGGATAAAAACAAATATTATAGTTGCCAGTTATTGTGGCACAGTTACTGGGCCCATTATTAGGAGTTACATAAACTTTATCAATCCTGTAACATGGTTGATCTGCTGCTAAATTAATATCAGGTGCGGCCACATATCCGGTTGACACCAAATTACCAACAAGGCTACAGTTATTATACAGACTTAAAGAGGCTTCGATATTCATCCCACTACCAAAATAAGTGTTAGCCCAACTGGAAATGTTATAAGTTATTTCATAAAGTGTGTTGGCAGCACAATAGGGATCGGTACCAAGGCTACGTATATTTATTGAATTAGTAGATAAAGTACTTACGGACGAAGATGGGGATGTTACTTTTATTGTACCGCTGCTACTGTTTCCACCAAAAGTTGTTAAGGGTGTAAACGGAACACTTATTACCCAGTTAGCATATAAATCACTGTAGGTTGATCCCTCACACATGTAATTCCGCTGCACATAGCTTAAAGTATATACCAAATGCAGGTCTGCAGGGTTATTGGTGTTACTGCAATTATAGTTGCAGAGTGGCCCCCTACCGGTATTGTTCTTATCTACTTTTATCATATTACCTGTAGCTGCATCCCGGTAAAATAAATCTTTGGGGTCTCTGTTTACATTTATTATTATACCGGCAGATACATTACCGTATTTAGCTTTTATAGCCTGTATGGCGGCTGTTCTTGCAGCTTCAGCACTATTATTGTTGGGTGGTTTAATGTCTGCTTTTTTACAACTATTTAAAACCAGCACAAAAGCGATAAATGCAATTAGTGATATTATTCTAAAGGGTTTCGTCTTTTTCATAAAATGTGTTTTAGTTGTTATTGAATATTTACTAATACACATGCCTGAACAGTTTATCTGGTGGCCAAAGATTTATAGGTTGAA
>CAYTQB010000081.1:6731-12275 GCA_964439615.1 uncultured Ferruginibacter sp. | reverse complement strand
CGGAATTTGATACTCTTTAAAAGAGTGTCATTTTCCAGCAATTTTCTTTTTTGCAAACCGTTTAATCTTTCAGCTGTAGTGCTTGGCTTGATTTGTGCGTACACAGAATTAACACTTACACATAGCAGGATTAATGTAAATTTGAATACATTTTTCATCAGCAGTAGTTTTGTATGATAAGAAACAAAAAAATAAAAAACAGTATTATGCGTATTTTAAAAATACGGCAATTGTTGATACTTGCTATCATTCTTTTTTTGTTTTTGATGAATGGGGCTGCCCAGTATAAAAGTTTTAAGTTGAACGCCCAGGGCGATACCCTTAATGCGACTGATAAAAACAATATGAAACAGGGCAAATGGGTGGTACATGTGGATGAGATAAGAGGAGAACCGGGCTATGAAGAAGAAGGCATTTTTAAAAATGATAAGAAAGAAGGCCTTTGGCGCAGGTATAGTCTGACCGGTGATATTATAGCTGTAGAATTTTATAAGCTGGGAGGTAAAGACGGCATTCAGCAATACTATACTTACCTGGGCGAACTGATAAGAGAAGAATCCTGGAAGGGTTATGACCCCGATGCACCTTACGATACCATTGCCGTTTATGGTGAGGGTAACAATGAAATAATAGAATATAAAATTGTTAAGGCAGAACAATACAGTGTAAAGCATGGCGAATGGAAATATTATGACCCCTATGCAGGCGGCAGGTTAATGAAGGTTGAAACATATTTTCGTGGCCACCTGGAAACACCCGGCGGGCCTGTAGTGAATGTGGCGCCTGTAGTAGATAAAAATAAAAAAGTGGAAAAGACACCCGAGATGATTGAATGGGAAAAGAAGAACAAAGGAAAGAAAAAGGCCTTAAGGGATGGAAGGACAACTTCGGGTGGATAGAAACTTCAGTAAAAAAAACTCCGGAGTAAACCCCAGAGTTTTTTATACCCAGACAAATCAAAAACCCGGTCATTTAACCGGCATTAAACTTATAGCACATCCGCCGCCAGGGGCTAATTTCAGATTCAGTATGGTTTTATTGTCTACTACTTGTTTAGTTATTATATACGCAGCAGGATTCTTATCATAGCTGGCATCATCTGCATCAGCATAAATGGTAGCGGTATATTTTCTACCTACATCCAAAAAGCCAAGGTCGATGGTTGTAGTTCTTGCATGCTCATCGGTGATGGAACCAATGAACCAGTTGCCTTTCCCTTTTGCTTTCCTTGCCACGGTAATGTAATCGCCCGGCTCAGCTTCCAGGTATTTGCTATCATCCCAATCAACGGAGACATCTTTGATGAACTGGAAGGCATCCATTTTCTTTTCATAGACCTCGGGCAGATCAGCAGCCATTTGCAACGGGCTACAGATGGTAACATACAAAGCAAGTTGCTTAGCTAATGTGGTATGAATGGTCTCTTTTTTATTATTATCCCAGTAATTAAGTTCCAGTTGGAAGATGCCAGGCGTATAATCCATTGGTCCGCCCATGAAACGGGTGAAGGGAAGTATCACATCATGCTGCGGTTTATTGCCTTCACTCCATGCATTGAATTCCATACCACGTGCTGCTTCGCAGGCAAGCCAATTGGGATAAGTGCGGTGAAGCCCTGTTGGCCTTACCGGTTCATGTGCATCCAGCATAATCTTATAAGAAGCAGTCTTTTGAGCAACACGAACATAATGGTTCACCATCCACTGTCCGTCGTGGTGTTCGCCACGGGGGATGATATGCCCAACGTAGCCTGTCTTTACAGCGTCATAACCGAACTTCTTCATGAAGCGATAAGCCGTATCCATATGCCTTTCGTAATTAGTGACCGATGCCGAGGTTTCGTGATGCATGATGAGCTTAACTTTTTTGGAAGCTGCATAACGCTGCAATTCTTTTACATTAAAATCACCATAAGGTGTTACAAAATCAAATACATTTTCCTTATACTGGCCAAACCAATCTTCCCAGCCTACATTCCACCCTTCCACCAACACGCCATCGAAACCATTCTTTGCCGCAAAATCAATGTAACGTTTTACATTGGCTGTAGTAGCACCATGTTTGCCGCTTGCACTGTCCCAGCTGGATTTACCCACATGCATTTCCCACCATACGCCCACATACTTTGTTGGTTTGATCCAGGATTGATCTTTGATCACAGAAGGATCATTCAGGTTGAGAATAGTATGTGAAGCAAGTATATCCGTTGCTTTATCGGAAACAATGATCGTACGCCATGGAGTTTTGGCCGGTGCCTGCAAATAGGCTTTATTACC
The DNA here is from genome assembly GCA_964439615.1 of uncultured Ferruginibacter sp. Taxonomy (GTDB): domain Bacteria; phylum Bacteroidota; class Bacteroidia; order Chitinophagales; family Chitinophagaceae; genus Ferruginibacter. The sequence goes on along the minus strand of CAYTQB010000081.1, from coordinate 9,999 downwards.
TAATGCATCGGGAACAAGCACAGAGGATAATGTAAAGTTCGACTTATCAATGTGCAGGTTCATTGCCGGGTAATTCACTAATGCTGCTTCATGGATATTGATGTAAAGACCATCAGCCGATTTCAGCATCAGGGGTGTTTGCACCGAATGTTTATCGAAGAACTGGTGTGCATAGATATTGGCCGCATATTTAGGATCATCTCCGTCCACTTCACTCAGATTGGTGACATTTGGAGAAAATTCATTGCTGTCATAATCGCCCGGTATCCAGAAAGCTTTATGATCGCCGTTGAGATGAAATTCTGTTCTCTCATTGCTTATGATAAAATGGTTGAGGTTATTTTGTTTCGGAAATTCATACCTGAACCCCAAGCCATCGTCAAATACTTTAAAGATAATGTTGAACACAATTGCCTTATCTCCCTTTTGCGAAAGTGTCACTGAAAGCTGGTTGTAATTCTCCCTGATCTCTTTCACATCGCCCCATACCGGTTTCCATTTTGTATCATTGCCGATTTGAGAAGAAGCACTGATGACCAGACTATCTTTTAAAGGAGGCAAGGCGATATCGTTCATGGTTTGTTTTAACTCAAATCCCATTGATGAGGGAAGGATAACAGCTTTACTTTTATACGTAAGTTCATACATGGGTGCCCCCTGTTCATTCAGCCAGAAACCAAACCGGATATTCTTATTAGGTGAGTGGATAATGGTCTTTGTCTGGGCAACAGTTGTTGTGAAGGTGAGGAATACAACAACAGCCGTAAACAATCTTTTACAATGCATAGCAATCAGTTTAGCAGTAAAGCTACACTTTAATGTGTAAAAAATACACACTTAATTAATTTTTGTTGAAAAAATTCCTGAAAACCTGCAATTGGTAAGGAATGTTAGCCCTCCAGTAGTCCCAGTTATGCTGCCCGGGGTTTTCAGTATACTCATGAGGTATCTTCAGTTGCACCATCTTCTCATGAAGCCTGCGGTTGCCGGCAATAAAAATATCCCTGTCGCCACAATCGAAAATAATCTTGAGTTTAGTGTGGGCGTATTTTTCTATTAAATTGATCACTGCCATTTCGTGCCATGCTGCAGCATGTGTAATGGTATCTCCAATCCTTTTACTGATATCAAAACGGTTCCTGCTTTCTTTCAGGTCAACTCCCCCACTCATACTGCCTGCAGCGCCAAAAACATCGGAGTGCCTTAATGCAATGAATAAAGCCCCATGCCCTCCCATGCTGAGGCCGGTAATGGCCCGGTATTTTTTATTGGCCCTGGTGCGGTAATGCCCATCAATAAAACCAACCACTTCTTTGCTGATATGTGTTTCATACCGGTATGCTGTATCTACCGGGCTGTCAAAATACCAACTGCCTTTTTCACCATCGGGGCAAACAATGATAAGTTGATTTGTATCTGCATAATTTTTCAGTTCCGGCATGCGTATGATCCAGTTGCCATACCATCCATCGTAACCATGCAGGAGATATACTACGGGGAATTTTTTGTTTGTTGTTTGGTAGCTGTCTGGCAATATTACAACAGCTTTTATCTCCTTATGCATGCTGTTGCTGTAAATCGATACCGTATCCACACTTCCTGCCCATAGTTTTAGAGAAAAGCAAAACACAAAAAGCAGCAGGCTTAAATATTTCATTTTATTTTTTTGAGGCTGATACAAAGATGCAATAAAAAAAGCTGTCCTACCAAAATGACAGGACAGCTTTAGACCATAATTGACCGTAAATTATTTTATTTCTTTTTGCATCGGGTTAGGGTTTCCTGGTGCAGCTCCTCTTGGGGCGCCGCTTGCTCTTTTAAACAACTGGAACTTGCTTGGCTCTGCAAATGATGGCCATGAATTGTTGGCTGTATTTATATCCGCTGTTTCCCTCATCGGGTCAACCAGGATCGAAGCCACTTCTTTATCCTTCATAAAGGTCTTGATCACTTTATTCTCATTTTTGCGCCATACCTGCACCGCTATCCTGTCTGTTTCTTTTGTTCCGTCTTTAAATGTCCATTCAACAATAATAGGCATTACCAACCCTCCTTTATTGCTGAATGTAAGTTCGTACATATACTTGCTGCCTGCCATCTTAAACCTTTCGGCCTCTGAGTAGGTATCTGTATTTGCCGGCGGAACCGGTATTTCAAATGCTGTGGTATCCATTTTTGCAAGGCCACGATCGTATCTCCAGTAGAAATCTCTGAGAGACTGATCGGCATCCGTTGCGAAAGTTATATTCTTATCCTGCCTGTTCCTGATCTTGGAAATATCATCGAATGTATTCAGTTGCGGTTTAGCCACAGGTACTTTTCTGGTAGTAGCAGCATTTGTATTTGGTGCAGCAGGCGCTTCTGTTGATAGCACCGACCATTTAACGGTATCAAGTGAAATATCACAAGGTTCTGTTCCGAAGAACCAACCCCTCCAGAACCAATCCAGGTCTTCTGCACTGGCATCTTCCATTGTTCTGAAGAGATCGGCAGGTGTTGGATGTTTAAATGCCCAGCGCCTTGCATATTCCCTGAAAGCATAATCAAATAAGTCTCTGCCCATGATAGTTTCACGCAGGATATTTAAACCCGTAGCAGGTTTACTATATGCGTTAGGACCAAACTGGATGATGTTCTCGCTGTTCGTCATGATGGGCTCAAGCTGATCTTTCGGCAACTTCATATAATCAACGATCTTATAAGCCGGGCCTTTGCTTACCGGGTATTTGTTATCAAACAATTCTTCTGTAAGGTATTCAACAAATGAATTCAACCCTTCATCCATCCATGTCCATTGTCTTTCGTCACTGTTAATGATCATGGGGAAGAAGTTATGGCCTACTTCATGAATCACCACACCCAGCATACCGTTCTTTGTTCCTTCGCTGTAGGTGCTGTTAGCGCTGTACTGACCAGTCGCATCTTTTTCGGTACGGCCAAAGTTGAAACAGATCATTGGGTATTCCATTCCATTGGCTGCTTCTAAACTTTGTGCAACAGGGTATGGATAAGGAATAGTGAATTTAGAATAGCTCTTGATGGTATGAGCAACAGTTTTTGTGCTGTACCTGCGATACAATGCATAAGCTTCTTTTCCGTAAGCGCTCATGCACATCACTTTCTTTCCTTCTACCGTAGTTGGCATGGCATCCCAGATAAATTTACGTGAAGAGCCCCACGCAAAGTCACGTACCATATCTGCTTTGAATATCCACGTCTTTTTATTGGTTGATTTTGTTTTTTCTTTTGCTTTAGCTTCATCCAGGGT
>CAYTQB010000081.1:0-6631 GCA_964439615.1 uncultured Ferruginibacter sp. | reverse complement strand
CCGCCATATTTTGTTCTTTCAATGATGTTATAATTCCAGTCAACTTTAAAAATGAATTGCTGGCCGGGTTTAAGTGGCTGTGTCAATTCGATCCTCATCATTGTTTTATTGATAGTATAGGTCAATAGTTTGCCGGCAGCATCAGCCACACGGGTAATATTAACTCCATACTCCCTGTCCTTATCTACTTTACCACTGAAACGGGTGATCTCCTGCTCAGAAATGGCCCTTGGCATTGTATTACTACCCTGGTAACCCGAGTTATTGGTATTGCTGTGTTCGTTCTCATCCAACTGCAGCCACAGGTAAGTCAACACATCGGGAGAGTTGTTGTAATAGGTAAGTGTTTCTCTTCCTATCAAACGGCGATTGGGTTCATCCAGTTCGCAAACGATATCGTAATCGCAGCGCTGTTGCCAGTACTTTGGCCCCGGAGCCCCGCTGGCCGTACGATATTCGTTAGGAGTTGGAAGAATGGTTCCCAGTTGTTCAAACCGGTTACCGTGATTACTGCCAGGATTGTTTTTAATGTCCTGGGCGCTTGCACAAATGCTGATAAAAAGCAGTAAGGCGATGGCAGATACTTGTTTCATTTTCTATTATTGAGGTTGTGATTTAAAAATTCATATCAAAGATATACGTTCCCATATCATTTTGGCCGCCATAATCAAAGCAACTAATGACAATACCCATACCCACCATTTCCTGTTCAAACCTGCTTTATTCACCACAAGGTAACTTACCAGGAGGATGACTGTAACCACAACGATCTGTCCGGCTTCCAGGCCGATATTAAACCCAAACAGACTCCAGCCGATACTTTCATCCTTTACCATCATAAACCTTATGGCATTGGCAAACCCTAATCCATGGATCAAACCAAAGAAAAGAGCGAGGAAATAATTCAGCCTGAGTGATCGTGGCTGAAAATCCTTCTGAAAAAAATTAAAAAGAGCTGTGGCAACAATTGTACAGGGGATGAGGAACTCAACCCAGTCGGAATTCACCCTTACCACATCAAAAACACTTAATGCAAGCGTTAATGAATGGCCGATGGTAAATGCCGTCACCAGTATCAATACCTGTTTCCAGTTACCGGCCAGGTAAATAGCAGCCAATGCCAAAATAAACAACCAATGATCTTTGGCATCCCATGCAATGATATGATGCCAGCCCAGGTCAAAATAAAAACCCAAATTCTGCATGGAACTGTTTACAATTGATTGTTTGTATTAGTTTTGCCCTTCAAATATCTTTAAAGAAACGGTTTTTTACTAATCTCTTTGCTAAATGGCAGGTTTTTTATTTAAGTGGTTAATTGTTGGCGGATTTTTACTTGGTGATCCGGCGCCGGTTATTCATCCCATCTATGTAAGTGTTACAGAAATTGAACACAATGCAAAAGAAAAAACACTGGAGATAAGCTGCAAGATATTCACCGATGATTTTGAAAAAGCATTAAGGCAGCAATACAATACCCATATTGACCTGCTGAATTCAAAAGAGAAAGCCGCTATGGAAAAATTCGTAAGCGGTTATGTATTAAAACACCTTTTTGTAAAAGCTGATGGAAAAACCGTGGCTTTACAATTCCTCGGTTATGAACAGCAGGAAGAAGGCATCGTAAGTTTTTACCAGGTAAATGATATTGCCGCTGTAAAAAAATTAGAGATAACCAATAATATTCTCTTCGAATACAAAAAAGAACAGATCAGTATCATTCATGCAAAAGTGAATGGAAATACAAAGAGTACCAAGCTTATAAATCCTGAAGAAAAGGCAAGTTTTGAATTTTAAAGTTTGAGGTTTCGGGTTTGAGGTTGGTGTATGCGGATAGAACACCACGCCACGGTTGACGAATAAAAATTCGATAAATGTTTTCTTTAAAAAAAATACCTTTTATTAGTTTGACAGGGTTAGCCCTTTTATTTTCAGGGACTATTCTTGCTCAAAAAAAAACAAAGAAAGCAACCAAGAATATTTTAAGTCAACATACTGACACAGTAAAGCCAAAAGGAATTTATGCTGCTAAAACTTATTTTTCAGGAAACGGTTTACAGTATGTTAAGGTTGCCGACTATTTTGGTCCTGACCCAACCCTTCTGATGAAACAGATTGACAGTGCAAGCAACGGTGCAATAGTTACAATTGACGATTTTAGATTTATAAGTTCAGACGGTAAAACGACTATGCTTAAAGAAATTCCGTACAACTTTAATAAATCAAAGGACACAGTTAAATTTAAAAGCAAAGCAGTTCAACAAGCAGACGAATTACGGTCTTACAATTTTATATCTGGTACAATTTATTTTTCAGGGTTTGGACATAACAATGTTTCATCTGCAAAAGCAAGCGACACAGCTACGCTTAATAAATACTACGACAGAAGTGGTCCAGGCACAACAATTACACTTGACAATTGTGTTTATAAAAATGCAAATGGAAGCTTATCCAATCCAATCAGCAAGTCTGTGAAATTGGAATAAAGGTGAACGCACAACATAAACTGCATTAAAACTCATTTCGTTCCGGCCGCTAAGGATACCGGCCAAGGAAAAAACTCTCACATTCATTTTACTCTTATCAACTTCAAACCTTAAACCTCAAACTATTCTTCTTCCATATCTTCTTTTATCTCTTCCGATATTTTTACGATCAGTTTATCAATCCGCTGGCCATCCATATCTACAATTTCAAAATCAAAGCCCTTCCATTCAAAACGTTCGCCTGCATCGGGAATATGTTTCAGTTCATGCAACACAAAACCGGCAAGGGTATCAAAGTCATGTTCACCCTCATTCATCCATTCTGTTTTTTCAAAGCGGCTTAAAAAATCATAAAAAGGTATCTGGGCATCCACCAGGTAGGTTCCGTCCTGCCTTTCAATGATCTCATATTCTTCCTGGCCGCTCTGGGGCACATCACCTACAATGGCTTCCAGTATATCATTCAGGGTTATCATTCCTTCCAGTGTGCCATACTCATTTACAATAAAGCAACTGTGGATCTTTGTTTCCTTGAATTTTTCGAGTAATTGGTAAGGGCTGTTGTTCTCCGGAACAAAGATCGCCGGTTTGGCAAGATCTTTAAGTAAGGTTGCAGGAGATGCTTTCACTATATCTTTTACAAACACTACACCGGTAATATCATCTACCTGTTTATTGCAAACAGGATAGGTTGAATATGTAAGCGCTTCAAATCTGTCTTTAAAAGTTTGTACCGTATCATCTTCGTCAAACCAGATAATGTCTGTGCGGTGTGTCATCAGCGAAGTAATATTCCTGTCGCCGAGATGAAATATCCTTTCAATGATATCTTTTTCTTCTTCTTCAATGGCGCCATGTTCGCTTCCTTCAGTGATCATTGCTTTTATTTCTTCCTCAGTTACCTGGTTATCTTTTACTTTGATGTTGAGCAGTTTTACGATCAGGTGGGTTGATGTGGTAAGTAACCAGATGAATGGGAAGGTGATCCTGCTTAACCAGCCCATGGGCCGGGCAAAATTCTTTGCTATATATTCCGGCCGGGCAAGGCCAATTCTTTTGGGGACCAATTCTCCCAGTACCAGTGAAAAATAGGTAAGGATGACAACAATGATGGTATTAGCTATTCCATTACTGTAATGCCTGCTCCATTCGAATTGGTTAAAATATTCAACAATCGGTAATTTCAATTTCTCTCCCGAAAACAAACCCGTTAAAAGCCCGATAAGCGTAATGCCAACCTGTACCGTAGAAAGAAAAACATCAGGGTGGTTGGCCAGTTTCAATGCGGCTTTCGCCTTTTCATCCCCCTTATTGGCCTGTGCTTCCAGCCTTGCTTTCCTGGCGGAAACAAGGGCTATCTCAGCCATAGAAAAGACCCCGTTGAGAAGGATCAGCCCAAGTATTACAAATATAACTGCCATTAGTTTTTATGCTAAACCGTAGTTTCTGTTAAACGATCTGCCCGACAAATATCCGATAAGTATTCCAATCAACCCTCCGGCCAGGGTATCCAGCGGGTAATGAACCCCCACATATACCTGTGCAAAACAAATACTGAAGGCCCACAAAAAAAACCAGGCAGGCCATTTTTTAAACCCCGGCCTCAGGGTGAGGTAAAAGAACATGGCCATCCCAAAATGATTGGCTGCATGTGATGAGGTGAAACCTGAGCTTTGTGGCCGGTAGCCTACCAGCACATGTACCCACGAAGCTATTGAAGGCTCGTTACATGGCCGCAGGCGGATGATATTTTCTTTTATGATCTTACTACTCACAAAATCACAGAGAATAATGGTACCGGCAGCAAATATGATCCACCACAAAGCATTTTTTTTGTAATTGACAGCTACCAACACGATCAAAAACAAATAAAGCGGGTACCACATCTCCGAATTACGCAACCAGGGCATTAACCAGTCGAAGAAAGCATTGCTCCATTGATTGTTTACTATTCTAAATAACTGTTGGTCGTATGAAAGCAATTGTTGCATTATATTGTACAATGAGTATTTAATAAATACCGGCCAAAAATAATTAAACTAATTTTGTCAGCTATTAAATAATTGTTCATGTTGTTTTTGCATCGGGTGCCCCAATTATTACGCTGGATATTCTCGGTGGCCTTGTTTTTACTCATCGTAATGACCATAGCCCGGCTCTTGGTTTATTTTGAATTTAATCCCCCCGATAAAGCATTTTCCGGTTCGGCATTTATAATGGGCCTGCGCTATGACGCAAGGGTGGTTTCCATTGTCGGCATAATCATCATGCTCCTATGTGCCATCCCTTTATTAAATCCCTTTAATAACTATAAGGCAAAAACTTTCTGGAACATTTTTCTTCCAGTCCTCTTCCTCATCCTGGTTATTATTTTGGCCATTGATTTCTATCATTTTGATTACCTGCACCAGCGGCTTAATGCAACAGTTTTAAATTACCTGGAGGATGCCGGTATCTCGTTCAACATGATGTGGCAATCTTATCCATTATTAAAAATAAGTATCGGGTTCATCCTGCTTTTTTTTGTGGGTCGGTTCATCTTCAGTCGTTTGCTTGCCCGTTACCAGCACCAGAATAGTTTTTATAAAAGAAAAGGAAGATTGCTTTACGTAATTGCATTCCTTTTGTTCGGTGCATGTGTTTTTGGTAAGATCGGGCAATTCCCTTTGCGTTGGAGCGATGCCTACACACTCAGCGATGATTTTAAAGCCAACCTGGCGTTAAATCCTTTTCAAAGTTTTTTCAGCACTTTAAGTTTCAGGTCCTCGTCATACGACTTAAAAAAAGTGAAAGCAGGTTATCCACTCATGGCATCTTACCTGGGCATTCCCTCAACCGACAGTACACAACTATCATATGAACGAACGTACACGAATCATTACCCACTAAAGCAAAATCCAAATATCGTTTTGGTCATCTGCGAAAGTTTCAGCGCTTATAAAAGCAGTATGTACAATAACCCGCTGAACACGACTCCGTATTTTAATGAACTCTGCAAGAACGGAGTCTTCTTTGATCGTTGTTTTACACCTGCATACGGTACAGCCCGTGGCGTGTGGGCCACCATCACTGGTATACCCGATGTGGCAACCCCCAAAACAGCAAGCCGTAATCCCAATGCCGTTGACCAGCATACAATCATCAATGATTTTGAAGGCTACAATAACTTTTATTTCCTGGGAGGAAGCGCTACCTGGGCAAATATCCGGGGGGTGCTCACCAATAATATAAAGAACCTGAAACTGTATGAGCAGGATGATTACAACGCAAAGAAGATAGATGTGTGGGGCATCAGCGACAAGAATTTATTTTTAGAAGCCAATAAGATTTTAAGTAAACAAACAAGTCCCTTCTTCGCCGTTATTCAAACGGCAGATAACCACCGCCCCTATACCATACCTGCCGAAGACAAAGATGAATTCAGACCTGTTTCTTTTTCGACAGACTCATTGAAGCGTTTTGGTTTTGAAAGTAATGAAGAGATGAATGCTTTCCGGTATACTGATTTTGGCTATCAGAAATTCATGGAAGCTGCAAAGAAGGAGCCTTACTTTGATAATACCATTTTTGTTTTTGTGGGCGACCACGGTATCAGGTATAATGGTAAGCTGGAATATTTTCCAAAGAGCTGGACAGAACAGGGCCTTACCTGCGAACATGTTCCCTTGCTTTTTTATGCTCCCAAATTCATATTGCCGAAAAGGATACATGATGTATGCAGCCAGGTGGATATTTTACCCACCATTGCATCGCTGGCAAGAGTTTCTTACCGTAATAACACTTTGGGCCGAAACCTCTTTGATGCTGTTTCGTCTGTTAAAACTATAGATGAAAAATACGTCTTCATCATTGACCATGACCTCAAAACGATTGGCCTTGCAGGCAATCAATATTATTACCTGAAGAATTTAAAGACAGGTAAGGAAGATTTTGTTTCTATGACGGGCAATGACCCCGTGCCTATAAATGCGGCAACAGATAGTATAAAGAATTACCTGCAGCAACTTACCGGCGCTTATTACGAAACAGCGAAGTACTTATTGCTGAATAATAAGAAAAAGCAGTGACAAAGTTCTGGTCGGTGAAGACACCACAACTGTTCGGAAGATTTAAGTTGAATTTGGATAAATTAACCGTTTAGCTAT
>CAYTQB010000080.1:0-13285 GCA_964439615.1 uncultured Ferruginibacter sp. | reverse complement strand
AATATTCGGCTTTGATGAAAAGCTCAGGTTCACCAGGGCTGTATCAGGGCATCCCGAATTTGTAGAAGCAATCAATTGATATGTTCCGGCAACAGTAACAGAAGTTGGTGTTGCAACCGGGTTTCCGCCAATCGTCCAGTTTGTTGTAAGACCTGTAGTATTGAATTGTGTAGTCAGGTCAAAACTGGTGTTACCACAGTTGCTTACTGTTTTGTCTGCACCAAGCGCAGGCCTGGGTGCAAAGTTTACCGTAACCGAATCCAGGTAAAAACTGGTGTCGGCGGCAATATTCATTTTAAAGCGATACTTGATACCACTTGTTGGAAAAGCTCTCAGGTCATCTGTAAAATTGAAATTTCTTGCAGCAAAAGCACCGGTTGAATTAAAGGTATTAACTGTAGTGTAATTAATGTCAGCTGGTAATTTTCTTTCCAATACGATACTGATAACAGAATCTGTTTTAGCTGTCCATTGTAATGTAGCCCTGCAATTGGCAACCAGCGATTGTTTGGTGAACAATTGTTTGATCAGCATTACAAAAGCCTTTTTCATATCAGGAATTCCATAACCAACCCTGTTATCGGGATTGGTTGCCCTTGTGGCAGATTGCTGCATGACGCTAATAATACCCATATTATTTATTTCGGGAAAGGCCTGCCATAAACAAGTGGTAAGGCCGGCTATATTAGGACAGGCAAATGAAGTTCCGTTTCCGGATGTTGGCAGGCCGGTTGAAGGATTGGCAACGATGGCACCTACACCTACTGCAGCTACCGATGGTTTAACTTGTCCATCGCTGCTTGGCCCGTAACTGCTGAAGCTGCCAACAACGCCTGTTGAAGAAACGGCGCCAACAGCCATCACACTATCTGCATCCGACGGAGTAATTATGTAATGCCAGGCATTGTTGCCTTCGTTACCGGCGGCTAAGACCAGCAACATTCCTTTTTTTGCAGCCAGGTCGCCACCCCTTGCACTCATGGTGGTATTACCATCCATATTTGCATACGTATAATTGAATATGGCATTATCAAAATTATAATAGCCCAGAGAAGTGGAGGTAATATCAACACCCAGGCTATCTGCTCTTTCCATACCTGCTAACCAGTTTTGTTCTTCAATAGGATATTCACTGGCTACATTTTCGGTGCGGTATAAATAAAATGAAGTTTTTGGCGCAGTGCCCATAAAAATACCCGGCATATTTGCCGCAATCGTACTCAGGCAATTCATACCATGGGTATGGTCTTCATCAACACTTGCATTGCCAGCCACAAAATCCCAGGTACCCAGGATCTGGTTATTATTCCTGACGCTGTCAAATGTGGGTAAGCTGAGGTAATGGTAAAAGCCTGCATCCAAAACAGCCATCTGCATACCTTGGCCCCTGAAACCACGGTTATGTAAAAACTCACCATTGTGTAAATGTACTTGTCCATAACTCTGTCCGTAACTATAATAATCGGCTGTTATTATAGAAGAAGTTGGGTTCTCCGTGATGTCAGTCAACGGAGCATCAAGTTGTTTATTGACCGGAACATCATTCGGCTGTGTTAAGGCTGCAACAGGGCCGCTGCTTATTACAAAAGGAAAGCTGTTGATCTTTGCCAGTGCCGCTGCATCGGTTGTTTGAATGGCAACCTGGTTCAACCATTTTGATGAATTAAGTATTGTAACCGCACCTGCAAGACGGATACTGTCAATATATCTTGGAGTAATGGGCAGGTCGGTAGAATCAATCGCAATACTATACCTTGTTCTGCGGTCTATCGAACGCTGGGTAAGGTATTGTATCGGGTTGCTGAGTGAATAAGGGTTGGTGCCCTTATCTTTCAGTTTTACGATGTAGCGAGAGAACTGGGCATGAATGTCAGTAATGCCAACTACTAAAATGATAAAAAAGAAAAGTATAGTTTTTTTCATAAGTTGATTTGATCTCAAATTTACAAAAAATTGCAGGGTAAACAGCTTAATTTGTTTGGTAGGATAAATGGCTCAGTACCTTTTATCCTGTTCACTTAACATAATTCATCCATGGTTTTAGATGGCGTAGGTATGTCGTAGGTATGGCTTTACCATGAAGGAGGCATAGAGACTATACCCACTTTGTGGTATTGTTTCAGAAAAAAAACTATACTACCTTGAATCCGAAATAGCATAGAGAAAAATAAACCGGGGTATTTTTTACGCATAAAAAAATACTTATGAATATGCTAAATTCATCCTCCAGACTAACTTTAAGAGCCCTGCTGTTCTTTGTTATTTTTTTAACCCCTCTTGGGAGTATCGCACAAAATATTGTCAATGTAAATAATCTCACCGGTACTGCAAATGTTACTATCCCGATTTATAATGTTTCAGTTGGAGACCTCTCTGCGCCGATAGCATTAAGTTATTCTGCATCGGGATTGAAAGTAGAAGACTTTGATAATAGCTTCGGCCAGGGGTGGAGGCTAATTGCTGAGGGCAGTATTACCAGGATGGTCAGGGGTTTCCCGGATGATGTAGAATACCAGAGTGATGCAAGCTATAGTGTAATTAAGGGATGGATAAGGTCGGGTAATGGCGCTCCTTCAACCATACAAAGTTTGTCTTTTGCCAATACAGTTCCCAATATGAATAATGCCAACAATTGTGTAAACGAAATTACTGATGCAACTACTATTGCCAATAATTTTTCTTACACCTACGATACTGAGCCCGACCAGTTTTATGTAAGCGCCCCGGGTTTAAGTTGCAGTTTTGTCTTTGATGCGACAACAAACCATGTAATCAAGACTATTCCATATCGGGATTACCAGATCGCTTATACAACTGATTCCTATGGCAGGATAACAGCCTTTACAGTTACCAATGAAAATGGAATAAAATATTATTTCGATAAGGCTAACCTGATGGAGCATTATATTGAAACCTATAATCCGGGTACTACCGTTGAAATTGATCCTTCCACCCTTGAAGTTTTTAAGAGGGATTTTATGATGTACCGTAATAAGACCTCTTTGCCCGGCTATCCTATAGGCACTCCCCTTAAGTATAATGATAAATGGACACTGTCGAAAATGGAAGACACCAGGGGAAACAGGATAAATTTTAACTACCAGAATTATACGATCAGCAATCCGGCAGTTTACAACCGCTATTCCTACAAAGAAATAGAAATATTAAAGCCGGATGGCAGCGGAGGTTTTACAAAAAAGAAATTATATGGGGTTAACACCAAAAGAGTTGACCTGCAACTTTTGTCAATTTCAACTTTTTCATTGGGTTTTGAGACAGGTACTTTTCATACGGTAGTTCAGTTTAACTGGGGTACTCCACCCGGGGGGCCAGGTGTAATTGAAGATGCCAAATTACTTGATGTAACATTGCCGGTTGACAAGAAGAGATTTGAACTCCAGTACACTAAAAAATTCCTGGGCGCTACATCAACCTGGAACGGATATGGCCGGTACTATTTGAAAGGCGTAAAAGCAATGGGTACAAGTGGCCTATGTAATAATGTAAATACCCAATTTGATTTTACTTACTATAATGTAAACGAGGCCAACAATACCTGTTATTGTACTCCGGTTGTTAACAATCAAACCATTGATACCATTGTGAACGCCCAGGATTATTGGGGATATTACAATGGAAATTTTGCGAACCAGAATTTAAATCCTCAAGTTTATGTTTATTACGATGACCCTTCTGTAGAGCTATTCAAAGTTTATCAGATTCCTGGCAATTCAAATTTGGTAACGCTTACAGAAACAGCAGACAGGAGTGTTAATTCCCACGCCATCGACGGCTCATTAAAAAAGATCACTTACCCAACCGCTGCTACTACTGAACTGGAATATGAGAACAACCAGTTTTTTGATTATGATGTAAATGGCAATGTATCAGGCGGAGGGATCAGGATCAAAAAAATAACCAATAATGATGGCCTGGGTACTGTTGACGTTACTGAATACAGTTATAACGACCCGGCAAATACCAGTGTTACCACAGGCCGTGCCATTTCTGTTCCCAAGTTTGCCATCGCTTTTCAGAATACTACCAGTTATGGAAACATTACCGACAGGGTAAAAAATTCAACTTACCGCACCACCTACGACCTGAATAATGAACCCAGGGAGATTTTATACGGCAAAGTAACGGTTAAGAAAACAACCACTGGTACAGGTATCGGCAAATCTGTGTATGAATATAACACTACGGGCACATTCGGAAGCGCAGATATTACAGATTGGCAGGAATCGAAAAATTTTGTTGCCCGTACCAACCTCAGTTCGCCCACCCCCTGCACGGCAATTGCACCAAGTTTTTTGTATTATAATAATGCTGAACTACAGTATCCTTTTACGTCAAACCCAAATTATGATTTTGAACGTGGTTTGCCAACCAAGGTTACTCATTACAATGAAGCAGGTCAGGTAGTGGCCAATGAAGAGTATGCTTATGCCCGCTCTCATACCAATCCAACAAAAATTTATGGGGTTAAGCTGGACGACATCGGTAACACAATGACGGCTTATGGAAAGTATGGAATGAATACGGTAGTTGATAATTTTTTAGTTACAAAAACATCCCGGCTGTATAATTCAAACAGCTCAACTCCAATAACTGATGTGGAAAGCTATGAATATACAGCCCCGGGTTCAGGGTTAAATTATAGGTTACTGAAATCAGTCAGTAAGCAAAATAGTGGAAGCTCAACAGCATATTATTCAAAATATACCTACGCTAAAGAATATACTCCTGCAGGCTCGGGCGATGATATGAATAATGCTATTAACTTTTTCAACACAAACAATAAAAATATAGTAGTTGAAAGCATTCAGTCTTTTATAGATGGATCAATAGAAAAAATTACCGGTGGAAACCTAAATACCTTTAAGCCGGTTACGGTTGGCGATATAATTATTGGGAGTACTACAGTCTCTACCTTTCTACCATATAAATCTTATCAATTTGTCAACCAGGCAGGAGTTGTATCAACCAGTTTTGCTCCTTCAACTATTAGTTCAGGTGTTTTTACATGGGACAATACCAACTATGTAAATACACCAACCACTATAGAACAATACAACACCCGTGGAATACCTCAATTGATAACAGACAACAGCCGCATCCCAAAAACGGTTCTGAGCACTACAGTTGTTAACGGCATTAAAGTAGCAGAATTTACCAATGCTAAACCCGAAAACATTGCCTTTTCAGATTTTGATAATGCTGAATTATTTACAGGCAACTTTACCTTCGGGGGCAATGCCATCCAGGCAGGTGGAAGATATAGTGGGTATTATTTAAATTTTCAACCAAATACAGGCATATGCAGGTTTTTGGATAAGTCACCCACTTCAAAAAATGTGATCATTTCATTCTGGCTGAAGGATGCAGCCGCCATTGGTTCCATTTATTTATGTACTTCCAAATTTGCCTGCAGCGGCGCCGCCTGCACTACTAATTCCATCGTTTCATTTAGCAGGGGCAGTCAATGGAAGTATTACCAGGTTTCTGTTCCCTGGCCACATGCAACCTATACTCCTTATTCTTTTACCCTGGGAACATCTGCTGCTGTTAAAATGGATGATGTTTTGATTTACCCCGATAACGCAAATGTTACTACTTACTCATACACCACCAATGCCGTTGGTACAAATTTGCTAACCGCCAAAACAGGAGTGAACGGTATAGGGAATACTTATGAGTATGATAATGCAGGCAGGCTATGGCTGGTACGGGACCAGTTCGATAACATCATTGAAATGAAAAAGTATAAACTGGCCAACCGGCATGTACAGCAAATACCTTCAATTGGCATTGGTTATCCTAATCTGCCCCTTGTTAATACACTGGTAACTTTTTATGCAGCTCCGCCCGTGTCTTATGAGACAGGTGACTGCGATGCCCCGCCTATAATGTATAACTGGGATTTTGGAGACGGCTCAACCGGTGTTTCATACGGTAGTGGAAATATCGGGGCAACAAGTATTACCCATACATACACTACAGCAGCCAAATACCAGGTGTCGGTCACCGCATCTTCTCCGGGTATGACAAATGTATTTGCACAAACGCCGGCAACTAACAGCACGAACCCGCCGCCTTTTGAAGTGGTTCCTGCTCCGCCAACCTGTTCCCCGGGCACACCGCAGATATGTGCATCGGGCATAACACAGTTAACATCGGCCAATCAGTGTATAACTACCAGCTGTTCTACAACGCCTGCTCTGCCAAACACCTGTTCTGATACCTACTTCAAACTCATTGGTATCTCCGGAGGCACACTTGAATCGGTTTATTCTGTAGAATGGGAAATTGCCGACGAAGGAAGCAGCAGCTGGAGTACCTATTGGCCCGAAATTCCCGGAACAGGAGGATATATAATCAGCCGGCATTTTCATATTACACATACCACTTCGTACCAGATGAGGGCCAAAGTAAAATTTTGTACTGTAAGTGGTACGGTTGCTTATTCGAATATCATTTTAGTTAAGAATGGCGATTGATAAATGAGAAAATATTAAACCGGAAAAGTGATGAAAATCTGTAAAAAGCTTAATGCTCCACCCCCTCTCCCTCGGAGAGGGGCCGGGGGTGAGGTCAAACCAGGAAACAAAAAAGAACGATGAATCTTTGACTAAATGAATATCCAGTAATAGGTTAACAAAATCAATAGCACTACACGTTAAAATGATCGTTATGCAACCGCTACACATAAAAAAGACATTGTTTATCCTGGCTGCTGCCCTTGCCTGTACCCAATCCATGTTTTCACAGATCACCCAGCCGCCGGGTGTGATGAGTTATGTAGTAAAAAAAGAAGCGGTAACCGATGCCACACAAATACCTTCATTGACCAATGCAGAAAAAGCCGTAGCGATCAGTTATACCGACGGATTTGGACGGCCACTTCAAAGTATAGTAGTTGCAGGCAGCCCCAATGGAAAAGACATTGTTAGCTTTAATAAATATGATGAGTTTGGCCGCCAGCCAAAACAATACCTGCCCTATGAAGCTACCACCAGTACCGGAGCTTATAATGATATGAGTACTATACTCACCGCCCAGTCAACTTTTTACAGCCCATCCACATCCGCAGCAAAAAAAATAGCCGGGGATGATTATCCTTATGCAGAAATGAGTTTTGAAACCAGCCCCCTGCAGCGTGTATTAAAAACCGGCGGCATCGGCGATGGCTTTCAGCTTAACCAGCATTATAAAACGATGAGCTACCGCAACAACACAACCGGCTTACACGGCGATAATGTTCAAAAATGGGTATTAAACAGCGGCAACGCAACCAGTACGGCCACCTATGCCGATAATGAACTTACCGTAACCGAAGTGGTGGACGAGAATAATGTACATGCCTCTGTATATAAAGACAAATTTGGCCGGCTCATCTTAAAGCGGCAGGATGCACCAACAAGCGGCTACTATGATACCTACTATGTGTATGATAATATTGGCAACATCGTTTACATCGTTCCTCCCAAGGCAATAGCAAAAATGGGCGGCACTTTTAATGCCTCATCAACCCCCGAACTCATTTACCAGTTCTGGTATGATCATAAGAACCGTATAGTTCAGAAAAAAGTACCCGGCGCCAAAGAAGTCTATATAGTGTATGATCCATTAGACAGGGTTGTGCTTACGCAGGATGGGGCCATGCGAAGCAGCAGCGGCACGGCCTGGGCCTATATAAAATACGATAATGCCAACCGGGTTATCATCCAGGGTATTTATACCCATGGCTCCACATTATCTCAAAGCGGAATGCAGAGTTATGTTGACGGACAAAGCTGTTACCAAAGCAGCAGCACTGCCTATTACGAGAAACGAGAAACGGGTACTTTGTCCGGCTACAGCAACCAGTGCTTCCCCACCGGCAGTACAGAAGAACGTGGCTACAATTATTTTGATAACTATGATTTTGATTTTGACGGTAATGCCGATTACAATAAACAAAACCAGGGCCTGACCAATGAAGCCACTGCCACCGATCTTACTTATGGCCTTGCCACGGGAAGCAAAACGAAAATATTAGGCACCAGCACCTGGCTGATACAGGTAAGTTTTTATGACCAGTACTATCATGTGATACAGGTGAGCAGCAATAACCAGATTAAAACAAACGTAACCGACCATACCACCAACGTGGTAAACTTTGCAGGGCAGGCGCTGGAAGCTAAGCAGACAAAAACCATCGGCGACCCCAATGGTATCACCAACACATTGGAGATAACCGTAAGCACCCGTTATGAATACGACGATATGGGCAGGCTTACCAAAGTGAAGCAAACCAACCCCGGCGCAGCAGAGTTAACGGTGGCTAACTATGAATACAACCCCCTTGGGCAACTGGTAGATAAAAAACTGCACAGCACCAACGGAACAAATTATTTGCAGAGTGTTGATATGCGTTATAATATACGGGGCCAGTTAACCAGCATCAACAACAGTACCCTTACCAACGACGGGGTTATCAATGATGAAAGCAATGATGTGTTTGGCATGGAGATACTCTATGATAAATTAGACAACAACCTGGGCAATGCACAATATTATACCGGCATGATATCGGCAGTGAAGTGGAAGGCCGCCTCCCCTGCCAACACCGATGAACGGAGTTATAAGTACAGTTACGATAACCTGTACCGACTTACCAGCGCTACTTACCAGGCCAAAACAGGAAGTAGTTGGACTAAAGACCAGAACGGCTTTAATGAGACACTCAGTTATGATGAGAACGGAAATATAAAGACCCTTTTGCGTAAGTCAGTTATCAGCGGCACAGTAACAACCATTGATGACCTCACCTATACATATAAGAACAGCGATAAGGATAACCAGTTAGAAAACATAAGCGATGCCATAACTACCAATGCCACGGGTTATGGTTATCGAAACTACACAAGTACCGGCAGCAGCACGCCTTATGACTACGATGACAACGGCAGCCTTACCACCGACCTAAAGAAAGGAACCACCATTACCTATAACGAACTTGGCAAACCCACGCTTATACAAATAAGCAGCACCAAAAAAGTAGAATACCGTTACGATGCCAGCGGTAACCGCATAAGCAAGTATGTATATAATAACAGTTCTTCGGTTACCAAGAGCTTTGAGTATATAGGAGGTTATGTAATAGAAAATGAGGTGCTGAGTTACTACTCCATGGCCGAAGGCCGGGTACGCAACGAAGGCGGTGGCTTTGGGTTGGTAATGAAGATGGAATATTTTATAACCGACCAGCAGGGCAACACCCGTGTAAGTTTTGAAGACAACAATGGCACCGTTGCATTAATACAGGAAAACAGTTACTATGCTTTTGGTATGCAGATGGCGGGTGGTTACACACCCACAACCAATGCCAATAAAAAACTTTACAATGCAGGCAGTGAGTGGCAGGATGATATAGATGGGTTGGCGGAGTATTACAGTACCTTCTTTAGAGAATACGACCCGGTTATTGGAAGGTTCAATGGCGTTGACCCGATTGCGTTGATGACTGAGAGTATATCTACTTATGCTTACGCCAATAATAACCCGGTGATGATGAATGACCCGCTGGGGGATAGAGCCAGATGGTTGGATAGAATTGCTGAAGCGCCTGCGTATGAACCCCGGTGGGGCGAACGTTCTTTTGATGTTGTGAATAGAATAATGAGTTTTTACAGTTGGAGTGACTGGGCATGGGATGGAGGTACTGGTGGTGGAGGATTTGGTAATGGAGGTGGCGGGGGCATGAGTGAGTTTGATTTTTACGGCACGTACGAGGGGTTAAAAATGCGCCAGGCTAATTACGGGATAGCTGGATTAAGCTATGGATATAATAAATTTGGGGAGTTTGGGTATTGGAGGAGAGTTCAAAAAGATTACACCGGTGAAGAAACGGCAGGTTATGGAAATACACTTGGAGGGGTAACGGTTGTTAGCGGAAAGGAATGGGTTTCGATTTTATTTGGAAGTAAAGACGCTGCCGCTGTATATTGGATGAGACAAAGACCCGGTCATGATGCTTTTGAATATTCGTCAATAATTTATTCTTTCCGTAGCCCAAAAGGTAAACAATATTACGCTTTTACAAAACCAGTAAGATATATAGTTGATATGGATGCAAAACGAGGTAGTCCTGGAGTAAATAATATACTACACATATTACCAGAGGGTGCTAAAAAGGAAGGGATAATTCATATACATCGGAATAGTCAAGTAGACCCAATTGGCAATCCAGGGAATGAAAACTTTAGCGATGATGATAATAAAGCTATGGATTTTGATGATGTAGATTGGTATCTTGTTTCTCCAACTGGTGTACTAAGGGTGTGGAGAGATTTGGGAAACAGTTCGAAGATATTAGGCTATGAAATGAATGGAGTATTTGAATGGAACAAATATAAATCAGTTTATGAGGGTAGACATATTGGAGAATCTTGGGCTGATTATTTTAAACCCAGATAATAAACTATAAAAAATAGAATCTATGTTAATACACAAAATTTTTTTTGTAAACGTTGTTATTCTTTTAGTTCATATTTGTAGTTGTAATAATAACCCTAAAAGTATTAATAGTAAGAAATCTGAAGTTCAAAAGCAAAACTTCAAGAAAGATATACCTATTACTAAAAAAGGAAAATTTATTTATGCTTATTCTTTAACAAAAGAGTATATCCAAAAAGCAGGCTTAAGAATTCTTGAGAATGGTTTTGATTCTATATGCATAAGATTATGGTACATTTATTCTTTTGGCCCTTCATGGCAAGTTACTGAGATGAGGAAAAGCTCAGAAGGATGGGTAGGTGAATTTATTTTATTAACGGAAAAAATGAATAAAAATGATTCATCAAGGTACATACAGAAAACCAGCTTTTTTAAAAAACCTATATCTGGATGGGACATTTTTATTATGCAAATACTCTCTAAAAATATTACATTTTTGCCTTCAGATTTATCAATTCCTGGGTATCAAATAAATGCCGATGGGCATATGGTTGTAGTAGAAATTGCGACTAAAGAATATTATCGAATTTTTGATTACAGTGATTTAAAATTTAATCTCAATATTAAGGAAGCTAGAAATATGGCAGATATTATGATTCTAATTGAGAAGGAATTTGGTGTAGAAAGATTAAATAAAGAGTTTTAATCGGTAGTGCTCCAATCATCACTCACACAAAATAAATTTTAAAGTTCTTTGAAATAAAACTACGACAATGGCAGCCTTACCACCGACCTGAAGAAAGGCACCACCATTACCTATAATGAGCTTGGCAAGCCAACACTAATACAAATAAGCAGCACAAAAAAAGTAGAATACCGCTACGATGCCAGCGGTAACCGCATAAGCAAGTATGTATATAATAACAGTTCTTCGGTTACTAAGAGCATAGAGTACATAGGCGGTTATGTAATAGAAAACGACATACTAAGTTATTACAGCATGGCCGAAGGCCGGGTAGTGTTCCAATCATCACTCACACAAAAATAAATTTTGCAAGCTACTGATTTCCAATTACTGATACCTTTTTTATTACCACAAAGTTGTATTGCAATAACCATCACAAGTGAGCATATTTGCTGTAAATAAGGCTGCTATTGAGTTGTGAAATCTATTGTGAGCCATTTGTTACCTATGCAATGCAAATATTGTAACCAACCCTGTATTAAGAAAGGTCTTTATAATGGAGTGCAAAAAATGTATTGTAAAGCCTGTCATAAATATCAACGCAGTATATACACCTATAGACTTACCAATGCAACCGATGATACGAATATTGTACTGCTTACAAAAGAGTCAATGAGCATAAGTTCGATAGCCAGATATTTAAAAATGGCAAAGACCACTGTAGGCAGGCGTATATTGAGAATCAGTCAGCGTATCCCTTATCCCATACTTTCAGAAACCAACCAAATATATGAGGTAGATGAAATGCAAACCTATATTGGGCGCAGACAAATAAGTTGCCATGTGTACATTACTTATGCCATTAACCGGGCTACTAAGGCGGTTGCTGACTTTATAATCGGTCACCGTACAAAAGAAACAATTGGTAAACTTATTGACCGGTTACTCTTTTTAACCCCTAAAAAAATATATACTGATGGGTTGAATATTTACCCATCGCTTATTCCTTTTTCTATACACCGCTGTTTTCGATACAAAACCAACGTTATTGAGCGGAACAATCTAAGCATAAGAAATTCATTAAAGCGGTTAAGCCGCAAAACAATCTGTTATAGTAAAAGCATATTGATGCTGGAAGCTTGTTTAAAAATCTATTTTTGGTCAAACCAGGCAGTATGGTTGTAAGGCCTTGTCGACCGAACCGGAACGAAATGAGTTTTTAGCCTGTTTAACTATTATAGGCCCACTTAACCCAGGTTGCACCCCAGGTAAAACCACCTCCAAATGCTGCTAAAATAAGGTTATCGCCTTTTTTTAATTGCTTTTCCCAATCCCACAAACATAACGGCAAAGTACCAGCCGTAGTATTACCATATTTTTGAATGTTGATCATTATCTTTTCATGCGGCAAACCCATTCTTTTAGCCGTAGCATCAATGATCCGTAAATTGGCCTGGTGTGGCACCAGCCAGGCAACATCATCGGCTGTTAAATTATTACGTTGCATTAATTCGTAACTCACATCGGCCATACCCTTAACAGCGAATTTAAAAACAGCCTGTCCTTCCTGGTACACATAATGTTCTTTTGCCAATACAGTTTCTACAGTTGATGGTTTTACCGAACCTCCGGCTTTCATGTGCAGGTATTGCCTTCCATGACCATCGCTTTTTAAAAGACTGTCAAGAACACCATTGCCCTCTGTATTTGCCTCAAGCAAAACTGCACCGGCTCCGTCGCCAAAAATGATACAGGTCGTTCGGTCACTGTAATCAATAATGCTGCTCATCTTATCTACTCCAACCACAACTACTTTTTTATACCTGCCGCTTTCAATAAATGTTACCCCGGTGGTTAATGCAAACAAAAAACCAGAACAGGCAGCGCCAATATCGAAACTAAAGGCATTTGTAGCGCCAATCTTATCGCAAATGATATTTGCCGTTGCCGGAAACACCATATCCGGTGTAACGGTTGCACATATCAGGCAGTCAATTTCTTCGGGGCTTATCTTCCGTTTTTTACATAGTTCCAGCACTGCTGGTACCGCCATATCGCTGCTGCCTTTCCCTTCTTCTTTTAAGATCCTGCGTTCTTCAATACCCGTCCGTGTACGTATCCATTCATCATTAGTATCTACCATTTTTTCCAGTTCTGCAT
>CAYTQB010000079.1:11164-13330 GCA_964439615.1 uncultured Ferruginibacter sp. | reverse complement strand
CGTAAAAGCAGGCATGTACATATTTTAACCGGCAGCGGCGCCTACGAAGACCCTGATGCTTCTAGAGCCTTTGCAGGGCTGCTTTACAGCAAAGGCATAAATTACGAGCTGGATGTATGGAGCGAAGAATGGAAACATGACTGGCCAACCTGGAGGGCCATGCTGCCTGCTTACCTGGAAACCCGGTTCTGATTCCCCCGGTTCCTGCACAATAATACAAGGGCTTTTTCAGTTATAGGGTTAACCTATAAATCCAAACGTCAGTGAAAAGCCCATTGCTCCTTTTTGCACTTAAGTGCTCAGTAATACTGTATTTTGCGGCATGTTCGGGTATATCAGATTATACCACTGCTGTTTCAGCCACGCCCTTTGTAACCAAAGGCACCTGGAAAGTAAAGCAATTCATAGATGCTGATAAGGATCAGACCAATGAGTTTACAGGTTATGATCTGACCTTTGACCCTGCCGGTAAAATAAAAGCAATAAAAAACGGGGTGGAGATCAACGGCAACTGGTCAGAAGACGATATTCTCAAAAGAATTACCATCAGCCTTGATACCAATGACCCTGAACTTATTAAGTTGAATAGTTACTGGAACATTTCTACGGTAACCAAAACAGGGCTAACCCTTCAAAACAAGAGCAACCCTTCAAATGGCCGGTTATTACTAACAAGCTTATGACAACGAGAGTTGTTTTGTTTATTTGAGTTTACATGATCTTAAGAAGCTGTTCCGCAAGCGGGGTGGCTTTTTAAGTTTTAAGTAGCTGCTCATTGGCGGCATAATTGTTTTACTTTTATGTCATGCCAAAGAAATTATTTTTATTAGACGCATTTGCACTGGTATTTCGTGCCTACTATGCACTCATCCGCAATCCCCGTATCACCAGCAAAGGGAGAAATACTAATGCCCAGTTTGGTTTCACCAACACCATTCTCGAACTCATCAATAATCAAAAACCCACCCATATGGCCGTGTGTTTTGATACCCATGCGCCAACGGAACGACACACTGATTTTGCTGATTACAAAGCCAATCGCCAGGAAACTCCCGAAGATATTTTATCAGCAGTGCCCGATATCAAAAGGATCATTGAAGGACTGAACATTCCGGTAATCGCTATTGATGGTTACGAAGCAGATGATGTGATTGGCGCTCTTGCAAAAAAAGCAGAGAAAGAAGGATACGAAGTGTATATGGTAACACCCGATAAAGATTATGGGCAACTCGTTTCCCAAAATATTAAAATTTACAAGCCGCCATACCAGGGTGGAAAATTTGAAATACTTGGGCCAAAGGAAGTTTGTGAAAAATGGGATATAGAAAACGTGGGCCAGGTAATTGATATTTTAGGATTGATGGGAGATGCTGTTGATAATATCCCCGGTATTAAAGGCGTGGGTGAAAAGACTGCAGCTAAACTGATAAAAGAATATGGCAGCGTGGAGGGAGTTATCAAAAATGCAGATTCTATAAAGGGTTCTATCGGTGAGAAAGTGAGGGCAGGAAAGGAACTTGCTGTGCTCAGTAAAAAGCTAGCGACCATCATCACCAATGTACCCGTTGAATTTCATGAAGAGAACTTCCTGATAAAGGAAATGAACAAGCCTGCATTAAAAGAAATTTTTGCAGAGCTGGAATTTAAAACACTGGGTAAAAGGATCCTGGGAGAGGATACAGAAGGATTTGGGAATTCGGAATTAGGGAATAAGGATAAAGGTGCAACAGAAATTAAAACAAAAGCTGCTTCACCACAAATGGACCTGTTTGGAAATATTATTGAGCAGCCTGAGCCCGAAGCCATTGAAATTAGAATTAATGATGATGAAGCCCCGGTTTCAGCCGACCGGAATATTCACAACACACATCATGATTATTCCCTGGTTCAAACAGACAAGGAAATAAAAGACCTGGTAAAATATTTATCAGGCTTTGATGAAATATGCTTTGATACGGAAACTACCGGTATTGACGCTAATGATGCAGAACTTGTTGGTTTAAGCTTTTCAGTAAAGCCAGGCGAAGGTTTTTATGTTTTCTGCCCTGCTGATCAGAAAGAAACGGCAAGGCGCCTTAAATTCTTTGAGCCTTTGTTCAATGACAAGAAAAAAAACTGGGTTGGGCACAATATCAAATATGATATGCTCATCTTAAAATGGTATGG
>CAYTQB010000079.1:0-11064 GCA_964439615.1 uncultured Ferruginibacter sp. | reverse complement strand
GAAGTGCTGTTCGATAAAATGCAAATAGACCCTAAAGCCAAAAAAACAAAGACCGGCCAGTATGCAACCGGTGAAGATGTTTTACTAAAACTGGCCAGTAAAAATAAGATTGTTGATGATATCCTTTCCTTCAGGGAGTTTACCAAACTGAAATCAACTTATGTGGATGCATTGCCGCTGATGATCAATAAAAAGACGGGCCGGGTGCATACCTCTTATGCACAGGCTGTTGCCGTTACGGGAAGATTGAGCAGCAATAATCCTAACCTTCAGAATATTCCTGTAAGAACAGAAAGAGGCCGGGAGATAAGAAAAGCATTTATCCCGAGAGATAAAGACCATGTTCTTGTTTCTGCCGATTATTCACAGATTGAGTTGCGTATCGTTGCCGCTATCAGTGGTGATAAGAATATGTGTGAAGCATTCCGGACAGGAAAAGACATTCATACTGCTACAGCAGCAAAGGTTTTTGGCGTGGCAGAAAAAGACGTGACAAAAGAAATGCGCTACAAAGCCAAGAGCGTGAACTTTGGTATCATTTATGGCCAGGGTGCTTTTGGCCTGGCTGAGAATCTCGGCATCAGCCGTACTGAAGCCAAAGAGATCATTGATAATTATAAAACGCAATTCCCCAACATTCAGAAATACATGGATGATACAATTCATTTTGCACAGGAGAATGGTTATGTACAAACACTGATGGGACGCAAGCGCTGGTTGAGGGATATTGGCAGCGCCAATTTTACCGTACGGGCTTTTGCAGAACGAAATGCCATCAACTCACCCATACAAGGCTCTGCAGCAGATATGATCAAAATGGCGATGATAAAAATTCACGCTGAGTTCACTAAAAAGAATTTTAAATCAAAGATGTTGTTGCAGGTACATGATGAATTGGTATTTGATGCACACAAATCTGAGCTGGAGAAAATAAAGCCTATCATTTTAAATTGTATGCAGACAGCCTTGGCATTGCCGAATAAAGTACCTACTGATGCCGAGATTGGTTCTGGAATAAACTGGCTGGAAGCGCATTAATTTTTTGCATCATGAAACCCATATTAATTTATTGTTACGGCTGGAGGGGCTACCACTAACAAAAAAATTGCAAAAGGCTGAGATTCTTACTAAGCAGGTATTATCCGATTTATCGGGGCAACCGGCAACAACTCAGGGCAAATCAAATATATCATGGATGTTTTGCGGAACGTATCCTTCCTAATGTGCGATTTTTAAACCAGCGGCTGTCGGGTGGACCGCCCATCAGGCCTTTATCCTCATGACCGCCCACTCCGAAGAGATGCCCGATCTCGTGTGCTATGCAATCCAGTTCTCCCAAACCACGGGGCGTTTCACTGTAATATATTCCAGCCGTCCTTTCCGTAATACCCTGCAGGAACACATGGATGCCAATATTTCTTTTATCGGCAATACCACTTAAAGCATCTTCACTGTCAGGGTCGCCGTCTTCATGTGTTGCCCCGAGAAAAGAAATCAGAATATAAATCGTCCAGAAGGTTTCATCTGCTTCCTTATCACGGTTGTCAAAAAACAAATAATCTTCAAGCAAAATATCATCGTTGCTATCATAGTTCTTCAGATTTCGTTTGAATGGAATTTTTTTTCTGGGATTGGCAGCGGCAGAGTTAAGTGTTTTAAAATCGGGAACCACATAAGCGTATTCATACCGGTTTGCGATGAAACAATAATTGTTGCCTTCCTCAACAGGTTTACGGTTTTCAAAAATATCCTTTAACTCAGATCCTCTGATGAACCCGAGTTTCCTGTCGTCTGTACGAAGCGTACAGCTTTTATTGGTCAATAAACCAGGAACTGACCCTGTAATTGTGATGTAATCTGATCCGCTGGTTTCTGCTGTATTATTTTCAACGACATAAGGCACTCCATCTATTATGATCGTTCCCTTTTTAAAGCAATCTTTAAGTCCATTATTTCCCGGTTTGTCGGATATATTGGTGATGGCTGTAAGCGATTGTTTGAGATTCTCCCTGAGGTAAATAGTCGTCTTTCCGGTTAGCATACTATAACTGGCATCCGTGATCAGGCAAACGATCTCATCTTCGCCGATCTCTTCCATGTAATCCACCTCGGCATGAAAAAAACGCCATACGGTAAGCGTTTTGCTTGCGTATTTTTCCGGCTCAATGATCTCTGCTTCCTTTACTCTTTCCGGAGCAGCTTGCAATACCGGCTTATTAACTATGCGTTGTTTATTTTCGTTCTTTTCATCTTCACCAAACCCTTTATTCAATGCTTCGTCATCATTCCTGAGTTGCTTTAAAAAATCCTGGTCACAGCTGCCAACGATCCTGAAATTATCTCCAGGCTGCATGGTAACTTCAAAGAGAAATTTCTTTTCCTTATCGTCAAAAAGTATTTCAAGAATACCATCATCATTTTCGCCCTCCAATTTTCCTGCTCTTCCTTTCTCGCTATCCCCAACAAACCCTCTGTTATCACTAACATTTCTTTCCTTATCCACCCATGATTCATTATTTACATCATCGGGGCCCGGTGAAATATCTGTGCCGCTTGCAGAAGGATCATCCACGTCAAACGATTTAAAATAAATTTTTACAGGTACTACCGGTTTCACTGATAACACAACCCTGACATCAACTTTATTCCTTGGTTGCTGATCTAATACTCCGTTTTTCATTCGCCGGTCAGGAAAGACCCTTAAGCCTACGGGTTTTAAAGACTTTGCTCCGGGGTTTCCTCCACATTCCTCAGGCAATGGAGGACGTGTGGTAATATCTGTTGGATTTCTATAATTAGGATCTTCATCAAGCTGGTTTTGATCATTCCGGCTGTTCTCTTTACCAATCCATTCGATCTTTTCAATACCGATAACAGTAATAGCAAACTCATCTTTGAAGTCCCGGTCTTCACTGTGTGTGAATTTTAATACAGTTCCCTGTTGCACTGAATGTGGCTTGATCCCTTCGATCCAGATTTCCTTAATGGCGAATTCACCCACCTGCTGCGTAAAAGCAGTATCTGTATCCCAAAGTTTTGGAATGGGAATGCGTGTTTTTTTGGTATCCGTTTCCCATACCCTGATATTTTCAGCGCCTTTTTCTACCTGCAGGTTAGCCAATACTTTTCTATTTGCATTTTTTGCTTCTGTTATTGTAAGTACAGGAATTCGCAGGATGATCTTTATCAATTCATCATCTCCACCGGAGATCTCAATATCTTTTCCAGCGCCTGCACCATCATCGGGATTGTAATCGTAAAAGGCATCATTGTCATCATTATCGAAATTTACAAAGGTTTGAACACCCGGATTAAGATGCTGATTTTCGGGTATCTGCACATTCGTACCATTACTCGTATTCTGCTCATTGGCCACGGATGCTGTATCTTGTTCCGAAGGGGTACTTACTTCATTCAATACTTTTGGAGTAAACACCAGAACATCCGCCTTTCCCACACAGAACGACACATCATCAATTAATACCTCAGTTCCGATTGTCACAAATAGCCCAGTGCCACCGGCAAATGCGTTCTGCGGATAATTTTTTCCAACAATAGAAATCTGGAGGGCTGCTGCATCGGGTATCACACTTTCAGCGCTGCCAAAGTAGGTGACAGGTATTTCAAATCTTTTCCATTTGTCAGAGCCTTGTGTAATGAAAGCATGTTGTATCGTTCCTGCATCGCTTCCCCCGATTACATTTTTTTCCTTGAACATAACAACCGAAACAAGGATCTTATCGCCACCGGCTAACTTTCCTTTGTAATAACCACAGATGGTTTTATATCTTTTGGTGACGGGAAATCTCGATCTTCCTGGGTTATCCTTTGGGGGCACTTTGCAATTGCCTTCACATGACCAAACGCCGGAAGGAATGATTTGATCGGGAAAATTAACACCTTGTGTATTGATGTTCATCTGTGCAATTGCTTCTTTAATGGATGCATTACGTAACCTTACTGAAAACTTCCCTGATCTTGCATCTGTTGATTTAAAGACAGTGCGGAGTGCAGCATATTGTGCCTGCGGCGCCTGAAAAGAACCATAACCCGCAGGCGTAAAATCATCCGGCCAGTTTTCAAAACCACCGTTGGGTATTTCATTATTTTGTGCTATTGAAAATACCGGGCATAATAATGACAGGAGTAAAAAACAAAAGAAAGATGGTAGCTTTTTCATAATTCGTCCTTTTGATGTTTTAACTGAGCAGGGAATATTTGATCCTGAGCACTTCATCTTTTCGCCAGCGGATCCAACCGTAAGGCACAATCCGGTCGGCAAGCCCAAGTGTTGGAACCATCATCCAGTCGCCATTAATAGCAAGCGGCTTTAGTGAAAAACGTTCGGGAGTTGTTGCCACAATACCGGCATGACTCAATGGTTTCAGCCGTAAGGGATTTGTTTCCGGATCTATCAATTCCACATCAAAGACATCCAGCAGAAAGTTGGCCCAGTCAATAAATTCTGCATCGCCCCTGCTTATCCAATACGTTATCCCGGTTTGTTTATTTACTACAATTTCCATCCAGTATTTTGAAACGGTGATAGTCCGGAATAGCAACAGATCATAATCCAGCTTCATCACTTCCGGAAAAAACCAGGGAGGTGCATAACTGATCTCAAAATGATTTGCTGTTTTATGTATCAGAATGCTGTCAACTGGCCTAATCTGGTAAGGCTGCATCCCGATGGGATTAAGATGATAAAAGTAGATAAGCTTACCATGGCTAAGATGCGATTTTGCCATTCCCAGCCCCGTGGGTAAGCTCACCTCTTTTTCAATAAGGGCTGCATGGGTGAAAAAAGAATTTGTATGCTGATGATTAAAATGAAAGCCTGTTTGTTTTTTACTTAATGATTGCACACGGTAAATGATCCACACGGTCAAACCGGCGGAAATGAAAATAACAATAGCCAACGCAAAACGAAAGACTTCTGGTTTCATACGGCGTACCGAAAATATTCCCGCCGTAAACCCGGTTACTGAACCCGCAATACCATAAAGTAAAGCTTCAGCGGGGCCTGCCAGTCCGTTTGTTTTGTCTATGAATAATGATGTTATGAACATCCCGGTGCAAAAACCGGTAAATGCACAAAGAATAACAAACAGTATTTTCAGCAGCTGTGGCACAAGCATCAGTTGTGTTTGAATTGATGATTATTTTTATTTCTCTACCAGTTCAACCCGGCGGTTAAGTTTTCTTCCGGCATCTGTTTTGTTAGTTGTTACGGGAGCTAATGACCCCACACCTGCGCCGGTGAGCCGTGAAGCAGTAATACCATAGTTTTTTACCAGTTGATCAACAACTGCTTTGGCTCTTCTTTCAGAAAGGCCTTTGTTATAATCCAGGGTTCCCTGCATGTCCGTATGCCCTACTACATATAAATTCATTGTTAGGTTTTCACGGAGCAACTTTGCTATTTCATCCAGCGCTGGTTTTGATCCGGGTTTTACATCGGCTTTATCAAAATCGAAAAAGATACCGTACAACGCAATTTTTCCATTTGCTCTTATCCCTTTCAGCATTTCATCTGCATTCACTTTAATAAGATCATCGTCCATTATTGTCTTTTCGAGGATATCCACCATTGCTACTTTTTCATCGGCCCTAAATTGTGTGATACCGATTGTTACGTACACTTCTCCATCCGGTCTTTTTAAATGCGCAGCCATATATCCCGATCCGCCCGATGTTGCAGAACCATTAATGATGTTTATACTTTTATCTACCGGAAAAGGATTGCTTTCATAAAATGTAACGAGAAAAGTACGGCCGCCGACTTTTTGCGATACATTCCTTGCATCATCGACACCTTCTGCCAATGTTTTAAATCCTCCTTTTTTCAAGGCAGTCTGGTAGTTGCGATAGATTTCAGTTACCGTGGTTTTTCCCTTTATCACATAGTATATCCGGGTTAGCTTGCCTTCAGGCTTTACCCATTGTTTTATTTCCCTGTAACCGGTTTGCGGCCCGGTGGCGACATTGTAAATGGTGTATTTCTGTTCTTCATAATACCCTATAGCTGATCCGGGATAGCGGGAAATAACGGGATGGTCTTTACTCCCCGGTACGTCCTGTGCATTAAGCAACATTGGAAAAATGACGACAGATAGTAAAAGTGCTCTTAAAATAGTTTGCATATTTATGAATTTTTTGTGTGATGCGGAACAGGGTAAAGCACATCAAAAGTAGGGGCAGCATATATACTGGTCAATAGCGCAGATGAGGTAATTTGAGAAAACCTGTCCCACATTCTTTATATTGTATTTTCCTTTGTACGCCCTCCCGGGAAAGATAATAGCATAAATCGGAACTTTAAAAAGCATAAGATGGGTTGCTTTTAAATTAACTTATCCTGCAATGCCTTCTTAACCACTTCAGCCCTTGAATTTACATGCAGTTTGCGGTAAATATTTTTCAGATGGGCTCTTACTGTGTGGCCGCTTATAAAAAGTACCCGGGCAATAGAAGTATAGTTCTGTCCTTCGCAGAGTTTTTCCAGTATCTCTGTTTCTCTTTCCGATAATGGAGTAGGGGATTGCGGTTGAAAGGAAACGGCCACTTTTCTTGCAATACCCGGCGACATCGGTGAACCGCCTTCATATACTTCCTGAATAGCGGCAAGTAAACGGGCGGGTGAAGTATCCTTTAATAAGTAGCCGGTGGCTCCTGCACACAATGATTGAAAGATTGTATCCTGGTCTTCACGGATAGTAAGCATGATAAAATCAGTGCCGGGAATACTTTCTTTTAATTTCTTTATTCCTTCAATTCCATTCATGCCGGGCAGGCCCACATCCATTAATACCACATCCGGCAGATGTTGCTTAAGTGGTTCCATTGCGTCCTCACAATTATCAAAAACAAGTTTACAGGTGAAGCCGGGCGATCGATCAATCAGTATTTCAAGCATACTGCGGATCTCGTCATCATCTTCCACAAGGGCAACATCTATTTTCCTTTTCTCTTCTGTCATAAATAGCAAATTTATTCTGCCTGTTTATAATTTTCAATCGCCCATCTGCGGTATATTGCAGCGAAAGGTTATTTCAGCGCCTTTTTCCTTTTCAGAATAAATCAATAATTCCGCTCCGGCCTTCTGCGCTCTTTCCTTCATGATGCCGAGACCGTATCCTTTTGAATTCTTTGCCGACTGCATATCAAATCCGTTTCCATTATCCGTCAGTTTTATGATGAGAACATTTGAATTGATCTCAATGGAAAGTAAAACAGATGAAGCTTTTGCATGTTTGGCACAGTTATTCATGGCTTCCTTAAAAATTTGCACGATAGCCCGTCTTAGATCCATCGGCAATTTCAGATCATGTGTAGAGGGCTGAAGACCGGCCAAAGTAAAACTTACGCCGGCATCCGAGAACATAGAATCGCCAAACTCTTTCATCCGTAGTATTGTTTCAAAAACAGTATCCTTAGCCGGATCCATCGCCCAGATAAAATCCCTCATACCGGATGATAGCGCTGCAGTGTTATGATAAATTTTATCGAGATAATTTTTTAACCCTGCATTATTGCCTGCTTCTGATTTAGCGAGTTCGGTAAAGAGATTGATCCTTGTGATCTTGTTACCTGCTTCATCATGAAAATCCTGGGAGCATTGTTTACGGAAGCTTTCTCTTTCTTCAGACTTTGCCTTTTCAATAGCAACATTGGCTTCAAATTTTCTTTTGGTTGCTTTTTCACGCTGTCGAATAAAATAGTAACCTGCAAATGTTGCTGCAAGAAAATAGGCGAGATATGCATACCAGCTAAGCCAGGGCGGCGGCGGATTAATCAAACGGACAGCAGCGCCTTTTTCATTCCACACTCCGTCGTTGTTGCTGCCTCTCACACGAAACGTATAGTTTCCTGCATCGAGGTTGGTATACGTTGCAAACCGGCTATCGCCTGCATCCACCCAATCCTTGTCAAAGCCGTCAAGCTTGTATTGATACCTGTTCTTTCCCGTATTAATATAATTCAGTGCGGCAAATTGAAAACTGATCACATCATGATGATAAGCTAACCGTATCTCGTCAGTGTATGTAATAGATTTTTTAAGAGAAAAATTATATCTGCCTTTGTCGCCAACTTTCACACTTTCGTTGTACAACCTGAAATCTGTTATTACAACCGGGGGAATACTACGGTTCTCTTTGATACTGTCCGGATGAAAAATATTAAAGCCATCTGCCCCGCCAAAATAAAATTCTCCGCCGGAATTTTGGTAAAAAGCATTTTGGCTGAATTCATTATTCTGTATGCCGTCTTTCGGATCGTATATTTTACAAACAGGTTTTGATGATGCAGAAAATTTCACAAGCCCTTTGTTTGTGCTTATCCATATATTCTTTTTTTTGTCCTGCAACATGCCATAGATCACATCATTGGGAAGTCCGTCCTGTATTCCGTATCGCACAAACAGGGAATCTTTTTCTGCATTCACGTTGTTTTTAAAATAAGAAAAGAGATCCGGCTTCAAGGGAACAACAAGCCGGTTCAATCCGCCGGCAGTTCCTATCCAAAGCCTGTGTTCATGATCTTCAAATAGGGTGAGTACCATGTTATTGCTAAGACTGTTGTAATTATCCGTTTCATTTTTGAGGTAGATAAACCTTTTGCTTTTTTCATCAAAAAGATTCAGGCCTCCAGCAGCAGTACCCAGCCATTTGTTGCCATAGCTGTCAATAAAAATGTAGAATACAAAAGGATGGCTGGGGCCTGTGCCATCCTGTTTCCATGTAAAATCTTTCGTTTTGCCTGTGCGGCTATTGAACCTGATAAGACTTCCTCCGCTTGAGCCCAGCCATAAAATATTACTATCCCCTTTACAAATGTGCTGGATGGTTTTGTTTCCAAGATTAAATCTTTGAAAGGTTGCTGTTGAAATATCTGTTCCGTTTTTTCTTGCCAGTTTATTTATCCCGCCGCCTCTTGTTCCTATCCAAAGCGTTCCGTCGTCCTGTTCAAGAAGCGATAGAATATAATTTGAACTGATGGAGTTTTGCCGGGCTGTTGATTTAAAGACGGTGAATTTTTCTGTATGGCGATCATAAGAATTCAATCCATCCGGTGTACCGGCCCACACCAATCCCCATCGGTCCTCCAGCAAACAAGTAATATATTTATGGCTTAATGTATTCGCATCATTCGGTGATTTTCGAATGACGTCAAATTGATTTTTCTCATGGTCCACTTTATTCAATCCGCTCCGGGTGCCTATCCATAAAACTCCCGAAGTAGATCTGAAAACACAGAGAACTGTATTGTGTGTAAGACTTGATGGGTTGTCGGTGTGTCCGTAAAGCGTATGCCGGTTGGCAGCACGGTCATAAAACAAAAGTCCCTGGTCGGTGCTTATATAATATTTTTCCCGAGGCAATGGTAACACATCCCTGAACA
Organism: uncultured Ferruginibacter sp.; assembly: GCA_964439615.1. GTDB lineage: Bacteria > Bacteroidota > Bacteroidia > Chitinophagales > Chitinophagaceae > Ferruginibacter. Next base: position 1,662 of record CAYTQB010000079.1, on the reverse strand, counting down.
CCGGTTTTTTTCCCGTATTCACAGAAGCTGCGGATAAAAGGATCTTTGCTGTCTGTGTTCTGAAATTCACTTCTACCAAACCGGTATCGCAGGCAATCAGCAGATTATTACCTGCACTTCTTATCTTCATGATTGTTTTAAGATCGAATGCACAGTCGAATATCTTTTGGCCAAAGAATTTTATTTCTTCCGTTTTTAGATTGAAGCTTGTGAGACCGGAGCCCGAAGTCATCCATAGAAAACCATCCTCCCGGTAAGCGATAGTGCCGATATGATTTGCAGATATTCCCTTTTCATTCCCCGGTGTTTGCAAATATCTATTGATAGTACCCGATCTTTTATCAAGGCTGCAAAAGCCGTCATCCGTTCCTATCCATAAAATATTATTTACTTCTACAATTGCAAACGTGTTATTATTGGAGAGCCCTGCATCATTCTTTTCTCTTTTATAATTTGTAAAGGTTTCTGTTGATGGATCGTAACGGTTCAGTCCGCCGCCAAAAGTAGTGATCCATAGAATATCTTCCTTGTCTTCATAAATATTCCAGATATAATTATTGCTTAGGGAATTTTTACCGGGCTCATGGCGAAAGATTTTAAAATTATAGCCATCAAAACGGCAAAGGCCCGCCTGTGTACCGAACCACATAAAACCTTTGCTGTCCTGCAGGATGCAGTTAACAGAATTTTGCGGAAGGCCATCATCAACCGTATAGTGATTGAATACAGGATCCTGGGCAATGGCCATAGAACAACACAGACCTAACACTGTGACAGAGAAGATTAGCCGTTGTTGCAATTTCATTACCTGCTTCATTATCACTGGTTAGATAAAATCGTTAACCGGGGCTGAGGAAAGAAGAAAGTCCTGTTTGGTATAATACTGAAAATACAAAAGCTTAACCAGGAAAAAACCATGTAACCTGTTTTACCACTCCACCATTTTTTCCACCGACCCCTTTGGCGTTATTTCCACCGTAACGGATTTTTGGGCTACCCCTTCCTGCCTTACCGGTTTAAGATCAACCCGGTACCGGCCAGGTTCCAGTATGAATTTTTTGGGATTAGTGGAAGGCGTTTTATATGTTCGGCCGGCATCTGCACTTTTACCTGTTTTTATACTAACAATATTTATCGTTGCATCTACAAGTTCCTGCCCCCTTTTTGCACCGATACTAAGCTCTCCGGATTCAAAATTGTGTGTAAACTTAAGATTGCCGGTGTTCCCCAATTCCTTCTTTGTAATTTTTATTTCAGGTCTGCCGCCTATTTCCACCGATTTGAATACGATATCATAAACACCAGGTGGAATTTTAATTTTAGCTGGATTGTGTGTTGGTATGTCATAGGAACGGGTAGTAGCAATTGTCTTGTTAGATCCGGCAGGGTATATTTCGATAAGGGCATCTGACAATGCGCCATTGCGGGTGACCAGTACTTCCACTACACCCTGTTCAAACTCTACCTCTTTATAAAGAGTGTCATTTGCCTTAATAATAACATCTGAATACTTAACAACCGGATTTCCGCGGATACCTACAGGTGTTATTTCAATTTCGTAAGTTCCAGCCGGCAATTGCAGCACACGGGGATTGGTTTCTTTGCTTTCATACGTTCTTCCTGAAAATGTTTCGATGCTCTGATCTTTTTTGAAAACTTTTA
>CAYTQB010000078.1:0-13342 GCA_964439615.1 uncultured Ferruginibacter sp. | reverse complement strand
TGAATGCAGATAAAATTCCTGCAACAGATTTTTCTGCTTATTGCAGAACTAAAAAACCTGTGTTAGTTTAATTGTGATCGATCATCGTCAGTGTTACCCCATAGCTTCCATCTGCATATTTACCAATGGGACCGCCGGTTGGAGATGGCTGGTATTCGGTATGCAGGAATTTGCGGTAGATAAGACCGAGGTTCCTGGCATATTTTTCTATACCAATATTGCGTTCGCTATATGCACGGGGGTCTGAGGGATTTCCAATAGTTTCATCACGTTGGGCAACTTTTAAAGTACTGTCAATGGTAAGAGCGCCCAGCGTTATTTTCATATTCAAACTGTCATAAGTATAATCCCAGTCGTCTAAATATTTAACATCGGAGTTGAGAGAGTAAGTATCAATATAGGTGTTTCCTTTCCAGCTAAATCCATTTCTTACCGGTGATTTCATTTTCAGGAAACGCATATTATTTTCGATGAACTCGGCAGATGATTCAGTAAGCACTGCCATGAATGTATTATCAGGCACCCATGGATTTGCAGCTGTTTTACGGATATAACGGATGATGCGATATGCAGGCCTTCCCAAATTATCTGTTATCAACGCATCCACCTGGTGCTTCACCTGGTAGCTGTGTATCTCCATTACAGCTCCAAAATTGGTAAAAACAGTGGAATCTAAATTATAGGTGATATACTTTCCAATTTGTAAAGGATAATAATCCTGTACAGATACAACGGTAAATTCGTCGGTGCTTTTTTTACAGGCGCTGAAGATGACTGTGGTAATAATGGTTATTAGAAGAAATATCTTTCTCATAAGTTTCTATGGGTTACAAATATAGATACTATTACATTGCAAAAGGCTGCTCTGCCCGCTGAATGATACCGCCACCGATCACATCATTTCCTTCATAAAAAACCGCACTTTGGCCTGGGGCAACACCCTTTACATCTTCATAAAAACGAACATTTATGCCGTTTTCGTATGTGTACAGGTTGCTAAGCGCCCCTTTATCTTTATACCTGATCTTGGTAACGCCTTCCATACCTTCGGTAATGCCTTCGTACTTGATCCAGTTAAGCTTTGCTACCTTCATTTCTTTCCGGTTCAGGTCATCTTCCTCACCCAATACCACGGTATTGGTTTCTGGTAAAATCTCGGTTACAAAAGCAGGTTTACCCAGGGCAATATCAAGCCCTTTACGCTGGCCAACCGTATAAAAAGGATAGCCCTTATGCTGCCCCAGTATCTTACCCGTTTTATCAATAAAATTCCCGCCATTCACTCTTTCCTCTAACCCATCTACTTTTCTTTTTAGAAAGCCCCGGTAGTCATTATCAGGAACAAAACATATTTCGTAGCTCTCGTTCTTTTTTGCCAGTTCCGGGTAGCCAAAGTCATGCGCCATTTGGCGGATATCTTTTTTGTGATAGGTACCAAGGGGCAGAATGGTACGGCTCAGCAGGTCCTGCTGTAATCCCCACAGGGCATAGCTTTGGTCTTTGGTATCATCAATTCCTTTTCTTATAAAATATCTTCCGTTATTATACTGATGAACCTGTGCATAATGCCCGGTGGCAATAAATTCACAACCCATAGCATCTGCTCTTTTAAGCAATGCACGCCACTTGATATGGGTATTGCACATCACACAGGGATTGGGAGTGCGTCCTGCGATATACTCCTCCACAAAATTATCAATCACAAAATCACCGAACTCTTCCCTGATGTCTAAAATGAAATGCGGAAATCCATGCTGAACAGCCGCCTGCCGGGCATCATTAAAACTATCGAGATTGCAACAGCCTGTTTCCTTTTTTCCGGTAGTGCCCACACTGGCAGCATAATCCCATGTTTTCATGGTAATGCCCACTACTTCATACCCTTCCTTATGAAGCATCAAAGCTGCCACGGTACTGTCAATACCACCGCTCATGGCCATTAAAACTTTTCCTTTTTTACTCATAAAATCTCCAGCCTGCAAAGATAAAGAATAGGTTTGTGGTTTGAGGGTAGCAGTTTATGGTTTACGGAATTTTTGAACTGCCCGCTCCCTTGATAACTTTTGGCTTTTGACTTTTAACTTTTGACTTAATTTGCAGCCATGCAGCAATACTTGAAACTTGTAGAACATATCATTGAAAACGGGATAGATAAAAGTGACCGTACCGGCACAGGTACAAGGAGTGTCTTTGGTTACCAGATGCGGTTTGACCTGTCTGAAGGATTTCCGCTGGTTACTACAAAAAAATGCCACCTGAAAAGTATTATTTACGAGTTGCTTTGGTTTTTACAGGGCGATACCAATATCAATTATTTAAAAGAGCATAATGTAAAGATCTGGGATGAATGGGCTGATGAGAATGGCGATCTTGGCCCGGTGTATGGTAAGCAATGGCGCAGTTGGGAAGGCGCTGATGGGGTAGTGGTTGACCAGGTGAAAGATGTAATTAACCAAATAAAAAAGAATCCCGATAGCCGTCGAATGATCATCAGTGCATGGAATGTGGCCGACCTGCCCAAGATGAAACTGATGCCCTGCCATTGTTTGTTCCAATTTTATACCTCACCCCCAACCCCTCTCCAAAAGGAGAGGGGGGCGAAAGGCAGGCTTTCCTGTCAACTATACCAGCGTTCTGCTGATGTATTTTTAGGTGTGCCATTTAATATTGCATCTTATGCTTTGTTAACGATGATGATCGCCCAGGTTTGTGATTTGGAACCCGGAGAGTTTGTTCATTCCTTTGGTGATGTGCACTTATACAGCAATCATTTTGAACAGGCCAATCTACAACTTACAAGAACCCCTTTCCCGTTGCCACAAATGAAGATCAATCCTGGTGTAAAAGACATCTTTAATTTCAGGTTTGAAGATTTTGAATTAGCGAACTACCAGTCTCACCCGGCAATAAAGGCGCCCGTAGCAGTTTAATTTAGTTCCGGCACATTATTTTTCCTGTTTTTTCGTTGTTACATAAGGTAATTATATCTTATGAAAACAATCTTTACTTTCAGCCTTTTTACCTTTTCTGTTTTACTGTCTGCAGCGCAGCCGGTACTGGATACTACTTTAAAAGAACAGAAAGAAAATGTCATCAAAGAAACAACCATTATTAAAGTTGAGAATTTAGGTGAGCTGATCAATACAGAAAATCCTGAAATGCGACCCACCATCTCAGCTGATGGAAATTTATTATTCTTTATCCGGCAAAATGATCCTGCTAATGTTCAATATGCTACCGTTCCTAATTCACAGGACATCTGGTATTCAAAAAGAGATAGTTTGGGAAAATGGTCAAAAGCAAAACACCTTGGTCCAAGAGTGAATGCTTCTCAGTATAATGCTGTGTATTGGATATCTCCTGATCTCAACACAATATTATTAAAGGGCTCTTTCATTGACGGACAATATTATGGTATGGGTGTAAGTATGATACACAAGGTGGAAGACAATAGCTGGACCAATGCAGAGATGCTGAGGATAAGGAATTTTAATAAGTTCAGCCTCACACCACAGATAGGCGCTTCGATGGGGCATGATGGAAAAACATTATTGTTTTATATGACAGATAAAAAAGGAAGCTTTGAAAACGACCTTTATGTTTCTTTTTATGAAGGTCATAATATCTGGACAGCCCCAAAGAGTCTTGGGAAAAAAATAAACCTGCCCGATTATAATGAGATGAGTCCCTTTATTGCCGCCGATGGAGTTACGCTTTATTTCAGCAGCGACAGGCCCGGAGGTATTGGAGAGAATGATATATGGATGAGTAAACGGCTTGATGACAGCTGGACCAAATGGAGTGACCCGGTGAACCTGGGAAGGCCCATCAATACAGAAAAATCGGAAGCATTTTTTACAATGGATGCCGGTGGTGAGTATGCTTACCTTACATCCAGCGATGGATCTGTTGGCGCCAGTGATATTGTGAGGGTGAAATTGCTGGAAAAAGAAAAACCAAACCCGGTTGTATTGGTTAGTGGCAATGTATATAATGCAAAAACAAAACAACCTTTAGCCGCATCATTGATCTATGAAACATTACCTGATGGCACCGAAGCAGGTAACGGGGTTTCAAGCCCTGTTGATGGCTCTTTTAAGATGGTGTTGCCTTATGATAAAAATTACAGCATCAGGGCATCGGCCGATAAATTCTTTGCTATTTCAGAAAACCTGAATTTAGACTCATTGATAAAAGCCGGTTATAAAGAGATTCACAAAGACCTTTTCCTGGTACCCATTGAGATCGGGCAGGTGTTCAGGCTGAACAATGTGTTCTTTGATTTTGATAAATACAGTTTAAGGCCCGAATCGTTTGTTGAACTGGACAGGGTAGTTTCTTTCCTGAATGAATATCCAAACATTGAGATTGAAATGAGTGCTCATACAGATAGTAAAGGTTCTGATGAATATAATTATACCCTGAGTGATAACAGGGCAAGATCCGTAAGGGAATACATCCTGTCTAAAGGTATTGCAGCCAAAAGGATCATTTCACAGGGCTATGGAGAAACCAAACCTGTAGCGGATAATGCTAATCCTGATGGATCGGATAATCCAGAAGGCCGCCAGTTGAACAGGAGGGTGGAGTTTAAAATACTTAAGAATTAATGACAAAGTCTAAAGGCAAAAATTAAAATTCAAAAGTGGCTGAAGGAAGTAAGTTCCTTATTTTTACTTTTTAATTTTTACTTTTGATTTTATATGCTCTCTCTCATCGTTGCCGCTGCAGAAAATAATGCCATTGGTAAAAACAACCAGTTGCTGTGGCATTTACCCAACGATCTGAAATTTTTTAAGAACACAACCTGGGGAATGCCCGTTATCATGGGGCGTAAAACATTTGAAGCAGTGAATAAGCCACTGCCCGGAAGATTCAACATCGTAATTACAAGACAAAAGGATTGGAATGCTGAGGACGTAATTGTAGCGGCTGACCTTTCCGATGCATTGAAAAAAGCTGCTGAAACAAATTGTAAAGAAGTTTTCATCATTGGTGGCGGCGAGATCTATAAACAGGGTATCGAGATCGCTGACAGGATATATATCACCCGGGTTCATACTTCACTGGAAGGCGATACTTTTTTTCCGGCCATTAATGAAGATAAATGGCAGCTGATGTCCAACCAGGATTTTGCAGCAGATGAAAAACATGCTTTTGCATATTCATTTCAAACCTGGCAAAAGAAATAATTCTTAATTCTTAATTCTTAATTCTGACTTGTACACCCGTTTTCAATTAGTAAAAAAATACCTTCACTACTATATCACCGCATCTAGCGGAAAAGGTCACGGCATACATTCTCCCTTTGTGTTTGATCTTGTTAATAATGTTTTGAGAGATAAAAAGCAATATGACTGGTATGATATTATTGAAACAGGTCGGCAAAAACTTTTAAAACAACCTGCACAAATAGAAGTGGAGGATTTCGGCGCAGGTTCGGCAGTTATAAAAACCAAAACCAGGGTAGTGTCTGATATTGCTGTATCATCACTTAAACCAAAAAAATATGCCCGGTTATTATCCAGGATAGTGAATCACTATAAACCGACATATATTGTTGAGCTGGGTACCTCATTTGGCATTACTACCTCATACCTGGCGGCAGGAAATGCTGATGGAAAAGTTTACAGCATTGAAGGGTCAACTGCCATTGCAGAAATAGCGCAGAAGACTTTTGAAAGGACCGGATTTAAAAACATTGAGCTTACTGTAGGTAATTTCGACAAGGTTTTACCCGATCTTTTAACGAGGCTTCAGTCAGTTGATCTTGCTTTCATTGATGGCAATCACCGGAAAGAACCCACATTAAATTATTTTAAACAATTGCTGGGTCGCTCAACAGCTTCCACCATATTAATATTCGATGATATACACTGGAGTGCAGATATGGAAGCCGCCTGGGCAGCAATCAAACAGCATCCATCCGTGACCCTTACCGTTGATCTGTTCTTTATAGGCCTGGTTTTCGTCAATCCTGATTTTAAAATACCACAGCACTTCAGCATCCGATTTTAATTTTCGCTACCTTAGCCGCAATATTTCAAATATGATAATTGGTGTTTTAAAAGAACCATCACCCGAAACCAGAGTCTCTTTATTACCGGAACATATCTCAATCCTTAAAAAATGGAATGTAGAGGTATGCGTTGAACACAATGCCGGGGTTACTGCTTTTGCCAGTGACGAAAAATATACAGAGGCAGGGGCATCAATAAGATCGAGAAGCGAAATATTGCAAAGCTGTGATATTTTATTATCAATAAATGCTCCTGATAAATCTTCAATCGACAATCTTCAATCTAAATTTCTTTTGGGTGTTTACCAGCCTTTATTTAATGCAGGCCTGATAAAAGAACTGGCTGCAAAGGGCTGTACAGTTTTTAGTATGGATATGCTGCCACGTACAACAAGGGCACAAAGCATGGATATATTGAGCAGCCAGGCAAATATCGCCGGGTATAAAGCCGTGTTACTGGCCGCTAATTTATTTCCTAAATATTTTCCCATGTTCATGACCTCGGCAGGAAGCATACCACCGGCGAAATTATTGATACTGGGTGCAGGTGTTGCAGGTTTGCAGGCAATTGCAACGGGCCGTAGATTAGGCGCTGTTGTGGAAGTATTTGATACAAGGCCGGCTGTAAAAGAAGAGGTGATGAGCCTGGGTGCAAAATTTATTGAAGTAGAAGGAGCTGCAGACGCCAGTAAGGCCGGTGGATATGCAGTGGAACAAAGCGAAGATTTTATGAAGCGCCAGAAAGCAAAAATTGCAGAAAGTGTTGCTAAAGCTGACATAGTAATTACAACGGCCCAGATACCCGGCAAAAAAGCGCCGGTATTAATAACAACAGAAATGCTGGGCGCCATGAAACCCGGTTCAGTAATTATAGATATTGCAGCTGCAACAGGTGGTAACACAGAGGTAACAAAGAATGATGAAACTGTAGTTTATAATGGTGTAAGTATTGTTGGCAATTCAAACCTGCCGGCAACTATGCCAGGCGATGCAAGTAAAATGTATGGGAAGAACGTTTTAAATTTTTTACAGTTGATGATAAATAAGGAAGGAACATTCAATTTGAATTTTGAAGACGATCTGGTATTGGGAACCTGTATTGCACATGGTGGAGAATTGACTAATGCACGTATCAAAGAATTAATAAACTGATTGTATGGATAATATTTTAAACTGGATCACGGCGAATCAACAGATCATTTACATTGTTGTGCTGATGATATTTGTTGGCATAGAAGTGATAGGCCGTGTACCAAGTGTGTTGCATACGCCGCTGATGAGTGGTGCTAATGCCATACATGGTGTGGTCATCATTGGTGCTATTATTGTGATGGGCAAGGCCGAAACAGATAACTATTTTGCATTGATACTGGGTTTTCTGGCGGTAATATTAGGCACATTGAATGTGGTTGGCGGATTTGTGGTTACCGACAGGATGCTGGAAATGTTTAAGAAGAAAAAATAACTAATTCAAAATTCAAAAGTAAAAATTAAAAAGATGAACATGTTTTTGACTTTTGATTTTTTACTTTTCAATTAGCAAAATGGAATTCAACTTACTTACACTTTGTTACCTTATAGCTTCGGTAACTTTTATTCTCGGCCTCAAAATGCTGAGCAATCCTGCATCTGCCCGGAAAGGGAATTTAGTAGCCGCTGCAGGGATGACCATTGCGATACTCGGCACCATCTTTTTATATGAAGAAGAAGGCCAACGCCTTCACAATTACGGATGGATATTCGGGGGAATAATAATTGGTAGTATTATTGGTACACTGGCTGCAAAAAAAGTAAAGATGACAGCCATGCCCGAAATGGTGAGCCTGTTCAATGGTATGGGTGGTGCCTGTGCTGCATTGATCTCTGCGGCGGAATTCTATCATATCTATAAGGCACACCAGGCTTCTCCCGATACTGCATTTTCCGATCTTGTATCTGTTGGCTATTATATAACTATTGTTGCCGGTGCCATCATTGGTACTATATCTTATACGGGTAGCATTATTGCATGGGGTAAATTGAACGGGCGGGTGAAAGATTTTTCTTTTAAAGGACAGCATATAGTAAATATGATCGTACTGTTTCTTACATTGCTATCAGCAGTATTTGCTTATCGCTCAGCCATTGGCAATATTTATATTCCCTTTATCCTTATCGGCTTTTTTGCATTCATCTACGGGATTTTATTTGTGCTGCCGATAGGTGGTGCCGATATGCCTGTAGTGATATCATTGCTCAATTCCTTTACCGGCGTGGCAGCTGCCTGTGGTGGATTCATGTATGATAATAAAGCCATGCTCACCGGTGGTATACTGGTTGGTGCAGCAGGTACATTGCTTACCATACTCATGTGTAAAGCCATGAACCGGTCATTGATGAATGTGTTGATCGGTTCCTTTGGAGGCGGCAATAAAGCAAATGGTGCTGTTGCCGGTAAACAACAGGGTGCTTATAAAGAGATCAGCCTGGCAGATGCGGCCATGCTGATGAGTTTTGCCAATAAAGTAATGATCGTTCCGGGTTATGGTTTGGCTGTGGCACAGGCACAGCACACCTGCCACGAACTGGAAAAGATATTAAATGATAAAGGGGTGGAAGTAAAATATGCCATACATCCTGTAGCCGGCCGTATGCCGGGCCATATGAATGTATTGCTGGCTGAAGCAGATGTGAGTTATGAAAAATTATTAGAGATGGAGGATGCCAATGATGAATTTAAAAGTTGTGATGTGGTATTGATATTGGGCGCTAATGATGTGGTAAACCCCGCTGCAAAAACCGACTCTGCTTCTCCTATATATGGAATGCCGATACTTGAAGTAGAACTTGCAAAAACAGTGATCGTAAATAAACGCAGTATGAAACCGGGTTATGCAGGTATTGAAAATGACCTTTTCTTCCGCCCCAAGACAAGCATGTTATTCGGTGATGCAAAGAAAGTATTGCAGGATTTGGTGACGGAGATAAAAGCTGTCTAAGTCAAAATTCAAAAATAATAGTGCTCTTTTTGATTTTTTACTTTTGAATTATCTTACTTCTCCTTGCTTCTCAATAATAAACTGCATAATAGTTTCCAATTCTACTCCTGCTCTTTGCATTGCATCCATGATCTCATCCCGGTTCACATTGGCTGCAAAGGCTTTTTCTTTAAAACGTTTTTTAATGCCTTTCAGTTCCATGCCGGCATAACCTTCGGGTCGCATTAAACTGTAAGCGTGGGTAAGGCCGCTCAGTTCATCAAAAGCATACAGCATTTTATCCATCTTTGTTTCTGGCTCCACGCCAAAATGATTGGGCCCATGGCTGGCAATAGCCCGTATTATTTCAGGATCAATATTGCGGGATTCCAGTTCCTCAATAATCTTTTTGCAATGCAGTTCGGGCCACTGGTCCCAATCGGCATCATGTAATAATCCTGCCATTTCCCATCGCCATTGGCCTGCTTCATTCAACCTTTCTTTTTCTAATGCCCAGCATTTCATTAAATGAGCCACCTGCTTCATATGCAGTTGAAGCCGCTCATTTTTTACCCAATCAGTAAATAGTTGATTGGCCTTTTCCCGGCTTAATATATTACCGGCATTGGCAGGATCGCCAAAAACAGAACGGTTTAATAGTAAAGACATGTTTATTAATTGAATACGTTGAAGCGAAAATAAAAATTATAAGCTAACTTCAACCGCCTTTTAAAATAATTATCATTGAGCAGTCTCCCAGCCCCATTGATCCGGTCGTTGCGTAACCTGAAAAACTTTAATGAAGAAAATTTTATATCAGTGCATGAACAGGGGGGCCAGGTTACTTCAGTACGATTGAACCCTGAAAAATTCAATATTCAACATTCAGTATTCAACATGGAAGGGGCTGTTCCGTGGACCTCAAACGGTTTCTACCTTACCGAACGCCCTTCATTCACTCTTGATCCTCTCTTTCATGCTGGTGCTTATTATGTGCAGGAAGCAAGCAGCATGTTTTTGGAAGAAGCCATGAAACAAACGGTCGATCTTTCACAACCGGTAAAAGTGCTGGACCTCTGCGCTGCACCCGGCGGTAAATCCACATTGATACAGTCACTCATTTCAAAAGAAAGCCTGTTGGTCAGTAATGAAGTGATCAAGGCCAGGGTGAATATCCTTTGTGAAAATATTACCAAGTGGGGAGCGGCCAATGTGATTGTGACCAACAACGACCCAAAGGATCTTCAGCGGCTGGAAAGTTATTTTGATGTGATAGTGGTGGATGCACCCTGCAGCGGAAGTGGATTATTCCGAAAAGATCCCGGAGCCATATCGGAGTGGAGTGAGAACAATGTACAGCTATGTGCACAGCGCCAGCAAAGGATCCTGGCAGATGTGATGCCGGCATTGAAAGAAGGAGGAATTCTTTTATACTCCACCTGTTCTTATTCGCAGCAGGAAGATGAAGAGATTGCAGACTGGCTGACGGGAGAGTTGAAAGCGGAAAGTATAAAGTTGAAACTGAAGGAGAATTGGGGCATTGTTGAAACCGTTTCAGCAAAATATAATTCATCCGGATATCGTTTTTATCCTGACCAGGTAAAAGGGGAAGGGTTTTTTATTGCTGCATTTAAGAAAAAACGTTCAGGTGAAAGAGCCCATGAAATTAAAAAACAAAAGTCAAAAGGCAATAGGGCCGGGGCTATGATAACTGCAAAGGATATTGAAATTGTTAAACCTTACCTGGTCAATGCACAGGAATACTTCTTCATCAGGCAAAACGAAGAAGTGATTGCCATGCCTGTATATCTTGAACAAGACCTGGCCATCCTGCAGTCAGCACTTTACATAAAAAAAGCAGGAGTAAAACTGGGCACATTGATTAGAGATGAACTGGTTCCGGCACATGAACTGGCATTGAGCCTTATCATTAGCCCATCTGTTGCCCGTTATGATACAGATAAGCAGTCGGCATTGCAGTACCTGCGGAAAGAAGAAATAAGAATTCCTGTAACAGCTAAAGGGTGGATGCTGGTCACCCATCAGCAATTACCCCTTGGCTGGATAAAAGCAGTGACGAACCGTATCAACAATTATTACCCTTCTGCATGGCGTATTCTTAACAAGTGATTAGGCCGATAAACCAACTAATTTCTGCATATTTGCAAGTACAACTCCTTTGAAAGATGAAAAAAATACTGATCCTGTTATTTCTGCTGCCCTTACTGTCTTTGGCGCAAAATAATAAAAGCATAAAGCCGGTTAACATGCATACCGTTGGCCCTAAAGAAAGTATCAGTAGCATTGGCCGCATGTATGAAGTGAATGGAAGAGTGCTTGCCAACTATAACAATATTGACTATGATAAGGGATTAAACGTTGGACAGGTTTTGAAGATACCGCCAAAGGGAACAACTCTTGAACAGGTATCACCACCTGTAAAAACAGAATCGCCAAAAAATCAGCCACCGGTTGCAAAGGTTGAAACCAAACCTGCAGTAAAAACTGAATCAAACAATGAAACGGGTACGCCAATATATCACACGGTAAGAAAGAAGGAGACCTTGTACCATATCAGTACGCTGTATAATAAAGTTACAATAGATGATATCAGGAGGTGGAATAATCTTACGGGTGATGGAGTAAATGAGGGAGCAAAGTTGATCGTTGGTTATTCAAAAATAACTGCTGAGCCAAAAACTGATCCTGTTGTAAAAGTGGAGAAAGAGAAACCAGTAGTAGTTAAAGAGGCAGACAAAAAGGAATCTAAACAAACAGTGCCTGTTGAGAGCAAGCCGGTCGTTATAACCGGCAAAGATTTTAAAGGTGGTATATTTAAAACCGTATTTGAATCGCAAAGCAGGAATGGAGAGCTGGTTGATCAACAGGGAGCGGCAGGTATCTTTAAAAGTACCAGTGGCTGGGCCGATGGCAAATATTATTGCTTATATAATAATGCCGAACCGGGAACTGTCATTAAGATCACTAATCCTGTGAATGAAAAATATGTTTTTGCCAAGGTACTGGATGCCATCCCGGATATAAAACAAAATAGCGGGTTGGTGATTTGTATCAGTGCTGCCGCTGCAACAGAGTTAGGGGCAGCTGAAAGCAATTTTAATTGTTCACTTAAATACTCAAAATAAAAATTTATGAAGAAGGCTTTTCTATTTCTGATTTCAGCAACTGCTGCCATGTTCACAATTGCGCAGGATGATGTGGTTAAAGCGAATCAGGGTGCTGCAGGCAGGTCGAATTTCACGGTAATAAAACTGGTGCCCGCTACCCTGGTAAAAAACCAGGCACTTACAGGAACCTGCTGGAGCTTTTCAACCACTTCATTGGTGGAAAGCCAGAGTATGAAAAATAACCTGGGAGAATTTGACCTGAGTGAAATGTTTACCGTAAGGAATATTTATATGGAAAAGGCGGGAAACTATATTTTACGACAGGGGCGTGCACAATTTGGTGAAGGTGGATTGGGGCATGACCAGATACGGGCTATTGCAACTTATGGCGCCATGCCCGAATCTGTTTACAGCGGATTGAAACCTGGAGGAAATCAATCTCATAACCACGAAAAACTGGTCACTAACCTGAAACAATACCTCGATGACTTACTAAAACATATTCCCTTGCCGGCTAACTGGATGGATGGAGTTGTAAAAATACTTGACGAAGAATTGGGAAAAGTACCTGCACAATTTGACTACAAAGGTAAATCATATACACCGCAGAGTTTTGCAAAAACAGTACTTCAGTTCAATGCCAATGATTATGTTTTTGTAACTTCTTTTATGCATCATCCTTTTTATGAACCCTTTGTTCTGGAAGTGCCCGACAATTTCAGTAACGGGGCCTATATCAATATTCCAATTGATGAAATGATCCAACTGACAAAAGATGCAATAACAGGAGGCTACTCTGTAATGTGGGATGCTGATGTAAGCAATATCGGGTTTAATCAGGGTAATGGTATTGCTGCACTATATGATACAACCATCAACTCGTCGAGGAAAATGAACATGCGTACCTTAAAGGCGCAAAATGAAAGGCAACAGAAAACCGGGGCGACTGATGTGGCAGCAAACAAGGCTACAGAAAATAAAACAGACGCTGCTGATGATAAGGCTACTTATGCAGATGGAACAAAAGAAGAAGTGGCCTGGGATGCCGACCTTCGCCAGGCACTGTTTGAAAATCTGACCACACAAGACGACCACCTGATGCATATTACCGGCCTGGAGAAATCGAAGAACGGTAAAGAATTTTTTATAGTTAAGAATTCCTGGGGTAAAGTGGGGCCCGATAATGGATATATCAATGTTTCGGAAGGTTACTTTGCTATCAATACCATCAGCCTGGT
>CAYTQB010000077.1:7354-13422 GCA_964439615.1 uncultured Ferruginibacter sp. | reverse complement strand
ACATTCAGGCTTTCTTCCAGAGCAAGGTCAAGTCCACGCAGTGCGGCTTTTATACCTGCGCTGTCGCCGTCATAAATAATAGTGAGATTGTTGGTGTATTTTTTTATCAGCCTTAACTGGTCTGGTGTAAGTGAAGTACCCCCGCTGGCAACCACATTTTCAATACCTGCCTGGTGCAGGCTCACCACATCGGTATAACCTTCCACCAACAGGCATTCATCAGCCTTGTCAATCGCCTGCCTTGCAAAATAAGAACCATAGAGGATCTTACTCTTTACATAAATTTCATTTTCGGGAGTATTGATATACTTGGGCGCCTTATCATTATTCTTAATTACCCTTGCACCAAAGCCCAGCACTTTCCCGCTTTGATTATGTACTGGAAAAATTATCCTGCCCCGGTAATTATCATACGCATTGCCGTCACGAACATTAACCAGCCCTGACTTTTGTAAATACTCCAGGTTGTATTTGGCATCCAGTGCTGCCTTGGTAAAACTGTCTCTTGCCTCAGGATTATAGCCCAGCTGGAATTTTTTAATGACTTCTTCTTTGAATCCTCTCTCTTTTAAATAACTCAAAGCAATATCCTGTCCATCTTCAGTATTCAGCAAAGCATCACTGAAAAACTTTTGTGCAAAATTATTGATGATGTACAGGCTGTCGGCAACCTGTTGCTGTTGTTTGTATTCAGGACTCGTTTCTGTTTCTTCAACCTCCACATTATATTTTGCTGCCAGCCAACGCAGTGCTTCCACATAACTATACTTCTCTGCCTCCATCAAAAAACTGATGCTGTTGCCACTGCGGCCACAGCCAAAACATTTATAGATCTCCTTGGTGGGGGAAACCGTAAAGGACGGAGTCTTTTCATTATGAAAAGGGCAGAGACCCAGGTAATTGGTACCCCGCTTTTTCAGTTTCACAAACGAGCCCACTATCTCCACAATATCAATGCGGCTGAGAATTTGTTGTATGGTGTTTTGGGATATCACTGTTCAAATAATGAGGGTGTAATTTACAGCATTTAAAATACTATAAGGGCCAAATCTCTTATAGGAATAAATCACTATAAATTCAGGCATGATTTATGAAAAATTACTGCAAAAAGCATCATCAAACACAATAATCTATATCTTTAACGCTCAAAAAATCTAAGCATGAAGAAATATTTCTTACTTCTTATTATGGTTGTAGGGACCCTGTTCAGCCAGGCCCAGGATTTTACAACCATTACCAATATGATCAAGTTAAGGCAATATGACAAAGCCAAACCGGAACTTGATAAATATATGGCCAATGAAAAAAATGCTGCCAAACCGGAGAGCTGGTACTATAAAGCAGTTGTTTATAATGGATTGGCTTTAGTAGACACAAAGGCTATTACAGAGCGGAAGAACCTGAACCAGGAGGCTTATAATGCCATAAAAAAATATATGGAGATGGATCCCAAAGCCCCATTAACGAACGAAGAGACCAATACAACCATTTACAACTCCTATTATGTGTTCTTTGACCTGGGAATAAAACTATACAACGGGAAACAGCTTGAAGAATCGTATGACATGTTCAAAAGCACCCTTGAGGCTCATGATTATATCTTCAGCCATAACCTGGCAGGTGCTAACGGACTGAAGTTTGCCGAGCATGATACGGATATAGTATGGAACCTGGTGGTTTTGGGAAATGAGCTGAAGAAAAAGGAAGAAGTGATGGGCTATTACAAACGTATTGCTGATGCCAACCTGGGAGATGAAAAATATGCAGAAGCATATGATGAACTGATAAAAAAATACAGGAAAGAAGGCAATACCGAACTGTTCACCAAATACCTTGACAAGGCTAAAAAACATTTTTCATCTGATCCTTACTGGGAAGCCGTGGGTATCGAATATGCAATAAAAGGTTTGGAAAATGAGGAACTGTTTAAGAAATATGAAGAGCTGATGGTTACTTATCCAAACAACTACATGGTTTATTTCAATTATGGGCACGACCTTGATAAGTATGTGTACTCTGCCGATTCAAAAGGCAAAGATGTTTCGGCATATAAGAAGAAGATACCTGAGTTGTACAAAAAAGCCATTTCTATCAAATCCAGTATTGATGCCAATGTATTGCTGGCCAATTACTATTATAATTCTTCATTCGATATTATTGATGAAGCACAGAAAATAAAAGGAACAAAACCAGAAGATGTAAAAAAGAAAGCTGACCTGATGGCTGCCAGCAAGGCAGCATTAAGCCAGGCTATACCAAGCGGTGAGGAAGCTGTTAAATTATACGGTGACCACAAAGAATTTAAAACATCAGATAAAGTAAATTTCAAACAGGTGCTGGATATTTTAAGCGCTGCCTATAAACAAAACGGTAACGCAGCCAAAGCTGCAGAATATGAAAAGAAAAAAGAGGAAGTGGATAAGCTATAATAATTTTCAAAAACAAAATAACAATAAAAAACTCCCCGGTTTACAGGGGAGTTTTTTATTTGAATGAAATATTATCATCACCCACCGGCCCTCATGATGAATCGCTGACCTCCTCCTTCCTGCTGCATATCCTTCATTGCTTTCACCTCAATGTCTTTGGGTATTTCAAATTCTTTATCAGCTACCTCTTTGTCAATCACCAGTTTCGTAACCTGCACGGTCATTGTCCTTCCCCTGGGCATACTTCTTTCGTATTGCATGGGAAAACCATTTAACAATTCCATACTGTTAGGTCCGGATGATACATTGAACCCGCCGAAACCGCCCATACTGCCACCGGTGCTTGCCAGGTTTTGCAGTTTAAATTCGGGACAATACCATACCGTTGTTGTATCTGATTTGCCATTGCTCCTTGTCGCAATGATCAGTGCTTTTTTACAGCCATAGCCGGAAATCTTTTTACTCTCCTCAATATATTCAACTTTATATGTAGGTGGGGTAGTTGGATTATTGGTAGAAGCATTCTGTGCCCTTGTCCTCATCATGCTATCCATTCGTTTTGCCATTTCTTTCTGGTCCTCATCCGTGGCATAGAAAGCATTCTTTCTTCCCATCATTTCCATAATGGTAGTAGTGATCTTTTTACTATTATCCCTAATAACCGTTGTACGGCTCGTTTCGCTTTCAGAGAAAGTTTTAACCAGGTCATTCTTTAGCCAGGTGGTGGTTTTTGTTTCACCATCTCCGCCAAAACGCATAACCCTTACTTCGGCACCATCAGGCCCGGTGTTATTAGTTTGAACCGGTTCATCTCCTTCTGGCGAAACAATGGTTGTCTTGGTAGTGATCATAGCCTGGGTTATCATTCTGGGCTGTGCATAGCAGGCCATAGATACAGCAGAAATTAAGAGAATAAAAATTCTTTTCATAAATGATTTGTTAGAAGCCAAAAATACGAATTGACTCGTAATTCCAAAATCATTCTTTTGCTTTGGGAAGATTTTAACAGCCCGGGCAAAAAAAACCGGTGCATTTATTTGCACCGGTATAAAACAGAAATTAAAAGTAATTTATGGTTCAGGAACACAACTGCAATAATCAAATTTCATCCCCCAGTTACCGCTACCCATGTTGATCTGTGTACCTTGTCCCCAACCGGTTTGTGTCTGGATGGTACCACCGGAAGAGTTTAATTCTTTAACCACGGCATGAGCAGCAATACATCCGCAACTGCCGGCTGGTATTTTTGAGATAGGAATCTGGTAGGTTACAGTGGTAAGGTTATTGTGAGTTCCACTATAAGGGAATTGCCCCGGAATAGGATTACCCGGGTTATTAACCGGAATAAAAGCGCAATCACCCACATACAAATGGGTTTGAGTTAAAACCCAGCCACCGGTTGTGGCATAGGTGACATAAATATAGTCGGCATCATTGCTTACAGTAACACTCCCTGAGTTCATGGTTTGTCCTGCAATTAAAGCAACTTCAGTAGCTACACAATCTTCCTCTCCTTCCCTGTTCACTATAGGAGTAGCATTTTGTAAACCCTGAACATACTGGGGTGCTTGAACAGAAGCAGATTGGTCTTCAGTTACAGTAGGTTTTAGGTCAGCTTTTTTGCAGGAAAAAAAGGCGATGGGTGCAGCGAATAACGCAATAAAAAGTAACTTCTTTTTCATAGGTTTTGTTTTAAGTTATAAATTTTATTAAGTACGGAAAGAAGCAGGTAAACAACTCCTTCAGATAATTTTAAACGGGTTATTTACCGACTTTATTGCTTAGTTTCCGGAGAATATTAACTGGTATAATGTATTAAATTAACCTATAGGATTTTTAGCCCGAATAATGCGAAATATCACGTTTAATAAATTCTCTGAAACGGTATTTTCCCTCGTAAAAAACCAGTCCCAAACTGTTAATAACTAATGCAATTCACTGTAAAAAATCAAAGATTTCTATCCTTTCATTCCAGTATATTTGCCGATATATTAAAAAACAAGAAAAACAGTGCGTTTAAAGAGTTTAGAAATCAAAGGATTTAAGAGTTTTGCCGATAAAACCGTACTCAATTTTGATGAAGGTATCACCGGGGTAATTGGCCCCAATGGCTGTGGAAAAAGTAATATTGTTGACAGCATCAGGTGGGTGATAGGAGAGCACAAAATAAGTAACCTCCGTAGTGAAAACCTGGAAAGCCTGGTCTTTAATGGCAGCAAGAGCCGCAGCGCCAGCGGTATTGCCGAAGTAAGCCTTACATTTGATAACACCAAAAACCTCCTGCCAACCGAGTTCAGTACTGTTACCGTAACACGTAAATATTACAAAAGCGGGGAGAGCGAATACCGCCTGAATGATGTTGCCTGCCGTTTAAAGGATATTCATAACCTCTTTTTGGATACAGGCATAAGCAACGATAGCTACGCCATTATTGAACTGGGTATGGTGGATGATATCATTAAAGACAAGGATAACAGCCGCCGTAAAATGCTGGAACAGGCTGCGGGTATCTCCATATACAAAACAAGGAAGAAAGAAGCCAAACTTAAATTAGATGCTGCGGAGCAGGACCTGGCCCGTATTGAAGACCTTTTGTTTGAGATCAATAACCAACTCAAGAGTCTGGAAAGCCAGGCTAAAAAAGCAGAGAAGTATTTCGAGATAAAGAAGGAATATAAAGAAGTAAGTATTGAATTAGCCAAAGCCGCATTGGAAGGTTTCAATATTACCTACCACGACCTGAACGAAAAACAAAAAGCTGAAGTTGACAAGCGTATAGAATTAGAGACCGAGATCGCTAAAGAAGAAGCGCTGCTTGAACAGGAAAAACTGGGACTTATTGAAAAAGAAAGGGCAATACAGCAGATGCAGCATGCATTTAATGATATGCTCGATGCTGTGCGTAGTAAGGAAAATGAAAAAAGCCTCAGCGGTCAGCGCTTACAGTATTTAAAAGAAAGAGAAACCGGTTTGCATGAGTTCCTGCATAAAGCTGGTGGGCAGTTAAGCGGCCTTGATGAAAGCATTCAGTTTACAGGCAAACAGATAAGTGAAGATGAAGCGCAGTTGAAAGAATTTGAAACGAAGCTGGTTGAATTAAAAAATGCTGTGGAAGAAAAGCGCAAAGTATTTGATGACAAACGAAGCCATATTGACGAACTGAGGAGGGAGAACCAGGTAATCCAGCGCAACCAGTTTGAAGCCGAGAAGAAAGTAGCGGTTGCAGATACTTCAATTCTTAATCTGCAACGTACTATTTCCCAGATACAGGAAGAAAAAACACAAAGGCAAAATCAGCTACAACAATTAGAACCGGAGAAGGAGCAGAAAAGATCGGAACTGGAACAAAAGAAAACCGACCTGCAACAATTGCAGCAGCATCACGAATTTGCCAAAGAACAGATATTACAAACACAGAACAGGATGGAAGGCCTGCGTAACGAACTGGCCAACGAGAACAGGAAATTAGACAGTAAAAAGAATGAACATGACCTGCTGAAAAGTTTGATTGACTCACTCGAAGGTTATCCTGAAAGTGTAAAGTTCCTTCATAACAATCCTCAGTGGGGCCATGCGGCGCCTTTGCTCAGTGATGTTATTTATGTGAAAGAAGAGTACCGTGCCGCTGTTGAAAATGTG
>CAYTQB010000077.1:1700-7254 GCA_964439615.1 uncultured Ferruginibacter sp. | reverse complement strand
GCTCAGTGATGTTATTTATGTGAAAGAAGAGTACCGTGCCGCTGTTGAAAATGTGCTGGAACCCTACCTTAACTATTACGTGGTTAATAACCTGGAGGAAGGCCTGCAAGCTATTCACCTTTTGGATGAAAATAAAAAGGGTAAGGCTAATTTCTTTTTACAGGATAAGTTCACGGATTTCCAGGAACATCACCAACCCGCAGGGACTATACCTGCATTGAGTGTGGTTGAGATCGACAGTAAATATGCCAATCTTGCCAGGCACCTGTTAGGCAATGTCTTTATTGCTGAAAATGATGATGCCTTACACAATAGTAACGGAGCTGTGGTGCTTGAAAGATCAGGCAAATATGTAAAAGGAAAATATTCCCTTGCAGGTGGAAGTGTTGGATTATTTGAAGGCAAGAAGATAGGCAGGGCTAAAAATCTGGAGAAACTGATTGAAGAGATCATTGCACAGGAAATAGTGGTGAATGGGTTAAGGGCAAACCTTCAGAGCCATCATGATGAAGTGATCGCTTTTAATGAACAACTGAAAGAAAATGCTATTAAACAGGTTCAGGAAGATATCAGTAACCTTACAAATCATGTTTTTTCCCTGCAGAATAAGATCGAGAACCTTCATCACCTGGAAGAATCAAGTAGTGCCAGGGTAACAGAATTGCAACAGCAACTTGAAACCAATCATGCAGATATATTCAGCACGAGAAGCGCCCTGGATCAGTTCAATATGCAGTTGAAAGAACTTACTGATAAGATCCAACTGGTTGAACAGGATTATGCAGCTGCTGAGCAGGAGTATAACAATGCAACGGTGGCTTTTAATGACAGCAACCTGCAATTGACCAGGCAGCAAAGTAAAATAACTGCCCTGAAGCAGGAATTCGATTTTAAAAGCAATCAACTTAATGACCTGAAAGTTCAGATAGAAAGCAGTAACACCCAACTGAATGAAGCTGCCGCCAATATTACAGAAACGGCTGAAGAACTGCGTGGGCTGGAATCACTCGTTATAAGCATGCTTCACGATAAGGAAGCCGAAGAAAAGAAACTGAATGATGCCGACCAGTTATACTATAACCTGCGTAATGCGTTAGCAGAAAAAGAAAGTGAGCTGCGACACAAACACAAATCGAAAGAAGGGATTGACACCCTGCTTAATGAGATAAAGGATAAACTCACTGACCTTAAGCTGCAACTGGCAGGAATGAAAGAAAGGTTGAATGTAGAGTTCAAAGTTGACCTGGATGAAATTATTGATGAACCAAGGACAACAGATACGCCTTTGGAAGAACTTAAAGAAAAGAATGAAAGGCAGCGTAAGCGTTTAGAAAATATTGGAGAAATAAATCCAACCGCAATTGAAGCATTCACCGAAATGAAAAAGCGCTACGATTTTATTCTTGAACAAAAGAATGATCTTGTAACTGCAAGGGAGAGCCTGATGCAAACTATCCAGGAAGTGGAAGCAACAGCTAATCAGCAGTTCCTGGAAACATTCAATAAAGTAAGAGAGAATTTCCAGAAAGTGTTCCAGGCTTTGTTTACAGATGATGATACTGCGGATATGATAATGGTTGACCCGGAGAATCTTGCCGAAACAGCAATAGATATTGTGGCTAAACCAAAAGGTAAACGCCCTTCATCTATCGGCCAGTTGAGTGGTGGTGAAAAGACTTTGACCGCAACAGCATTGCTATTCGCTATCTATCTCATCAAGCCTGCACCATTCTGTATTTTGGATGAGGTTGATGCTCCGCTGGATGATGCGAACGTAGGCAAGTTCACACAAATGATAAAGAAATTCAGTGAGAACAGTCAGTTCATCATTGTAACACACAATAAAATGACGATGAGTGCAGTGGATGTTATTTATGGTGTTACCATGCAGGAGGCAGGTGTGAGTAAGCTGGTGCCGGTAGATTTCCGGAGCCTTAATTAATTATGAATTATGAGTGATGAATTCTGAATGGTTTACGATTAGTAAACCATTTTTCTTTGCTAAAACCATTCATAACTCATAATTCATCATTCATAACTTTTAATTCTTTTACATGCTGCGTACAATCTTACTCCTCACTGCCTCCAACATTTTCATGACCATCGCCTGGTATGGCAATTTAAAGAACACATCACTGCCCATCTGGAAAGCGATACTCATCAGTTGGGGCATTGCTTTATTTGAATATTGTTTGATGGTGCCTGCCAACCGGTTGGGCTTTGTCAATGGCTTTACGGGCTTCCAGCTAAAGATCACGCAGGAAATAATTACATTGGTTGTTTTTGCCGTATTTGCAGTGTTGTATTTAAAAGAACCTTTTCACTGGAAATACCTGGTGAGTTTTATATTGATACTGGGTGCAGTGTATTTTGCTTTTAAGAAGTGATACTTATGACACGAATTAAACTTATTACACTAATTCGGGAATGAATTAGTGTAATCAATTCGTGTAATTCGCCTAATTCGTGTTATTAAAAGATTAACTTCCCAATTCTTCCTCCACCTCCAGAAAAATAAACAGCCTTTCCTTTCTTCGCTTTTTGTACTGCATGAAAACCCTCTTTGCTGATCCATGTCCAGGTCATACCTCCATTGGTTGAATAATCCACGCCATTCGGTCCGCAGGTGATCCAGTTTTCTTTTTCCAGGTATTCAACACAACTCCGGTAACCATGCGGTGGAACCGAGGGAGCAGTCCATGTCTTTCCTCCGTCAAAGGTGAGCACACAGTTTTTATACACAGTATCTTTTTTGGTAAAGTCGCCGCCAACCACAATGAATGTGCGGCTGTCTTTAATAGCGATTGAATTGGCGCCGGTAGTTTCAGCACCCTGCACAATGGGCATTTCTCTCTTTTCATTGTGTATAAAAATGTGCGATGCTCTTCCTCCGGTAACATACACATTGCTGACATAATTGAGTTTCCTTATATTGGTTCCGCTGCTGGCAAAACAGGCCTCTCCGGAATCAACGTTAAAAGTATTTACCTTCATCTCACGCCAGTTATCGCCACCATCAAGTGTCTGTGCCAGGAATATCCTGCCGTTGATGGGGTCGCCGATCACCACACCCCGGTTTTGATCCCAGAAATCCATCGCATCCAAAAACATTTCTTTCGCTGTGTCTTTAAATACTTCGTTCCAGGTCGTTCCGCCATCTGTTGTTTTTAAAATATAGGCCGGTGATGCAATTCCCATGATGACGGCAGTCTTTGCATCAAAGGCTTCTATATCTCTGAAGTCTGCTTTTTCAAAACCCTTTACCGTCATCCATGTCCAGTTATTGCCGCCGTCTACTGACCGGCCAACTGTGCCGCCACTTCCGCTTACCCAAACAGTATTATCATCCACCACACACAGTCCACGTAAGGATGCCTTGCTGGTTGAATTGAGCAGTTTAACCGTTTGCGCATTCAACAAGAGGCTGGCCTGGCTAAGTATTAGTAAAAGGGTCAATTTTGAAAAAAGAAATTTCATATAGTTTGTTTTAAATAATGTCATGATTGTTGCCGGTGATGGAATCTATTCCTTCATGGTGGTCTTTCGACAGTTGTTGTTTTCTCCTGATCAGTTTTAAAGAAAGCCTCAGGGCAACAATAAAAGAAACAATAGCTCCCAAATAATATAATCCTGTCCTGTCCAAAAATAAAAAGAAATCAAAAGTACCGTGAAAAAGAACGGGCCAGAAAATGGCGAGGATAAAATATTTTTTCCGGTTGGCCGGGTCAAATTTTGCAAGCCCGATATGGTAACCCATCAATACAGCAAAAGTTGCATGTGCCGGAACCGATAAGAACATCCTGATAATACCGGTTACAAAACCATGTTGCGTAACATAACCTATATTCTCCAGCGTGGCAAAACCCATACCCACCATTGTCGCATAAATTATCCCGTCAAAAGGATCGTCAAAAGCTTTACGCCTGAATGCAAAGAAACGCAACACTAAAAATTTACTTCCCTCTTCGCTCAGCGCAACAATGATATAAGAAAAGACAGCCGTGTAAAACACACTTTTACCCATTAACTGTTCCATAGGTTTGGTAAGGGTCATTTGAACAATGATGGCAGGAATGGTGCTTAACATTCCCAGTATAAATAGCCAGATCAACAGACCAAGGGGTTCTTTATTATACCTGTCTTTAAAATAAACGAAAAGGCTGATGGCGATCCCGGGTGCAATGGCAAGTGCTAACAATCCCATATTCAAAAGCGGTTTTTGTGTTAGATTTGCCCAAGTTAGATTTTTTTAATGATTGCCCAAACTAATTGAAAATACCGATGAGTAATAATCATTTGCTCCTGGATAAAAGTCACACCGGTTTTGAGCAGGTTAAAGACCTGCTTGCAAAAAAGATGAATATTTCTTTAGCCCCCGGCGCTCTTGAACAAATTGCAGCCTGCCGAAAATACCTCGACGATAAGATGGATAATTCCCATGCTTTGTTCTACGGTATCAATACCGGCTTTGGTTTTTTACAAAATGTGCAGATTGATAAAACACAGCTGAAGGAACTTCAAAGCAACCTGATAAAGTCGCATGCATGCGGCATGGGGGAGGAAGTACCGGCTGATATTGTGAAGCTGATGATGGTATTGAAAATAAAATCACTTAGCTATGGGCACTCAGGTGTACAGGTTGCAACCACAGAACGCCTGGTAGATATGTATAATAATGATGTGCTGCCTGTGATCTACACCCAGGGTTCTCTTGGTGCTTCAGGCGATCTTGCACCGCTTAGTCATTTAAGTTTGCCCCTGCTTGGTTTGGGAAAAGTGAATAATACCGGAAAAAAGATGCCGGCTGCTGAAGCGCTTAAAAAATTCAACTGGCAGCCCATTGAACTAAAAAGCAAGGAAGGCCTTGCATTGATAAACGGCACCCAGTTCATGAGCGCTTATGGGTTGCATAACCTTATTCAATGCGACAGGCTTATTAAATGGGCAAATATTATTGCCTCCATCAGTTTTGATGCTTTTGATTGTACCACAGAACCACTACATGAGAATATCCATGCCATACGCTCACACAAAGGCCAGGTTGATACGGCTGCAGCCATGAGGATATTATTATATGGAAGTGAGATCGCATCACAAAAAAAATCTCAGGTGCAGGACCCCTATTCTTTCCGTTGCATACCACAGGTGCATGGAGCCACTAAAGATACATTTGATCATGTGCAGGGTGTTTTTATAAAAGAGATCAATTCAGTAACTGACAACCCGAATATTTTTCCGGAAGACGACCTCATCATGAGCGGAGGAAATTTCCACGGGCAACCTTTGGCTTTAACACTCGATTTTCTTGCCATCGCCATGAGTGAACTTGCCAGCATATCAGAAAGAAGGACTTACCAGCTCATCAGCGGGCAAAGGGGCCTTCCTTTATTTCTTGTAAAAGACCCTGGGCTTCATTCAGGGTTGATGATACCACAATATACGGCAGCTGGTATTGTGAGTGAGAACAAACAACTCTGCACACCATCTTCGGTAGATTCCATTCCATCCAGCAATAACCAGGAAGACCATGTAAGCATGGGCGCCAATGCTGCAA
>CAYTQB010000077.1:0-1600 GCA_964439615.1 uncultured Ferruginibacter sp. | reverse complement strand
ATTCCATCCAGCAATAACCAGGAAGACCATGTAAGCATGGGCGCCAATGCTGCAACAAAATGCAAAAGGGTAGTAGATAATGTAGAAAAAGTACTGGCGATAGAATTACTCACTGCTGTGCAGGCGCTGGAATTCCGCCGCCCATTAAAAACATCTGCAATACTTGAAAAGATCGTAGTTGATTTTAGAAAAGAGGTCAGCTTTAATAAAGCCGACAGGATATTGCATGATGATATGATAAAGGCTATGGAATTTATTAAAGCGTATAATTTGGAAATTAATTGATTTGGAGATTTGATGATGAAAATCAATCAATCACTTCATGAATAGCTACTACCGACTCAAGTGCCAATTCCGTCATTTTAGCCAGTGAATTCTGCCGTTGATCAGCTGTAATGAATTTTTTAGTAGGTATCACATCAGAGATAGTAAGAATGGTTGCCGCCATTTTGTTCAGTTGTTTTGCATTGGCAAATAATGCAAAGGCTTCCATCTCCACGGCACCGCAATTATTTGTAACAGCAATTTCAGGTGTATCATAACTGCTGCGGTAAAATACATCGCTGGAGTGTATGTTCCCGTTCAGTACAGGTATGTTCAGCATTTTTGCAGTTGCATTAATGAATTCGTATGCTTTTCCCTGGTGGGCAAAATGGTCTTCATCCATATTGTAAGCAGCTTTTGCATAGGTAGATTCGCTGTAGGCAGTATCCACATTCACCACATCATATAAATGTATCTTGTCGGTATAGGCCCCGGCCGTACCAATGCGGATGATGCATTCCACATCGTATTCATTAAAAAGCTCGTAAGAATAAATACCGATGGAAGCACAGCCCATGCCGCTGGCGCCAATGGTTACCGTAACGCCTTTATAGGTGCCGGTAAAATAAAAAGCATTACGGGTCTCGTTCACTAATTTAATATCCTGCAGGTTATTCTCGGCGATATGTTTGGCCCTCAATGGATCACCTGCCAGCAAAACTATCCTGGCAATTTCGCCCTTAGCGGCGCTGATGTGTACACTCATAGATGTTGATTAGCCGTGAAGATATTTAATTAAAATTAATTAGCTGTAGTATTCATTTGGAATTTGAACCACAAAGACACAAAGTCACGAAGTGACACAAAGCACTCTTGGTGAAATCCCTGTCTGCCGACAGGCAGGTTTGTGCCTTAGTGCCTTCGTGGTTTTATTTGTATTATTTTTAAACTGTGCCACTATAGGAATTTGACAATTGGATGATGATGGCTAATTTTGAGCCTCGGTTGCACGCCAAAGCGCACAGATCTTAGCGCCTTTGCTCCTTTGCCGCTTTGCGTGAAAAAATAAAATGTCTATGAGTACAGTTACTAAACATTACGATGCCGTAAAATACAAAACCCCAACCGGCAATAAACTTAATTGCAAAGGATGGATACAGGAAGCTGCACTGAGGATGCTGCTGAATAACCTTGATCCCGAAGTTGCCGAAAGGCCCGACGACCTCATTGTGTATGGTGGCAGGGGAAAAGCAGCAAGAAATTTCGAAAGCCTCGACCTCATCATCAAAGCGCTCAAAGACCTTAATGAAGACGAAACACTTTTGATACAAAGCGG
>CAYTQB010000076.1:0-13472 GCA_964439615.1 uncultured Ferruginibacter sp. | reverse complement strand
ACAGGCTGTTGTAATAGTTGGGTTTGCAGAAATAGTGGCAGCGTTAGAAGCAGTATTAATGCTGTTACCGTTTAATTTCAGGGTAAGGTTGGAATTTGAAGAAGCCACACCCGTAATACTTATGTTACCACCAACATTCACATTGATGGGCTCTATCCATGGAATATATCTTGGTTCAAATGGGGGAAGGTTAATTCGTACAGCATATTCCGAATTCCCATAAACAGGTATATACATATCACTCACATCGGAATTAACCTGTTTCAGGCTTCCGCTTACATTCCGGAAAATTATGGTCACCTTCAGGATGGTTTCGCTGGCAGGTACAGCAAAAAAAGAGCGAATGCCATTAATGGTATACTGGTATTTGTTGTTACCCAACGGTGTGGCACGGGCGGCAGGGTCTGCGGTTCCCCAGGTGAATTTTACATACCGCCAATCAGTAGGATTTGTACTCAGGTTCGTGATTACACCCACATGTACGTACACATTATTCGAATTACCTCCTTCAAAATTCAGGAGGCCCTGGTTACCTTTGTTACAATCAACCGTAGCACTTAATATGGAATTATCAATAGGAAATTCGGGGGCCCAACTCAGTAAACGCTGGGCATTCAGGTTAAATCCGAGACAAAAGAACACTATACACAAGAGGCATTTCCTCATACAGCAAACGATTTAATGTGTAAATTAAACACATTATTCGATTCTGACAAAATTTTCATACTCACAAGTGATATACTTTTATTTAACGTGTTGTGCTATCAAACCTTAGACTCAGCTCTGGAAGCTGTCTTCGACAAGCTCAGACTGACAGCTTTCTGTCATGTTGAGCTTGTCGAAACATAAACAGAAAGCGGATTATTAAGAAACTTTCTTTTTTAATAGCACAACACGTTATTATTTAATCAGCTCATATACTCCGCTAACATACGCATTAAGGCTAAAATCCTGCAGGTTGGTAATTTCGCCGGTAAGCACATTTTTCATTTTGGAGAAGCCGGCAGTCCTTTCTGCAAATCTTTTTATACTGATATTCTTTTTTTCTTTGGCAGTATTCATAGCTACCATCACGGTTTGGGCAGCATCATATCGGAAATAAACATATACCCCACCATCTTCGGGGAGAAACTGCATCATTTTGCCCCCAGTAATGGCTGATGCGTTTTTCCGGTAATTGGCTAACGTGGATATATAATTCCAGATATCTTTTTCTTTTTCTGTTCTTCCGGCGTTACTGAATTTATTGACTGCATCGGAAGCCCAGCCGCCGGGAAAATCCTGGCGCACATAACCATCATTAGGGTTGGTTAACCCCGTCATGCAGATCTCATCGCCATAATACAGTTGCGGTATACCGCGGCAGGTAAGCAACCAGGCGATGGAAGATTTATACTTGTCAGTATTCTCTCCTATCACTGAATAAAAACGTGAAATGTCATGGTTATCCAAAAAGATCACATTCCTCATCGGGTCTTTATAAACAAAATCCTGTGCAAGTGTGGTATACAACCTGTTCACACCATCGGTCCATCCAAAGTCTTTTGTCATTGCATCGGTGATGGCCCAAAGGGTTTGAAAGTCGGTTGGCGCCTGTAGGTTACTTTTGAAAGGAACATTGTAATTATGCTCCACAAAATAACTCTGGTTGATAACTCCATGCACCCATGTTTCACCAAACATGGTGATACGGGGATATTCATCCATCAGGGCTTTATTGCAGCGGTTCATGAACTCGAGGTCATTATAAGCATAGGTATCAATACGCCATCCGTCGA
Organism: uncultured Ferruginibacter sp.; assembly: GCA_964439615.1. GTDB lineage: Bacteria > Bacteroidota > Bacteroidia > Chitinophagales > Chitinophagaceae > Ferruginibacter. Next base: position 11,694 of record CAYTQB010000076.1, on the reverse strand, counting down.
TACCGAATTCCTCAACTGTCCACAACGCATGCTGAATTAAAAATTTAATCACATAAGGGTTGTACTGGTTAAGGTCGGGCATTTGGGTGGTGAACCATCCATCGGCCATAATCTTTTTGTCCATAGCACTTGCATGTGGATCAAACAGGGCCTGGTCTTTGTACTGCGTGTTGGTATAAGTTGGCCATTGGTGCAACCAGTCTTTCATCGGCGGATCCTGCACTGTAAAATGACGGATGCCCACATGATTATACACCGCATCCTGGATGATCTTCATTCCTTTTTTATGCGTTGCATCCACCAGGTCGTAATAGGATTTATCACCGCCAAGTCTTGGATCAACCTTATAATGATTGGTAAATGCATAGCCATGTTCGGTACGCTCATCCATATCATTTTCGATCACCGGGTTCAGCCACAGCGTGGTTACACCCAATGACTGTAGATAGTCTAATTTATTCAGGATCCCCTTCAGATCACCACCATGACGATTGTATACCGTATCTCTTCTTAAGGTCTGGTCCCTCATTCCCGGCACCCGGTCATTGCTTTCATCTCCATTGCTGAAACGATCGGGCATAATGAGGTACATGAGGTCTTTTGAAGTAACACCCATAGCATATGAAATTCCGTTACCCGAACGCTTTTGTTTGAGTTCAAAAGGGATGTCAAATGTGGAAGCCTGGCGATGGATTTTTATATTGACCGTCCCCGGTTTTGCGGATGGTGAGATACTGAGATCGAGGAAAACATAATTCACGTTCTCCACTTTGTTCGTCTTTACCAGTTTCACGCCCGGGTAATTGATGCTGAACCCACCGGCTGCATTGGCTATTGCATCTCCATATATCATCACCTGTACATTGTTCCATTTCATGCCCGTCCACCAGTTGGTTGGATAACATGTATACCTTTCCTGTGAAAAAGCAGGGACGAAAAGATTCAGTATAAAAAAAGAAATTACTATTTTTTTCATGATCTAATCTTTTTCTTTAACAATGAGGGCACAAACAATTCCCGCCAGCAATAAAAGACAACCGCCGATCATGACTGCCAGCAACCTGTCGTTGTGCAAAAAGCCGGACATGATCTTTCCAAAGAACAGCGAAGCGATTATTTCGGGCAACACGATGAAAAAATTGAAGATGCCCATATAAATGCCGATCTTATCCTGGGGTAAGCAGCCTGACAGCATGGAATATGGCATTGACAAGATAGATGCCCAGGCAATACCCACTAAAGACATAGCCACATATAGCATCCAATGCTGCTGGATATAGTTGACGGATATCAACCCGATGCCACCCAGTATCAGACAAACTGTATGCGTATATTTTTTTCCAAGTTTACCAACCCAGAATGGAATGGTGAATGCAAATAAAAAAGTCACCAGGTTTAGAATTGCCGAAGTGGTATTAGCATATTCAAGCCCCTTGGTAAACACTTCACTGTTCGATGTTGCATCACCTCCAAAAATATCGGTGGCAACACCGGTACTATAATAGAACCACATCAGGAACAATCCCGGCCAGGTAAGAAAATTTACAATGGCAAGCCTTTTCATTTGAGGAGGCATATTACCTATTGCAGATATTATTTCCTTTACCCCTCCACCAAAACCTTTATTTGATTCCTTAACTTTAACTCTCCAGTCAGTGTCGGAAGGTGGATATTCCCTGCTTCGTAAAACGGTGTAAAGAACAGCTGCAAAAAAAACCGCAGCACCGATATAAAATGAAAGTGAGATATTTTGAGGAATGGAGCCTCCAACCTTGTCTCTTGATACACCAAACCATTCAACAAGTTTAACCGGAAGATACCCGGCAATAAATGAAGCGAGACCGATGAACATGCTCTGCATGGCAAAACCTCTTGATCTTTGCTTCTCATCTAAATTATCTGCAACAAATGCTCGGAAAGGTTCCATACTGATATTGATGCATGAATCAAGAATCCATAAAGTGCCTGCTGCCATCCAGATGGCTGAAACATTCGGCATAATAAAAAGGGCCAGTGAACTGAGGATTGCGCCGATTAAAAAATAGGGTCTTCTTCTTCCCAATCTGGGATGCCAGGTACGGTCACTCAAATAACCGATGATGGGTTGAACGATCAGTCCCGTCATTGGGGCTGCCAGCCAAAGGCCGGGTATTTGTTCCGGACTGGCGCCAAGGTATTCGTAAATGGCGCTCATATTCCCCATCTGCAGGCTCCAGCCAAACTGGATACCAAAGAACCCAAAACACATATTGAATATTTGCCAAAATCCAAGATGAGGTTTAGCACCGGTATAAGCTGTAACAGACATAGCAATCGTTTAGTATGATAATAGCAATTGTGTAAAAAATACACTTTTTTAAAAATACAATAAAATACCTGCCGGCAAAAAAAATATTCCAGTATCATAAAGCAGGAATCCTCCGGATAGAGAGTCAGGTTTATTGATAATCATAAACGATATATCCCCATGGTTCAATACTGAATTTATGTGATGTATTGACCTTTTCCTTTACACCTGTAAATACATTTAGTGGCTCGCCATTTACAGCAGCATCCTTGATGGTGAATTTTTGCGGCTTCTTAGATAAGTTTAATATAATAGCCACTTTACGTCCACCAGCCTCCCTCAGGTAGGTAAATACCGCTGCTTCATTTGAGCTTGCCAGTCTTTTATACGAAGCACTTGCTGCAAGAGCCGGGTTAGCTTTACGCAGTGACAGTAAGGTCTTATAAAAGCCGGCTATTTCAAATCCGCTGTTCCAGTGAATAGTATCTTTTACAAAAAACTTCAGCCGCTTTTTATTCATTACTTCCTGTCCGCTATAAATGAGCGGAATACTTTGATACATGGTCTGTGAAAAAACCGCAAAGGCCTTATAGGCATTGCCATATTTTTCAAACTCCGTTCCGTTCCAGCTGTTCTCGTCATGGTTGGTAGTAAAATACATGCGGTATGCACTGGCCGGGAATTTTGCAACCGTTGCATTGAGGGCAGAATCAAACTGCATAAGTGATTTTTTACCGTTGTACAGATCGGTCATTGTCCGCATCATATCCCAGGCATAGGTTGCATCAAATCCTGCTTCATGCAGGTTAGCTTTTTCTCCTTCTGCAAGCATAAAAACATTTTTTATTTTCCGAAGGCTGTCAATACACTCTTTCCAGAAATCAACAGGAACTTCTTCAGCCACATCACACCGGAATCCATCAATACCAGTTTCAATTACCCAGAATTTCATCGTATTGATCATACTGTCTCTCAGCTCCCTGTTTTGGTAATTCAGTCTCCGTACATCAGTCCAGTCAAAAGGTGTAACAGTTTTTCCTACGGAGTCCCTCATGTAAAATCCAGGATGTGAAGTTATCCAATGATTATCGACGGCAGTATGATTGGCCACCCAGTCGGTAATGACTTTAAATCCCATTGCCTGGGCATTTTTTACAAATGTTTTCCATTGCTCCATTGTGCCAAATTCTTCATTGAAGCTTTTGTAATCCCTCACTGCATAATAGCTACCTAATTCCTTTTCATTCATTTTTCTTCCTTCTTTCCCGATGGGTGTTATGGGCATGAACCACAAGATATCGACTCCCATATCCTTTAACCTGGGCAAATGTTTTTCAAATTCCAGTATCGCCCCGGAAGAAGAATACTGCCGGAGATTTACTTCATAGATATTACTTTGTGTACTCCATGAAGGGTGTCCCGGTTTCTGTGCAGCAATCACTACAAGTTCAGGATCTTTCCTTTTTTCTTCATTGCAAGCCGCATTGAAAAAGATAGTCACAACAATCACTATCGAAAGCAGTTCCTTGTTACTCATAAAAAATGTTTTGGGGAAGTTAAGGTTTTTTTCAACCGCAAAATTTAATGTGTAAGATCCGGGCCCAGGGTTTTATTTACCGATAAAGAAAACACTACCATTTAATTACTAATACTCAAAAGAAAGCGGGCAACACAAAAATATCAAACAAATGCAAACACATGGCAAGTGAAAGCAACAACATATGAAGGCGAATGAAGAACAGTACGATAATGTTGAAACTTATTTAATCTATAACTTCCACAAATGTGAACATCCACTTCACAGGGTTTTGCCACCCCCCTTTGAAAGTGCCAACCGGCGCTTTAATCAGAACAGTATTCCATCCTTTCTGCAGAAAAATTTTTGTGTGCTCACGGTATTCGTAGCCCTCATCAATCAATGGAATTTCGGAATTCCCTTTTTGCCCGCCACGTTTCCAATGTGGCGGCTCAATCAGTTTGCCATTTACCCAAATAGAACTGTTTTTATTATCCCAGCCATTTACAGGTGGCGAATCAGTTGCGGGTGACCTTGAAATATTATTAAACCCGATCCAGAAACTTTTTTCGCCTGCTTCATCACTCCATATTTTCCGGATGGCATGCCATGTGGTGCTGTCTTCCGGATTTTGTAAATGGGATTGAATCATCGGGTGCCAGAAATGGCGAATTATTAGTCTCAACTCCCTATCACAATCCCTTGTATTCTGTTTGGCTTTTAATAAATTGCAATATATTTTATCCGACACTTAAACTCATAATATTGAAACGAAGGAAATTCATAAAGCTTTCATCCGGGGCAGCCGCATCAGTTTTAATTTCTTCCGGCTATTCAATAAAAAACCTGGTTACAAGTATTGATATTGAAAACCTGATAATTGGCTCAGGCTATGGCGGCGCTGTTACTGCTTTGCGCCTTACAAAAGCCGGGCGGCCATGTACAATAGTTGAAATGGGGCTAAACTGGAGTACAACCGGGGCACAATACAAGCCGTTTTCAGATATGGGTTCGCCCAAAGAAAACTCTTCCTGGTTGAAGAAAAAAGCAATAGCTCCAATGCTTAACTCAACCACTTTTTCTAACCCGTTCACAGGTGTGCTCGACAGGATAGATTACAAAGATGTAAAAGTATATGCCGGTTGCGGAGTGGGTGGCGGCTCGCTTGTAAACGGAGGTATGGCTGTAATGCCTAAGCCGGAATATTTTGAAGAAATATTTTCCAATTTAAAGGTCACTGATTTTTATAATAAATATTTTCCAAGAGCAAAAGCCCAACTCGGGGTTAACGAAATCAATCCTGCCTTTTATGCAAGTACAGATTTTTATAAATTCTCAAGAGTTGGTGAATATGAAGCTAAAAAAGCAGGGTTTACTACGGTGAAAATTCCGAATGTATATGACTTTGCTTATATGGAGAAAGAGGGAAGAAACGAAGCTCCCAGGTCTGCATTCGATAAGGAATTAATCTATGGAAATAATTATGGTAAGAAAAGTTTGGACAAAACTTACTTGTCGGATGCCCTGCAAACAGGGCTGTTAACAATTCTTGACCTTCACCGTGTTGATAAAATAAAATATAACACTAACGAAACTTTCAGTGTTTTTATTTCAGTAATTGATGTAAATGGAAATACAACAGAAAGCAAGATAATTTCCTGTAAAAAACTTTTTTTATGTGCCGGTAGTATTGCCACTACAAATTTATTAGTGGCTGCTAACGGAAAAGGCGACCTTCTGCATTTAGACAGCAGCATTGGGCATGGCTGGGGGAATAACGGGAACATAATGACAGGCCGCAACTTTGTAAATACGATTTTTAATCATGTAAAGCCTGATGATACAATAAATCCTGGGCGTGGCACCGGGGGAAACCAATCAACAATACCGATAGTTGGTATTGACAATTGGAAGGACAACAGTCATCCTTTTTTTGCGGAGATTTCCCCTTTTCCTATGGGCATGGAAGTATATACATCTTTGTATTTACTGATTAACAGGGTGCCAAGTAAGGGATATTTTTACTGGAACAAAGAGTCGAGTGCTGTTGAACTGAAATGGGATAAATCAAATTGGGAGTATGCCTACAATAATGCAAAACATTTTATCCGCAAAATGATAAAGACAAACGGAGGCACCCGGTCGCATCTACTATTCAATAATGGATTTGGCCCTGATATCTGTTATCACCCTCTTGGTGGTTGTGTACTTGGGCAATCAGCAGATAACTATGGCAGGATAAAAGGGTATAAAAATTTATACGCCATAGATGGCTCTCTTGTGCCGGGTACAATTGGCGTAAATCCTTTTTTAACAATTACTGCCCTTGCAGAATATTGTATAGAAGATGTCATTCTGAAAGACTATTGATATCCACTATCAGGGTTACTTCACTCTGAAACTAATTTATTCTGTCCCGCTTTATATCCTCTCAGAGAATAATAAAGAATATACAGGTAGCAAGGTATCATTAATGCAAAAAATACTAACTGAAATCCGTATTCATCTTTAAAAGCTGCGAATGCTTTTGGAATTAAAGCGCCGCCCGCAATACCCATAATTAGAATTGCTGAACCCTTTTCTGTAAATTTTCCCAGGCCGCTAATTGCAAGTGGAAAAATAGCAGGCCACATTAATGCATTTGCCAACCCCAACGCTGCGACAAAAGCAACTGAAGTATATCCCTTTGTAATAAAAGCCGCTGCGGTAAAAAGGATGCCCAGTACGGCTGAATATTTTAAAGCGGCCTGTTGGGAGAGGTATTTGGGAATTGTAATTAAACCAATCACATAGCCTAACAGCATTGCGGCAAGTGTATAAGACGTAAAATACTTTGTTTCATCGGTTGGGATATTGAAACCTTTTCCATAAGTACCTATGGCATCGCCGGCCATTACCTCTACACCTACATAAACAAAAATACAAACCGCACCCAGCCACAGATGCGGAAAATTAAAAATACTTGTCTTTGCTTTTTCCGAACCGCTATTTGCCGCCTGTACGTTTGCTTCAGAAGTTTTTATTTCGGGCAGCGAAGATTTTAATATCCAAACGCCCAATAATACCAGTACTACCGACATGATTGCATAAGGAGTGTAAATTTTTGAAGCAAATTCAGATAAGATAGTGTCTTTTGTTGACTGGTCAGCCGCAGCATTTACCCTTCCTTCCAATTCTCCAATCCCTTTTAATACAAATGCACTGAGTACAATGGGGCTGATAATTCCTGCAATTTTGTTACAAATACCAACTATGCTTATTCGTTTTGCTGCACTTTCAATGGGACCTATGATACTTATATAAGGGTTGGAAGCGGTTTGTAAAAGAGATAATCCGGAACCAATTATAAAAAGACCCAGTAATGACATTGAATAATTTCTCTGCGTAGCAAAATGCCCGAATAAAAAAGTACCAACGGCCATAACCACTAAAGCCATAGCCATCCCTTTCTTCATTCCTGTTTTTTCCAAAACCCAGGAAGAGGGCAGTGCCAGGAAAAAATAGGCCATATAAAAAGCTGTTGTTACCATAAAGGCTTTTGAATCCGTATCTAACCCAAAAGCAAGTTTTACATAAGTAATGAGCGGCCCGTTTAGCCAGGTAACAAAACCAAACACAAAAAATAAAATGCCGATAATAATAATGGCTCCTCTGTTGCTGTTTTCTTTATGATTCATAATGCTGGTTTAAATTGTTTATTTTTTAATTATTTTCATTTACATTTTAATCCCGGCCTTCATCTTTCATCACAAACGTAAACATCCATTTTACCGGGTTATTCCATTCGCTGTTGAAAGTTTCAACCGGCGCCTTTATTAAAATAGTGTTCCATCCCTTTTGTAAATAAATTTTTGAGGGCTCCCTGTATTCATACCCTTCATTGGTTAAGGGTGTTTCTGAATCTCCTTTTTGTCCAGCCCGTTTCCAATTGGGTGGGGATATTAATTTTCCGTTTACCCAAATTTTACTGCTTTTATAGTCCCACTCTCCGGCGGGTGGTGAATCGGTAGCATTAGCACGGCCGAGATTATTAAAACCAATCCAGAATTTTTTCACTCCAGCTTCGTTACTCCAAATTTTTTGTATGGCATAATAAGTAGAACTGTCCTGTTGATTTTCGAGATGGGAACCAATCATTGGAGACCAGAAATGCTGCAGCCAGATAGTGCCCCCAAAAACTGAAGGGTAATTTTTTAATTGTACTGTATCAGTAAAAGAAGCTGATTCGGGATAAAAGACCATCTCTGTTTTCCCTTTATTAGCGAAGGTACCAATCAGTTTCCACTCTATATCACTTTGCCTAACATAAGGAAAGGAACGGTTTTTAAAATAAAGTGAACCATGCTCCAGCAAACGATTTTCAAACTCAACAAATGCATTATACCGTTCATTGCCTGGTGAGCCCATATCTGATAAATAATTTTTCCATCCACCGCCCAGCCAGCATCTTTCAGAAAAGGTGAGCATAACCGGGTAAACTGCATTCATGTTTATTAAATCTTCTTCTTTACTTACCCTTCTGTCGGGCCAATTGCACAATATAGCGCCCAATTTATTTTCATCGCCTTTTGCTGCATCACAAACCTGGTGATTGAATGTGGCCACCACACCATCCAGTGGGTCAAAATGATTCAGGTATAAATGCCGTGAATCAACTGAGTGAAATTTATTCTTTGGCTTTTTATCACCATTCCACATTTGCAAAATTGTGCCTTCAGGTACATTGCCCCCCGGGTCCCATGCCATCACTTTTTTATTCAGCGACCGCAATAGCTTAGCTATTTCGGGTAAAAATTGTTTGTTAGTTATTTTCACTTCATCACCACCAATATGAACTATTTCTATATCCAATTCAGTGCTTAATTCCTTTATGATGTTTTTACAAATCATCAATCCTGAATCGCTTTGCATATCCACTTTCATAGCCCTTGTAAAAGCGGCACTGTGCCCAGGCATATCAATTTCCGGAATCAGTGTAATATACTTTTCCTTACAATAAGCTATCAGCTCCTTCATTTCATCCAGCGAATAATACTCACCAGGATTACGCTTCATATATTTTGCATCCGTAAGTTGCGGATACATTTTACTTTGCAAACGCCAAGCGATATCTTCTGTGAGATGAAAATGAAAGATGTTTAATTTATAAGCAGCCATAACATCTATCTGTTGCTTTAATTGGCTGATAGATTGAAAATTTCTTCCTACATCTATCATAAATCCCCGCCAGGAAAATGCAGGCCAGTCAGTAATTTCACAGGCATCAATAAAATTACCGTCACGAAGGATTTGTTTTAAAGTCTGAATACCATTAAATATCCCATGTGGAGTGTTGCCGGTAATAAGGATTGAACTCTCTGTTGCTTCGAGTTTATACGCTTCCTTATTTTCCGGAGCCGCATCAATTTTTGCTATCCGCAGTTCTATATATTTTTCCAACTCCGGTGTTTTAACCTTTATCTCTGCATCCCAGCCCAAAGAATTTACAATCGCTTTCAATTGCCCCGATTCGTTTTCCAAACCCTTTTGTGTTGTAACAATGGAGCGGCATTGATAAATCGGGAAAAAGCCTTTTCCCCATTTCGATTGCTGTGGTGCAGGTATGATGGACGGTTTTTCCTGCACACCATTTACATGCGGATAAACCAAATGCTTCCACAGCAAATAACCTGCTCCGGTAAGGTGCAGGCCATCATTGCTGTACTTTGTTTCCAGCTTGCCCTCACTATTACTGAAAAACGGATAGAGGTCAATAAAACTGTAATGATGTATTGGTGATTCTTTTAATAATTTTTCGTTCACCTGTTTTATTTGTTCTGCTTTACTTGTATGCCCGCCAAATTTTCCAAATACGTTATTAACCGGCAGAATGCTTTGTACATAAAGTTTTGTAACCGGGGTTACCTGCTTCAGGTAATCAGCAATTGTTATAATGTTCTTTACTACACTATCCGGTGATATACCCCTTGCTAAATCATTTGTTCCAATCATCAGGAAAACCTTAACCGGTTTCCGTTTCGCCACTTCGTCAATTCTTTTAATAATGCCTGCGGAAATATCACCGCTGATGCCCCGGTTCTTTATTTTAACATCATTAAACAATTCACTCCACTCTCCACCATCAGTGATACTGTTGCCGATAAAAATTATATCTCCGTTTGTTTGCGGAAGTGATTGAAACAATGTCCATCGCTGGTGATAATAGGTGCTGAACAAGGAATCATGCACAACAGGCAGCTTTACTTGTCCCATCACTGCAATGGGCAGCATGAGTATGAGAAAAATGCTATGTTTAAAAAAAATCTTCATGTCAGTAATTATTTTGTAAAAATCAATAAAACGATTTCTGTGATACTACATATCCGTTTGGCCGAATAATGGTAACAAATATATTCCCGCTGTTAATTTCATCCACTTCAAAGTCAATTCGCTGACCCGGTTTTATTTCAGGCAATTCATAAACTTTACCGGAAGAGTAATTATCCGCCTTATCCGATACATAAAGTTTATACCCCTTCACCGTATGTTGTGGCAGGCCAATACTGCCAAAAATCAATAAATTAAGCTTATCCTTTTTCCAATGCCTTACCTGTTGCACTTCTACCGGGGTTGATAGTTCTCTCAACACTTTCATGGAGGGTTTTGCATTACCGTACATATCATAAACCCCATGTATCCTTCTCCTGAATTTATTTTTTTCTGAAGTGCCGGGGTAATGTGTACGATAATCTGTCAAATCAAAATAAATAGCTCCTTCTACATAGAGTTTACTTTCATAAATCGCCATATGATAAATCAGGTCTTCAATACGCCGTTCATCGCCGCCTTTAAAATTCGGTTCACACAAACCAAACTCAGAAATAAAGAAAGGTTTGTTAGGGTAGCTCATGTTTACACTATCGAGATAAAAACCAATTTTACCTGTAGGCAGGTCCCACCAGCTACCGCCATATTCATTCATCATTATATAGTCTCCTTCTGCTGCGGCATCGGGAACAAAATTCCTGTTGTTGCTAAAGCCCCATGTTAGTGTATTGCTGACGTAAGCAGTCATTCTTGACGCATCCAGTTCCCTTGAACGCTTTAATAAATCACCAATAAATTTTCTCATATCTGCATCCCTTCCTCTTAACTCATTACCAACTCCCCATGAAAAGATACTGGGATGATTGTATAATGTTTTTACCATTAAATCCAATTGCCGCATAGCAATAGTGCGAATGGTATCGTTTGCAGGTGTTTCGGGTCCCCACAATGGCACTTCCTGCTGTACCAAAATTCCGTTACGGTCACAGAAGTCGTAGAAAACATCGCCTTGCTGAAAATGCTGGCGGCTGAAAATACAATTCACATCTTTCATCAGCTTTCCCATGGCTATGATAACGGAATCTGTTTCCGCAAAACCAAAGTTTGGATTGGAACCGGCAGTCCACTCTACACCCATCAGTTTGATTCTTTCCCCGTTTAAAAATGTCTGTCCATTTACAAATTTCAATTCCCGAAAACCGATGTTGACTGAAATTTTATCTACCGCTTTCCTTTTCTTTAACACAGTAACATCAATGCGGTACAGGTTTGGAAAATCAAAATGCCAGGGATGGATATCAGGCAATGTAACATCTATTACTGCTTCCCCATTTTGCCAATCGGGTGTTACTGATTTACTCAACACTATATTCTTTGTTGACTGGTTTTCCTCTGTAACAACAACATTCAGTTGAATGTTTGTTGCTTCGTCAAAGCCAAGTTTTATTTTTAATTTCCCATCGTTGTTACTAACATTTAATGTTGGCGTTGCAAGCATATAATTTGCCGAAGGTTTGTCATTTACAATCAATTGTACTTTACGGATAATGCCGCCATCATTGGGCCAGTCGAACGAATTGCCGAA
>CAYTQB010000075.1:4131-13813 GCA_964439615.1 uncultured Ferruginibacter sp. | reverse complement strand
CAGATTGGAATTTAGGTTTAGCAACCTCATTCGAGACCTTAACTACGTACTCCAGCTCATCCATTATCTCAAGCTGGCGTTTAAAACTACCGGTGATAAATACATTTTCGGGTGAAAAGAGTTTTTCCAGGTAAGCAGTTATCTGAGGTACTACAGCTTCCACCTGTGGATATAAATAACTGCCACGGTTTCCTAAATAGAATTCGATGGTGTCAATTACATTCTGTTGTGTTTTCTCTCCAAATCCTTTGTACAGTTTAAGGCGGTTCTCTTTGCAGGCATATAAAAGTTCGCCGATGCTTTCTATTTCCATTTCTTTCCAGATAGTAGCAATTTTTTTAGGGCCGATACCTTTTAAGTTCAGCATTTCAATAACACCTTTGGGTGTTTTATCGATCATTTCCTGTAAAGCCTGCAGCGAACCTTTTTCTAAAATTTCAACTATTTTTTTTCCGGTTGATTCACCGATCCCTTTAATTTGAAAGATCTCTTCATGCGTAGTTTCACTCAGTTGAAATGGTAATTTTTCTATGTTGAAAGCTGCTGATGCGTATGATTTTGCCTTAAAACTATTTTCTCCATGGATGTCCATTATTTTGCTCAAAAGAGAAAAAAGATCGGCTATTTGGTAATTATCCATGTTTAAAAGTAAGAAATGTAAAAGGATAAAGAAAGAGGGTTTTGGAATAGTTTGACTGAAAAACGGAGATGGAAAAATAAGACGATGATGAAAAAAATTAAAAATTTATATCAGTGTACAAATATTTTTTGTATGAAAGCAGTAATGATTATTGTACGATAAGGAAGATCGGTTATGTAGAATAGGATAAAAGTCTGTTGAATGAAAGCAGCTATGGTAAAGGGTTTTAAAGAAAAAGTCCCGATAAATTTTACCGGGACTTTAACGATATTTTGCTTTGTTAAAAAGCGAAGACTACTTCTTCTTTGCAGCTTTCTTCTTTGCAGCTTTCTTTTTAGGAGCAGCTTTCTTTTTTGGAGCGGCTTTCTTTTTAGCAGCTTTTTTCTTTGTTGCCATTTTTTTAAAATTTAATTGGTTAGTAAATAATACTTAAAAATATAAATATTTTTTAAACTACCAAAATAAAATGGCAAAAAATTTAAGCCGAGGCTTCTACTGCAGAAACCGAAACAACGGTCTTATCACCCTTTGCTTTTTTAAATTCAACCAATCCATCGGTCAATGCAAAGATGGTGAAGTCTTTTCCTACACCAACATTTTTACCGGGATGATAAGTTGTTCCACGCTGACGAACAATGATATTTCCTGCAAGTGCAGGTTGACCACCATAAATTTTCACACCTAATCTTTTGCTTTGTGAATCACGACCATTTTTAACCGAGCCTTCACCTTTCTTATGTGCCATGTTTTAATTTTTTGATTTTTGAATTTTTACTTTCAAAATTAATTATGCGATTGCTGTTACTTTGATCTTTGTATACTGTGTACGGTGTCCGTGTTTTTTACGGAAACCTTTCCTTCTTTTCATCTTGAAAGCGATTACTTTTTCACCTTTTACCAGGTCACTGATAATTTCAGCTTTTACTACTGCCTTCACATCTGAACCTGAAACCACTTTTCCCTTGTTATCGGTCATTAATACTTCGGCAAATTCCACAGAATCACCTGCCTTACCCTCAATATGAGGTACGTATAAACTGTCACCTGCCTTAACTTTAAATTGCTGGCCTGCTATTTTTACTACTGCTAACATAAAAATCAAATTTAGTCCCCTATTTTTCGGGGAGGCAAAGGTAAGGGTTTAGCCTTGAAATTGAGCAGTGATTTGGAAAAAATATGAACAGTCTGGGGGCAAAAATGTGGAATTATGGGCTATTTAAGCCTGAACCGGGCATATAGGTTCCGGTGACGACCGGATTCTGTATATATTCGCCTTCCTATTATGCGATATGTTTACCGGTTCATACAGGCAGTTTTTACCGTTTATGCCTTTATACCCTTTACACTGTTCCTGCTGTTAATATTTCCACTGGTAGTGGTGGCTTCATTCTTTGGCAAGATAAAGGGGGGCAATTTCATATACCGGCTATGTCATGCATGGACCGATTTCGTACTCCTGATGCTGGGCATTTTTCACCGGAACATCTTTGAAGCGCCCCACGACAGGAGCAGGCAATACGTCTTTGTGTTCAACCATATCTCGTTTTTGGACATCCCCATCATTTTTAAAACCATCCGGAGGCAACATTTCAGGATACTTGGAAAAGCCGAAATGGCTAAGATCCCATTGTTTGGATTCATATATAGAAATGCAGTGGTAATGGTTGAAAGGGATAATCCGCAAAAAAGAGCCACCAGCGTAAAGCAACTGAAATCGGTTTTAAGAAAGGGGATATCTGTGCTTGTTGCCCCGGAAGGAACATTCAATATGACTGATAAGCCCCTGAAAGAATTTTACGATGGCGCTTTTAAAGTTGCCATTGAAACACAAACTCCCATAAAACCGATATTGATCCTTGATGCATATGACCGGATGCATTACCGGAGCATTTTTTCATTGAACCCCGGAAAGTCGAGATCGGTTTACCTGGATGAGATCAGTGTTGAAGGATTAACTCTGAATGATGTTGCTTTCTTAAAAGAGAAAGTGTACGGGGTAATGGAAAAGGCATTGATAAAATACAAAGCGAGCTGGATAAATGATAAGCCCGGAAATATTAACTAACAAAATCAGGTTAACTTTAGAAGCATAAGATGAGCAAAGGGAACGAAATACAATTCACAGGGGATTCCTCTGGTTTTTGGGCTGAGATCATTCTTCCGCTGGCTCTTCCTACAACGTATACATATTCTATACCCACTTTTTTATTGAACGGGGCAATACCCGGTTGCCGGGTGGAAGTGGAGTTGAAAAGTAAAAAATATGCCGGAGTAGTAAAACTGGTGTCAGATAAAAAGCCTGCTTATCCAACCAAGGATATCCTGAATGTGCTGGATGATGAACCCATACTATATCCCCAGCAATTACAATTATGGCAGTGGATGAGCGGATACTATATGTGCAGCGAAGGAGAAGTGATGGCTGCAGCCTTGCCCACTCACTTTAAACTCAGCAGTGAAACGATCCTGGTATATAATGAAGAGGCAGGAGAAGATTTCTCCCATTTAAATGATGAGGAATTCCTTGTAGCAGAAGCTTTGCTTCTGAAAAAAGAACTCAGGCTTACCGAAGTGCAGCAGATACTGGATATAACCCATGTGTACCCCATCATAAAAAAACTCATCGATAAGAAAATATGCCAGGTGTGGGAAGCGATGGATGAACAGTATAAAGTAAAAAAAGAGAGTTATGTTATCCTAAACCCGGAGTATGGCAATGAAGATAAGCTTAGTGAATTATTGAACAACTGGGGCAGGGCTCCCAAGCAAATGGAATTGCTATTGGCCTACCTGCATCTTCAAAAAACCATAGGTGATGTAACCCAGGCAGAACTGTTAAAAAAATCCGGGGCATCTGCCGCACAGTTGAAAGGACTTGCGGATAAAAATATCTTATTCATAGAGAAAAGAGCAGTTGACAGGATAAGATCGCTGCCAAAGAATGTGGAAATCGATTTTGAATTCAGTGTTGCCCAGCAGGAAACTTCAGATGCAGTTGCAAAAAGTTTTGATACAAAGAATGTTTGCCTTCTTCATGGCGTAACCAGCAGCGGCAAAACGCAGGTTTATATTAAACTCATTGAGAAATATTTTACAGCAGGAAAACAGGTTTTATATCTTCTTCCCGAAATTGCTTTGACCACACAGATAATCCGCCGGCTGCAGAAGCATTTTGGCGGTAATATCACCATCTATCATTCCCGGTTCAATAATAACGAACGCATTGAATTATGGAATAAGATAAGAACCGGTGAAGTAAAGATAGTGCTGGGTGCCAGAAGCGCCCTTTTCCTGCCCTTTAAAGACCTTGGGCTGATAATAGTGGATGAAGAGCATGACGCTTCTTTCAAACAGCAGGATCCGGCACCCCGGTATAATGCCCGTGATGCAGCCATTTATTATGCTTCACTTTTTAGTGCAAAGGTATTGTTGGGCAGCGCCACGCCTTCGGTCGAAAGTTATTTTAACGCCTTACATGATAAATATGCATTGGTTGAATTGAATGAACGTTTTGGCGGAATAGAATTGCCGGAGATTGAGATCGTTGATACAAGACAGGTTGCTCGAAAGGGTAAAGTGATGATCAGCCCGCAGCTGAAAGAAGCCATGCAAAAAACACTGGATACTGACAGGCAGGTGATATTATTTCAAAACAGGAGGGGTTACAACCCGTACCTGATCTGTGGGGCCTGCGGCTTCATTCCACAGTGTACCCACTGTGATGTTTCATTGACACTGCATAAGTTCAGTAACAAACTGCATTGCCATTATTGCGGCAGTACATATCCCAAATTAATTACCTGCCCTGCCTGTGGCAGCAATAACTGGTTAGAGAAAAATTTCGGTACTGAAAAAATTGAAGAGCAGTTGGAAGATGATTTTTCAAAGTATAAAATTGCAAGAATGGATGTGGATAGTGTTCGGGGTAAAACAGCACATGATAATTTGATACAGTTGTTTGAGCAACACAGGCTGGATATTCTGGTTGGGACACAAATGGTAGTAAAGGGATTGGATTTTGATAAGGTAAGCCTGGTTGGCATACTGGATGCGGATGGGTTACTCGCCTTTGCCGACTTTAGAGTAAATGAACGGGCTTTTCAACTGATGGAACAGGTGAGTGGGCGGGCCGGCAGAAAAAAAGAACGGGGCAGGGTCATTATCCAGTCAGGTAATACAAAGCATCCTGTTTTGCAGTTTGTACAGCAACACGATTATAAAAAACTTTTTGCTTTTGAAATTGAAAAGCGAAAGGAGTTTCTTTATCCCCCGTTCAGCCGTATCATCCTGCTCACTTTAAGACACAGGGATAAAAATACTGTAACAGGAGCTGCAGAAAAATTGGCAACTTTGCTTAAACAGGACCTTAAGAATTATATAGTTGGTCCGGCAGCGCCGGTTGTGAACCGGATTCGCAATCAGTATTTGATGGAGATATTGATCAAACTGCCTAAGGAACCGGGAATGAGTTTGCGATACAAAGCTGCCATCAGGAACCATATCAACTTAATGAACAGCGAAAAAGCATATAGGAGTGTTGATGTGTTGGTGGATGTAGATGCCAGTTAAAAATTAAGAATTAGGAATGGAAATTCAGGAAAATATATCGTTGAAGTCGTTCAATACATTTGGTATTGATGTAATGGCACGATATTTCGCCACATTTAATTCTGTCAGTGAGTTACACGAGCTCCTTGAATTTAACCAACTACCAACGACCAACGAAAAACGACAAACGTTGATCATAGGCGGCGGCAGCAATATCCTCTTCACCAAAGATGTTGACGGATTGGTTCTGAAAAACGAGATCGTTGGCATCAAAGAGATAAAAGAAGACGAGCATCATGTGTATGTACAGGTAGGAGCAGGGGTTAACTGGCATCATTTTGTTTTGCATTGTATCCATAATGGATGGGCAGGGGTGGAGAACCTTTCGCTCATTCCCGGTAATGTGGGCGCATCACCCATGCAGAACATTGGTGCGTACGGTGTGGAGATAAAAGATGTATTCTATTCGCTGGAAGCCTTTCATATACCGGATAAGAGGATAGTAAACTTTTCTTTGAACGATTGTGAGTTCGGCTACCGTGACAGTGTGTTCAAACGGAAATTTAAAAATGAATTTGTAATAACCGATGTTACCTATCGCCTCAACCGCATACCAATATTCAATACTTCTTATGGGGCCATTGATCAGGAACTTGAGAAGATGGGAGTAAAGGAATTGAGTATACAGGCGATATCGAAGGCAGTAATCAATATCCGTTCTTCCAAATTACCAGACCCGGTAGTGGTAGGGAATGCTGGGAGCTTTTTTAAAAATCCTGAAATTCAAAAGTCAAAATTCAAAAGTTTGAAAGAGCAGCATCAGAATATAGTTGGCTACGACCTGCCGAATGGAAATGTAAAACTTGCTGCCGGATGGTTAATTGAACAATGCGGCCCCGAAAACGGGACAAGCTGGAAAGGATTCAGAAGCGGCGATGCAGGCTGTCATGAAAAACAGGCATTGGTATTAGTGAATTATGGAAATGCAAGGGGAAGTGAAATATATAACCTCAGCGAAGAGATATTACAGAGCGTAAACCATAAGTTTGGAGTGATGCTGGAAAGAGAGGTAAATATTGTTTGACAACTTTACCAAATTCTTTTAAGATCATTCATATTGATCTGGTGTCAATCCAATATTGATAATCTCAAAATCTTTTGCTGGCCTTAAACTATTTTTTGTTTTGCAATGAGGGCAATCTTTATCATTGCCTTCTGCTGCTATATAATCCAATGATATGTTTAATGGATTTAAGAAATTAGTCTGCATTTCATCACAAATTGCTGTAATCCTATTGCAATTATCGCATATGTAAAGCAAAAGTTTACTGTGTTGATTGCAGCATGGACATTCCTTCTTTAAATTCCAAACTGGTGAACTAGTATACATATTTATCAATTAAAATCCTCCTCATTAAAATCCTCTTCACCAAAATGTTCGCTACCAATGTTTAGCATGCTGCCCATCAGGTCTTTAAATTCAATTTTACCCTCCAGTACTTTTTTACTTATTAATGAATGTGCTGCCAGTCCATGCAGTACAAATTCCATCAGCAATGCATTTTCTTTATCGTTAGCGGCTTTAAAATATTTTTTTACCAGTGCAGGCAATCCATCCACTTTGTACAGCAATTGTATTTTGTCCTCATCCTTTGTTTCAAAAAATGTATTCAATGTATTGCCTGCATCAAACCACCGGGTGATGGCTTTATATGGGTTATCATCATTAGTTGTCTCCTTACCCCTTCTTTTTTTCAATGCATCGGGATTGGGAAAGTATAAACCGAATTGTGTTCTTATCGATCGTTCCAGCAAATTGAAGGCAACCTGGTAGGGGCCTTCCTGTTCGCCTTCATATACCAGCTCTATCTTACCGGTAATTGAAGGAATGATACCGATCAGGTCGCTGATCCAGACCTGTGTTTGTTTTTCATTGTTTATTATGGCCCTTCTTTCTGCTGCGCTGATGGCGTTTTCATAAGCACTGATACTGAGTCTTGCACTCACACCGCTTTTCTTATCTACCAGTTCACTTCCTCTTGCTTCAAATGCAACCTGCTCGATCAGTCGTTTCACCAGGTCACTTACTTTTACTTTTTGTTGTTGTGCTTCATTGATCGCTGCTTCCTGTTCTGTTATAGCTAACGCTGTTTCCAAAGATTTGGGATAATGGGTGAGTATCTGGCTTTCGATACGGTCCTTGAGTGGTGTTACAATGCTTCCCCGGTTGGTATAGTCTTCGGGGTTGGCTGTGAACACGAATAACACATCAAGTGGTAATCTTAATTTAAATCCACGGATCTGCAGATCGCCTTCTTCTAAAATATTAAATAACGAGACCTGTATCCTTGCCTGCAGGTCGGGTAATTCATTAATAACAAAGATGCAGCGGTTGCTTCGGGGAATGATGCCATAGTGTAATACCCTTTCATCAGCAAAGCTCAGTTTAAGGTTTGCTGCTTTGATGGGGTCTATATCACCAATAAGATCAGCCACGCTTACATCTGGTGTAGCTAATTTTTCTCCAAAACGTTCGCTGCGGTGTAACCAGGCAATGGGTGTATTGTCTCCTTTTTCTGCAACCAGGTCAACAGCATATCTTGAAACGGGTTGCAAAGGGTCGTCGTTGATTTCGCTTCCTTCCACAACAGGTATGTATTCGTCCAGCAGTTCAGTCATCTGCCGGGCAATTCTTGTCTTTGCCTGTCCACGCAGTCCGAGGAACAAAATATTATGTTGAGATAACAAAGCTCTTTCAGTATCGGGCACAACAGAATCTTCATAACCTAAGATACCGGGGAATGGATTTTCTTTTGCCTGTATTTTTTTAACGAGGTTATCACGTATCTCCTGCTTGATGCTTTTGGAAATATAGCCGCTCTTTTTTAATTCGCCGAGTGTTTTGATATTTTTGTTCATAGCCGGTAAGTCGGTAAGACGTATTATTTAGTTTAAAATTTTGTTTTTGACAAGACAACAGAAGCTAGGTTACTCCATGCAAAATCTTCTTATGCCGTTTTTCATTATTGCTACATTGAAATTTAAAATAAAACCAACATGCAGCCTCGTCAATTTTAAATGACTCATAACCTGAGCTTGCCATAAAGGGTTGATGGTTTCAACTGCTTTGAGCTCACAAATAATTTTATCATCAACCAGCACATCTAACTGTAACCCTTCATCAAATTCAAGCCCATCATATTTAATAGGTAATTTAATTTGACGTTTGAAAGGGATTTCTTTTTTACCGAGTTCATAACAAAAACAAGCTTCATAGATTTTTTCCAACAATCCTGGCCCCAATTGACTATGGACTTTATATCCACAATCAACTATTTCGCTGCAAAGAACTTCTTCTATTTCGGTTAAAACATACACTTTTCATTTTTTTTAATTCCGTCTTACCGACTTCCCGGCAAAAAACTCAATACACCGTCTTCCTCTTCCCGCTTTCAAAATCCTTAAATATAAATGCACCGAGTTTATCCAGCGATGCAAAGAAGGCTTTTCCATTGTTTGTCTCGGTGAACTCCTGCACAAAGCGCTGCAACCAGGGATCGGATGCGATCATGAAAGTGGTGATAGGTATCTTCAGCTTCTTGCATTGGGTAGCTAAGCTCATACAGCGGTTCAGTATCTTCCTGTCGGCGCCCCAGCTGTTTTTATAATACTTCTTACCAATCTTCAAACAGGTAGGCTTACCATCAGTGATCATAAAGATCTGTTTATTCGGGTTACGCCTTCTTCTTAAAATGTCCATGGCCAGTTCCAGTCCTGCCACGGTATTGGTATGATAAGGCCCCACCTGTAAATAAGGAAGGTCTTTAACTTCAATCGGCCATGCATCGTTGCCAAACACCACAATGTCCAAAGTGTCCTTAGGGTATTTTGTTTGTATCAGCTCACTCAAAGCCATCGCTACTTTTTTCGCCGGGGTTATTCTGTCTTCACCATATAATATCATGGAATGAGAGATGTCTATCATCAATACAGTTGACGTCTGAGATTTAAAATCTGTCTCCCTTATTTCCAGGTCATCTTCCTGCATGTGAAAGCTGTCGATTCCATGATTGATCTGTGCGTTGCGGATGGAATTGGTGAAATCGATCTGCTCCATGGTGTCGCCAAACTGGAAAGGCCTTGTCTCCGGATTGATCTCATCTCCATTACCCGGCTTAAAGGTCTGGTGATTACCTTGTTTTGTTTTCTTCAGTTTACCGAAAATTTCCTCCAGGCTTTTTTTGCGGATGCTTTTTTCTGTTTTGGGAGTGATCTTTATCTCACCATTCTCCCGTTTTTCGTCAATATACCCTTTGCCTTTCAGGTCTTCAATAAAATCACCGATACCATATTCATTGTGGGTGAGTTTATATTCCTGGTCGAGCTGGTTCATCCATTGCATGGCTTCATTAAAATCGCCATTGGTATAAGTGAGTAATTGCAAAAACAGGTCGAGCAATTTCTCAAAGGGAGATTTGCCTTGTTCATTGGGGT
>CAYTQB010000075.1:2108-4031 GCA_964439615.1 uncultured Ferruginibacter sp. | reverse complement strand
GAGAGAGGAAATACTAAATTACGAAACAATTGTGTGTATTGGTTTGTTCCGTTTGTTAAATAAAAAATCCCCCAAGCGTGCTCAGGGGATCTATGCTGATCATTTTATACGGTCTTATTTTTTCCGTTGTGTATCCGTTTGTTTTTGTGGAGCCACGGGCTGTGTTGTTATAGGCACCGGATTTTCCGCAGGTGATATAACAGGGTTCTTAAACTGCTGCTCAAATGACTGGAGACGCATTAATAATTGCTCAGCCATATTCTTATCGCCCCCCTTTCTACCCTGCTGATCTGCTATATAATCAAAGTTGCCGGCCCGATCTTCGTTCAGCGCAGCATAATAACTGAGTTGTTGCTGCAGGTCTTTCGTTAAGCTCCTGGTTATTTTAGCAGCCAAAACGGTATCCCCAGCCACGTATGCAGCCTGTACCAGCAAATGCGAAATATAATTATGCTGCTGGTTACGTGAAACCATGCCATAAGGAAAGTTTTCTTCCAGCATCATCTTATCAACTTTGTTCAGCATTTTTTTGGCTTCTTCTTTTTTGCCTTTTTGAGCAAGGTCAAGTGCAGCCGATGCGTAAGCCATACGGATGGTGTTAAGATGACGACGGTTCTCTTCGTCAAAATATACACCGGGCTTATCGGCATTGCCCGAAACGAATTTGTTTATCATTTTATCATATACCCAGTTGTCATTTACCTGGCTGTTGAGCACTGGAACCAGGCGATAGGTCAAGCCATCCTGGCGGACATAGTTTTGCAGGCCCAAACCTGCTGCATCATCTGATGTGAAATAGATGGGGCGTTTCCATTTATTGGCTGCAATGATATTTAAGATGGCTGCATCATTTTTAAATAATGCATTCTTAGGTATATCAAATCTAAGTTCTGTTACCACGCTATCATCTGCATTTACGGTACCATTCTGGCGTACCAGATTCAGGTCAACGGGTACTGAAACTTTTTTGGAAGGGAAAATATTCAGCATACTTCCATCTCTTCCCTGTTCCATTTTAGTGGGGTCATCACTGCCTGCATAATCTTTCATCATGGTATAAAGATCCATATATGCATTGGGGTCTATACCCGGCCTTGGGGCATGATAAATAACATCCCTGTTGGCGCCTTCAATCTGGGCTGCTGTCCAGATCGGGTCAATAGGATCGCTCATGTTTACTTTGTTCCGCAATTGATTAATGTACCAATCGGTTCCTAATAAACTGGAGTTAATAACCCTGATATCCCTTCGTACACCCTGTACTTCCTGTGCATACCACAGTGGGTAAGTATCGTTGTCGCCAAAGGTGATAAGTATGGCATTTGGGGCGCAACTTTCCAGGTAATCAATGGCCAGGTCTCTTGCAAGTGTTTTATTACTGCGGTCATGGTCATCCCATTCCTGGCTTGCCATTAATACCGGTACGGCAAGTAAACATAAACCACCGGCTGCAAAATTTACCATCATCTTATTGCTGATGAAACGGGCAAACAGCTCCTTCACATATAAAACACCCAGCCCAATCCAAATGGCAAATGCATAGAAGGAACCAACAAAGGCATAATCCCTTTCACGGGGTTGATTACCGGCCTGGTTCAAATAAAATACAACTGCAAGCCCGGTAAAAAAGAAAAGCAATCCAATCACCAATGCATCTCTGCGGTCTTTCAGGAACTGGAATACCAAACCAAGTATGCCCAATATCAGTGGCAGGGCAAAAAGTTTATTATTTGCTTTATTTTTTTTCAAGCTATCCGGCAAAGTGTCCTGGTCGCCCAACCTTATATTATCGAGGAAGCCGATACCCGTTTTCCAGTTACCATCTCTCACATTACCCATATATACACCCTGAATATCATTTTGCTTACCAGCAAAATTCCACATGAAGTAACGCAGGTACATCCATCCAACCTGGTAAGCCAT
>CAYTQB010000075.1:0-2008 GCA_964439615.1 uncultured Ferruginibacter sp. | reverse complement strand
TGTTCTGCATCAATATCATTTTCCCATTTGAGCATTGCCCAAAACAATACAGCTGTAAAAAAAGAAGATAAGGCATATACTTCGCCTTCCACAGCGCTGTACCAGAATGAATCGGAAAAAGTATAAGCTAAAGAACCAACTACTCCGGCTGCAATGATACCATAGATCTTTTCTGATGTCAATTCCCCGCCTGCTTTCACTACCAGTTTACGGGCAAAATGGGTGATGCTCCAAAACAGGAACAAAATGGTGAATCCGCTGGCCAATGCACTCATTAGGTTAATACCAGTTGCTGCATGATCTGCATCAAATGGCGCCATGAACAGGCGTCCAATCAATACAAAAAGTGGCGCCCCCGGAGAGTGGGGAACCTGGAGTTTGTAAGCACTGGAAGCAAATTCTCCACAATCCCACAAACTTCCTGTGGCTTCCATGGTCATAATGTAAACAGCGCATGCAATAATGCAAACGATCCATCCGGTAATGTTGTTGATGCGTTTAAAGCTCATAGTATATTATTGGTTATAAGGTTCGCAAATATAGTCATGTTTGGGGTTTAAAACTCACCGTCCATCCTGACCTCGCCCTCCTTCTCCCTCTCCAAAGGAGAGGGAGCGGTGCTTCAAAAAGACCTTGGCATTTTATCTTCCACATCATCATATGGTAATTGTTTGCCAATAACTGTAGCAGTATCATTTTATAAAACGAAATCCTCGCTTAAATCGTCCAGTTCCCTCTCCTTTGGAGAGGGTTGGGGTGAGGTACCTTCGCTACAATCTCCTCCATTTCTCCCCTTTGGGGAGAGGATAGGAGTGGGGCTGCTGTGCTTTATATTTGCTTTTATGAAAAAAGCCCTGATCCAACTTCATATTGCTGTTTTCCTGGCAGGCTTTACGGCCATACTTGGCAAATTGATAACGCTGAATGAAGGTTTACTGGTGTGGTTCCGGCTTTTTATAACTGTCGTCACGCTGGGCGCCATTTTATTTTTCAGGAATCAATTGCTTCGCATTCCGGCTAAAGATATGCTGAAGATATTTGGTGTGGGTACGATCGTTGCCATTCACTGGGTTACCTTTTACGGAAGTGTAAAATATGCCAATGTATCTGTTGCACTGGTTTGTTTCAGCGCTACCGGTTTTTTTACCGCTTTTTTTGAACCGCTCATCTTAAGAAGGAAAATTTCACTGGTTGAAGTACTGCTTGGCTTAATGGCTATTGCAGGCATCTATATCATTTTCGATTTTCATCCTCAATATAAAACGGGGATCATTTTTGGGATCATATCTGCCATGGGCAGCGCATTGTTTCCCATCTTCAATAAAACATTGCTGCTTACCTATTCTCCAAAAACTCTTACGCTGTACGAACTGGGTGGCGGGTTGCTTGCATTGACGATCATTGTCCCGGTATATGTGATGCAATTTCCCGCTACATATTATATACCTACTACAAGCGACTGGTTATGGTTACTGGTGCTTGCATGGTTGTGCACAGTACTTAGTTTTGATCTGCAGTTGAATGCATTGAAAAAAATATCTGCTTTTACTGCTAACCTCACTTATAATTTAGAACCGGTGTACGGGATATTTCTTGCTTTCATCTTTTTTAGTGAGAACGAGAACCTGCATCGTGAATTCTATTTTGGCGTACTGCTTATACTTTTGGCTGTTGTGCTGCAGATGATAAGGGTGTATAGGAATCAGAAGCAGTAATCTGTTATTGGTCATTAAGTCATTGGTCATTCCTGAGGCCCCTAATTCCTTGTTTATAGTTATTCCAGAATAATGATCTCGGTTTCCATTTTTGCAAAAGCCCGGAACATTCCGCTTACGCTGCAATATTTTTCCTGGGACAGCGCAACTGCCTTTTCCATTTTCGGTTTGTCTTTAGCTGCCATCCTTATCCTGTACATGAGTTTTGCCCGGTTATATATCTTGGGATATTCATCTCTTACATCGGCTTCCACTTCGATGCTGAAATCACTGAAAGGCACTTTCATTTTATT
>CAYTQB010000074.1:9692-14029 GCA_964439615.1 uncultured Ferruginibacter sp. | reverse complement strand
TTAATTTTTAATTATTCATTCTTACTTATTTCTTCATGTACATCACTTCTTTAACCAGCTTCACAGTCCTGGATACATCGGGTAAGTAAGCAGCAACCAGGTTTGGCGCATAATGCATGGGGGCATCAGCAGATGTTATCCTGCGGATGGGAGCATCCAAATAATCGAATCCTTCTTTTTGTATGCGATAAGTAATTTCGGAAGATACAGAAGCAAAAGGCCATTGTTCTTCTACTATTACCAGGCGGTTGGTCTTTTTCACGCTTTCCAAAATGGTGAACCAATCCAGCGGACGTATGGTAGCCAGGTCTATTACTTCAGCTTCAATGCCTTCTTTAGCCAGCTCTTCTGCAGCACCCAAAGCAATCTTCATCATTTTATTAAAAGAAACGATAGTGACATCTTTTCCTTCTCTTTTTACAATGGCTTTACCAATTGGCAAAACATATTCTCCCTCAGGTACCTCTCCTTTATCGCCATACATCACTTCACTTTCCATAAAAATGACCGGGTCATCATCACGAATGGCGCTTTTGAGTAAACCTTTGGCATCGTAGGGATTTGAAACTGATATAACTTTCAATCCGGGGATATTCGCATATAAGGCCTCAAATGCTGTAGAGTGTTGAGCGCCTAATTGTCCGGCGCTGCCATTGGGCCCACGGAAAACGATTGGACATCCAACTTGTCCACCACTCATTGCCAGCATTTTAGAAGCTGTATTTAATATTTGGTCTAAAGGCAGAACTGCAAAATTCCAGGTCATAAATTCTACTATCGGGCGCAAGCCATTTTGGGCTGCACCAACAGCAATAGCGGCAAATCCCAGTTCGGCTATCGGGGTATCAATGATCCTTTTGTCACCAAACTCATCCAGCATGCCCTGGCTCACTTTATAAGCCCCATTATATTCAGCAACTTCCTCTCCCATTAAAAAAACACGTTCATCCCTTCTCATTTCCTCCTGCATGGCTTCTCTCAGGGCCTCTCTAAAAGCAATTTGTCGCATGTGTATTGTTTGTTTGTGAGGTTGCAAATTTATCTTATCAGGGGCAGATGAGCAAATCAGGTTCAAATGGCTTTTACGGCTTTTATAAAAGCACTCAACTTTTGCAGGTCAAGTTTCCCATTGGAACGTACCCCGCTGCATACATCTACACCAAAGGGCTTCACCATGTCAATAGCTTCCTGTACATTACCAGCATGAAGTCCTCCGGCCAAAAAAACCGGTACACTTACCTCTTTTACCAATTCATAACTCACCAACCAATTATGTGTATTGCCTGTTCCGCCCAATGTTTTTATGGCCGCTTTAGGATTACCACTATCCAGCAATATGGCATCAACCTGTTGATGAACCCTTAATGCCTGGCCAATGCTTTCTTCGCCGGTTACATGGATTACCTGTACTATTCTCAGATGTGGTAATGCATTTCTTATCTCTTCATAAGTTCCATCTGTTAGTTCATCCACTATCTGCACTGTATTGGTATGAACACGGTTTACATGAGCAATGATATCTTTCGAATTTTGTTCACTGGTCAGTAAAAAAGAAGCAATAGGCGGATGAATAGTTTTTGCAATAGAGTTGATCAATTCGTCTGTAATTGGCCCCGGCCCACTTGGCATTTTGCCAACCAGGCCTAACGCATCTGCGCCATGCCTGATAGCAAGCCTGGCTTCTTCGGGGGAGCTTATGCAGCATATTTTTATTTTGCAAGCCATAAAAAACCGGTTCTTCTCAAAACCGGTTAAATTTAATAAAACTATTTCTGTCTTTGTTATAAACAAGTCACATCTCAATACCTTTTGCCAAAATAAGCTGGAATATCAGCAAAACTATAATCAGTATAACTATTGGTGCAGGGAAAACTTTCTTATTTATATCATTGTTGATCGGTTTAACAGCATTTACCTTCCAGGCATTCGCAAACACCATCGGTATAGAGATCAAAGTTACCCCAATCGGTGCAAAAGCTCGGCTCCACGGCATGATACGAAAAGGGATGATCAATGCAATACCAATAAGAGATGCCACTATTGCAATTTTGAAAAGAAAACCAAATCTTTCCTTTGACTGAGCTGTATGCCCGGAGGAGGGCGCCAATTGCAAAAGATACCTGCTGAAGTTTGCTGAAATGACAAGCATAATTAGTATTCCGGCTATGGCAATTATTAAACCTGCTGTATCGCCGATTCCCAAATAAGTAAATGCCTGTCCCGTATCTGTATCAGGTGATGTTTTAGCAGAAATAAATTGCGGTATGGATTGAGCAAAGCCCTGGAACGACATCCACAGGAAGAACAATTGCAACCAATGTGCAGACGTTTTCATACCTCTTGCAATAACCAGGCAAATGATTCCGGTAATTAATATTGCAACTGCTCCATAACCCTGGGCAAGTCTTTCCATCGGATGCTCTCCATCCCAGTTATGATTATTGTGATACAGGTAGGCTTTTAATCCCAACCATCTTTTTCCAAGCGCAAGAAAGAGTTCCTGAACAAAGAATAAAAGATTAAAAGTCAGTGCATACAACACAGCTGAATTAATGATCAATGGCCATGCTGATTGGGCTGCATGAGATGTTGAAGGGATATTATTTACTGACCGTGTTTTAAAATATCCGTAAATGCCCCAGATTACCGGCACAACAAGTAATGCCAGCGGCAACAGGTGACTGAGTTCCATATTAGTTTTTGTTTTTTGGCTATACCTACAATTTCAGCAAAAACAACCGACGAGGGAAATACAATATTATAAAAGGCAGATAAGGTTTGTAGATGGTGAATACAACTGGAAATGCGATCTGGATCTACCGGGTACAAAACTCAAAATTGTTTTTCCAATAAGACTTTTACATTAAAGGGCAGGTAGTTAAGTATCTCCTCATTGTCGCAAACATATCTTTTCATCCTCACGTACCCATTTCTTTCATGGGCCTTAATAATGGATTCGTTATTCTCGAAACAGGATAATTGTGCTTTTGTTACATTAGGATCCAGTTGCTTCGCATAAGCAAGATGTACATCCATCAATCGCTGTGTTATTCTTTTTCCACGATGGTCAGCATCAACATACACATACTCCAGTTGATATGTACCCATGGGCCGCTCAATGTGGAGCATTTCTTTTATGATCTCCATTTTAGCATGGGCCTTAATTACACTTTCTCTTGGAAAAACATGGGAGATGAGGTTAGATTTAAGCAGGTTAGATGACATGCCATCATGATAACCTTCAATCCATCCGCCCAGGGCGCCAACGGGTTTATCGCCGTACCAGGCAATGAAAAAACTGCTAATAGAAAAATCACAACCATCAACTTCTTCTTCAAGCATGGCAATGATGAGTTCTTTTACTTTTTCTTCTGATAATTCAAAAAATTTGGCAAGGCCAAGGTTTTCAGTAAAACTTTTTTCGGCACCGATGATCACATCGGCTAAAAAATCCACATCCTTAATGGTTGCTTTTCTTATTACATATTCCTGCTCCATAGGGAATTTTTATTTAAGTTAAATCGTAATATATTTAAATGATCCTTTCAAGCAGGATCTTTACATTAAAAGGCAGGTACTCCAGAATTTTTTCATTGTCGCAAACAAATCTCTTAATTTGCTTGAACCCGTTCTTTTCATGCATCCTTATGCTTGTCTGGTTGGTCTCAAAACAGGATACCTGCACTTGTGTCACATTGGGATCCAGTTGTTTTGCATAAGCCATATGGGCATCCATCAGCCTGTCTGTTATGCGCTTGCCCCGGTGATCATTATCAACAAAACCATACTCAATCTGGTAAGTTCCCAAAGGGCGTTCGATTTGAAGCATCTCTTTTATTAATTCCATCTTGCTCTGTGCTTTGGCAACATTTTCCTTTGGAAAAACAAAATTGATGAGATTTGATTTGATCAGGTTCGATGGAGCCCCGTCAAAATAACCTTCCAGCCAGCCACCTACAGCGCCTATTGGCTTGTCGCCATACCAGGCAATAAAAAAACTGCTTACCGAAAATTCACATCCGTCAACTTCTTCTTCCAGCATGGCAATAAGAAGTTCCTTAGCCCTTTCTTCGGATATCTCGAAAAAATTAGCAAGCCCAAGGTTTTGAGTGAAACTTTTTTCGGCACCGATGATCACATCAGCTAAAAAACTGGCATCCTTTAGTGTAGCTTTCCTGATTACATACTCCTGATCCATAGGGAACTTTATTTTAGGGAGGTCAATCTTACAAATTATTATTGACAAATCCTACTCCCATTCGCTATTATCTTCGGTTCACTTATGGAAACGATTGATTTTAAACCTACAGATTTTCAATAATCATGGCACTGGCTCC
>CAYTQB010000074.1:2708-9592 GCA_964439615.1 uncultured Ferruginibacter sp. | reverse complement strand
GCTGTAACTGTTCCATCCTTTACAAACGCTCCTTTTAAGCCTGCAACTTTATCAAACTTTACTTTAAATGGTTCTTCATCTTTACTGAACAACACAGGGTCGCCTTGTCGTTGTGGAATTTCAACCGGCACGATCTCGTTTTCAAATCTTCCATTATTTATAGCAGCCTGGCTGCGTTTATAACTTTCTATCGCAAACTTATCCTGGTCTTCACGGGTTACTCCACAGGTAGTAGCACACAATTCTGCAGCATTACCCATCGCCTTGCCATCGTAAGCATCTATGAGGCCGTCTTTAGCCAGTCCATCTATAAATTCTGTATTACCATATTTATGTCCCCACCTTACACTATCTACGTAAAAAGGAGCATTACTCATACTTTCCATGCCGCCTGCAACAACAATATCGGAATCTCCCAGCAAAATACTTTGTGCACCCTGTGCAATGGCTTTCATAGCACTTGCACAAACTTTATTAATAGTGGTGCTGCAAACTTCATTGGATAATCCTGCATACCTGGCTGCCTGGTGGGCAGGGGCTTGTCCTAAATTTGCCTGGATAACTGATCCCATCAGGACTTCGTTCACTAATCCCGGAGCTACACCTGCTTTTGCTAAAGCTCCCTTAATAGCAATTGCCCCTAATTGGGTTGCACTAAAACCTTTTAATGAGCCTCCAAAACTACCGATCGGTGTTCGGACAGCCGAAATAATATACACTTCTTTCATATAGACAATGTCGTTTAGGAACGCAAAGGTAAGAAGAATGAACCAAGTCACCGGGAAACTAAGAACTGAATAGAATTTAGATGGGTGTATCATAACCCTGATTTTCTTTCTGTTAAATACTTAGCCTGGCTTACTCAATAGACATGAATAGATTACAGTTGCAACTGGAAGGCCAGGAAATTCATGTTGACAGGGATTTGACTATTGGCGTCGTTGGGTTCATCAGACCTGCCGTTCGGTAAATAGTGGTTATTTTATTTATAGAAATTGTATTTTTTTACTTCAGTTATCCACCATTACAAAAAGAGCGTTGGTATAGCTTGCAAATAACAACAGTTGTTTGTAGATTAACAGTCTTCAATTTTTTTGGGGTTCTATTTTTTAAAAAATTAAATTCATTAACATGGGAAAAAACAACACAGGAGCTTCTCCCCGCCGGAAGTTCCTGGGCACAATTGCAACAGGGGCAGCAGCACTGGGCCTCTCCACTCTGGGTTCTTCATTTGCCAAAGCAGGAGCGTTAAATGAACTTCATGTTCCTACAGGCGACTGGTCTGATGCAGATGAATGGTTCAAAAAAATCAATGGTAAACACAGGATCGTTTATGACGTAACAAGCCCGCATGATGGGAACGAATTAATGTTGCCCTTTGCATGGGCAAGAGTTTTCTTACTGACCAATGCTGCAACGGGTACGCCTGAAAAAGATAACAGCGTAGTTACTGTCTGGAGACACAGTGCAATTCCTTTTGCTATGGAAGACAGACTTTGGGCAAAATACAAATTTGGAGAATTCTTTAAGATCAATGATGATACAACGGGCAAGCCTTCAGTAAGGAACCGCTTTTGGAAACCTGATCCTGGTTATTCTGTACCTGGGGTTGGTCCTGTTCCAATCGGCATTAATGATCTCCAGGACAGCGGTGCCATGTTCTGTGTATGCGATGTGGCACTTACTGTCTACAGTGCCATATTTGCACAGACTATGGGAATGAAACATGAAGAAATAATGAACGACTGGAAATCAGGAATTTTACCTGGAGTAGAGATTGTTCCCTCTGGTGTGTGGGCTGTTGGTCGTGCACAGGAACATAAGTGCGGCTATATTTTTGCCGGAGGCTGATAAGCTATATCAATAGAAAAATGAACAAGGCAAGTAACTCATTTGTCTTGTTTTTTATTTTTAGCAAAATAGAAGGGGCCGTATTTATGCCGGGCTTCCGAAAATGTGTCGGCAAAAGGGCCAAATGGATGATCAAAAGGTTTGGTTTCGATTTTAGGCCAATCCTGTGTAAAGAATTTTTCAGGACGTTTTTGTGCACATATATAAGCTGATACATCCCAAACATCTTCATCGGATAATTGAGGTTCTGTTTGAGTAATGGTATAAGGCATATTGTATTTTACAAACCCGGCAAGTGACGATATCCGGTAAAGGCCTGCACTTACAGTATAGCTGTTTTGCCCCCACAAAGGCGGATAGGAATATTCTGTTGAATCGGGACTTAACATACCCTCCCCACCGGCTCCATGACATTTAAGGCATTTACTTACATAAACCTGCCTGCCATTTACCGGGTCAGCAGCCCTGTTCAATATTTCAATTTTAGGAACACCCGAATTTTTGGGTGCAATTTTTTTTTGAACATCCTTTCCAATCCATTTTATATAGGCGACCATTGCCTGCATTTCCCTGCCGGAAGTATCAATCATTTTCCCGTTAAGGCTTCTTTCAAAACAATCATTGATCCTGAATTCAACAGATTCTACTTTTCCGCTCCTGTTCCTGAATTTTGGATAATTAGCTACTACTGCAGCAAAGGAATTTCCATATGGGCGGGAACCTGCATCAAGGTGGCAGTTGCCGCAATTCATGCCATTCGAAATTTTTGCCAGGCTCCCCCTGGGGCCAAAATATTTTGCTGTATGAAGGATCAGTTCCCTGCCATAGAGTACAAGGTCTGACTCAGGAGAATTTACCAAAGAGTAGATACTGGGCGGATACCAGGCCAGTGGGTCTTCCTTTTCAATAACTGGTACCGGGTCGGGTAAAAGTTTATACAGTACAACAGCGCCAATAGTAATGCACAGTATTAAAACAACAGCGTAATTTCTTATGAATTTATTGGTCATGGTTGCTGTTAAATTATTACTTTTTAATCTAACGCTAAAATAAAACAGGCAGAAACAAGTTCTGCCTGCGTGCCAATGCACCATCCAAAAAAACCAACAAGTAAACCATCAATTATTTACCAATCCCATTTATCCCGGCGATCATGCTTGTGATATTTATTCCTCCTGTCATTAAATTTGACATACACCTGGTGTATTTCCCTGTCACGCTGATCTTTTAAAAATTCGATCTGGCGCTTTTTCTGATACCAGCTCATAAAGAATTTATTCCTTACTGACTGGATTTTGTAATCATACTCCCGGTTTATCCGGGCTATCTCCATATCCCTTTCCTTTGGTGTGAAGTAATACCTGCCCTTGTACCTGTCATTATCGTGTTTGTTCTTGCCGTCTTTTACATACGATTCATCGTTGTTATTTTTGTCCCAATCTTTATTGGAGCCGTACTGTGCAAAAGCCGAAGTGAACATTGCAGATGCAAATAAAAGTGTAATGATCTTTTTCATAATCGTGAATTTTAAAGTGATTAATGATTGTTAGACCTTGCTCTATCACCGGTGTTTACAAATAAAATGTTAGGATTTACAAATAAGATGTTAACAGGTTTGGCCTCAAACAGAACCTTTCATCAAATACCTGATTTTTTATGGGCAAATGTTTTTAAATTGGCATTACTAAAAACTACAGTATGAAAAATATCTTCGTGATTGCAACATTGTTCATTGTCTTAATTTTTGCCGCCTGTGCAAAAAAAACAACGCCAACCCAAACTGCTGCAGAACCATCAAAAGCTAAGGCAACAAGTTTTGTTACTGATGTGCAGCCATTGATTCAGGCTAAATGTTCCCCTTGCCATCTTCCTTCAAAAGGTGGAAATAAAGAAAGTTTTGAAACTTATACAGACGCCCAGAAATCTGCTGCCAACATGATTATCAGGATTGAGAAAAATCCAGGAGACAGAGGTTTTATGCCTTTCAAGCAACCTAAATTATCTGCAGAAGAAATTGCGGTATTTAAAAAATGGGTAAGCGACGGAACTGTAGAAAAATAATTCAACTATTTTACCATTGTCCCCGGATGCCAGTCATCCGGGATTTTTTATAATGCTTTTATTCTTGGGTCAACAACCCTGTACAACACATCGGCGAGTAGGTTAATGACGATGAAAATACAGGCACTGAGCAAAACAGACCCCATCACAACAGGGTAATCTAATTTCTCCAATGCACTTACTGTTACTTTTCCAATACCATTCCATCCAAAAATATATTCAACAAAAAAAGCGCCAGCTAACAATTCGGCAAACCATCCAGTAATGGCAGTTATAACCGGGTTAAGTGCATTACGTAATGCATGTTTAAAGATGATGGCCTTATTACCTAAACCCTTGGCACGGGCAGTCCTTATATAATCCTGGCTTAACACATCCAGCATAGAACTCCTGGTGAGTTGTGTGATAATAGCCAATGGGCGAATGCCCAAAGTAAATGCAGGCAGAATAAGATTTTTAAGCGCCAGGTATTTTTCACCGGTCACTTCATCAATTTCAAACCAACTGCCGGTTAAATTTAAACCGGTGTAAGAACGAAAGACCACGCCAAACAGGTAAGCAATGATGATGGCCATAAAAAATGACGGTGCCGAAATACCGGCAATGCTGGAAAATACAGCGGTGGTATCCAGCCATGTTCCTTTTTTTACAGCGGCGAGCACACCCAATAATATACCAATGATGGTAGCAAAAAGCATAGCAGCAAAAGCCAGTATCAAAGTACCAGGCAATGCCTCCAGTAAAACCTGCCCCACTTCTTTTTTAGTTTGATAACTTTTACGCAGGTAAGGAACTTTGATACCGAATTTATTATCGCCCCCGAAAAAAAATCCGTTCAGTTGTTTCTTTTCAATATCGGACTGGCTGTGTACGCAAAAAGGCGACACATCATTCAAATACAGCACAAACTGCTTCCATTTTGGTTGATCGAGATAGAGGTCTTTACGGATATTATCCATTGTTTTTTTGTCGCCCGTTTGCCCAACAACCATCCTTGCAGGGTCGCCAAAACCCTGGAACATGACAAAGACCAACGCCACCACACCCAGCAGCACCAGCAGAGAATAAAATAATTTCTTCAGGATGTATTTCACTTAAAAATGTTCGGTAACCAGGATCCGAAGTACTAAGCTAAAAATAATTTTTATTTATCGATAGCTTTTTCAATATCATTTCCACCCCATTTACTTTTTACTACGGGGCCATTCATAAGATAAAGTGTGATATTATTACGGGCAGCCGTCTTCAAAGCCGTAGCATCGCAGGTCAATACTGGTATATTCAGCTTTTTTCCGGCAATAGCCAATGTGCCATAACGTTCTTCCGTAATTTTTCTTTGCGAAGAAACAACAAATACCTTTTTCCCGCTTTCGCTTTTTACAGCTGCCAGGCGCTGGTCTTCCACCCAGCCTTTCGGAAGCATACTCACATCCTTCATAAATAATAAATAATATTCTCCTGGTGTAGATAATACAGCTTCTGTACTATCTGTACCAGATGCAGTCATCAAAGTAAAATCGTTGATAAGCGGCTCATTATTTTTACCCTTCTCAACCAGTATTTGTTTCCTTTCCACAAATTCCCAGGTACTGTCGGGCAATGCATTCACTTTAAACTCTTTGTTTTCGTTGTTTTTCTTATACTCAAAAATATAATCGAACTTATCGGGTATGGCGTCTTTGGGCATTTTACGAAGCTCCAATATATTATTACCCACCTTGAATGGCAAACAATCTTTTACGGGCAGGTGCCTGAATACATATAGCTGCAATCCAACCACAGCCAACAAGGCAAGCAATACAAGAAAAAGATTGATAGTTCCCGAAAACAAGGGATTGATATGTTTTCTTTTAACCAGGATCAATAATACCAGCAACAACAAGATTATATCCTTGGCAAAAGTTTGAATTGGCGTCAACGGGATACAATCGCCGAAGCAACCACAAGCCCTTATCTTTCCGCTGAACAAAACATAACTGGTAAGAAAAGTAAAGAACAACATCAGCAATAATAAAAGCCATGAAACCAGTTTTGTTCTCCATCCCAATAATAAGGCAACTCCTAAAACCACTTCAAGCGTTATCATCACAACTGAAAACAAAGCTGCATGACCGTTAAGCCACATCATCATGCCCTTTAGTATTCCTTCAGCAGCCCATACCTCAAAAAACTCCTGCATTTTGTAAGCCAGTCCCGACGGATCGATCGCTTTTACCAAACCGGAGAAGATGAATACGCTTCCAACTATGACCCTGGAAATATTTACTACTGCTTTCATTGGGCAAATATGTTTTCTGTTTTGATCATGAACCGTGAACTTCCTCATCAATCAGTATCAGGCCAAATACGGCGTAATTGATGATATCATAAAAATTGGCGTCAATACCTTCACTGATGATGGTTTGTCCTTTATTGGCAATAATTTGTTTTATGCGTAAGATCTTAGCCAGTATCAGGTCAATAAAACTTTCCTGGCTCATCTCCCGCCAGGCTTCACCATAGTCATGGTTTTTATCCTGCATCAGTTTCTTCGCTACGGCTATCTTTTCATTATACAGTTTCTGTACGGTTTCAACGGGCAATTCTTCCAGTTCATCATCCTGTATATCCAATTGTATAAGGCCGATTACACCGTAATTCAAAATTCCTTTGAATTCACTGATGATATCATCCCCGATCTTTTGCACGCCCATTTCCTGTATGGTACGTACCCGTTTTGCTTTAATATATATCTGGTCGGCTACCGAAATGGTCCTGTACACCCGCCATGATGTTCCGTAATCCTTTGTTTTTTGTAAAAAGATCTCTTTACAGGAATTAACTGCAGTATCGTATTGCTGGTTCGTATTCATTTATCAATGCCCGTTTGTAACTTAGTGCTATAATAACCTGCCTGCCGGTAGGCAGGCTCAAAAATACTTGAAAATCATTTGATGAGCAGCATAAACTGTAAAGGAAAGATACTGAACCTG
>CAYTQB010000074.1:0-2608 GCA_964439615.1 uncultured Ferruginibacter sp. | reverse complement strand
GTGAATGATGTAAGCGGGGGTAATATGGATAAAGCAATGATTGCTGCTGTAGCGGAACTAAAGGTTCCTTATGTATGTATGCATATGCAGGGCACACCAGCTACCATGCAAAAAGAACCCTTTTATGGAGATGTGGTTAAGGAAGTGCTTGATTATTTTATAAGCAAGGTTGATGAATGTACCAAGGCCGGGATAAAAGATGTTATCATTGATCCGGGTTTTGGCTTTGGGAAGACCATTGAACATAATTTTCAGCTCTTAAAAAAATTATCTGTACTGTCCATAACCAACCGGGCAATATTAGTTGGACTGTCGAGAAAAAGTATGATCTATAAAACTTTAGGCATACCTGTAGCGGACGCATTGAATGGTACAACAGTTTTAAATACCATGGCCCTGATGAATGGAGCCTCCATCCTGCGGGTGCATGACGTAAAAGAAGCTAAGGAGGCCGTTGCGCTTTATAATTTTTATAAAAAAGCGCCCTGAATTTTTCAAGGACGCTTTTATGACTAATTTTTCATTTCTATTTTTTAGTGGCTTTCTGAATACTGTCTGCCTGTGATTTTTGTGCCTCCATCATTTTTTCCTGTATTTCCATCTGCTTCGCAGCA
Organism: uncultured Ferruginibacter sp.; assembly: GCA_964439615.1. Classification (GTDB taxonomy): domain Bacteria; phylum Bacteroidota; class Bacteroidia; order Chitinophagales; family Chitinophagaceae; genus Ferruginibacter. The sequence goes on along the minus strand of CAYTQB010000074.1, from coordinate 1,994 downwards.
AATTCAGCTGCAGTCATAACATCTGTTATTTCCACGTCAAAGATCAAATTCTCATTTGGTTTTAGTACCTGACTTCCACTTGCGCCATAACCCAGGGAAGAAGGAATATAAATAGTTGCCTTCGATCCTTTTTTAAGGAGTTGAAATGCATCAGTAAAGCCAAAGATAACAGCCCCCAGATTCATCATTGTAAACTGGAGAGGTTCAGTATGTTTAAACTTAGGATCCAGGTTTGAATCGAATACCCTCCCGCTGTCTAATGTCCTTCCGGTATAATTTACCATAGCTATATTATCATAATTCATTTTTTCCCCGGTTCCTTCTGTTGTAACCGAAACATATGTTCCCCATTTTGCTTTTTCAGCCTTAATATTGTTCTTTACCAGATAATCAGCAATGATCTTATCATCAATTTTACGCTGGTCTTTATATTTTGCAATTTCTTTTTCTACTTCCTCCATCTGCTTTTTAAAAACTCTTGGTTTTGCAATCGCCCTTTCGGCCTTGTTGGCACTGTCAGCTTCCAGTTGGGTTGCAAAAATATTCACCAGCTTAACATGAGTATAGATATACTTTCCTTTTTTCATGAAAGGAGGCATTCCCTGCTGAGAATCCCTGAATGCCGTATCGGTAAGCTGGCGTATGACAAGACTGTCGCCTTTTCTTAACTGTTTTAATATTTTATAATAAGCCATTGGCGTATTAACTGAATCAAAGAGTTGAATAGGTGCTACCATATCCCTACTGTCGCTTAATACAGTGTCCTTATTGCCACCATATACCTGTTTGATGTGGATTTGTATAAAATTACCATAAGGAATGGTTTTTCCGCTGCCGGTGGATATGACTTTGTATTCAAGCCCCTTATCGCCTTTCTTAAATGAACCGGTGCAGGCTCCCAAAGCCAATGCGCAAAAAACTAATAAATAAAAAAATTGTTTCATTGTGTTATTGTTTTTAAAATTGATAACTGCTTAATTGTGCTACGTTCTCCTTAATAGCTGCTTTGAATTTTTTAACCACTTCTTCCAATGGCTCTTTATTGAATCCGCCCGCTGCATTAACATGGCCACCCCCATTAAAATACTTACGGGCAAATGTATTCACATCAAACCCACCTTTGCTACGGAACGAACTTTTGCGTTCTTCTCCTCTGTCAATAATAATGGCGGCAAGTTTTATCCCTTGTATACTCAATGGATAGTTTACCAGCCCTTCCGTATCGCCTGTTTTAATATTGAATTTGATCAGGTCGGCCTGTGGTACGGATATCAGCGCTGTATTATATTCATAAAACACTTCCATCCTGTTCAACAAAACGTGGCCGATAAAACGGAACCTGTTCTCTAAAAAATTATCGTAAAGTTCTTCATGCACGTGGCAATGTTCCAATCCCCTTTCTTTTAAGTATGCCACCATCTTATGTACACTTGCACCGGTAGATGGAAAACGGAATGAACCCGTATCAGTCATCACACCGGCATACAAACACTCTGCGATAGGCTCATTTATTTTATCTCCATAACCCGAAGTAAGGATAAGGTCAAATACCATTTCGGCGGTAGAGCTTTTTGTAACATCACTGCTGCCATAGGCAAAAACTTCAGTCTGTGGCTCCTGGTGATGATCTATCAGTATTCTTTCAGCTTTTGCAGTCTTAATTTTTTCTTCCATTCTCTTGGTGCGGCTCAGCACATTAAAATCCAGGCAAAAGATCCAGTCCGCAGCTGCAATTAATGAATCGGCTTTAGCTGGCTGAGCTTCATAATCTATCACTTTATCGCAGCCAGGCATCCAGTTTAAAAAAGAAGCCCAGTTTGTTGGTGATATCACCGTAACAGTATGTCCAAACTGAATTAAAAAATGATACAACCCCAGCGTTGCCCCCATAGCATCGGCATCTGGTTTCTGATGCATGGTAACCACCACGTTCTTTGGTTGGTTCAACAGCGGAAATATGTTTTCAACAGCCTGCATAAAGAGGCGCAAATGTA
>CAYTQB010000073.1:0-14214 GCA_964439615.1 uncultured Ferruginibacter sp. | reverse complement strand
TTCATCGCAGCGGGGGTCGCCAATTGTTTCTCTTAATTGTTGCGCCGTATTTATCATTATCATTGGCACACCAATACCTTTTGATGGTCTTGTACCGGTATATTTTGGTTGCAGCAGGCCGGGAGTAGTTGCATACTCAATACATTTCCCAAATACAAATCTTGCTTTTTTGGCTGCTTCCTCACTGCCACTGGCTTTTGCATAAGCCGCTGCTGCAATTACATAAAATGTTTCAGAGAAAAAATATCTTCTTTTGCGAATAGGTCTTCCATCTCTTGTTACATGAAAGAACATCTGCCCATCGGTATCAAAACAATGCTTGTTTAAAAAATCATACCCAAGCTTTGCTCCATCAAGCCATTCCTGTTTTTTTTCTACCGTATTGTATAGAGTGGACAGCATCCATGTTGCCCTGCCTTGTATCCATACGGCTTTATCATCATCAATCAATGAACCATCTGCATCCCGCATTAACAGAAACCCGCCGCATTCTTTATCAAATGAACGGGGGAACCAGAATGGAATAGTATCGTTCAACAACTGGTTTGCATAAAACTTTTTTTGTGCAACTAAATCTTGTTGTGAGTAGTTCATTTTATTTCACCAGATTTCTTTATTTCCATTTTACAATAGTGAATACAATTTGTGCATAGTTATTTTTCTCATACAGCACTCCCACTTCCTTTCCTGATATTTTCACAATATCTGAATAGGCTGTATTGTCTTTTACATTTTCTGCCTTATCCAATACAAAAGATCTTTTCCATAAAAGTCCATCATTAAAGCTGATGCGAAGGGTAAGGTTATCTCTCCTCTTTTCATCTGCTGCATTGCAGAATACCAGTATGTTTTTCCCATTCTTTTTACCAATAGTAAGAATGCTTGCCTCGCATACCGGATCGGGAAGGTTTTTGTCAAAATAACTGGTGTCCCATGTTGCACCGCCATCACTGCTGATGGCAACAATTCTTGCCTTTACATCTCCTTTTTGATTACGGCTGTTCATCATCAGTTTGCCATTGCTGAGTTCTGCAGCAGTTGACTCATTGCTGCCCGGAATATTTAAACTGGCTCCCAGTTGAAATGTTTTGCCATGGTCATCAGTATAAAATCCATGTGCATCATAATCCACTGCTTGTTTTTGCGGTTCACCAGCTGAATGATTGGCCGCTACAAATATTCTTCCTTTGTATTTTCCTTTTTGGAATTGCATGGCATGGCCGGGTGTGTTAGCATAGCTCCGCCAGTCTTCATTAAAATTATACGCTGCGTTCGCTGACGGTTGTTTAGGCCGGTGCACTTGTGCGGTAATGTTCACTGGTTCACTCCACGTTACACCGCCATTGGTTGAGGTCTTATACCATACTTCCCGTAAGCCTTTTCCTTTGCGTACTTCACCTTCATGATTATTCCCTGTGTTGTAAAACAAAAACACTCTTCCCTGCGGATACATTGGGTCAGTTACATCAACAACCGGGGCAGGATTACCTGCCTGTAATGTTTCTGTATCAACAATAGTTTGCAATGCACTCCATGTTTGCCCTTTATCACTGCTTCGTTTTAAAACAATATTGATATCGCCAAAATCACCAGCATTATTTACACGGCCTTCGGCGAATGCAAGAATTTCACCGCCAGGTAAATTTATAATTGCAGGAATACGGTAGCTTTTATGCCCTTCTGTCCCTGATGTAAATACAGGAACTGTTTTGTACTGTGAATAATTTTTTACTGCAACAAAAATCAACGCAAAAAGAAATATTGCTTTTTTCATCTTACTTTTTTTATTCTTTAAAATCAACTGCTTTCGGTTTTAGAAAAACAAGTTGGATGACCAAAGCCACTGCTACAATTCCTGCAAGCATGGCAAAATCTTTTCCCAGGCTTCCGCCATCTGTTGATTTGCCCAACAAATCAGTAATGAATGCGCCTGCAAATACGCCTACCATATTCATCAACCCATAAGCTGTAGCCCTGTATTTTTTTGAAACAAACTGGCAGAGTATCGGCATATTGTTGGCATCGAACATACCAAAGCCAAAACCAAAACAAAAAGCGGAACCAATAACAGCAAATAAAGAATGGCCAAAACCAATAAAGAGTAATGCGGGAATAGTTAAGCCAAGGCCAATCGCACTTGTATAAATTCTGCCACGGATATTTTTCTGCACCCACCGGTCTGATAATATACCTCCGAAGATGACACCAATAAAAGATGATGCTGCAATAGTAATAGTGGATAACGGTCCAGCTTTCGACATTTCAATATTCAGGTTTTCTGCAAACAGTGTGGGTAGCCAGTTTTTTACTCCCCAACCCGGTAAGCTGGGTATGGCGAAATAGAAAAGTATTATCCAGAAAGAAATGTTTACAAACAAAACACCAAGCCCTTTGAATACTGATGATTTCTCTTTTACAATATCATCCGATTTTTCCTTATCTCTTTTTTCTTTTAAAAAGAAAATCAGCACGGCAGAATAAACGATACCAATAATACCAAACGAGTGAAATGTTTGCTGCCACGAAAATTCTGATGCTATAGTTGCCCCAAAACCACCGAGTGCCTGTCCCATATATAAACCTGTCATATGTATACCTACTGCCAGCGATCTTGTTTTATCCGAATGATAATCGGCAATGAGTGACAGTCCTGCGGGTATATATAATGCTTCACTCACTCCCATCACTGCCCTTAGCCAATATAACTGGTCAAATGTTTTTGCATAACCCATTGCAAACGTAACTGCACTCCACACAAACAAACTGCCGACGATAAGCCATTTCCTGTTTATTCTGTCTGCAATCACTCCTGATATGGGGCTCATGAAACCATATATCCATAAAAAGATTGCCATGAGGTAACCAAAGTTGGTGGCTGATTGCAATTCTGAAATATCCGCCATCATTGTAGGCTTCATGGTGCTGAGCATTTGCCTGTCCAAGTAATTAAGCAATGCTACTACCCAAAGTAAGGCTACTACAATCCAGGGGTATTTCTTTGAATCTTTCATTTGCTTATTTGTTGAACTTTACCATCAGAATTTTTGGTGAACGGACGCCCGCCCTTATTTCTCCCGATGGTATAATGACACCGGATTCCCATTTTATTGCCGTTGTAGTAACTGGTGTATCAAATGGAATGGTGCCAATAATTTTCCAGGTATCATTCTTAACATTGTAAAGCAACACTTCTCTGCTAAATCCCGGATGTTCAGATTGGAGCTTGTTTTTTTTCTGGATAAGCTCCTGTTTTTTAACCGGGTCTTTTTCGACATTTATTGCCGCTATTAATTTTTCCGTTTTATTAAATACAATACCCTTATCTCCACCAAACAGGATAATATTGTTTGCATTAATCATCATCCCCGTTCCGGCACTTAGTGCATACGGTAATGACTTTTTTTTCTGCCAAATGTTTGTAGTAATATCATACTTAAAAACATTGCTGTATAAATCGCTGATCCCGTTGCTGTTTTTGTTTCTGCCCCCACATAAGTAAATTGTGTTGGTTCCTTGCTCAACAGATGCCATTAATACAGTATGAGATACTTGCTGAGGAATTTCAGCCAATTGCTTCCAGCCAGCAGCAGTGTTATTTAGGTCCAGTGCAAGAAATTGCGAAGAAGCACCTGTTACAGTTTCTCCACCGGCTATATAGACTGTATGACCAATTAAAGTTGCTGCGGCATTAGTTACAGGTAAGCTAAGAGAAGGCAGCCCTTTAAATAAAAGCTCCTGGCTTTTTACATCCCATAGCAGTAGCCATACTTTGTTACTGATACCATTCTCATTTTCGCCTCCTGCGTACAGAATTCCATGTGGGGTACTACAAGATGCTGCGTACGCAACAGATGCAGGAAGAGTAGAGGATTTATCTAGCAAAACAAGTTTCCGATGTTTACGTGAATAAGCGAATACCTTATCGTAATACTTTTTTTTTCCACCCTGCCAGGGCATACCCATTGGGAAGTTAGCGCCTCCTGCTATAAATAATATATCGTTTTGTACTCCAGTAACCGGACCTGCAAAGCCCAATGAAATTTGCAGCCCGCTATCGGTCGGTAGCTCTGAAGCTATTTCCCATTTCATAGAAATACCAGTTATTTTTTGTGCCATAACAGGTGCAGTTAAAAACATGAGTTTAATAATTATAAATGGCAGGCGGCGGTTCATTTATTATATCATATTTGTGCAATAGGTTTTTTTGAACAGAAATTACTGAACCCCAGTTGCCCTACTTCCTTTTTGAATAATTCGAAATTATCAGTACCCATATTCCTAACAGGTAAACGAAATTTGCCACAATCTAACCCGATTAGTTTCATATACGCTTTCCCTGTTGCAATACCTCCATATTTGCCCAGCAACCTAATCATATCAATAGATTGTTGTTGCAGCAATTGTGCTTTTTGCAAATCGCCGGTGTTAAATGCATTAATAAGGTTATTATACAATGGCGCTGCATAATTAAATGTACTGCCCACGGCTGCTTTGGCACCCAGTGATAGGGCAGCCAGCATATTTTCATCTCTTCCCCAGAGCATATCATATTTTCCGTTTTGAAAATGGATACAGGAAAGAAAATCCATGAAATCTTCATGAGTATATTTGATACCGGCAAAATTGGGAACTTTCCCATCAATGGCTTTTAATAAATCAAGCATTAGAAAACCAACACCGGTTAATACAGGAATGTGGTAATAATAGAAAGGCATATCCGGCACTGCTAAAGCAACTTCATAACAGCATTGTGCCAGCATTTCTACATTAGCTGGTTTAAAATAAAAAGGTGATGTAAAAGAAACCGCATCCAATCCAATTTCCCTGGCATATAAAGCCAATTCTTTACAATCTGTAAGACAGGTGCCGCCCAATAATGGCATAACAATAAAGTTGCTATCATCTTTTGTACAGGCAGCCCATGCTTCAGCTACGGCTTTCTTTTCAGTGACTGACATTGAAACTCCCTCTCCGGTAGAACCGCAAATAAAAGCCCCTGTTACACCATTTGCCTTGAGCATTGTATAATACTCTGGTATAACTGAAAGATTCAGTGACCCATCTTTGTGCATCGGTGTAAATGGTGCTGCAATTAATCCTTGTAAATGTTGAGTTGCCATATAATATTATATTGAAAGTAACATACTAAAAAGTAACATACTAATATCAGATAAGATAAAAAAACCGAGAGCAAGACTACTCCCGGTGATTGCTTGCTAACTGCTTATGCTATATGAGAAAATATTAAATTTTATTCAATTATCAGTCAATCAAAATGCCGGATAACCTGGTGTTTGCGTCAACGCCCTGTTATTTGTTAATGAGTTCCTATCTATCGGCCAAAGCACTTTATAAGCTTCTGATGATAATACACTGGTGTGCTGGAAAACATAACTATTGCCGAAACGGCGCAGGTCATGCCACCTTTTACCTTCAAAAATGAACTCAAACAAACGTTCCTGCAGAATAGCCTGCTTTGCGTCTGCATCAATAGCCTGATTAGGAAATCCAATAGTGCCCGCAACATAATTGGCTCCAAAAGCCCTTGCTCTTATTATATTTATTTCTGTTGCAGGATTTTGGCCCAAAAGAATTTTGGCCTCAGCAATTAATAATAATAAGTCTGCGTATCTGTAGATTGGATAATCATTGCTGTGTACCCTTACACCGGCCACCTGTTCACCCTCAAATTTCTTAACAAAACAACCTGCAATAACATATACTCCGGGGCTGGGTCTTGTGTAAGCTGATTGAATGGAGAACCATTTACGGGCATCACCGTTATTAAACTTTCTGAAGGTGGCCACCCTTACCGGGGCCCTTAACAAGCCGCCCCAGTTGTCCAAAGTAGGGCTGTTCATCTGCCTAGCATTTAATGAGTCATGAAAGTTTGCAATCAATGAAGTTTGCGGATAAAATGTTGCTGCAAATGGTAACGAATTTTCTGCGTTCAGATTACGAACAGCAAAAATAATTTCACTATTACCACGAGTAGTAACGGAAAACACATTCGCAAAATTTGATTGTAATGTCAGTGCCGGAATATTTGTCTGGATATCAGTTAGGGCATTCAGCGCTGTGGTAGCATCAGTTGCACCGCCTCCATTTTGAGATGTCCACAAATACACTTCCGCTTTTAACATGAGTGTGGCTGCTTTGCTCCAGTAAGACTTTGTGTTGCGGAATAGATAGTCAGCGCCATAGCTGGTGACTGATTTATCAATGTCCGATTTTATTAAAGTCATTACATCGGCAGCTGGTGAAGCCGCCTTTGCCAGGTTTGAAAGGTCAACATCTGTAAATATTCCTGTCCATATTACTACATTGCCCCATGCACGGGTTAATTGGAAATAATAGTAAGCCCTCATACCATGAGCCAGCCCGAGGTAATAATTTTTGTTGGCAGTACTTACTACAGTCGTTGAACCTAATTTATCAATTAGCAAATTTAATTGTGCAATGTTGCTATAGAATCCACCAAAAGTACTTACCCCAGATGCATCTAATGTTAGATTTTGCTGCCAGAAGCGTTCCAGTCCCTGGGTAGCTTCGCCGGTAAATGTACTGGCACTGCCGGGTTCTGTTCCGTAAATATCAGACCTTAGCTCGCCCAATGCCTGAATGGATGATACATGGCTTCTGAACCGGGCATGAATACCCGACACAAATGCATCAAACTGTTCCGCAGTTTTCCAATAGCTGGCATCACTAATGCTGCTGATTGGTTCCAAATTCAATTGCTTTTTACAGGAACTAAAAAAGATTAATCCTGCAATACTTATAGCGAGATAATTTATTATTCGTTTCATAAATAGATTTTTATACATTAAAAGGATACCTGAACTCCGAACACATATGATTTTGGCGTTGGATAATTTCCTGCAAAAATCCCGTTTGATTTTGGCTCAGGTGAGTTGCCACTGAATTTGGTAATGTAAAACAGGTTGTTGATGTTCATAAACAGCCTTGCCTGCGATAACACTTTTGTTTTTGACAAAAGCCGTTTGCCAAAGTCATAAGACAGCGTAATTTCTCTGCAGGCTAAGTAATCCCCTTTTTCATAAAACCTTGAATTATTGCTTTGCAATACTGAACCCGCATTATTGCCACGGGTATAGTTTTTCTTACCGGCAGGAGCGCCTACCTGGTCAGCAAAATAAACTTTTGGAATATCGTTCATTGAGTTATCGCCGGAAAAACCTTTCTTCTGCCAGTCAATATAATTGAACGTACCCTGATAGTTACCAAGTGTTCTTGTAACTAAATCATTGTACAGTATGTGGCCAACCGCAAAATCCCAACGGGTGTAGAAGCTAAAGCCCTTAAACGAAAGTGTGGTAGAAAAACCTCCTGTAAACTTAGGATTGATATTGCCTATATATACCTGGTCTCTTGAATCAATGGTGTCATTTTTGTCTACATCCATCCAGTTAACATCGCCAGGGGTAATTTTACCTAAACCAGATGTAAGTCCTGGACCTGAGATGAGTGCTACAGCATCGTACCTCGTGTTAGCAACACTAGCTATTTCAGCGGCATTTTGAAAAATTGATACTTGTTTATAAGCATACACTGCTCCAAGAGGCTGGCCTTCCTGTAATCCGCTAACCCAAATAACTTTACCAGCCTTTTGGTCATATATTTGAAAACCTCCCTGCCGGTTATTCTCGTTACCATTGAAAGGCAGTTTAGTTATTTTGTTTTTTACAAATGCAATATTCGCACTTGCATCTAAAGTAATACCACTTTTTGTTTTGAGTATGTTTGCGTTAACAGTAAACTCATATCCTTTGTTTTCCAGTTCGCCATTATTAGTGGTTATACCACCAAAGCCTGTATAACCGGGAAGTATGAGGTTTTGTAAAATATCGCTGTTAAGTCTTTTGAAGTAATCAAAAATTAGAGTAACCTTATTTCTCAATATACCAACATCCAGTCCTATATCTGTTGTGGTACTTTTTTCCCATACTAATTTTGGATTAACTGGCAGCGTATTAAGAAAGCCCAGGCTTCCGTTATAATTGCCTTGTGAGCCATAACCGCCTTGTACATCATAATTACCAATCCCGGATGCATTACCATTTACACCATAGCTTATACGTGGCTTAACGGAAGAAAGAACGTTTGTAACTGTTGACGCTTTATAAAATTTTTCATTGTGCAAGTTCCAACCCACTGAAATGCCCGGAAAAAATCCCCATCTCACTTTTTCTGCCAGGCTGGATATACCGTCTGCCCTGTGAACAAAAGTGAGTAGATAACGGTTATCATAATTATAATTTATCCTGCTGAAGTTGGATATAATTTTGAACTGGGATTTACTGCTGAAATTGCTGCCGGGTGCAAAAACAGTAGAAGCATTAACAGTTGTAATGTCATCTGTTGGGGCGCCAGTACCCGAAACCTGTGTATTTAAAGATTTCTGACCAAATGATTCGGCGCCAATCATTGCTTCAATATTATGTTTCCTGCCAATGGATTTTGTATAATTGATAATGCCATTGAATGTTTTTTGTACAGTCCTTCCAAATGAGGCAAATGCAGGCCTTGTGGTATTAAAACCCTGGGGGTTGGTATAGAGTTGTCCGTAAGTTTGTGTTGCTTTTGTAAAACCATCATTCACATTTTCAAACAGGTAAATATTACCAGAGAGTTTTACAAAAAGGTTTTTCATAATGTCGTACTTCACATACGCATTACCTGTAATCCTGTTAACTTCATTGTTCCTTATATTTTTATTCAGCCAATATAATGGGTTGCCGTCTGTAATTCCATTTCCGGGATTAGGGATTGTTTTTGCAGAATCAAGCCAGGGGTTCATCGTTGGCCAAAGTCCAATATTTCTGTAAAGTGTATTTATTTCCCCTCCTATTACCCCGAATTGAGAAGATGTGGAAAATGTGGCCCCTGAGCCAACTTCCAGGTTTGGCTTAACTTTATATGAGCCATTAATGTTTCCTGAAAACCGCTTATAGTCCGAACCTACTATTATTCCTGTTTCTTTATAATAATCAAAACTGGCAAAATATTTTCCCCTGTCGTTACCCCCTGTCACATTTACATAGTGGTCATCTGTATTACTATTCCTGAATACCAGGTCAGCAACTTCACCACCATGGTCCTTAAAAATGATTGTACCGCCATAAGGGTCACCAACGGTGTCCCAGCCATTTTTGAGAAGGTAAGCATTTGAGGCATCATATTTTCTAATGTCAAAAAGATTAAAATCTGCTATTCCTGTTCCGGCAGGCACCCCAGGCCCGGTTGGTAGCCCGTATCCTCTTGATTGATTAACTGCTGTAAGTGCTCTTTGGCTATTGAAATTTCCCAACCGGTTATAATAGATATAGTCTTTTGCATTCAGATAAGTATAATCCTTTCTGTTTCTATTTAACCCTTTTACATATTTGTATGACACTTGTGCTGTTCCTGCTTTTCCCTGTTTCGTGGTAATGAGTATAACTCCGTTTGTAGCCCTTGTTCCATAGATTGCAGTTGACGCTGCATCTTTCAATAATTCAATAGATGCGATATCATCACTTGGAATATCATTAAATGAACGTACTATTCCATCAACTACTACCAGGGGCGAAACATCACTACTGATAGTTGAGTAACCTCTTAAAAGAATTGACGGTGCCGCTCCGGGTGTTCCTGAGTTATTAACAACCCTTATACCTGCTATAGAACCCTGTAAGGCCGTACCAACATTTGACCTGGGAGCGTTTTTAAGCACTGCATTATCAAGTTTGCCGATCGAGTTTGTAATGTTTCGTCTTGATTGTGTACCATACCCGACAACAACAACCTCACCGAGATTGGATGCTTCCGTTTTCATAGAAAGTGAAACATTGGATGAAGTGCCGACAGTAACTTCCTGGGGAGCAAAACCGGTAAATGAAAATACCAAGACATTGCCTTGGGCTGCATCAATGGAAAATTCTCCATTGGTGTTTGTTTGTGTACCTCCGGTTTTTCCTTTTACAGTAACGTTCACACCCGATAGCGGTTTATTATCCTCATCAGAGGTAATCTTACCGGATATTTTTTGAGTTTGCGACCATACAGTCGCTGACATGAGAAAGCAAGCATTAAATAGCCAAACTTTCAAATAAGCAGATTTCATAACAGCAGTTTTATCGTTAATTGTATTATGTATGACATAATAAAGATAAAGGTATATTTTTCTCCTAGCCAAATATTTTTTTAAAAAATTGTTAACATTTTGAAAATCAGATGCTCAAAAGGCTTTCGTAGAAAAGGAATTTTCCTATCTTTAGTATTAAGTAATACATATTAATGACAAAAGAGGTTATTAAGGAGGCGTTTAAATCCATAGAAAATACCAGTCTTGTTGACAAAGTAGAGTCAAACCTGGTGCAGCTCCTGCAGCAGCAAAAACTGAAAATCGGTGATTCTATTCCAACTGAACTGGAGCTTTCTGAGAGGCTTGGGGTTAGCCGTACTGTAATACGAGAAGCTTTACTCCGGCTAAGGATGATGGGACTTATTGAATCAAAAAAGAAAAAAGGCGCTGTTATTACCAGCCCTGACTTATTTGGTAATATGAGCAAGAGTATGAACCCACATATTCTTACGCCTGAAACATTGAAACAAGTGTTTGAAATACGGTTAGTACTGGAAATAGGAATGGCTGACCTACTTTTTCACCGTATTACTAAGGAAGATATTAAAGCCCTGCATGAAATTGTAGATGATGAACCCCCGGCTACCCAATACCATTTATTCAATATTGAACATGAAATTGCCTTTCATGGCAAGTTGTATGAAATAACAGGCAATGAAACCATGAAAAAATTCCAAAAAATGCTATTGCCCGTTTTCGATTATGTACACAATAGTGGATTATTAAAGAAACAACCTCTGTTAAAAATGTTCGTTTCGCATAAGGAGCTGGTAGATATTTTGGAAAACGGAGACCCTGAGAAATTCAGGAACGGTATGAGAAATCACCTGGAGAATCACTTTGCCAGGTTGTTTGACTGAAAACTTTAATCCATCATTAGAAAAAAATCTATCTCGTTCTTTATTTATACATTGAAGCCTTCCTAATTTTGAGGAGGCTTAAGAACCGAATAATAAACATTATATTTAGACAGTTATAAAAAGAGAACACTTTACAAACAAAGGCAAGAAAATCTACTTTCCGATACAGAAGATACAAGTTATTGATGTATCAAGGCTTTCAGCCGATTGGGCAACAAATAGCCAACAAGATTAGCTAAATCAAGTGCAATCGCTGCACAAACAAAAGAAGAAATATTATTTAGGAGAGAGTGTACAAGGCTGCATCATAGGGTCTGCGAATTAAGCATTACGGATTATCGTAACTGCCGGGCAACAGTATCCTGTTGTAATCCCATGTACTGGCAGAACTCTTCAACAGTAACAACCTGGTGTTGTTGCTTCTTAAAATGCTCTTTAATCTTCTTGATAAGATTTCTGCCATAACGATCGCTTCTTCCTGTGATGATCTGAATGTCCTTCGGATAAATACACAGTCTATTCATTACTCAAATAACTTTTTCATACACTATCCATACTTCGGCTATGCCTATGATATGTATGATATACAACAAAGATAAACAATTTTTGAAGGCGGTTAATGTGTGTTTGTTGGAATAATGTGGCATAAACGGAACGAATGACTTGCCATATTTGTAAACGGGTTTTAGTGGTTTTAATTTTGGTTTCAAAGCTGGTCAAACAGTCAAATTAGAATTAAATTTTTAACCCAATAAATTTATTACGATGGCAAAGCAAAAAGGTATTATCAAATTAGATGGCACAATCGGTGGCATCACTTTTTACAAATCACAGGACGGATATTTAGCAAGAGAAAAAGGCGGTGTGTCTGCTGAAAAGATTGCTAACGATCCGAATTTCCAAAGAACCCGTGAAAACGGTGAGGAATTTGGCAGGGCCGGAAAAGCGGGAAAGCTTTTGCGTAATTCAATCCGTTCCATGTTGCAGAATGCGTCTGATAGCCGGATGGTTAGCCGTCTTACAGCTGAAATGGTTAAAGTCATCCAGGAAGACATTACCAATAACCGTGGTTTACGGAATGTGATTGACGGTGAAGCTGAATTACTGGAAGGTTTTGAATTTAACAGAAATGGTAAACTCGGAACCACTTTGTATGCACCTTTCACAGGAACCATTGATAGGGTTGCCGGTACGCTTACAGCAACTATTCCATCATTTGTACCAATCAATATGATTGCTGCACCGGGCGGTACAACACATTTCAAAGTTGTTTCTGCCGGTACGGAAATTGATTTTGAGAATGAAACCTTTGTAATGGCATCCCAGGCAAGTGCAATCCTGCCCTGGGATGCTACAGCAACCGCAGCTTTGAGTCTTGCGAATGCTGTAACAGCAAACAGTACCCATCCGTTGTTTCTCGCTTTAGGTGTTGAGTTCTACCAGGAAGTAAACGGCCAAATGTATTCATTGAAAAATGGTTCGTACAATCCATTAGCGTTGATAAAAGTTGACGGCAACTAAAAAATTTTTAAACCCTAAATTTTGATACCATGTTAAACGGATTAATTGATTTCTTCTTAGCATTGTTTTCCTAAAAGAAATCGCTAAAAAAAGTTCATTGTTCAGTTCAGTAATAGCCCAGCCGAAAGGTTGGGCTATTTGATTTAAAGCAATGCCCTAAAAGGGCAAAGCTGATAACCAACGACGGCCAGATGGCGAACAATGAATGAACCAGCCGGAAGCACCCAATGAAAAAACCCGGGTGCCACGATAGCGATAATAAACGGGATGCCTGCCGAGATGCCTGCTGAAAACCCAAGAAGGCAAAGGAGGAACAGGATCAAATAAGGAACTGCTGAATGGGCATACTGAGATACGATGCCGACTGGTGATGATACGAAGCTGCTTGTGCATAATGTATAATTTTTATAAGCTTCTCACCAGCGAAGGCAGATAAAAAAACCAAAAGGAAACGGAATAAAAGATGGCTTTGTGCGTCGGGTCTGTGTTTATGCCGTAAGCTTTTGGTTTTTTTTGTTGGGTCTGTGTGTCGGGCTGCCGTAGCTATCTTGCTTATAAAAAATATACTTTGCACATGAAAGCATCATTAAATCAGGTCGTACAGTATGATAAGAAAAGCGGCCGTTGCTGACCGCTATTTTGTTTTAGTATTCACTCGGCAGCATCAGGCAACCATCCACCAGCCAAAGTGTTGCAAGGTCATAAGGGAAATCACTGAAAGGAATTTCCTGACTTGTCACTTTGTTGTGGTTTCCATCGGTGGCAAGAATAGAAAACTCATTCTGCTTAACCCGTTTTAAATCCCATACCTGGAAGCGTTCAAGGTTTATTTCTTTATGACATTGATGGCTAATGATTAAATCAATCAGCCAGTATGCACTGCATCCCTCAGCCAATTCTTTCACACCATCAGTGTAAAGTATCAGCGAAGGTTTATGGCAATAGAAATTTTCTGAACCATTGTGAGAACCGAAGAAGTGATTTGCATTTTTCATTGTAATAAAATTTATTTTAAAAGAAAAAAGAGAAAAAAAGAAAGCAATCACATCAGGCGGCGTGGCTAAAAAAACAAGGAGGAACGGAATAAATGATGGCTTTGTGCGATGGGGCTGTGTTTATGCCGTAGTTCCTTGTTTTTTTAAAGCATGGAATTGTGCCAGCCGACTAACTTGCTGAACTTTTTTGATTTTCTTTTCAGGACCTTATTCAAACAGATAATATATTGGAAATGATACCCTGTGCGACTGCAAAAAAGGTAATAGCGCCTGCGGCCAAAAAGAAGCAAAGCCGTGTGGCACACCTGTCCACACTGTAGCGTGGGTGGCGAGCCGCCATAAGGCACGGGAGGAAGGAACGACCGGACGTGCCTGCGAGCACCCATGAGGGGGCAGCAGTAAAGTGACAGCCCCTTTTCGAGCCAATGTAAAGAAGCCCGGCTAAGGGGCTGGCAACGATGCTGCCTACTTAGGAATCCCGTGCCGTAGATTAAGCGAAGCATACGGCACGGGATGAACTAAGCAAGAGAACCTTAGCGATGCTTTGCAAAATGGAGGTACGACATGAGCAATTAGCAGTCGCAAGGTGAACGCAGCCGAAATGGGTACGCAAGGCGAGCAAATTATGGGCAGCGGGTGGACTGAACGCTACTGAAGTGAATGAATGACGAAGTGAAGCGGAATGGAACCC
>CAYTQB010000072.1:12192-14274 GCA_964439615.1 uncultured Ferruginibacter sp. | reverse complement strand
AGCGGGCCAACAAACCATTTGAGGAATATTTTGATACTTTTGTTCAATACACAATGTTACTTCAATTATTATTAAGTACTACATGGCTTTGCCGGCCGGGCAGTATACTTAGAAAAAGATAACGTATTGCAAAACAAAACAAGTATAATCTTAGGTATTGATCCGGGCACTATTATTATGGGTTATGGATTGGTGAAAGTGCAGGGGAATAAAATTTCGCTGTTGGAAATGGGGGTACTGCAGCCTGGTAAAGTAAAAGACAGTTACAAAAAACTGCAACTTATTTTTAATACTGTCAGCGGCCTCATTACCAAATACCAGCCTGATACTTTCGCCATTGAAGCGCCATTCTTCGGTAAAAATGTACAAAGTATGCTCAAACTTGGCAGGGCGCAGGGCGTTGCTATAGCAGCGGCCATGCGGCACGGGTTGGAAGTAACAGAATATTCGCCCAAAAAAGTGAAACAATCCATAACCGGTAATGGCAATGCAGCCAAAGAGCAGGTAATGAAAATGCTGCAACAGATACTGCTCTTTAAAGATAATCCTAAACATTATGATGCCACAGATGCATTGGCCGTAGCCGTATGTCATCATTTTCAGCAGAACACAGTTTTACCCGGAAAGGCAGCTAAAGTAAATGGGTGGAAAGATTTTATTGCAAAAAACCCGGGCAAGGTTAAAAAATAACCTATATGAGCGCTGCATCATTTTACTTAACCTGCGGTTAACAAAATTTAGCAACGCTCTTGTTAATTTCATGATTCTTTTCAAGATGAGATAGTATATGGTGATCCGTTCAAAAACATTGAGGTTGGTAATATTGACCAGTACAGTACTGATCACCATAATTATTGCCATCCAACTCATCTGGTTGCAGAAAGTTTACATGTATGAGGAAAAGCAGTTTAATATCAACGTTTCAAAAAGTATACGTGGACTTTATACAGATATGGAACTGGTGAATGATGCATCAGATAATGTGCAGAAAAAGATAGACAACCCAAACCCCGATACCTATATTTTCAAGATAGACTGCACGCCCAACCTCGACAGTCTTTGGCTGAACCTTAAAGCCGAGTTTACAGATTTTGATGTGTACACAGATTGTAAGGCCGGCATTTACAGCACTGAACAAAACAAGTATATTGAAGAACAGTATATCGATCTGCCGGATGCATATCACCCTTCCGACAAACAAACCAGCCTTCCAGTAGTTAAAAAAGATTATTCTTATATTCTTTTGTTTTTCCCTCACCGTGGACAATATATCCTCAAGCAAATGATGTTTTGGATAGCTTCCAGCGGCTTGTTGCTCCTCGTGTTGATCGGTTTTGGCGCCAGCATTTTTTACCTGTATCGCCAAAAATTCTTCAATGAAACGCAGAGAGATTTTGTAAATAATTTTACACATGAATTTAAAACCCCGCTGGCGGTAATCAAAATTGCTGCCGAAGTACTGCAGCAAAATAATATCACTGAAAAGCCTGACAGGTTGAAGAACTACGCCGGTATCATAAATGAACAAACATCTCACCTGCAGGCACAGGTCCAAAGGCTTTTGGAAATTGCTTACACCGACCGCAGCAGCCTGCCGCTGGAAAAGGAGAATTTTGATACCAATATTTTGATACAGGAAGCCATTAATGACCTTCAACCGCTGATAGAACAAAAAAATACAAATCTTAAAACAACCTTTGCTTTACCAGATGCGATTATTAAAGCAGATAAAGCTTACCTGAGATTAAGCGTTATTAACCTGATTGAAAATGCCATCAAATATTCAGCCTCTCCCGAAATTTATATAACAACCACCGTGGAGGGAAATGATATTTGCATTTCGGTAAAGGATAATGGCATTGGAATTGCAAAAGAACACCAGAGGAAAATATTTGACCGCTTTTACCGGATCACTGATGGCGAACTGCATACGCACAAGGGTTTCGGGCTTGGCCTCAATTTTGTAAAAAAGGTTATTGATACACATAATGGGGAGATCAGGGTTGAAAGTGAGCTGGGGAAAGGAAGTACATTCACAATCAGGATACCTCGTAATTAAAACAGTTGTTTTATGTCAAAAGG
>CAYTQB010000072.1:3023-12092 GCA_964439615.1 uncultured Ferruginibacter sp. | reverse complement strand
GATGATTATTTCCTTGGCAGAAGCATGGATGTATTCATCACCAAGTTGCGCAAACATTTTAAAGCCGACCCCAATATTGTACTGGAAACTATTCACGGTGTGGGATTCCGGCTGCAGGTAAAATAGCTTATTTCAATTGTGCAAGCAGTTTCTCCTGCACCGCTTTTAATTCTTCCATAGAAGTTTTGAGTTTCGGTCTGGTAAAATTCAGGTCGTTTGATGAATTAATCGGCACAAGGTGCATGTGTGCATGCGGTACCTCCAGCCCCACTACACTAATGCCACACCGTTTACAGTTAAAAGCTTTTTCAATGGCATGGGCAACAGGTTTTGCAAATACCAGCATCTCTGCCAGGTAATCATCAGGTACATCAAATATCTTGTCCACTTCTGTTTTGGGCACCACCAGTACATGGCCTTTCACAAGTGGTTCAATATCCAGGAAAGCAATGAATTTTTTGCTCTCAGCTATTTTAAAGGAAGGAATATCTCCGGCAATGATCTTTGAAAAGATGGTCATAAAAAAGTTTTGGCAAAGATAGGACACAAAAAAGTCCAGCCTGAGACTGGACTGAAATATGTTCTTTGTATTTGTTACAATTCGATTTTTTCAATTTTGAACTTAAGTACCCCCGCCGGAACCTGAACATTCACTTCTTCTCCAACTGTTTTTCCCAAAAGGCTATGACCGATGGGTGAAGTAACAGATATTTTACCCTGTTTCAGGTCGGCCTCTTTCTCTGATACGATCTTGTACGTCACATTCTTCTTTGTATTCAGGTTGATGAGAGTTACTTTGGTTAATATAGAGACCTTACTTGTATCAATATTACTTTCGTCCAGTATCCTGGCATTAGCAATAATTCCCTCAAGATGTTTTATTTTGGCTTCCAGTATACCCTGCGCTTCCTTGGCAGCATCATATTCAGCATTTTCTTTCAGATCGCCTTTTTCCCTTGCTTCTGCAATAGCATGACTGGCTGCGGGACGTTCTACTCCTTTCATATGCTGTAGCTCCACCTTCATTTTTTCAAATGTCTCTTTCGTCACATAATTAGTAGTTGTGCTCATAAAATTCAATTTAAGCAAACAAAAAAAATACAACGCCCCAGGTTGCCTAAGGCGTTGCATGTATTACAAAAGTAGTAAAATTTTTATATTTCGAGCTTTTCTATAAGCACTGTACCCATTTTGTAAAAAGCCTCTGTAGAATAGCCTGCAATATGTGGTGTAAGTAACACATTAGTGTGCCTGGTAAGGAAATTCATTTCTTCTTTTTCTTTTGCTGAAAAGCTGTCTAATTTCTCATTTTCCAGTACATCTAGGGCCGCCCCTGCAATAATGTTTTGTTTCAGTGCGCTGATCAATGCAGGGGTTTTTACGATACCACCCCTGGATGTATTAAGGATAAAAGGTCTTTGTTGTAAAGCATTAAAAAAAGCTTCATCTGCCATGTATTTTGTCTCACTGGTAAACGGCACATGAAGACTGATCACATTGGCATAGCGACAAATTTGCTCCAGGTTGGCTTCTTTTATATACCCCTGGCCAAAATCATATTTGTATTTATCATACGCCAGTATAGTTACATTAAAAGATGCAAGTAGTTTTGCAAAAGCAGTTCCGGTATTTCCATATCCAATGATGCCAATTGTTTTACCGCTTAATTCTGTGCCCCGGTTTTCTTCACGGATCCATTTTCCATCTTTAATTTCTTCAAAACTGCTGCTGATCTTATGCGACAGGTTCAGCAACATTCCCAGAGCATGTTCCGCAACTGAATTCCGGTTACCTTCGGGGCTGCTTATACATTTTATTCCTTTCCCTTCGGCATAAGCCACGTCTATCAGTTCCATTCCGCTACCCATTCTGCCAATCCATTTTAATCTTTCCGCTTTATCCAAAAGCTCTTTATCAATCTTTATCCTTGTCGTCACAATGATCCCTTCAGCCTGGTCTATAAGCTGCAGCAATTCATCGTAAGTAACCCTGGGGAGATACAGTACTGTAAATCCTTTTTTCTGCAAATTCTCATTCAATACGGTATGAACCTTTGCAGTAATAATTACTAATTTCTCGGTGTTCATTTTGAGGCGATCATACTGATTTCTACATTAACATTTTTAGGCAACCCTTTTACAGCAACCGTTTCCCTGGCAGGATAATCTGACATAAAATAGCTGCCGTAAATTTCATTTACCTCACCAAATAAACTCATATCGCTTAAAAATATTGTCGTTTTTACCACATTACTAAAATCCATGGTTGCTTCTGCAAGTATGGCCTTGAGATTTTTCATCACCTGGTGAGCTTCGGTAGCTATATCAGCATTGGCCAGGTCGGAAGTACCCGGTATTAATGCTATTTGCCCCGAAACGAACAGCATATTGTCACTTAATACTGCCTGGTTATACGGACCTATCGGTGCCGGTGCATTTGTTGTGTTGATTATTTTTTTCATAATTATGTTTTATTTAAAGAATTGCAAATATATCTTTTCTCAACCACCTATTTTTGCAAAAAGTTAATTATGAAAATTGTGGTGGCGGCTACGGATGAACAATGGATTGAACTTACAAATACCAGGCCTGAAACAGGATGGCAAAGGGTAAGCGATTGTAAAGATTTTATGACAAACAGCGATTCCGACGCTTTCTTTAGTTTAAATAGTCAATCTATATTACCAGGATTTGCTTCTCTTGCCAAACCGGTCTTTATCAATTCTGTGACACAAAACCTGGTTGATCTAAAAGCCCCCGGTAATATTTTACGCATAAATAGCTGGCCAGGTTTTTTACGCAGACCTACCTGGGAAATCGCCGGCGAGATGAATGAAAATATTGAATCAGTTTTTGAGAAAATGGGTATTAAAATCAATGTTGTGGCCGATGAACCCGGATTTATTGCAGCAAGAATAATTGCTATGATCATTAACGAAGCCTATTTTGCAGTAAATGACAAAGTAAGCAGTAAAAAAGAAATTGATACTGCTATGAAACTGGGAACCAATTATCCGTATGGGCCCTTTGAATGGGCAGCGCTTATCGGGAAAAGCAATATCCTGGAATTACTGCAAAAACTGAGTTTAACAGATACACGTTATCAGCCGGCAGAACTGCTGCTCAAAGAAGTGAATGAAAATAATTAATGAGCCTTATTTTAAATATTGATACAGCATCTGAAAAAGCGCATGTTAGTTTCGCTGATGATGGCATAATACTTCATTGCCTTTGGAACGAATCGCAAAAAGACCATGCTTCATTTTTACAGTCGGGAATTTTACAGTTAACAAAAACCTCTGACATAAAATTATCCGGTATTGATGCGGTAGCTGTAACTGCAGGACCCGGTTCATATACAGGTTTACGGGTTGGCATGGCAAGCGCCAAGGGTTTGTGTTATGCTTTAAAAAAGCCATTGATCACCATGAGCACCTTGGAAGTCTTGGCCCTCTCAGCAATTCATTTTTTTCCCGGCAACAATGACACTGCTTTATTTTGTCCAATGATTGATGCCCGGCGCATGGAAGTATTTACTGCCATTTATGCAAAAGACCTCTCCATATACCTTTCTCCATCCCCTTTAATCCTCGATGAATCTTCCTTTGCCAGCGCCCTTTTGGAAAACAAAATTCTCTTTTTTGGTACTGGTTCCGCAAAATGGAAACAAGTCTGCAAAACCGCAAATGCCCAATTTGCCGATGTACGTATACAGCCCGATGCAATGAGCAAATACTCCTATAAACTCTGTTTTCATAGACATTTCACCGAACTAGCTTACAGTGAGCCTCTCTATCTGAAAGAATTTCAACCAGTTATCAAAGCATAAAATAATAATGCTTAAAAAAACGTTATTCCTATGTAAATATATATCAGTTGCATAAACAATTATTAGTATATTTGTTATGTTCATTATTGTTCAAGCATATTTAAATTTTAATCCTTATGACTGTTGTGTCTCAATCACTTGAGCAGGACGCATTAACCCCTGCTAAAGCTTCAACAAATCCCCCAATTAATGTGGATTACAATGCACTTAAAAAAGCGGCAATGGTACTCCGTGCTTTAAACCACAAGCTTCGTCAGCAATTACTTAAATTAATTGAAGAAGAAAAAAAGATCACTGTTACAGAAATTTATGTTCGCCTGCGGCTTGAGCAATCTGTAGCATCGCAACACCTGGCCATTTTACGCAAAGCAGGGATCGTAAATACAGAGCGTGACGGAAAATTTATTTTCTATACCATCAATTACAAACGAATAGATGAAATAAGCCAGTTTGTAAAAGATCTGGTTGGTTAAATTTCCTTAAATAGATAATTTTGAAGCGTTCCGTCAATTGCGGAACGCTTTTTTATTTTTAACTTGCACTATTAAATTTCAGTACCATGCTCATTAAACAATTATATACCGGTTGCCTGAGTGAAGCAGCCTATTACATAGAAAGTGAAGGAGAAGTTGCAATTATTGATCCCCTGAGAGATACGGATGAATACATCCAGCTTGCAAAAGAAAGGAATGCGGGTATTAAATATATTTTCGAAACTCATTTTCATGCTGATTTTGTAAGCGGCCACATTGATCTTAGCAAACAAACAGGTGCGCCCATTATTTATGGCCCCGACGCTAAAGCAGGTTATAAAGTTTATAATAGCAAAGACAGCGAGGTTTTTAAATTGGGTAAGGTCAGCATCCAGGTATTACACACACCTGGGCATACATTGGAGAGTTCTTGTTATTTACTCAGGGATGAAAATGAAAAACCTTATGCTGTTTTTACGGGGGATACTTTATTTGTGGGGGATGTAGGCCGTCCGGATCTGAGCAGTGGCAATTTGAGCAGTGTAGAACTGGCTGGTATTATGTATGATACTATTCAAAACAAGATCCTGACTTTGCCAGATGACATATTGGTTTATCCTGCCCATGGAGCCGGTAGTAGCTGTGGAAAGAACATGGGCCCTGAAACCTACAGCACAATTGGTGAACAAAAGAAAACTAATTATGCACTGCAACCGCAAAGTAAAGAAGAGTTTATTAAAGCTGTTACCGATGGTTTAGCGGTTGCGCCAAAATATTTTGCCATCAATGCACAAATAAATATGCATGGCTACGAAGGGCTGGAAACAGTGAAACAAAAAGGCCTGACCCCTTTATCAATTGATGCCTTTAAAAAATTCCAGGGTCAGGATGCATTGGTTCTGGACACCAGGCATGCCACAGTATTCACCAAAGGGTTTGTACCAGGAAGCATTTCTATAGGACTGGAGGGACGCTTTGCAGAATGGGCCGGAAGTTTATTGCCTTTTGATAAACCTATGATCATTGTAACAGAACCGGGCAAAGAAGAAGAGACCATCATACGTTTATCCCGGGTTGGGTTTGATAAGATACAAGGATACCTTAACGGCGGATTTGATGCCTGGGCGAAATCCGGTGAACCCATTGATATGATCATAGATGTAGAGCCTGATGAACTGGCATTGGATATATCACATGATCCCAACCTCTTGGTGGTTGATGTGAGAAGGGAAACAGAATATGCAGACGGGCATGTAAAAGATGCACAACTTCTACCCCTGAATGAAATGAATGACTTGGCTAACCTTGCTCATTTTGAAGAGAACCAGAATTTATATGTTCACTGCGAGGGTGGGTACAGGAGTGTGATTGCATCTTCTTTATTAAAACGCCAGGGGGTACACAACCTCAGGAACGTTTTAGGTGGATGGAGGAAAATCAAACAACAGGAAAACATCAAGATAGAAAAAGAAACCAGTGTACTGAACTGATTTAGATTTGAAAGAGCAGCGATATTTATTTTGGTTTTGTGTCGATCCATAAATGCCTGTAACCTTCTTCCCAATCAAACTTGAAACGATTGTGGCTCCACAGGTACATATCGGGTTGCATTCGTATTGATTCTTCAATAAAATCACGATACATCACTGTAAGTTCGCCGGGTTTTAATAATGAAGCATCCTTACAGGCAAGGGTAAGTTCACTCTTGTATTTACCCCGTCCTGTTTTGAATGCCCGTCCAAACACAACGGAACATTTTTTCAGTATCGCATTTTTTTCCGGGCCTGTAATAAAGGGTGTGGGCTTTCCAAAAAAATTTAGCCAGTAACTGGAACCGGCGCCTGCAGGCTTCTGGTCTGCAATCAATACGAGGCAGTGTGTTTTTTTTCTCAGGGAAAGTAATGCACTCCTGCTGGTAGCGGGTAAATAGATCGCCCCGAACTTTGTACGGAGTTTATAAAAAAGTTTGTCGAGTGATTTGCTGCTAATGGGCATATATACAACGGCCAGCGGTTGCTTAAAATGTATTGACCAATACAGGCTTATCCATTCCCAGTTAAACTGGTGACAGGCATGAAACTGGCAGCTTTTGTTCTCTGCAGCCAACGCATCAAATACTGAAAAGTCAGTATTGCAATGCCTGTTATAAAAATTTTTTGGTGCTGAAAAACTCTTTAAAGTTTCAATGAATGAATCGGTGAAATTGCGGTGGAATTTTTTTGCGATCGCTTTCCTTTCCTTTACGGTCCTTTCCGGAAATGCAATGAGCAGGTTACTCTCAATCACTTTACGCCTGTAACCAAAGACCCTGAAAAGGAAAAACGAAATGGTATCGCTTAGTATATAAAGGGCCCGCAATGGTAGTAATGAAAGCAGAAAAGCCAGTGCATAAACTAAATAATACATTCTGCCAGGTTGTAATTTTTTTTATAGGCAAAGATACAGTGCAGTAAGAAATATACAAATTACATGAGGCTAAGCAGTACACACAGACTCATCATTTCAGCGTGTATATTTGATTCAGGGTTTACGCTCTCTCATGTCCGATCCAATTTGCGTTATACTCATCTTTATAATCCCATTTCCAGCGGCGGTGTGTCCATAAATAATTGTGCGGCTCTTCCCTGATTATTTTTTCCAGGAAATCTCTGAAAGCGCTTGTAATTTCTCCGGGAGATGTTGAAGCTGCATTTTCGGTACAAAGGGTACATTCCAGCACATAATGTCCCCTTTTAATTATCCTTGACCGCACAAAAACGATG
Organism: uncultured Ferruginibacter sp.; assembly: GCA_964439615.1. GTDB lineage: Bacteria > Bacteroidota > Bacteroidia > Chitinophagales > Chitinophagaceae > Ferruginibacter. The sequence goes on along the minus strand of CAYTQB010000072.1, from coordinate 5,029 downwards.
GCGGTATTATTTTTAATACCACCCACTTCGGGACCTGTAATAAAAGGAGCAGGCTTGTTGAAATAATTTTGCCAGTATGCAACTGAAGGATCTCCGGGGTTCTGATCAGCAGCTAAAAAAAATACAAATCTCTTTTTAAAGATCTCTTCTCTTTTTTCCCTGAATTCCGTTGCCTTAATGAATATGGTCCCGAATTTTTGCCTGATCTTTAAAAACAACCTTTCCATGGCTTTATTACCAATAGGCATATAGATTGCATAAGTTGGTATGGTTGTAATTTTTTTCGACATTAACAAACTTCCAAACTCCCAGTTGAACTGGTGGCCCGTATGTAACTGTATATTTTTGCCTTCTTTTCCCAGGCTTTCGATGAGTGAAAAATCTCCCATGCATCTTTTGTTAAAAGTTTTATCGCCCATAGAGATCAGTTTAATGATCTCAACAAAAGTATCGGTAAGGTTATGATAAAATTGTCTGGAGATCTTTGTAAGTTCTTCTTCCGTCTTATCCGGGAATGCAATCTTAAGGTTAGCCATCACTACTGGCCTGCGGTAACCAAATACATGGTACATGAAAAAATAAACAGCATCACTGATCAGGTAAATAACCGGGAATGGCAGCAGAGAAAGAAGATAAAGAAATCCGTGAATGAGATAATACATCAAACTGGTTTGTAGTTATAATACAATGTTCTGAATCCTGTCCGACTTGGCAGGGTAATCGGTATTGAAATGAAGCCCCCTGCTCTCCTCCCTGAATTCAGCACTTTTTACAATTAAATAGGCTACGGTTATCATATTCCTCAATTCGCAAAGCTGTGGTGATACAATTGTTTTCTGGTACAGCGCTTCTGTTTCTTCAAATAAAAGGTCAAGCCGCTTCATTGCCCGGCGCAACCTTTCATTGTTCCGGACTATGCCTACATAATCGCTCATCAGCAATTTTAATTCTTTTACACTCTGCGTAATAAGGATCATCTCTTTGGGAACATTGGTACCCTCAGATTTCCAATCCGGAACCCCCAAACCTCCTAAGGGGGGCTTTTCGGATTTCATTATTTTAACGGCGTGCTGGTATGCCCTGTGAGCAAACACCATGGCTTCAAGTAAACTGTTGCTTGCAAGGCGATTGGCCCCATGCAAACCCGTACTTGCACATTCACCCGCTGCATACAAATTGTTTATAGATGTTCGTCCATGTTCATCGGTCTTAATACCACCACAACTGTAATGTGCAGCCGGCGAAACTGGTATCATGTTCTTTGTGATATCAATTCCTATACTCAGGCATTTTTCATAGATGTTTGGGAAGTGTTCAATGAATTTTTCTTTGTTGAAATGCCTGCAGTCTAAAAATACATTTTCAGTACCTGCCACTTTCATTTCATTATCTATTGCCCTTGCTACAATATCACGTGGTGCAAGATCTTTCCTTTTGTCATATCGCTCCATGAACGCATCTCCTGAGTGGTTTCGTAAAATTCCACCATCTCCTCTCACTGCTTCTGTAATTAAAAAATTCTGTCCCCTTATTCCCGGTTCATATAATGAAGTTGGGTGAAACTGGATGAATTCCATATTCTCAATTCTTCCTTTGGCCCGGTAAACCATGGCTACCCCGTCACCTGTTGCAATAGCGGGGTTGGTGGTAGAGCGATAGACCTGTCCATTACCTCCCGATGCAAGCATGGTTATCCTGGAAAGTATCTTTTCTATCTTGTTTGTTCCAAGGTTGAGTACATATACACCGTAACATTCTATATCAGGAGTTGATTTAGTAACAAGATAACCGAGGTGATGCTGTGTGATAATATCCACCACAAAGCAATGGCTAATGAGTTGTATGTTCTTTTGCTTAGCAATAGCAGTTAGTAATGCCCTCTCCATTTCTTTACCGGTAACATCCTTATGATGCAGGATTCGGAATTCACTGTGACCCCCTTCCTTACCCAATTTAAAATCGCCATCACTTTCTTTGTCAAACCTTGCTCCCCATTTGATGATCTC
>CAYTQB010000072.1:0-2923 GCA_964439615.1 uncultured Ferruginibacter sp. | reverse complement strand
GTAAGTCCGGCAATGCCGCTGCCGATCACGAGAAAATCTGTTTGCATAGTATTTTGCCGGGGGTTGGGATAGTTAAATTAATTCTCTACCTTAGGCTCCCATCAACAAAGATAACTGATATGAAAAAATTACTCGTTTCTTTAACCGTTGCCTGTATTTCGCTGGCGGGTATTGGTCAGACAAAATTTAACCCGCCCTCTACAGCCGCAAGACCGGTTACCGATACACTGCATGGCAAGCTCCTCACTGACAAATACCGCTGGCTTGAGGATAAGGACAATGAAGAAGTGAAAACCTGGACAAAGGCCCAGCATGACTACACACTTAAGTATATGAGCGAAACACAAAAACCGATCAAAGATTTGCGTGAAGAACTGGCTGCGGTCATCGACATGGATTATGAAGGACCCGTTTCTACAGTGGGTAAGCATAAATTTCAAACCATTAAAAGAAAGGGTGATAAACAGAATAAAGTATATACCATTTTAGATGACGGGGAAGCAAAATTGATATTTGACCCTGTTGCTTATGATACTTCGGGAAAGACGGCGATGTCGGGTGTTAGTTATTCTTATGATGGAGATATCGGCGCTTTTAATATTCAAAAAAGCGGGGCCGAGATAACAACGGTTTATTTTATTGATACCAAAACCGGCAAAGAACTTTATCCGCCGATGGAAGGTGTTTGGGGATTCAACTGGACCAAGGATCAGCAGCACGGGTATATTACTTTGCGCAACAAGGAGCTGATAGATAAACAGCAACCGCTGCCAACCTATCTGCATAAACTGGGCGATGACAGGAAGAATGATGTTTTCCTCGGTTCACCCAAGGATGCCAAAAACAGTTTTTATATTTATGACAATCGTTATGGTGACGTAACCTTCTTTGGTGAAAGCGATTTCTACAGCAATACGCTTCGCATCAAAAAGACGGGATCAATGGATACAGGTACAGTCATTTACAGCAGCACAAAATACAGGGCTTATCCCGAGGTGATTGGAGATAAGATGTACATTTTAACCAATGATAACGCACCTAATTATAAATTGCTGACGGGCGATACAAAAAATCCCGATAGTAAGAACTGGAAAGTACTGATCCCTGAAAGCAATACAGTGATGGAAGATTACAGTGTTACTAAGCACAATATCATTGTACAGGATAAAAAAGATATCATCAGCCGCTTGAGGATATTTGATTTCAATGGCAAGTATATAAAAGACGTACCCATGCCCGAGCCAGGTAATATAAGCGGCTTTAGCTATGATAGGGAAGAAGACCTGGTTTACCTCACCATCATCTCTTTTGTTACACCTGCAAAGACCTTTGTTGCCAGCGCCAAAGATCTCGAATGGAAATTATTCTACTATCGTGAACTGCCTATAGATACAAAGAATATCACAGGCAGTATTAAATTCTATACATCCAAAGACGGCACCCGTATACCTGTTAAAGTGATCCACAGGAAGGACCTGAAACCGGATGGAAATAACCCCACCATACTTACAGGTTATGGCGGTTTCAATTCCGGCATCAGCATCAACTTTGTTGGAACATGGGCCTCATTCATCAACCGGGGAGGTGTGTTGCTGGAGCCGGGCATCAGGGGTGGTGATGAGTACGGAGAAAAGTGGCATGAGGACGGCATGTTACAAAACAAACAGAATTGTTTTGATGATTTTATTGCGGCAGCGGAATGGGCCATCAAAGAAAAGTATACAAACAAGAACAAGTTGGTCACCAGTGGTGGAAGCAACGGCGGATTACTGATGGGAGCCATGGTTACACAACGACCTGACCTTTTCAAAGCCGTTCTATGTGCAGTGCCTTTGTTAGATATGATCAGGTATCAGAAGTTTTTAATTGCCCGTTACTGGATACCAGAATATGGAACTTCTGATAACAAGGCAGATTTTTCATGGCTGCTTAAATATTCTCCCTACCAGAATATTAAGCCTGGTGTAAGCGTGCCCAATATGCTGGTGACTGCCGGTGCATACGACAGCCGGGTTGATCCCCTGCATGCAAAGAAATTTGTTGCTGCACTTCAAAACAATGCTGGACAGAAAAACCCAGTGATGCTTTGGATAGATTATAACAGTGGCCACGGTACCGGGCAGCAAACACAGCAGATCATCGACAACAGGACGATGCAGATGACCTACCTGATGAATCAATTGGGAATGCAATAAGAGCGAAGGAATAAATTTGAAATAGCTGCTGTTTAAATGGCAGCTATTTTATTTTCCACCCAGGCGTCATTTTCTTTAAGCAGGTTGATGAGTTCATCTACGGCCACTTCGCTGGGTACATTTCTTTTAACAACTTCCTTGCCTTTGTATAAAGTGATCTTTCCGGGCCCGCTGCCCACATAGCCAAAATCAGCATCGGCCATCTCGCCGGGGCCATTTACTATGCAGCCCATGATGGCAATCTTCACTCCTTTTAAATGATTGGTAACAGCACGGATCTTTGCTGTGGTTTCTTGCAAATCAAATAATGTTCTTCCGCAGCTTGGGCAACTGATATATTCTGTTTTGGAGATCCTTGTTCGGGTTGCCTGCAAAATGGAGAAGGCTGTATTGTTTGTAAACTGGTAAATATCCTTCACTTCCAAATAAGTACGCCCACTCACTTTAACGGTATCCATCTGCGCCTTACTGCTGTAACCCAGGCAAATACCGTCGCCAAAACCATCCAAAAACAACGCTCCGGTTTCTGTGGCAAAATGTATCAGGTGCTCATCAGGCGTTTGGCCAGCGCTGTCTGTCATAAGCACAACCGGGTTTTTAATATTCCGGACCTGCAGCTCTACAAACATTCGGCGAACACTCTGCATCGCATTTTTTTTGGTACTGCTTAAACAAAGAACAACCCTTTTGTCATTCGCCAGTTCATCCAGAAAAGAAAAATCATTTAT
>CAYTQB010000071.1:0-14933 GCA_964439615.1 uncultured Ferruginibacter sp. | reverse complement strand
GGAACCGACAGCATGAAAGTGATACCGATATCTATCCTGTATGCACCTACTGCATTTACACCCAATGATGATGCAAAGAATGACGTGTACAGGATACTGGGTACTGATGCGGTAACACAATTCCAGATAGTTATTTTCAACCGCTATGGCCAGACAGTATTTGAAACTACTGATAAAAACAAGGGTTGGGATGGACGGGTCGGCGGAAAACCATCATCATCCGGAGGTTATGTATACATAGTGAAATACCGTGTACCTAACTGGCCCGATATGCAGATGCTGCAGGGGTCATTTATCCTGATCAGGTAACGAGGGGTCGGGACGCCAAAGCGGCCTGTACCCTAAGGAGCTAGGGTATTGATGAGAATAAATTCTACAAACCGTTGAAATAAATTTTAGAACTTAGCAATAATAATATAAATAAGTACCAAAAGAAGAAATGCAGCCGAAAATTCTGATAGCCGACGACCACAGCATGATACGCAAGGGGCTTAAACTACACATGCAGCTCACCCTTGGCTATACCGATATTCATGAAGTGGCTACCTGCAACGACCTGATGAAAGAACTGGTGAAGAACAAGTATACCCATCTTGTTCTCGATATCATATTATCAGACGGGAGTACCCTTGAAGTAATTCCGAATATCCGAAGGGTATATCCTGATCTGCACATACTCGTTTTCTCCATGCAGCCTGCCGAGATCTACGGCGAAGCATTGAAGCAATATGGCATCAACCATTATATGTCAAAAGCTATTGGTGAAGAAGAGATGGTGCAGGTGTTGCAGAAATTCCTGCACAATGAAGAACCTGTAAGGAAAAATAATATCCAACACCACGACAATCCATTCACCACGCTTGCCCCAAGGGAACTGGAGATACTTCATTATGTACTTAAAGGTGTAGGAACAAAAGATATAGCAGATACCCTGAACTTAAAAATGAATACAATCTCTACCATCAAGAACCGCATTTTTGAAAAAACAACTGCGGGAAATATCAAGGAACTGATGGAACTGGCTACACTTTATAATGTGAATTATTGAGCCGGATGCAGTAACTTGTTATTGCAAAATACACATGCAAAAACTCCTGCTTTTAATTACCTGTTTGCTAAGCATAGCTAGTGCAGTAAATGCACAATCTGCACTTAACTCAAACGTACAGCAATATACTACCGACAACGGTTTACCTTCAAATGGTATAAAAGGTATTCAATGGGATGAGAAAACGGAATTCCTGTGGCTTTCAACCGAAGCAGGTATTGTACGCTTTAACGGGGTTGATTTTAAATCCTTTACTAAACAAAACATGCCTGAGATTGGATCCGAGCGGATGCTCTTCCTAGTGCGTAATGAAGCCGGAAACATCTATACTTCTGATCAGCCTGGAAATATTTTTCAGATAGATCAGAGCAGACCTGTTCTCTGGAAGAAAACTGCTATAGTGAATAGCACAAGAAATCTCCAGATAGGGCAGTATTACCTGTTGGCCATATCAGAAAATCTTTTTAAAAGCAAGGTTGACCAGCCACGCCCGGGGCGTTTCGCTATGGGCAATAACCGTGTAGTTTATATCAGTGATACTTCCTGCTTCATCCAAAATGGCAATACGCTTTATTATTATTCAGTCACATCACCCGACCCTATACCATTACCTGTTGAAGAAAAAAATATCAACAGCATTTTCCGGGTAAAGGATAAATATTTTATCATCAACAATCAAAAAGAAATATTCATCCTTGATCCAAAAACAAAAAATTATACTCCTGTTTCAACTTCCGGTAGTGGCGTTTCCCTTTTGAAAGCAGCAGGAAAAAACAGTTTATTTTTCTGGCAAATGGGAATGGACTATCCGGTTTTTATTGAAGCCGAAAAAGCATGGATGCTTAATTACGATGGTGCAACCATTAATGCAAACCTTGTAACCAGTAACATACCAACAGATTCTTATATCAAATCTGTTCAGTACAGTGAAAAGAATAACCTGTTATTCATTGGCACCGAATCCAGGGGGCTTATAGTGATCAGCCAAAACAGGGTGTTGTCGAAAAAAAGGGGTGTAATGAACCCCATGAACCGTAACTCTTATTATTCACAGATAGAGTTAGCCAATGGAAATATCCTCACTAATGAAAGCGATATCATCGGTGACAATCGTACAGATGAAAGTGTACTCCCTGTCAAAGGAAAATTCTCTTTCAATATTTCCTATACCAGTAACGGTTCCCTATGGTATTCCCAGGCAGATACAAAGCTTGGCCATAATGCCCTGTACGAATACAACTCACTAACGGGCAAAACAAAAATTTACCCGACAATAATATCCAGCGAAATTGTTGCAGAATCTGGTGGTAAGATATACCTGGCAAATCTGAATGGGATTGGTATATTGGATGCAGATACACTTCATTATCTCTGCAAATACCCAAAAGAACTTTCAGGCATCGTTACTTTTGATTTTAAAGCATTGAGTGACCATGTCTTTGCTGTTGCAACCTGTGCCGGTTTATTACGGTTTGACATCAGCAATAATAAACTTGACAGCATTTTTTCTAAAGAAAATATTTGTACCCGCAGTATCTGGAAATATAAAGACTATGTGTTTTTCGGCACCTATGGTTCGGGCTTTTATATTTATAGGAATGGGGAGATACAGCAGATGCCGCTGGATAAGAATAGGTATTTATTGTATCCGCATTGTTTTGTTCCGGATGATGAGAACTACTGCTGGATAAGCACCAACAGGGGATTATTTAAAGCCAGCTTGTCAGAATTAATTGATGCATTCGAAAATAAAAGACCATCTGTTTACTATCATTATTATGGTAAGAAGGACGGCATGGAAATGACAGAACTGAATGGGGGATGTACACCCTGTGCCTTAAAGCTGAGAGACAGCACCATCTCCTTTCCTACTATGGATGGTTTACTTTGGGTAAAGCCAGAAAAAGCAAGGCCTGTGTTGCCGGTTGGTGATATTTTCATTGATGAAGTATTAGTTAACGGAGAAAAAGTTAATGCCGATTCTCTTTCGCTGAAAAAACTACCATCAACAACACAGGAAGTGACAGTACAACTCGGTTTTTCTGCCTGGTGCAACAAAGAAAACATTTATATCGATTATCAACTCAACGATACACTCAACTGGAAACCGGTAAGCACCGAAAACGAAGCCGTGATACGGTTAAACAATCTTAGTTCGGGTAATTATGTTTTACGTATCCGTAAGCTGAACGGCTTTGGCATCAGCAACTATACCTATAAGATCATCCGTTTTTCTATCAGCACACCCTGGCACAAACAATGGTGGTTCTATACCCTTTGCATGCTGGCGCTGTTGGGCATTATACAACTCATTTTTTACATAAGGACCAGGCAGTACAAAATAAGGCAACGCAAACTGGAGAAGCAGGTTGCAGAGAAAACAAAGGAACTGAAAGAACAAAATGAAATACTGGAGAAAAATGATACCATCAAAACAAGACTGATCTCCATCATCAGTCATGATATTGTAACACCGCTGAAGTTTGTGATTGTTGCCGGAAAGAACCTGATCGAAAAAAGAGACAAGATGCCCGAAGACCTGCAGGTGGAAACCATTCGTGAGATGACAAACACTTCTCAGGAGCTGCAATTACTGAGCACCAATATCCTTAACTGGATAAAGTACCAGAATGAGAACAGGCGGTTGGCTAAAGAAACCTTCAATCTTCATGAGCTGGTGAACCAGGTATTAGGTGTGCTTCATTCGCTGGCAAAACAAAAAGGGCTAATACTCGAAAATAAAGTTGATGAAGGATCACAGATCCACCAATTCTTTGAACCGCTTAAGATCCTTGTGTACAATTTACTTACCAATGCGATCAATTTTTCTGAAAAGGGATCAATCATTGTCAATGCTGAACAAAAGAACGATACGGTTAGAATAAGTGTCAGCGATGAAGGCGTGGGTATGACACCCGAACAGATAAAAAATATCATGGCCGACCAGTTCATCATCTCATCGGCTAACATTGATAACCGCAAAGGCAACGGGTTAGGTTATCTTATCATTAAAGACCTGGTGAAGATCATGGGAGCCACGCTGCACATTGAAAGCGGGAAAGGCATGGGAACAAAAATATTTGTGGAATTACCTTCAGTAAAGATCAATACAACATCCTCACTTTAATTGTTGCCTTTACTTTCTTTAAAAGTTCCAGTGCATTTTTGCTGATGTTCTTATCCACATCAAGCACAACGTAGCCAATACTATCATTGGTCTTCAGGTACTGGCCCAGGATATTGATCTTATTCTTGCTAAGCTGGCCGTTTATCTCTGAAAGCACCCCGGGTACATTATTATGTATATGCAGGATGCGGTGTGTACCTTCCTGCGGTGGCAATGATAATTCGGGGATGCTGTGTGAACCGGTGCTGATGCCCTTTTCCAGGTAATTAAATAATTTACCGCTCACATCATCGCCGATATTGTGCTGGGCTTCCTGCGTGCTGCCGCCGATGTGCGGCGTAAGCAACACATTACTCATACCCTGCAATGGGGTCGAAAATTTATCGCCGTTCTTTTCGGGTTCAACAGGAAAAACATCAATCGCTGCACCGCTAAGGTGCCCGGCAAGAAGCGCTTTGCGTAAAGCATCCAGGTCAACCACTTCTCCCCTGGCATAATTTATCAATATGCTTCCCTTCTTAAAATATTTAAGGGTGTTTTTATTGATCAGGTTTTTAGTACTTGCCAGTTCTGGAATATGAAGTGTAACGATATCGGATTTACTTACTACTTCTTTTAAACTCTTCCTGTCTTCTGCATTGCCTAATGGCAATTTGGTCTCCGTATCATAAAAAATAACCTTCATACCCAGGCTTTCGGCCATTACACTCACCTGCTTGCCTATATTTCCGTAGCCGATAATGCCCAATGTCTTTCCACGAAGTTCATAACTGCCGCTGGCTTCTTTAAGCCAGGAGCCCTCGTGTGCCGCTTTATTCTTATCCACTATTTTTCTTATCAGCATGATGGAAGCGCCAATCACCAGTTCCGCCACACTACGGGTATTGCTGTAAGGAGCATTAAAAACAACCACCCCGTTTTTTGTAGCCGCCTCCAGGTCAACCTGGTTTACGCCAATACAGAAACAACCAATGGCCTGTAGTTTATCTGCGGCGTCCAGTATTTTTTTTGTGATCTGTGTTTTGCTGCGGATGCCCAGCAAATGCACATGCTTAATGGCTGCCGCCAATTCATCTTCACTCAATGCCCCGTTTATTTTTTTCACATTGGTATATCCAGCCTTATTAAAATGCTTTACAGCCACATCACTGATGTTCTCTAAAAAAAGAATGTTTATTTTCTCTTTGGGATAACTCGTTATTTTATTTTCCGTCATGAGGATTAGGGCGTATTTTGCACAAATATATTCTATCTAAAGCTTAATATTTTATGGAGCCTGTTTTCAATCGGCTGTATGTATGTTCCCTGCTTTGTTCTGTAATATGCCTGTTAATATCCTGCAATAATGGTTCAGGCAAACAAAAATCCACAACTGACAGCTCAGCAGCCAGCATCATCCCCGGTTCAACCCCTGTTTCGCCGCAGGAAACAGAAAGGATCAAAGCTGCCTGCGAACTCTGGTACGACAGCGTGCTGAAGCAAAAGGGGTTCAATGGCGGTATATTGGTTGCCAAAAACGGTAATCTCATTTTTGAACGATACAACGGAACCGGGCATTTACCCGGCACAGATTCCATCACTGCAAATACAGCATTACATATTGCCTCTACTTCTAAAACCTTTACGGCAATGGCCATCTTAAAGCTTGCCCAGGAAGGTAAGCTGAAGATTGATGATGAGTTCAGCAAATATTTTCCGCAATTCGATTATCCTGGTGTCACCATCCGCAACATGCTCAATCACCGCAGTGGTTTATCCAATTATGTGCATTCTATGGAGGCGCTTGGTTGGGACAAGCACAGGTTTGTAAACAACGAAGATGTACTGGAATTTTTAATTCACCGTAAATCTGAACTGCGTGATACAGGACCACCAGATACCCATTTCTCTTATTCCAACAGCAATTATGCCCTGCTGGCTTTGTTGATCGAAAAGATCGCCGGTAAAAAATATGCAGCTTATCTTGATGAGAACTTTTTCAAACCGCTGCAGATGAAGAATACCTTTGTTTTCAGCCTGGCAGATTCTGCAAAAGCCATCCCCAGCTATGACTGGAAAGGAAAACTGCTGCCACTCGATTTTCTTGACCCTGTTTACGGAGATAAGAACATTTATACAACAGTAAGAGACTTGCTTAACTGGGATCGTGCCTTAGCAGGCAGTATTTTATTCAGCAACGAAACTTTGCAACAGGCATACGCTCCGTACAGTAACGAAAAATCCGGCATCAGGAATTATGGTCTTGGCTGGAGGATGTATATTTATCCAAATGGCAAAAAGATTATTTATCATAATGGCAGGTGGCATGGCACCAATGCAACATTCATCCGGTTGCCTGATGATACGGCCACGATCATTGCCATTGGTAATAAATTCACCCGCTCTGTATATAATGCCCGGACACTTGCTTCCATATTCGGTAATTATTTTGGTACGGTTGATGAAGAAGAAAATGAAATGCTAAAGCCAAAAAATGAGTTGTTACAAGACAGCTTGTTTAAAAAAGGGTCCGCCAAAAAAAATAAAGGAAAATCGGGTATCTAAATTTTGCGGTCTCCACGACAAAATCAAAAATGCTGGTTTTGCAGGTTTTTATACCGAATGTGCAATAATTCCTGGGGCTTTATGCGCTTTTTTGCTATTTTTTTCACTACTTTGGGAATGAATTAAAAACTAATGCTTAAAAGAGAAAGGCAGGCGTACATTGTACACCAGGTAAATCTGCATAATAAAGTGCTTTCAAATTCACTGAGCACCGAAATAGATGTATCTGAAGATACCATCCGCAGGGATCTACTCGAACTCTCCGAAAAAGGCAAACTGATAAAAGTTCATGGCGGCGCTCTTTCCCATTCCTTTCATGATATTACCTACCCCTCAAAGAAAGTATATGCCAAGAATAATAAAAGGATAATTGCTGAAAAGGCTGTTAAGCTTATTAAAAACGGCATGTTTGTTTTAACAGGTGGGGGAACTACCATAATTGAATTGGCCAGGAGCCTGCCTCTCGATCTATCCGCCACTTTTATTTCCGGAAGTATCCCTGCTATTGTAGAGTATATGCATCACCCGAATATTGAGGTGGTGGTAATTGGCGATAAACTTTCAAAGAATTCAAAAATAACATTGGGCGCCGATGCACTAGCCAGGATAAAAACCCTTAAGCCCGACCTTTGTTTTTTAGGCATCAATGCCATTGATACAGAACATGGCATTACAGATAATGACTGGGATGTGGTTCAGTTGAAACAATCCATGATCGCTTCATCGCAGAAAGTGGTTTGCCTTACGATTGCTGAAAAGATCAACACGCTTCAACCCATTCATGTTGCCGGTCTTTCAAAGATAGATATACTGATAACTGATTTACCAAACGATCATCCTTCCCTGCAACCCTATGTGGCAGCGGGGATCAATGTGATATAACCAAGCGATTTGTTGCTATTTTTTAATTTTTAAACAACCAAAATCAGACTATATGAGAAAACTTGAACTAAGAATCATTGCGTTGCTGTTCTTTTTAGTCCCGCTATTTTCCAGTGCACAGGTCACAGGTGTTGTTATCGGAGACGATGATAACGTACCCCTGAGAGATGTGACTGTAACTGTAAAAGGAACAAAAACAGCTACAAAAACCAACCAGGTAGGTTATTACTCCATACAGGCTTCCAAAGGCCAGGTACTGGTTTTTACCTTCGTGGACTATGCCAAACAGGAAATAACCGTTGGCAACGATCTTAAAATAAATGTGAGGCTGGTGCAGGCCCTAAAACAATTAGGTGAAGTGATAGTAACTGCTTACGGTGTTAAAAAAAGTAAACGGGAAATTCCTTACATGGCCCAGGATGTAAAAGGAGATGACATAGCACAGGCACAAAGAGATAACTGGATAAATGCCCTTTCGGGCCGTGTTGCCGGTGCAAACATTACACCCACATCAGGAACACCCGGCGCCTCTACAACAATCGTATTGCGTGGCGCTGTTTCCATTGGTAACAGTAATTCGCCGCTTTTTGTAGTTGATGGAGTGCCTTATGATAACCAGACGATGAACGGGGAAAACCTGGCGAACAGTTCAATTGCCGGAACTGCCGCAACCGCAGGTACTACTTTTGGAAACCGAAATACGGATTATGGTAACCGGGCAATGGATCTTAATTCTGAAGACATAGAAAGTGTTACCATATTAAAAGGGCCCGAAGCTACTGCACTTTATGGCTCTGATGGCGCATCGGGTGCGGTTGTAGTAACTACCAGGAAAGGAAAGGCTGGTAAAGCAAAAGTGAAATACGGTAATTCATTCCGCTGGGAAAAAGTATACCGCTTCCCTGAAATACAGACAACCTATGGAAGAGGAACTGCAGGGATTAAGGACCTGAATGCAGTTGTTAACCCATTCACAAGCGGTAATGCCTACGCATACTTCGGACCTAAATATGCTGCAGGGACACAACTCTATGACAATATCCATAATTTTTTCCGCACAGGATTTTCTCAAAAACATACGGTTGATGTAGAAGGTGGTGGAGATGTTACTACATATAGATTATCGGGAAGCTATTTTGACCAATCCGGAGTTATTCCGAATACAGGCTTTGAAAGACTAACTATCAGCCTTGGCGGAACTGCTAAAATTTCCCCGAAGGTGAATATAAATACCAGCATAACTTATGCTAATTCCACTACAAATAAAGCATCTAAAGGCGCAGGCGGATATATGCTGAACCTGCTCAACTATCCCAGCGACCTCGATGTACGTGATTACCAGAATGCGGATGGCACCAGGAAACTATACCGTTCCAATTCAACTACTTTAGCTGCCGAGTTCGACAATCCATTCTGGGATGTAAATAAAAACACTTCGCAGGACAAAACAAACCGCTTAACAACGACACTTACTTTGAATGCCGATCCATTCAAATGGCTTAACCTGAATGCCACTACCGGTATTGATGTGTATAGCCAGACAGGTGATTTCGTTATGCACCCGCAAAGCCGCTTTGGTTTCACTTTCAACGGGTTTTATTCGGTATATGAGCAAAATACCAGGAATATCAGTAACGTGGTAAAAGGAACATTAAAACGTAAGTTCGGTAAATTCTCAAATTCACTCACCCTTGGGTTTACCAATGACGACAATAAAACAAGAATAGATGCTCAGCGGGGAGAACGCTTCTTTGAGTTGAATTTCAAATCACTGAATAATACAGACCCTTTGACCCTGTTTGCAAAAACAACTGTTCTGAATACCAGAAAAGTAAGATTCTTTGGTAACTATTCGCTCGGCTATAATAATCTTGCTTACTTATCTCTTGCAGGTAGCCGCGAAGGAACAAGCACTTTCTTAAGCCGGGAAGTTGATAAGAATCCATTCTATAATTTCGGCTCGGCCTCATTAAGTTTTATTTTCAGCGACCTGAAAATATTTGACAAAGTTCCCTGGTTCAGTTACGGTAAAGCCAGGATCAGTTTTGGTACAACCGGTAAAGGTTTATACTCGCCCTACCTGATTGACAGGTTATTTTCACAAGCAACCACTACTGGGGGCGGATATGCTAACGGAGTTTTCCTTAACAATTCCGGTCTTGAACCAGAGCGTACCGAGAATTTTGAATTTGGAGGGGAATTAAAATTCCTTAATAACAGGATCGGTATTGATATCACCCGCTATTCATTAAAAAGTAAGGGACAGATCGTTGCTAACCGGGTTAGTTACGGAACAGGCGGTGTACTTAAATACCTGAATGGCGGAATAGTTGAGAATAAAGGTATTGAAGCCGTTATTACTGCCAATGTCATCAAATCAAAAAAACTTAACTGGGATATGACGGTGAATTTCGACCGCAACAGGGGTAAAGTGATCAAGCTCCCCGTAGATCTTCCTACATATTATGACAGTGATACCTGGGTATTCGGTAACCTCCGCAGCCAGGTTTATCCCGGCTCTTCCATCAGTAACCTGTCGGCCACTCCCATCATAAGAAATACTGCCGGGGCTATTATCATCAGTCCTACAACAGGTTTACCTTCTATCAATGCCTCCGGTGATTTTGTGCAGGTTGGCGACAGGCAACCCGATTTTAAGATTGGCCTTATCAATACTTTTTATTACAGGGATTTTTCACTGAGCTTTAACCTTGATTTCAGGAAAGGCGGTGATGTATGGAACGGAAACGAATACTATTTATATGTTACCGGCCTAAGCAAACGTACACTTGACAGGGAAACACCGGTTGTGATACGTGGCGTATTAAGTGATGGTTTGCAGAATACAACCAATCCAACCCAAAACAACATAACTGTTTATCCTTATTACCGCAGTGATTATTATTCGGCAGGAAATGTTTCGGAAGCTGATTTTATAGAAACAGTAAACTGGATGAGGTTGAGGGATGCCACACTTACTTATACCCTGCCAAAATCCTTATTAAAACGCCAGAAAGTGATCAGCAGCGCTTCTGTATTTGTTACCGGAACCGAACTGTTCATGATCACCAACTATACCGGTGCCGACCCAAGTGTTAACAGCAATACGGCCTTCTCAAGAGGTTATGGCGGTTCGGGTATAGATTTTGGTTCTATCTCTACACCAAGAGGTTTAAATGTTGGTTGTAAAGTTCAATTTTAAAAAAATTAATTTAACGATTATGAAAAAAAGTTTTTTAATCTCAGGAATGGCAGCCATCGTGATCTTACTTAGCTTCACCGGTTGTAAAAAATACCTGGATATCAACAGCGATCCGGATACCCCGCAGAACCCGGATGCCTCATCTGTATTCCCGGCTATGCTGGGGGCAATTCCAAGAGGCCTCCAGTTTGATGCCCGTTATGCAAGTAAATACGTTCAGAATTTTGGTGCCGCTACTACGGGTACAGTAAATAATATGGACAGGCAGGGATATAATGCCGGCAGTGATGTGAACGGTGATATCTGGCGCCAGTGCTATTTTGGCCTCGGTTCCAATCTCGATTACATTATTAAAAACGGGTCTGAGAAAGGACAGTGGGATTATGTAGGCGCTGCCCAGGTACTTAAAGCCATGATGTTCCAATACGCAACGGATTATCACGGAGAAATAATATTTACTGAAGCCTTCCAGGAAAACAAGGCCTTCTTTAAATACGATGACCAGGAAGTAGTATATGCAGGCATTGATTCTATCCTGCGGCTTGCCATCAGCAATTTAGGCCGTGGTGATCTTAATACCAGCAGTATCCGCTTATCAAAAGGCGATTATGTGTATAGCGGCAATACCACCAGGTGGATCAAATTCGCATGGGGTTTACTGGCAAGGAATGCACACAGGCTCACCAACAAGTCTATTTATAATGCCGATTCGGTTATTGCATTTTGCAACAGATCCATGGTTGATGTGAATGATGATTTTGTAATTCCTTTTGATGCTGCAAAAAATGATGATGCCAATTTCTTTGGTACTTACCGTGACAACCTCACCAGTTTCAGGCAGAGTGATTTTATTGTGCGGCTGCTTGATGGCACTGTGCTTACAGGTGTTACGGCAAGCAGTGCCACGGCTTATAACCGTGACCCACGGATGAAACACCTGCTTACCTGTTCGGAAGATACTACTAATGGTAATGGTGGATATCGTGGAGTGGCTCCAGCTACCGGCGACCCAAATGCTGCACTTACACTGCCTACTATCAGTTATGCTGTTGGATCAGCCAATTGGGTAAATGCCCGCAAAAGAATCAGTTCTATGTGGACAGACAGTTCGTTCAAAGAAATCACCTTTAATTCAAATCCTTCTGCATCGGCTTTTAACCCATTGTACAGGCACTATCTTTTTGCAAACAACTGTGTTTTCCCTATCATGACAGCGAGTGAGATACAGTTTATAAAAGCCGAAGCTGCTTTCCGTAAAAGCGACCTCACAACCGCTTTATCAGCATATACCAACGGTATTAATCTTCATTTTGATTTCATCAACAGGCCGGCATTTCCACGGGGCAATGTTGTTATATATAATAGCTATAGTGGCGGCGCTCCTGTAACGGCAGCTGCAAGAACAGCCTATCTTAACGGAAACAACGTAAAGAAAACAACGGCCACGCTTACCATATCCGACATCATGCTCCAGAAATACATTGCGCTTTGGGGATGGGGTTTCTTTGAAACATTTGTAGATATAAGGCGCTTTCACTGGAACGACCTTGATCCACAAACCAGCCAGCAGGTTTACCGCAGCATGGTACTTCCCTCTCCCTTGTTTGCCGATAACCTGGGCAAGCCGGTGTACAGGGTAAGGCCAAGGTTCAACAGTGAGTATGTTTGGAACCGTAATGAATTATTACGGATCGGTGCATTGAACCTGGATTATCATACTTATGAATGTTGGTTCAGCAAACCTTGATTAAAAAAACTTTAATTCTTTTATTATGAAATATAGATTAATAATAACTGCAGCTTTTATTTCTGCCGTCCTGTTAATTACGGGTTGTAAGAAGAATTCTTACTTTATTACAGAACGTATCAGCAGCGAAGGTTCGGCACAGGTGAAGATCGGTTACTTTTCTGCATACACCGTGTTGCCCAGTACCATTCTTTATATAAATGACAAGCCCGTAAGCAATGCATTGGTAGGACCTATCGGTTTCCCCGGCGGGGGCTTCAACACAGGCGGAAGCAGTAACGGCGATTACCTGTGGGTTACCCCGGGGTCTGCCAAGATACAGGGCTTCACTCCCGTGCCAGCAACGGGGAATTTAATGACCAAACTATTCGAGTTTACCGACAATTTCGAGGTCAATAAGTTCTATACATTTTATGTAACTGATACAGGAGCCAATACTAAAGGATTTACTGTGCCCGACGACAGGGCAGCACCCGACAGTGGTTTTGCACGCCTCAAATTCGTAAATGCAATGCCCAATGTATCTGCAATTGACCTGTACAGGGGCGCCAATAACGGAGTGGCAACCATTATTCAAAGCAATGTCCAATACAAAGGTTATTCAGCAAGCTTTGATGTTCCGCTTCCTACCGATTCTTTTTTTGTAAGGATTGCAGGTATGGCCGCATCAACTCCTCCTATCGTAAGGAGGGCTTTCGCAGCCAATCTTACCAATAAGAGGATATATACCCTGGTGGCAAGAGGTTATAATGGCTCTACAGCTACTAATCTTGCACCCCAATTGTCCATAGTTATAAACCAATAAAAAATTGATTTATGAGAAATAAAATAAAAAACTTTTTACAGGTACCGTTGTTGCTTTTGATGAGCAGCATGCTGTTTGTACAGTGTGATAAAAGTGATGCGGTAGTATCTGCCGACAACCTGGATGAATCCTTATCAAAGAATTCCGACTTCAGCATGTTTAAGGCAGCTATAACACAGGCCAAACTGGAAACCTTTACCAAGGGGTCCGGGCCATTTACCATCTTCGCTCCTACCAATGCTGCTTTCACTGCTGCAGGTTATACTCCTTCCAGCATTGCTGCACTGGATTCCATTACCTTAACAGCGCTCGTCCTGCATCATTTTCAAACCAGCGCCAATGGGGTGTTTACAGCCCGTAGCAGTTTTGAGATACCCGAAGGGCCCAATGCCCCTATGACGTCCATTGCAGGGTATAGTGTGTTTAGTTATAAGGATAAGGCAGCAAATAAGATATTTTTAAGTGGTTCCCTTATTTCGGAAAGGGATATCCGGTGCAGCAATGGCATCATTCATAAAATTGATAAAATACTGGTACCCCCGGTATCATCCATTAGCACCCTGCTTGCAGCCAATCCTAATTATTCTCTGTTGGTACAGGCTATTGCCAAAACGGGTTTAACAAGTGTTTACTCACCTGCCACATCTGCACCTGCAACAGTTTTTGCATTAACCAACACTACCATGACCGCAAACGGGTATGATGCAACAACCATTGCCGGCCTCACTGGAGCAGCACTTACCACACTCACTAACATTTTAAGATACCATGTGGTGGCGTCACGTAATTTTTCAACAGATATGAAAGCCGGGGCTTCATTAAAAACAACTTATGTAAATGCCGGGATACCCACATACCTTACTGTAAGTTTTGCAAGCGGAGTGTTTGTGAAAGGGGTTTCCAACCCCACAGCATTTCAAATAAATCCTGTGGATATGGTAGCTACCAATGGTGTGATACATACTACAGCAGGCATGTTAAAACCATAATGATCATTTTAACTCATTCTTAGATAAAAAAGGGCACAAAATTTCAGTGCCCTTTTTTATACAGTAAATTTGTTCCATAACATATTGCCATGACTAAACTCTTCTTTAGTATTTTATTGCTGCTCTTCACATCTTCGTCATTCGCCCAGAATTCCGTACCCGAAAAGATCGTTGAAGCCCTGGACTCTTTTTCCTTCCTTCGCCCACAGGAAAAAGCCTATCTGCAAACCGACAGGAATGATTACCTGGCAGGCGAAAGCATCTGGTTTAAAACCTATGCACAGTTAAACCAGAAACCAACCGTTCTCAGTAAAGTGATCTATGTTGACCTTGTTGATCCTTCCGGCAAAGTAGCTGAAAAGAAAATGCTGAAACTTGAAGGCGGTGCAGCTAATGGTGTGTTGGACATAAGACCGGAATGGGCGCCGGGAGATTATTACCTGCGTTGCTATACTTTATGGATGCTTAACTTCCCTGCCTTCATCCACGAAAAAAAAATAAGGATCCTCAATTATGCAAAGCCTGCTGCTGATAAACCCAGACCTGCTGTCAATGCAAAACCCAACATCAATTTCTTTCCGGAAGGAGG
>CAYTQB010000070.1:13786-15289 GCA_964439615.1 uncultured Ferruginibacter sp. | reverse complement strand
GACTTTGGATCAGTAGCTACTTTTAAATTTGCCACCCGTTATAAAATTGCAAAGGATTTTAACCTGAGGGGTTCGGTAAGTACCGGCTTCAGGGCGCCGTCATTGCAGCAGATCAATTTCAGCAATACACTCACTTCATTCAGTGGTGGCGCTTTGGTACAATCCCGTATTGCACGTAATGGAGATGAGATCACCAAAGCAGCAGGCATTCCCGACCTGAGAGAAGAAAAATCTGTGAATGGAAGTATCGGCTTTGCATGGAAACCGGTTCCGGGTTTAACATTTACCATGGATGGGTATATGGTGAAAGTGAAAGACCGTATTGTACTGTCGGGTTTGTTTGATAAGGATGATGCATCCTTACCGGCTTCATTTACTTCGCAACTTGCGGCTATTGGTGTGCAGACTGCACAGTTCTTCGATAATGCGGTTAACACAACCAACTATGGTTTGGATGTAGTAATTGATTATTCAAAAAAGACCGGCAACAATAATTTCAAGGCGTTGCTCGCTGCCAATTTTCAGCACATGAAGGTGGATGCCATTCATGTACCAAAAGCTCTGGATGACAGTTATCGCCACCGCAAAACATTTTTCAGCGACAGGGAAGAAGCTTTTTTGTTAGCCTCTGCACCTAAGGCAAAAGCCAGCCTCAGCCTGGAATACAGCATGAAGAAATTTGGTTTTGGTACACATATCAATTACTACGGAAACATGAAGTCGCTTGGTTTTGGATGGACAGGGCTGGCAAGTGCGATCGGAACAGGAGGCCCTGGTGACCCGGATATTTCAGGAAGCTTTACCGGTATTGATCCGTATGTTGATATTGATGGATACAGCGACCAGGTACATGTGACCAAAGAGATATTCAACTACAAGGGAAAAGTTACCGTTGATTTATTTGCTTCGTATAAATTCCACAACCACATCAGCTTTTTTGTTGGTGCAGATAATATATTCAATGTACATCCCAATTTTGCAGCGGTGCCCAATGCCCGTTATGAATCATTCGATAATGAAGCTGGCGGCCCATGGGAATCTGTACAGATGGGCGTGAACGGAAGGAAGTTGTTTGCGAAGCTGGCGTTTAATTTTTAAGAGCGTATAATTTTAACCACAAAGCACACAAAGGAAGTTACTTTGTGTGCTTTGTGGTTTTTTCTTCAGTTAAATTTGAATGCTTATGAAAAGGATATTGCACTTCATTCTTTGTAGCCTGTTTACTTTATTTGCATCTGCACAAAACAGGATCGTTGTCTTCCAATCAGATTTTGGATTGAAGGATGGCGCTGTGGCGGCGATGAAAGGTGTAGCGATGGGTGTGGATTCTTCGCTTAAACTTTTTGACCTTACACATGAGATACCGGCATACAATATCTGGGAAGCGGCTTATCGCCTGGAACAAACAGTTACTTACTGGCCGGCGGGAACCGTCTTCGTTTCTGTTGTTGACCCCGGTGTGGGAACAAACCGAAAGTCTGTTGTATTGAAAACAAATAGCGG
>CAYTQB010000070.1:5807-13686 GCA_964439615.1 uncultured Ferruginibacter sp. | reverse complement strand
GAAGGAAAACCATTGGCCTACCAAAATAGTTTATTGCAACTTTCTTTTGCACTGAACATGGGCAACTTCTCAAACACCTATAAAGTGTATAGCGGAAGTGACTGGAGGGTAGAAATCACAAAGGCGCATGATGGAAAATAAAAAGTGTTGTTAAATAAAACTGCTTGCACAACTGCAAAAAGAAAATTTTAACAGCCTCCTTGTTTTTTTAGTTTTCGAAATATATATCTTGGTTCTGGTTTCAGTATCCTTAAAATATTTCTTAACGAAAAAAATGATCATGCGAAACAGTATCAGATTAAAAAAGCAACCTGTATTTTCTTTATTGAACGGTCTTGGTTTTTCTTTTACTTTTCTTTTAGTTGTTTTACTTGGTTCCTGTTCAAAAGATACACCTGGGGGAAGCGGAAACGGTGGCACCGGCGGTGGCGGAACGGGTGGCGGTAGTGGATCAGCTCCGCTTGCAGAAAGGATTATACTTGACACGGCATTTGGAACATCGCCACAACAAAAAATGGATATTTATTTACCGGCAGGCCGCACCACTGCTACCAAAGTAATTGTGCTGATACACGGGGGCGCCTGGGAAGCAGGCGATAAGGTCGACATGAATTATTATAAAAACCTGCTTAGAACAAAATGGCCCGAAGCTGCTATTGCCAATATCAATTACCGGTTGGCCAGCAATCCAAATAATATCCATCATGCCGAAATTATGAACGATATAAAAGCAGCGGTGAATATGATGATAAACAATAAAAGCAGCTTTGTAGTTTCCGATACGCTTACCATGATAGGAGCCAGCGCAGGAGCACATCTTGCTATGTTATATACTTATGCACACAATACAAATGGGTATGTACGTTCGGTTGCCGATTTTTTTGGCCCGGCACAATTAACTGATTGGAGCTGGTACAATACATACAATATTTTTTTAGGACAGTACATTGGCGATATACTTACTAAATACAACGGCAGCCCATGGAGTGTAACCTTATATGATTCAAACAGCCCATACTCAAGGGCTACGTCACAATCAAAACCAACCATTATTTTTCATGGCACTATTGATGTGATTGTTCCGCTGTATCAAAGTCAGTGGATGAGAGCAAGATTAAATACATTGGGTGTGACAAATGAATATTATGAATATCTGGATGGTCATGGTTTTAATACTACAAACACGGATGATGCTATGAAAAAGACAGTAACATTTTTAAAGAATCACTTGCAATAAAAAAATAAGAGACATGGTATTTTGTTGGTTGGCAATCAATAAAGGCGACGATTAGCTTCGGCTCATCTTCAAATCACCAAATCGTCACATCGTTTTCCCCGGGTATTGCTCCAGTGCTTTCTCCAAACAATCCATGGCAGCATTGATAGCTGTAACGTTTATCACGTAAGCCAGGCGAACTTCATTCTTACCAAGTCCGGGTGTACTATAGAAACCCGTTGCAGGCGCCAGCATTACGGTTTGATTATTGTAGTTAAATGATTCCAGTAGCCATTGGCAGAATTTATCCGAATCATCAATGGGTAATTTGGCCATGGCATAAAATGCGCCGCCGGGGTTGGGGCAAAATACACCGGGTATCTTATTTAATCTTGTTACAATCGAATCACGGCGCAGTTTGTATTCTGCCTTGGTAGTATCAAAATAATTATCGGGCAGGTCAACGGCAGCTTCACCGAGTATCTGCGCAAAAGATGGAGGGCTAAGTCTTGCCTGTGCAAATTTCATCGTGGCATCAAGTAATGTTTTGTTCTTGGTAACAAATGCACCAATGCGTCCGCCGCAGGCGCTATAACGTTTACTGATAGTATCCATTAATACCACATGATCATCCACACCTGTTAAATGCATGGTGCTGGTATGTTTGCCTTCGTAACAAAATTCACGATAGGCTTCATCGGCAAATAAGAACAAGTTATGTTTGATGATGAGCTGTTTCAGCACTTCCATTTCAGCAGCGCTGTATAAATAACCGGTTGGATTATTGGGATTGCAGATGACGATAGCCCTTGTTTTCGGCGTGATCACTTTTTCAAAGTCTTCTATCGGCGGCAAAGCAAAACCGCTTTCAATAGATGAGGTGATGGGTTTTACAACAACACCGGCTTCCACGGCAAAACCATTATAGTTTGCATAAAAGGGTTCGGGTATGATCACTTCATCTCCTGCATCCATGCAGGCCATAAAACCAAAGATGATGGCTTCGCTGCCGCCGGTGGTAATGATGATCTGTTCATGCGTAACATTGATGCCTACTTTTTTATAATACTGTACCAGTTTTTTGCGATAGCTTTCATTGCCGGCGCTGTGGCTGTATTCCAATACTTTAAAATCAGAATGCCTTACTGCATCTAAAACCATCTTAGGCGTTTCAATATCTGGTTGGCCTATATTGAGATGGAATACTTTGGTGCCTTTTCTTTTGGCAGCTTCGGCATAGGGAACCAGTTTGCGTATGGGAGAGGCGGGCATTTGCTGGCCACGGTTACTTACTTTTAGCATGGTACAAATATAAAGCAGGGATATGGATTTTTGTCTATGCAGGAGGATAGAACACTGATGACACTGATGAAGCTGATCAAAACAGATTAAATCAGCGTAAATCCGTTCAATCCGTGTCATCTGTGTTCTATTTCGTTTAAGTTTGCACATGCCCAGTTTTTCTGCCCCCAGCCGAATAATCGTTACCTGCAGCAACCGCCTGTCGCCTTACCTGCAAATGGAAATAACAGCACTGGGTTATAAGGCCGAACGGGTTTTTAAAACCGGCGTTGAATTAAAGGGAACACTGGTTGACTGTATCCGGCTAAACCTGAACATCCGCTGCGCAAGCCAGGTATTGTTTTCTTTAAAAGAATTCAGGGCTGCTAATGCAGATGATCTTTATAAAACACTTATCGATTTTCCGTGGGAAGATATTCTGAACGTAGATGGATATTTTTCCATCAGCAGCAATGTAAGTAATGAAACCATCAACAATTCATTATTTGCCAATGTTAAAGTAAAAGATGCTATTGTTGACCGGTTCAGGAATAAAACAGGCGAACGACCTGACTCGGGCCCCGAACTGGATAAAGCAGTCATTCATTTATACTGGAAAGAATTGTTGGCAGAAATTTTTATTGATACCTCCGGTGAAACATTATCCAAACACGGGTACAGGAAGATCCCTGGCAAGGCGCCCATGCTGGAATCATTGGCTGCTGCAACTTTGCTGGCAACTAAGTGGGACAGGAGGTCTGCTCTTATCAACCCTATGTGTGGTTCAGGAACTGTAGCCATTGAAGCAGCGCTGCTGGCCACTAACCGTAAGCCGGGTTTACTGCGGTTTAATTATGCATTCATGCATTTGGCCGGTTATGATGAAAAATTGTATAATGCAGAATTTAGAAAACTGGAAGAACAGGTCAGTGATATACCCGGGTTGAAAATCATAGCAACAGATATCAGTGATGATGCAGTGAATATTTCTAAAATAA
Organism: uncultured Ferruginibacter sp.; assembly: GCA_964439615.1. Taxonomy (GTDB): domain Bacteria; phylum Bacteroidota; class Bacteroidia; order Chitinophagales; family Chitinophagaceae; genus Ferruginibacter. Next base: position 10,191 of record CAYTQB010000070.1, on the reverse strand, counting down.
ATGCAGGCATTGCAGGGGTGGAAGAATTCATTGAATTTGCTGTTTGCGATTTTGAAGAAACAAAACTGCCGGAAGGAGAGAATGGAATTGTTTATTTCAATCCTGAATACGGCGACAGGTTGGGTGTGGAAGCAGAACTTGAACTGTCGTATAAACGGATAGGCGATTTTCTAAAAAAGAAATGCAAAGGATATTTTGGATATATTTTTACCGGTAACCTGGAGCTGGCAAAAAAGATCGGCCTTAAACCAAACCGCCGTATTGAATTTTATACAAGCAAAATTGATTGTCGCCTCCTGGAATATGAATTGTATAGCGGAACGAAGAGAACCGAAAGGAGTTAAATCCGTTCCTTTAAGAAGTCATTTTAATTTCACTGCAGTATTCAACCGGTCTGCCACATTATCCCAGTTAATCATCTGCAGCATTGTATCTACAAAATCTGCACGTTTGTTTTTGTACTTCAGGTAGTAAGCATGTTCCCACACATCAACAACCAATAAAGGAACAACACCCCACTGTGTAAGTTTTTCATGATTTTCGCATTGCAGTATGGTAAGTTTATCAGCGTAAGGCTGGTAACCCAGGATACCCCAGCCGTTTCCATCCACATCTTTGGAGGTTTTGGATAAATAAATTTTCAGTTTATCGTAACTGCCAAAATCCTTTTCAATCCTCCTTAGCAGGTCACCAGCCGGTGCAATGGATTTATTGGTAAGGTTGGTCCAGAAAATTGAATGCAAAACATGAGAGGAGAAATGATACGATAATTTTCTTGTCCAGTAATCAACAGTTTCCAGGTTGTTTTCATCAAGGGCTTTTTTAATCATTTGCATATCTTTGTTAGCAGCTTTTACCGCACCACCGTGATGAAAGGTATAATGCAGGTGCATGGTTTCAGCATCCATGCCGGGTTCTAAAAAATTTTCATTGTAAGGCAGTGGCTGCTGAATGTAATTCCCATTGGCATCAACCAGTTTATCAATACTGTTATCAGTAAGGCTTCTTGTAAAGGCATTATTTGCAGCAAGCAAAGAACCTGCACCTAATAAAGTGCCGGACCTTAAAAAATTTTTTCTGTTCATGATAAAACATTTTTAAAAAGTAAACCGCCAAACTAATTTAGCTGCACCGGATGAGTTTCGGGAACGCATAAAATCAAAATGTTTCAAATTATCATACCCCCTGTTATATACCACATACAGGTCTGAACCAATATTGGGAATCCAATGCAACCTGAAGTTACCTAATAATAAATCATCTAAAGAATTCCATTGCACAAACATGGCAATATCAAGCCGGGTAGTGAATGCATAATTAATGTATTGTGCCAGCTCATTTGTAGTTAATTTTCCTTCTGGCAGGCTGATATAATTAAAAATATAGTCAGTTCTGAAATTAATGTGCTTATTTACATTGATGCCCAAAGATGTTTTAATGATAGTAATCTTGCCTGTATAAAACTTACCCCAGCCGAAATTCCCATCCACCCATAATTTTCTGCCGGGAGAAGTACCAAACTGCAATTCCTGCCGGTGCATCCAATATTTGCCAGCAGGGATTTTTATAGAATCTGTCAATTCAAAAACATTATCTAATCTCTCGAATTGTTGTTGCAGATTATATTCAAACCTCTCCCCCTTTTTTGTAAAAAATCCCAATGGTCTTGTTTCATTGTAAAAAGATTCCAATTCTCCGGTTGTGTGGGTCCGGTATAGCTGAAAGGCCCATGGCTTAAGATACATTCGCCTGATACCATATTTGTTAAACCATCTTGGATTAAAGCGCATATTCCATGTTAAAAGATCAAAGTCTTTACTGGCAAGAAATCCCAATTCCGGGTTGTAATTATTTTGTACACTTCCAATGGCAATAAAATGGTCTATCAAATCATTAGGGTAGTCAATGAACAAACGCCATGCATAGGCGCCATCATCATTTTTTCCTTTATCAAAACTGCGGCTTATTAAACCAGCTATAACTAAATTTTTATTTTTTAAAAATTTTGATGAAGAGTAAGCAGCATCAACCGCTGCAACCTGGTTACTGATGTTCCTGTTATTTTTTGACGTAAGGATAGCGCCAATATAAGATTGCGTACCAACATCCCTTCTATATCTTACCACGCTATTATTGGTAGCAGGTGTGTTACTGCCTTTTGCAGTTTCAATATTGAGTATACCGATATTGTTTCGGCCTATTTTACCAAATAAGCGGCCACCTGCAATTACAGAGACAGGTTGAAAATTTTCAATACCTATTTTTCTTGTATAAAAAACCTGGTTATCAGCACCTAGATTGAATTGATAATTTTGATACCCTTCCAGAAAGAACTCCCTCTTTTCAGGATAATATAAATTGAACCGGGTAAGGTTGACAGCGATCCTGTCTGCTTCTACCTGTGCAAAATCTGTATTGGCAGTAATATTCATTTTCAGTGTGGGAGAAAGATTAATGTTCAGGTCGCCACCAACTTTTGTGGGATAATCAGGTTTTTGATTTTGCTGTTTATCAAATCCGGCTAATAAATACGGCTTTAATTCAAAGCGTTTCGCATAACCAATATTTTTTAAACCTGTTAATGTACCTGCATTTACCAGACAAAAGATAGAGCAATCCCTTGTCCAGCCTTGCCATAATACCTGTTCATTCTTTGACCGGATATTTCTTTCAAAATTTATAGCCCAATTATGTACTGAATCTTTTTTAAATTGAAGGCTATTAAAAGGGATACGAATTTCTGCAAACCATCCTTCTTTTGTAATAGAAGTTTTTGCATCCCAAACCCCGTTCCAGTCCTTATTGGCTTCCTCATTGCCACTGACCAATAAATCTGCCCTTGCCCCATTTGGGTTAATGACAAACAGGTAACCATTCCGTCTATCATTGAAAGGAGAAAGCACTACCTGGAAATTATCATCTTCTTCATAAAAAAAATCCCGTTGCATATATTTTGCACGGATATTATTTTTTTGATAACACCACACCCCGATGTATAAAGCCAGGTCATCATACAACAACGAAACTTTTGTAGTCTCGGTTGAAGAATTTCCAAAGTTTAATTCTTTTTGTGTAAAGTTGCTGATGAAGGAGGACGTTTGCCAGATTGCATCAGCCGGTTTGCCATCGAAGTTTATCTTTCCTGTTATAGAAGTGGCTTGTATAGTGTCGGGGCTGCTGTGCTGGCCTGTTGTGGATAAAACCGTTATAGAAAATATAAAAGGTAAAATAATTTTGGCAACGTACTTCATATTACTATTCCTTATTCCGGATATACACTAGTTTAATCCCTGCCTTATCTGTTTCCCGTTTATCAATTTCAAATTGTGAAAGCGATTTTATCAGTGGCGTAAGTTTTTGAAATCCATAATTCCTTGGGTCGAAGTTGGGTTGTTTTTTTAAGATAAGGTTACCCACATCGCCCAGGAAAGCCCAGCCATTTTCATCTGCCAGGTCATCAATGGTAGTGGCGATCAGCTTCATGGTTTCCCTGCTCAGTTTGTCAACCGAAGGTCGAGGAGTAAGTTTAATGGCCTTTGTTTTAGGGGCGCTTGTTTCTTCTCCAAATACCGGGATGATCTCCATGTAAATGAATTTATCACAGGCAACAATAAAAGGATTGGGTGTTTTCTTTTGCCCGATACCATATACTTTCATGCCCGCTTCTCTTAATCGTAAAGCCAGCCGGGTAAAATCACTGTCGCTGCTTACAATACAAAACCCATCCACCTTACCTGAATATAAAATATCCATAGCGTCAATAATCAAGGCGCTGTCACTTGAATTCTTTCCACTGGTATAGCTGTATTGTTGAATAGGAGTGATGGCATTTTCCAAAAGCACATTTTTCCAGCCGCCAACGGTTGGCTTGGTCCAGTCGCCGTAAATTCTTTTAAAAGTAGGAGTGCCGTATTTGGTGATCTCTTCCATCACACCCTTTACATTACTGTAAGGCACATTGTCAGCATCTATTAAAACCGCCAGCCGGATATCTTTTTGTACGTCCATAAATAACTATTAAACACAATGTAGCTCTTTTTCTCAAATAGAAAACGGGTCCACATACCACTTATCCCTTCAAAACTACTGTTCATTCAAAAAATTAACCATTTGGTTAAAAATATTTTGTCAATCCAAAATCCGGCCTATTTTTGTATAATTAACCAAATGGTTAAAAAATGAAGAAGCGAAACAAGGATACCGAAAAACAGATATTAAAGACGGCCCGAAAGGTCTTCATAGAAAAAGGCCTTACCGGTGCAAGGATGCAGGACATTGCTAATCAGGCGGGGTACAACAAGGCCCTGCTGCATTATTATTTCGCTTCTAAAGACAAATTGTTCGACATCGTTTTTGAACAGGAGTTCGGGAATTTCTTTTCAAG
>CAYTQB010000070.1:3968-5707 GCA_964439615.1 uncultured Ferruginibacter sp. | reverse complement strand
TTTTTCCTTTTTTAGCCAAACCCATGGTAAGGGGTTTGATGAAGATGGATGAGAAAGCTTACCAGGATATGATCCAAAAAAGAAAAACAGAAGTGGCACAGTTTATCATCAACGCTATAAAAATAACTGAGTAAAAAATTATTGTATGAAACAACATGTAATGCTCTTTTTTTTATTGCTGGGCACTGCTCGTATATCAATGGCTCAGGGCACAGCAACCCTTACCATAGAACAGTGTTATGATATGCTGGCCAAGGCCTCGCCACTGGCGCAGCAAAAAGCGCTGACCATTGCAGCAGGGAAGTTGGCAGAGAAAAATTATAACCTCAAATGGTTGCCACAGGTTGACCTGAATGCACAGGCTACTTACCAGTCGGAGGTCACTTCTTTTCCGGTAAAGCTTCCGAACATTGCCGTGGATGAGTTGAGCAAAGATCAGTATCGCACCACGCTTGATATCATTCAACCGCTGTATGACGGTGGTGTCATTGCCGGGCAAAAAAAACTGGCGGGTATTATGACGGATATTGAGAGTCAGAAAGTGGAAGTGGATCTGTACCAACTTAAATCGAAAGTGAATGCGTATTTCTTCACGGCCCTGTTGATGGAAGACAATACCCGGCTGATGAATATATTAAAGGAAGACCTGGAAAACAATATAAAAAAAGTTTCGGCCCAGGCAGCAAATGGCGTGGCCACAGCAAATAATGTGAATGTATTAAAAGCGGAGTTACTTAAGGCTGAACAAAAGATAATTGAATTTGATGCTTCGAAGAAAGCAGCTGTTCAGATGCTGGAGATACTCACCGGGCTGGTCATCCAGGAGAATACTTCTTTCATAAAACCTGCTGCATCTGAAGCTACTGATATTTCTATCACGAGGCCTGAATTGAAACTCTTCGATTTTCAGAAACAACAATTTCAGCAGCAGTACAGGTTAGTGAATACAAAGTCAAATCCGAAACTCTCCATTTTTGTGAATGGTGGTTATGGTAAGCCAGGACTGAATATGCTTAAGAATGAATTTCAGTGGTACTATATCGGCGGTGTAAAACTTTCCATTCCCATCATTAACCATTTTACACAACAGAAAGAAAAAAAACTGATCAAAATGCAGGAGCAGATCGTTGATAAACAGAAAGAGAATTTTCTTTCAGGTAGTCGTCAACTGGTAGCACAGCAGAAAAATGAAGTGGAGAAATATCAGAAGCTGGTCTCTACCGATGAAGAGATCGTTCAGTTACGCACAAAGATCAAAGAAAATGCATCGGTACGCCTGGCAAATGGCATCATCACATCCAGCGACTATATAACCGAACTGAATGCAGAGAACCAGGCCATGCTTACACAGAAACTGCATGAGATACAATGGTTACAATCACAATACAATTATAAACTCATTCTTGGTAAATAAAAAAGATCATATGAAATCAGGACTAAAAAAATTATTGCCGCTTTTTGTTATAGCTTTTCTTGCTTCTTGCAACGGTGGCAATGGCAAATACGATGCTTCCGGAACTTTTGAAGCAGAAGAAGTGATCGTTTCGGCTGAAGCTACGGGTAAGATACTTCAACTGAATGTGGAAGAAGGAGCCGCCCTTGCCAAAGATTCAGTCGTTGGTAAGATCGATCCCACTGCTATTGAACTGCAGAAAGAGCAAGCGGCATCCTCGGTGAATGCACTGGAGCAAAAGACCAACGATGCATCTCCGCAGGTGGGTGTGCTGGAATCACAGATC
>CAYTQB010000070.1:1676-3868 GCA_964439615.1 uncultured Ferruginibacter sp. | reverse complement strand
AAAAACCCGGTTGCAGGCACAGTGCTTACAAAATATGCACAGCAGAATGAATTTACTGCTACCGGCAAAGCATTGTACAAGATCGCTGATCTGTCAACAATGAAACTACGGGCTTATATCACCGGCAACCAACTGGCGCAGGTAAAACTGAATCAAACGGTGAAAGTGAAAATTGATGATGGCAAAGATGGTTATAAAGAACTGGCAGGAACCATCAGCTGGATATCGGATAAGGCGGAGTTCACACCCAAAACGATACAGACAAAAGAAGAAAGAGCCAACCTGGTATATGCCATCAAGATCAATGTAAAGAACGATGGTTACCTGAAGATCGGCATGTATGGCGAAGTAATTTTTTGAAAAATGAAAATGAGTGCAGTTACTGTAAATAGCATAACCAAATCTTACGGCTCCAAAACCGAAATCGTACAGGCATTGCACGACATTTCATTTGATGTGCAACAAGGTGAATTGTTTGGTATCATTGGCCCTGATGGCGCCGGGAAGACAAGCCTGTTCAGAATACTCACTACTTTATTGCTGGCAGACAAAGGAACTGCAGCTATTGATGGTTTTGATGTGGTAAGAGAGTTGAAACAGATCAGGAACCGGGTTGGATATATGCCCGGAAAGTTTTCATTGTACCAGGATCTTACCGTAGAAGAGAACCTGGAATTCTTTGCCAGCATTTTCAATACAAGCATCGAAGAGAATTACGATCTGGTTAAAGAGATATATGTGCAGATCGAACCATTCAAAGATCGCCGAGCCGGAAAATTATCGGGAGGAATGAAACAAAAGCTTGCCTTGTGTTGTGCACTCATCCACAAACCATCGGTTTTGTTTTTAGATGAACCTACAACGGGTGTGGATGCTGTTTCGAGAAAAGAATTCTGGGAGATGTTGAAGAACCTGAAGAAGCAGGGCATTACGATACTGGTATCCACTCCGTATATGGATGAAGCGGCTATGTGCGACCGGGTTGCACTGATACAGGCAGGAAGGATCATGAGTATTGATACGCCCAAACAGATCATCAGCCGGTTTGGGAAACCACTCTGGGCTATTCGTTCGGCAGAGATGTATCGCTTGCTCAACAACCTGAAGCAATATGCAGATACAGAAAGTTGCAACAGCTTTGGAGAATACCATCACCTGGTGCTGAAAACAAATGATGCAGATACAAGAGAAGTATTGAACTACCTGGATGAACACAATCATGCTAATGTGGAAATGAAAACGATTGAACCGAATATCGAAGATTGTTTTATGCAACTGATGAATAATAATTAAGCAAGATGAAAGAAACGGTCATAAAAGCGGATAAACTTACCAGGCGGTTTGGGGATTTCATTGCCACCAACGAGGTCTCTTTTGAAGTGGGAAGAGGAGAGATATTCGGTTTTCTCGGCGCCAACGGCGCCGGTAAAACAACCGCCATGCGTATGCTCTGTGGTTTATTGATGCCATCTTCAGGCAATGCTACCGTAGCAGGGTTTGATGTATATAAACAAACCGAACACATCAAACAGAACATCGGGTATATGAGCCAGAAGTTTTCTCTATATGAAGACCTGACTGTGAAAGAAAATATCCGCTTCTATGCAGGCATATACGGACTCAGCAGGTCGGTGATCAAAGAAAAAATGGGATCGCTGCTGGAACAATTACAGATGACAGCTGAAGAAAATAGCCTGGTAAAGTCATTACCACTTGGCTGGAAACAGAAACTGGCTTTTTCAGTTGCCATACTGCACGAACCGAAGATCGTTTTCTTAGATGAACCCACCGGAGGTGTTGACCCTGTTACGAGGCGTGAGTTCTGGAACTTGATTTATGCAGCGGCAGAAAAAGGCATCACAGTTTTTGTTACTACACATTACATGGATGAAGCGGAGTACTGCAACCGGGTTTCCATCATGGTGGATGGAAAGATAGAAGCGATGGACACGCCACATAATTTAAAAACAAATTTTAACGCCGCCTCAATGGACGAAGTGTTCCTTCAACTGGCAAGAGGCGCAAAAAGATTGGCAGACTGATATGAAACAATTCTTCGTTTTTGTAAGAAAGGAATTCCGTCACATTTTCCGTGACCGGAAATCGCTGCTCATTATTATCATGATGCCGATAGTGCAGATCATCTTATTTGGATTTGCACTTACCAACGAGATCAAGAATTCCAATATCGC
>CAYTQB010000070.1:0-1576 GCA_964439615.1 uncultured Ferruginibacter sp. | reverse complement strand
ACGGTCACTAACTATGCATCAAATATTATCAATGACTACCAGAAGGAGTTGAATGAATTGGTTCAGCTTCCATATTCCATCAAGCCCGAGATACGCATGTTATACAATCCGCAATTAAAAGGCGCTTATAATTTTGTTCCCGGTGTGATGGCGATGATACTGATACTCATCGCTGCCATGATGACTTCGGTTGCCATCGTTCGGGAGAGGGAGATCAATACAATGGAAGTGCTGCTGGTATCGCCGTTGAAACCATTATTGTTCATCTTAAGCAAAGCCATTCCATACATAGTTCTTTCGCTTGTAAACGTAAGCACCATTTTGCTGGTAAGCGTAAAGCTGCTGGAAGTGCCCATTAACGGAAGTTTGTTTTTGTTGATGGGAGAATCATTGTTGTTCATCATCACCGCTGTTTCGCTTGGGTTGATGATCTCCAATCTTACCAAAACACAGCAGGAAGCACAGATGTTCTCACTGATGGCACTGATGCTGCCAACTTTATTGCTGGGTGGTTTCATGTTTCCGATTGAAAGTATGCCGCTGCCCTTGCGGATACTCTCCAATATCGTTCCTTCAAAATGGTATTTCCATATTGTAAAAGATGTGATGATAAAGGGACTTGGATTTTCAGTTGTGTGGAAAGAGACCCTGGTGTTGGTTGGTATGTCGCTGCTGTTGCTGGCGATCAGTTTTAAAAAATTCAAAACGCGGCTGGCATGAAGCGATTATCGGTGATACTCGAAAAAGAATTCCGCCAGGTTTTTCGCAACCCGGCCATCCTGCGTATGGTGCTGGTAATGCCGGTTGTGCAGTTGCTTATATTTCCTTTTGCAGCCGATTACGAGGTGAAGAATGTGTTATTGTCGGTGGTGGATCATGATCATTCAACCTGGTCACAAAAATTCATCAGCAAGATAACAGGCTCAGGTTATTTCAAGCTTACCGATTATTCTCCCTCTTACGACAAAGCCATGGAAGCAGTTGAACATGACAGGGCCGACCTCGTCATTGAGATACCGGCCGGTTTTGAAAGGAACCTGGTAAAAGAAAATAATGCGCCGATGCTCATTGCAGTAAATGCAGTGAACGGTACCAAAGCAAATCTTGGGGGAGCTTATGCAGCCAATATCATTCGTGATTTTAATTCGGACATACGGATGCAATGGATGCAGTTGCCGAAATTCAATCCGCAGCCAAACATTGAGATCACTTCTTCCAACTGGTATAATCCCACGATGAATTATAAATTCTTCATGGTTCCGGGGATACTGGTAACACTGCTCACACTCATCGGTAGTTTAATGGCAGCTTTGAACATTGTTCATGAAAAAGAAGTAGGAACGATCGAGCAGATCAACGTGTCGCCTATCACCAAAGTAGAATTCATTTTGGGTAAACTCATTCCTTTCTGGATCATGGGCCTGGTAACACTTACGCTGGGACTGATCGTATCATGGTTATTCTACAACATCATACCGGTTGGTAGCATCGCCTTGATCTACCTGTTCGGTGTTGTATTTCTTTTCACGCTGCTGGGAGTAGGGTTACTCATCTCTACCTATGCCGAAACACAAAC
>CAYTQB010000069.1:1657-16358 GCA_964439615.1 uncultured Ferruginibacter sp. | reverse complement strand
CGGGTAAGTTCCGACCTGCACGAATGGTCTAATGAGTTGAACACTGTCTCCTCCAAGAGCCCGGTGAAATTGTAGTATCGGTGAAGATGCCGGTTACCCGTCACGGGACGGAAAGACCCCATGAACCTTCACTACAACTTTGCATTGATTTTGAATTTTTGATGTGTAGGATAGTTGGGAGACTTTGAAGCTGTGTCGCCAGGCATGGTGGAGTCATCGTTGAAATACCAACCTTTAAACATTTAGAATCTAATCCGCCTACGGCGGAAACAGTGCATGGTGGGTAGTTTGACTGGGGTGGTCGCCTCCTAAAGTGTAACGGAGGCTTGCAAAGGTTCCCTCAGTACGGTTGGTAATCGTACATAGAGCGTATTAGTATAAGGGAGCTTGACTGTGAGACTTACAAGTCGAGCAGGGGCGAAAGCCGGCTAAAGTGATCCGGCGGTTCTGTATGGAAGGGCCGTCGCTCAAAGGATAAAAGGTACTCTGGGGATAACAGGCTGATCTCCCCCAAGAGCTCATATCGACGGGGAGGTTTGGCACCTCGATGTCGGTTCGTCACATCCTGGGGCTGGAGAAGGTCCCAAGGGTTCGGCTGTTCGCCGATTAAAGTGGCACGTGAACTGGGTTCAGAACGTCGCAAGACAGTTCGGTCCCTATCTGTGATGGGCGCTAGTAAATTGAAAGGACATGACCTTAGTACGAGAGGACCGGGTCGTACACACCGCTGGTGTATCTGTTGTGCCGCCAGGTGCAATGCAGAGTAGCTATGTGTGGCCAGGATAAACGCTGAAAGCATCTAAGCGTGAAACCTTCCTTAAGATGAGTTTACTTTTAAGGGTCGTCAGAGACTATGACGTTGATAGGCTACAGGTATACAGGTGGTAACATCAAAGCCGAGTAGTACTAATTGCCCGTTAGCTTTATTTTTTATTTTTCTTCGGATCAATAAAACATACACTACTCCAAAACTTCTTATCCCAATATGTCACCTTATTAAGCCCCTCCTAACCTCCCCAAAGGGGAGGGATAAAGATGAGCTATCGTCTTATGGTGGTTTTGCCGAGGGTGTTCACCTCTTCCCATACCGAACAGAGAAGTTAAGCCCCTCATGGCCGATGGTACTACACAAAAATGTGGGAGAGTAGGTAGCTGCCATATTCATTTAAGCCCTTCGATTTATTCGAAGGGCTTTTTTATTTTTATCAAAGCAAAAAACATTAATAAAAAAACTATGGCTACAACAAAAATTACTGTAAACAGCAATGGTTCTTTAAAAATTGAAGGCGACTTTGAAATTACAGATAAGGATGGAAATGTTTACGGTCTGGCCGGCAGGGAAAAGATTTCAATATGTCGTTGCGGATTGTCGAAAAATAAACCCTTTTGTGATAGCTCTCATAAAGGCATTTTTGATCATGAAGCTGTTGCATTTGATTTGCCTCCAAAAAAAGCAGAATAATCATTTTGGAGTTTTCTGTTTATAATTTCAACTTCTTTTCAATTCTACTGTCAGGTATGAACCACATTACAGCTACCAGGATATAGATTGAAAACCCAATCCAGGGATTGAAAAAAGTTAATCCAATACCGACTAAATACAGAATAATGGAAAGCAGCCCTTTCCAATCTTTGCCTAATACCTGTGCGATCAGGGATTCTTTTCCATGTGCTTGTACCAGGCTTTTCGCTAAAATATAATAGGCCAATCCGGCCATAAACAGTACAAACCCATATAAAGCAACCGTCCAGGTTTCAAAATGATTTTCACCCATCCAGGAGGTGGTGAAAGGAGTTAAGGAAAGCCAGAACAACAAATGCATGTTAGCCCAAAGGATCTTTCCATTTACTTTGTGCACGGTGTGCAGCAGGTGGTGGTGGTTGTTCCAGTAAATGCCTAGATAAATAAAGCTGAGCACATAGCTGGAAAATACAGGCAGTAAGGGCTTGAGGTCTTCGGGGCTTGAACCGTGGGGAACTTTTAATTCCAAAACCATAATAGTAATTATTATGGCCAACACCCCGTCACTAAATGCTTCTAATCTTCCTTTTCCCATAAAAATTCAACTAGAGTAAATCTTTTTATTTTCAAGGGCAAAATAAAAATCCTTTCTGATTATGAAAGGATTTTTAAAATGCTTTTTTTATTGCGAAGATCAATAATCTTTGTTGTAACCTCCACCGCCACCACGGTTTCCGCCACCGTAGCCACCGCCACCACGGTTTCCGCCGCCGTAGCCACCGCCACCTTTTTTGTAACCACCACCGCTGCCAAAGCTGCGTTTTTTATAATCACCTTCCTGGCGTGGTTGCGATTCATTAACGATTAACTTACGACCCTGTACTTCGGTTTCGTTAAGGTTAGCGATTGCAGTTTTTGCTGCTTCATCGTCAGCCATTTCAACAAAACCAAAACCTTTACTGCGGCCGTTCATTTTGTCTTTTAAGATTTTAGCGCTAGTTACGCTGCCATACTGGGTGAAAAGATTCATTAAATCGTCATCGGTCATTGTCCAACTAAGATTTCCAACATAAATGTTCATTGTAAAAACTTTTTAATAAATAAATAAATACTATAATGACTTAGTTGTAACAATGAACTGAACCGGACTTAAAAAAGCTACTTCAGCCAATAGCAAAAAACTAAAACCATTAATCCCTATAAAGATAGGGGGTTTTCTGATTAATCCTATTAAATTTTTAGGTAAGAGACAACTCTAAATAATAAGAGAATGATTTCGGGCTGAAATGCCTTAAAATTCAAAAATCTTTGAATACCACAGTCTTTTATACCAAGAAATAGGGAAATATTGCTTTTTGGGCATAAAAAAACCGCCTTGCTTTTTAGCAAGACGGTGAAGTATTTTGATAAACTTATTCTGCTACAACCTCAAATTCAACCTCGGTTTCGGTACCATTGCCAAAATCAATTTTAGCCTTATAGGTTCCTAATTCTTTAACATCATCAATGATAGTGATGCGGCGGCGGTCAATTTCATACCCCTTTTGTTCTTTAATAGCTCTTGCCACCTGAACAGAAGTAACACTTCCAAAGATTTTACCGCTGGTACCTGTTTTAGCTCCAAGCTTTAAAGTTCCGTCTTTTAAAACGGTAATAACACTGTTTAGCTCAGCCATTAACTTGGCTTCTTTCTTAGCCAGTTGTTTCTTTTTTTCTTCCATCATTTTCATGTTGGAAGGGCTTGCTTCAATAGCCATTTTTTGTGGAATAAGGTAGTTGCGGCCGTAACCATTCTTAACAGTTACCAGTTCATTAGCACCACCTAAATTATTCACATCCTGTATTAATATTACCTGCATTGCTTTGCATTTTTACCCAACTCTTCAATACTTCGACTTCGCTCAGTAGCTCAGAGCTTTCCCCATTTAAAGGTTAGGGTGGTTAAAAAATTATTTTAATAGATCTGTAACGTAAGGTAAAATAGCCATTTGACGGGCTTTTTTTACTGCATCGCCTATTTTACGCTGAAACTTCAATGAGTTACCAGTGATACGACGGGGCAATAACTTACCTTGTTCGTTAATGAATTTTTTCAGAAATTCTGCATCCTTATAATCGATATAATGGATACCCATTTTTTTAAAGCGGCAGTATTTCTTAGGACGCTTCTCCTGCTTAATGGCAGTGAGATATTTGATTTCATTTTTTGCCATGATTAAACAGGTGATTTTTCGTTAGTGAAACGTCCGCCACTTCTCTTTTTTGCATTGTAATCGACGGCGTACTTGTCGAGTGCAGTGTACATGTGACGCATCTGTGATTCGTCACGTAAAAGTTGAATTTTCAACTTTTCATTGAAGCTGGATGGCACTTTATACTCCATTACCCAATAAAGACCGGTTGTCTTTTTGTTAATGGGATAGGCCAGCGATTTTAATCCCCAGGGATTAGAGTGCAATACCTCACCACCGTTTTCTACAACGAGGTCGGCATATTTTTTCTGAGCGGCTTTAAATTCCTCTTCAGATAGCACAGGGGTAAAAATCACCATCAATTCGTAGTTGTTCATTTCCCTGATTTTATTAATTAAAAATGTTGTTAACCGCCCTTTTTTGAACGGGCAGCAAAGGTAGGGCATTATGCTTTAAAAAGGATGATTTTCTGAAGCAAAATCAAAAGTTTTTACCCATTTTACTTGGAAACTGGTTGCTAAATTTTCATCACCCCTTTTGTATATACAAACTACTCATTTTCAACATATAAGCTGCTAACGAAATTTCAATTTAGCCTGTAAACCGGGTAACGATTATGCCCGGGCTCGTAGTACGGAGAATTTTTATATATGAAGTCGAGTTGGGCAGATCCATTTGAAGTCAATTTTGGGTCTGCCAATTTTTTTTCTTCAAGTTTCTTTTTTAGTTCTGGATCATTTTTCAGCAATTCGGCCGCCAGATCTTCCCAACGATAATCACTATAACCTTCTTTCTGTTGCAGAACAGCGTCAAAGAAATTCCAGGTGAAGAAACTATCATCACCAGTAGGTTCCAGCATTTCTACCAGGTACCTGTTGGCGGGTTGATTCATCGGAATAAAATAATCTCCTTTCAGGAATTTTATTTTTTGCTTCATCGCCATTGTTTTTACTGCAGAATTCCTGTGGTGTTTTTCATAAGGCCTGGTTGCCGGCCTGAAATCATCAATGCGATAAGCTTCCACATCAATCATTGTATCTTTTGAAAACTGCAGAACGTTGACGTTGTTTAGCTTTAGAAGATCCACAACAGTACCCCATCCCTGCGGAATTAGATATGCTTTCGGTGCATTGATAATGTCGGTTTCTTTAAAAGTATTGAAGAATTTTATTTGGCGGGTGAAAGGTTTACTCCTGTCGTAATACATCCTGTTCAGCCCGGTTGCATCGCTGGGTTTATAAGCTTGTTCATATCCTTTGAATGTAACAAAAGAGCTCTTCGTGGTATCCAATGTCCAACGGAGGGGAAAAGATGTTCTGGCAATGATTTCTGCTTTTGCTTTTTTTCGCTGTTCAATCAATTCGCCTGCATTTACAGAAGATCTGTCTATCACTGTACGCATGAAATCATAAGTAGAAAGTACACGGTCCTTGAATGGTTTCAGCATATGTGTTTCGGGAACAAAGCCGATGGTTTGAAACAACGAGGCATAGCCGGAAGAGTAACGGGGAGGATCATAGAACATCACCATACCCCTGTCGGGACTAGATGTTTCAAAACTTACATAGGGAACCATATCCCAATTCTTTTCAGCCATTCCTTTATAAAGCTGTGGCTCAAATTTATCTCTCAGCCAACCGCCAAGTGTTACTCCCAGTTTATCATATTGAGAAGTGAGCAATGTCATCGTATGCTGGTAATCGGCTCCATCACTTACGTGGTTATCAATAAGGATTTCGGGGTTTAGGAAATGAAATATCTGTGCAAACGATCTTGCTTCCTTGCTGTCGCATTTCGTGAAATCCCTGTTCAGGTCAAGGTTTTGAGCGTTTCCACGGAAGCCATACTCGAGCGGCCCGTTTTGGTTAGCTCTTGAATAAGAACCCCTGTTAAGGCATCCGCCGATATTATACACGGGGATAAAGGCCAACGCTACATTATCGGGAAGTTTTAGTTTTTTTGAGACGATATCCCTTACCAATATCATACTTGCATCAATACCATCGGGTTCACCGGGATGAATCCCGTTATTGATTAAAACAACAACTTTGTTTTGCCGGTGCCATTGTGTTGCATCAAATTTGCCATCATTGCTCACCAGAACAAGATGCAATGGATAACCGGCATCGCTCATCCCCATTTCTTTTACCAATACCTGCGTTGATATTTTATCTAAATTTTTGTACCAATCTATTGCTTCAAAATATGTGGCGCTTTCTTTACCATTTGATTTTTCAAAACGGCAAAGCTGCGCATTTACAAATGAGGAAATGAAAATGGATGAACAAAGAAAGAGGAACTTTCTCATGCAATTAAAATTTTTGTCAAGCTACAATAATTTCAGTTGATGGAACAGCCGCCTGTAAAAAACAGGGAAGGAAGATTATTTAATGATAACAAAGGATTGGTTAATAACCTCGTTGCTGTTGCTGATCTTTACGAAATACCGGCCTGCAGGGAATAAACTCAAATCAAGATCAATATTTTTTTGACCACCCGAAACCTGGCTTTGTAAAACTACACGTCCTGAAAGATCTGCAATAATCATAAGACTTCGCCCAGTCAGTGCTTTTTGAAGTTTTATAGTTAAGTTCCCTTTGGTGGGATTCGGGTAAACCTGTGCATTAAAAAAGTTATCATTAAGCCTTATTGGGATTACCTTACTGTAACTGAATTTGCCATCAATGTCGATCATCTTGAGGCGATAGTAAACAATGCTGGCTGATGGGAGATTGTAATCAGTGAAATCGTAATCAGCCAGGTTCTTCCCTGTCACTTCACCAATCTTAGAAAAAGTGATGGCGTCAGAACTTCTTTCCACTTCATATTTTTTGAAGTTGGTTTCGTAAGAAGCATACCATTTTAGAAACACGTATTCATTGTTCTTTTGTGCTGTAAAGTCGATAATGGTCACCGGTAACAACCCTGTGCATTGCCATACCAGCAACACATATTCAGGATGGTCAATGTAGGGATTGCGGTTTCCCTGCAACATGTATATGTCATTATTACGGTCTATCTCCTTGGTGCTTACCGGGTCCAGTGTATGCCAGTCGTACAACATTTTTAGATACCAGTCATCAAAAGATTGGTAAGTACTTCCGTTCAATACATCATTGGCGTTGGAATTACCCTGCCAGCCGGCAATATTGCCTTCATAAGCAGTAGCAACATACAAGATTGACCGGGCAAGATCGCCTTTGTACTCATTGATTGGTTCAAATGCAGTTCCTGTGTATTGGGTTAAATATGTATTAGGCCCAAGTTTACTTCCATTATTGGAAGTGGAAGTAGGGCTGGTTACCTTTCCATAAGGAAAATTGGCCCTGTTGCTGTTCACTTTTTTATCAGTAGGTACTGCAATGAACATATCGCTACGCACGGGCTCTGCAGAACCAAACCATGCTTGTGGAAAAGAATGTTCCCTGTTATACCGCTGGCATTCCACTGTACCTGACATGCCTTTATCCTGGTAGGGAGAACCAAAAGTGAATTCACATTCCGATCCTGAAGGATTATCGGAGTACATATCCCATACAATGGTTTTAGTGGCCGCATCATTAAGGTGATCATCACTCATATAATAAGCTCCCCATAACCCGGTGTATGTGGGATTGGGAGTACCCACAGGTTTGATGATGTTGAATAATGATGTCTTGAGGTCGCTGCAGGTAAGTCCTCCAATGGCATCATAATAACCTGCCGGAATACCGGCTGAGCCATTGTAAGTGGTAATGCTGCCATTAAGGGAACTGGCACTATAGGCAGGTTCGCCGGTACAACTTATCCTAGCCGAATACACATACACGTAGATGGTTGTATTAGCTGTAAGGCCTGTCAATTTATAAATGTAATTGAAACTATAAAAGGCAACTGTTCCTGAACCAATGTTATCGCCGGGATTATACACTGTGCCGTTTACAGGAGATGCGCCTAACGAAGCTGATGAACTGGTGATCACAAGATACCTATTGACGGCAGCAGCTACGGTATCAAAATAGATCGACATTTGATTATCTGTCGCATTCAAAACAAGACTGGTAGGTGCATTAGGTGTGGTACACTGAGGGTAAGCTGCAACAGAGCCCATAAGAATCAACAAAAGCAAGATCAGTTTTTTCATTTCCTCAGAATATGCGTCGGTAAAATTAATTAAAAAACCCGTCAACATTTCCTTGACGGGTTCAAAATAATTTTAAATATTATATTGGCTTATTTCGCCATTGCATTCACTCTCTTTGCCAGCTTGCTCTTTAAATTGGCTGCTTTATTTTTATGAATATTACCACGTTTAGCTAGTTTATCGATCATGGAAGCCACATTGGGTAATTCTTTAGTTGCAGTAGCCTTATCACTTGCCTTCAGGTCACGAATGGCGTTACGGGTTGTTTTGCCATAATAGCGGTTACGTTCGTTACGCTTTGAACTCTGACGTACATCTTTTTTAGTAGCTGAATGGTTTGCCATTTAATCCTATTTTTTGGGCTGCAAAGATAGGGGAATCAATGTGAAATTTTGACCTTACTAATGAATAATTTTTAAATCAACCATGTATTTGCTTAATTTGACCAAAAATCAGGTTATGAACAGGTATGTTTTACTCGGTTTGCATGTTATTTCCCTGGTATTGCTGGGTTTTGGGTGGGTACTTAATGTTCTCCAGATCGATATTTCGGCTCATTTTTTTGTTGACATTAATTTATTCAATGAAAAAAGGAGTGTTCTTGGCATGCTCGACAAATTATGGAAGGATGCCAATTACTGGCCCTTTTCATTGATTTTTTTATTTGGTATTATTGTTCCCCTGGTCAAATCGGCGATCATCTTCTATATTTTGCTGGCTAAGAACACGGCTGCGAAGTGGCATCATTTTGTAAACGCCATCAGCAAATGGGCAATGGCCGATGTTTTTGCCATCAGCATTTTTGTCGCCTTTCTGGGTGCAAATGCGATGCAGAATACCAGGGCGATTTTAGAACCCGGGTTTTATTACTTCTCAGGCTATGTTTTATTAAGTGGAATTATCGCTATGTTCACCGGGAAATTGTTGAAGAATTCCACCGCTTCTAATGCATAATTAGCCGATATTTGCAGTCGGTTTTTACCACAGCAAGAACAAAATAATTTTCTATTTATCATGAAGGATTTCCAGTATATCACCAATTCTCATCCCGGTTATATTGAAGGTTTGTATAAGGATTTTGTAAAAGACCCGAATACGGTTGACCTGGAAATGCGGAAGTTTTTTGAAGGATTTGATTTTGCAGTTTCCAATGGAGATGTTTCTGTGAATGGCAATATTTCTTCAAATGGAGCGACTGCAGCAACGGGGATTGACTGGATGGATGAAATAAGGGCATACCGGTTGATATTAAGATACCGTAACAAAGGACACTTGCTTGCTGATACCAATCCTATCCGCAAGCGTAAAGACCGGGGCGCTAATCTTGAACCTTCGTCCTTTGGTTTTACAGAAGCTGATATGGACAAAACGTTTCATGCCGGCGAATTGATTGGCCTTGGAAAAACCACGCTGCGTAACATCATTGCTCACCTGAACAGGTGTTACACAGGACACCTGGGTGTTGAATTCAAGTATGTGGGCGATAAAGAAAAAACCGACTGGTTAACAAAGGCTGTTGAGAAAACAATGCTTGAACCCGTTTCTCTGGTGCAAAAAAAACGCATCCTTCAAAAACTCAATGAAGGGGTGATGTTCGAAAAATTCCTCCACACCAAATACATTGGTCAAAAAAGATTTTCTCTTGAAGGTGGAGAAACAACCATTGCAGCACTGGATGCCATAATCAATACATCAGCTAAGAATAATGTTGAAGAAGTGGTTATAGGGATGGCTCACCGGGGAAGGCTGAATGTACTTGCCAACATTATGGGTAAAACCTATCAGCAGATATTTAGTGAATTTGAAGGGTCGAGCCTGCCCGACACAACTATGGGCAGCGGCGATGTAAAATATCACCTGGGTTTTGGCAGTGATATAGAAACAGCTGAAGGGAAAAAAATACATTTAAAACTCAGCCCCAACCCATCACACTTAGAAGCTGTTGACCCGGTGGTTATTGGTTTTTCAAGAAGTAAGGCAGATGTGTTATATAACAGTGATTATGACAAGATACTTCCCATACTTATACATGGCGATGCTTCTGTTGCCGGCCAGGGTGTAGTTTATGAAGTGTTGCAAATGAGCGGACTGAAAGGATATTATACAGGTGGCACTATACATTTCATCATTAACAACCAGATAGGATTTACAACTGATTTTGATGATGCAAGATCGGCTGATTATTGTACCAGCATTGCCGCTATGGTACAGGCACCCGTATTTCATGTTAATGGAGATGATCCGGAAGCTGTTGTGAAAGCAAGTGAAATTGCAACCTTGTACCGACAAAAATTCAACAGCGATATTTTTGTTGATATGGTTTGTTACCGCAGGCATGGCCACAACGAAGGCGATGAACCTAAATTTACACAGCCACAACTTTATTCAGTTATTGAAAAGCATCTTAACCCCAGAGAAGTGTACACACAATACCTGATACAGAATGGCGAATCAGATGCACAGACACTGGCAAAAGAAATGGAGCAGAAGTTTTTGGCCGACTTGCAGGAACGGCTCGATGAAGTAAAACAAAATCCGCTGCCTTATAGTTACCAGCCACCTGAGTTGGTTTGGAAAAGTATGCGTAAAGCAACAGCAGAAGATTTTTATGCTTCTCCCATAACTGCTATCAGCAGCAACCAGTTTCAGTTACTTTTTGACGGGTTGATGAAATGGCCTGCCGGTTTTAAGCCCTTGCGTAAAGTAGAAAAGCTGATACAGGATAAACAGAAATTATTCAGCGATGAAAAAAAAGTAGACTGGGCCACTGCAGAATTGATGGCATACGGAAGTTTACTGGTTGATGGTAAAGATGTACGCATGAGTGGTCAGGATGTAAAACGAGGTACGTTTAGCCACCGCCACTCGGTGATATACGATGAAAATACAAACAATGAATATAACCGGCTCGATCACTTTAACGGGACACAATCGCCTTTTCGTATCTATAATTCATTACTGAGTGAATATGCCGTACTGGGTTTTGAATATGGTTATGCTATGGCTAATCCCAATGCCCTGGTAATATGGGAAGCGCAGTTCGGTGATTTTTGTAATGGTGCACAAACCATCGTAGACCAGTTTATAGCAACCGCCGAAACCAAATGGCAAAGAATGAATGGAGTGGTTATGTTGTTGCCGCATGGATATGAAGGACAGGGACCTGAACACAGCAGTGCAAGAATGGAACGCTTCTTACAAATGTGTGGCGAGATGAATATGGTGGTAACGAATGTAACTACAGCTGCTAATTTCTTCCATTTATTAAGAAGGCAGCTGGCCTGGCCCTTCCGTAAACCCCTGGTTAATTTTTCTCCAAAAGCAAATCTTCGCCATTCGGGCAGCTATAGCGCAAAAGATGAATTTACTAGCGGAGGATTTAAAGAAGTACTGGATGATGATAGTATCAATGATGCAGGAGCTGTAAAAAAAGTTTTGCTTTGCAGCGGTAAAATGTATTTCGACCTGGCTGAACGCCAGCAAAAGGAAAACAGGAAAGATGTAGCCATAATAAGGCTTGAGCAAATTCATCCGGCGCCGCAAAAGCAACTGGATGAGTTGTATAAAAAATATAACAAGGCGATATGGTATTGGGTACAGGAAGAACCGTTGAACATGGGGGCAGCCACATTCTTAAGAATGAACCTGAAGAACATCAACTTCTACATCATAAGCCGCCAGCCAAGTGCGGCAACTGCCAGTGGTTACAATAAAGTACATTTAAAAGAACAGGCGCAAATTGTTGATACGGCATTCAGCATATAATTCACGAATTATTCGATTTACACTAATTATACACTCTGAATTCGTGTATTTCATTTCAAGTAGTGTGATAAAAAAATAGCAGACTATGTTCAACTCATTAAGTGAAAAATTAGAATCGGCCTTTAAGAATATAAAGGGGCAGGCAAGGATCAGCGAACTCAATATTGCCAACACGGTAAAAGATATCCGTCGTGCATTGGTTGATGCTGATGTGAACTATAAGATAGCCAAAGAGTTTACTGATAAGATAAAAGAAAAGGCACAGGGTGAAAAGGTACTGAACGCAGTGAGTCCCGGCCAGATGATGGTGAAAATTGTGCAGGATGAATTAACTGCATTAATGGGAGGCAGCGAAAGTGAGTTTATTATCACAGGAAACCCTGCGATCATTTTAGTAGCCGGCTTGCAGGGTAGTGGTAAAACAACTTTCAGTGGTAAGCTGGCCAATTATCTTAAAACCAAAAAAGGAAAATCACCTTTGCTGGTAGCTGCAGATATTTACAGGCCGGCAGCGATAGACCAGTTGGAAGTGTTGGGCGAACAAATAGATATTGCGGTTTACAGCGAAAGAGAAAATAAGGATGCGGTTTCTATTGCTCAAAATGCCATTAAAGAGGCCAGGTCAAAAAATAAGAATGTTATCATCATTGATACGGCCGGCCGTTTAGCAGTTGATGAAGTGATGATGACAGAAGTGGCTAACATTAAATCAGCCATTAATCCACAGGAGATCTTATTTGTAGTGGATAGTATGACGGGACAGGATGCAGTGAACACAGCCGCAGCGTTCAATGAGCGACTGGATTTTAGCGGAGTAGTGTTAACTAAATTAGACGGTGATACAAGAGGTGGTGCGGCGTTGTCTATTAAATACACTGTAAATAAGCCTATCAAATTTGCAAGCAGTGGCGAAAAGATGGATACGTTGGATATATTTTATCCCGACAGGATGGCCCAGCGTATTTTGGGTATGGGAGATATTGTTAGCCTGGTGGAAAAAGCACAGGAACAATTTGATGAAGCCGAAGCAAAAAAACTGGAAAAGAAAATCCGCAAAAACCAATTTGACTTCGAAGATTTTAAGACCCAGTTGCAGCAGATCAAAAAGATGGGTAACATTAAAGACCTGATGGGAATGATCCCAGGCGTAGGGAAACAAATTAAGGATGTTGATGTAAATGATGATTCCTTTAAGGGCATTGAAGCGATGATCAACTCTATGACCCTGCAGGAACGCAGGAACCCCGATATCATCAATCCCGGGCGCAAGGCACGCATTGCCAAAGGCGCCGGAAAGGACATAGCGGAACTAAATGCTTTCTTAAAGCAATTTGAACAGATGAAGGGCATGATGAAAATGATGAACAAGATGCCGGTGGGGCGTATGCCGGGTATGGGAATGATGGGTAAAAAGTGAAGCAACTCCTTGTAAATATATGAGTTACCAAAAGTAAGCCCATGGCCGGATTAAGGGCTAAGTTCAAAGATTTTAATAAAATTTACCCCTGACAGGCAAACCTGCTTCAATTATTTGGCTATTCTCATTCCGCTCATTATCTTCGTCTACCTTATTTAAGGATAAACCCTATTTCATAACAACCAAAAATTTCTATTTATGGCTGTAAAAATGAGACTGCAAAGGCATGGCTCAAAAAAAAGACCCTTTTACTTCATTGTTGTTGCCGACGGAAGAAGCCCACGTGATGGTAAATTCATTCAAAAATTAGGTACGTACAATCCTTTAACGGTTCCTGCAACTATACAGGTTGACCGCCAGAAGGCATTGGACTGGCTGCAAAAAGGTGCTCAGCCCACCGATACTGTACGCCGCATTCTTTCTTTCAAAGGAGTTTTGTACCTGAAGCATTTACTGCGTGGAGTAAGCCTTGGCTTATTCGATGAAGCAGGCGCTATGGAAAAATTCACGAAGTGGACAACTGAACACGATTCAAACGTGGCCAGGCGTCAAGGTGCCCATAAAAAGGCACGTAAAGAACAGCGTGACCAGCCTGTTGTTAAAAAGGTTACGGCTAAAGCCGAAAAAGTATCTGCCGAAGCTACAGTTGACACACCAGCATCTGAAGAAACTAAAACAGAAGAATAAACTATCTCTGTTCTCTTAATTCTTTTCAAGTCCCGGTTTTTATCGGGACTTTTTTATAGTAGCTAAGTCCTCTATCAGCTTCTTTACGGATTCCAGTATCTTGCAACTTCAATGACTCAATATTTTAAAATAGGAAAACTATCGGCAAGCACTGGCTTAAAGGGTGAGTTGGTGCTACAACACAGCCTTGGCAAAAAAACATCGCTGAAAGGACTGGAAGTCATTTTCATTGAAGAGAGAAAGGATAGTTTCATTCCCTATTTTATACAGTCAGCAAAGATCAGGAGCCATGATGAAACAGTGATAAAACTGGAAGGCGTAGATATTGTGGAAGCGGCCCGTAAACTCACCCCTAAAGAAGTATGGCTTGCAGAAGAAGACTTTAAAAAATATGCTGCAACATCTTCTGCCATTGCTTTGTTAGGCTTCAATATAATTCATGAAGGTGAAGACCTTGGAGAAATTCTGGAAGTGATTGAACAACCTCACCAGGTGTTATGCGCCATTTTACTGAATGGTAAAGAAGCGTTGATCCCTGTACATGAAGACAGCCTTGAAAAGGTGGATAAAAAAAATCGCAGGGTTTACGTTAGCCTGCCGGATGGTTTACTGGAGATTTATAAATAAAATTCGAAAGTAGAAATTCAAAATTCAAAATCTGAGACTACGGGTTTTTTATTTTTAATTTTGACTTTTTGTTTTTTGACTTCAGAAAAAAATATGAATACACCCCAAACTATCATAGCGCATTTCGATCTTGATTCTTTCTTTGTTTCAGTTGAGATATTGAATAACCCTTCTCTTAAGGGTAAGCCTGTTATTGTGGGTGGCAGGGAAAGAGGAGTGGTTGCTGCCTGTAGTTACGAGGCAAGAAAATTTGGTATCCATTCGGGCATGCCATCTAAAAAGGCATTACAACTCTGCCCACAGTTAATTGTTTCCAATAGTTCCCGGGCCGATTACAGCCGGTATAGCCGCTGGGTTACCCAGATCATTGCTGCCAAAGCACCACTTTTTGAAAAAGCATCGGTGGATGAGTTTTACATAGACCTCAG
>CAYTQB010000069.1:0-1557 GCA_964439615.1 uncultured Ferruginibacter sp. | reverse complement strand
TGTTATGAGCCTGCGTTTAGGGGATATTGCTCCCAATTTTAAAGCAACAACAACCGAAGGAGAAATTGATTTCTATGATTACCTGGGCGATGGCTGGGGTATTTTATTTTCTCACCCGGCCGATTATACACCGGTATGTACCACAGAACTGGGCAAGACTGCGTTATTGAAGATGGAATTTGCTAAGCGCAATGTAAAAGTACTGGCAGTAAGTGTTGATCCGCTGGATAAACATTTGGGCTGGCGTAGCGATATCAACGAAACACAAAACTGTACTGTTGACTTTCCGATCATAGCAGATGAAAGGAGGGAAGTGGCTAACCTGTATGATATGATACATCCCAATGCTTCAGAAACAGCCACTGTTCGTTCTTTATTTATAATAGGGCCGGATAAGAAAGTAAAGCTGATGATCACTTATCCTGCATCAACCGGAAGGAATTTCAATGAAGTATTGCGTGTGGTTGATTCTTTACAGCTAACTGCCAGTTTCAGTGTGGCAACACCCGCCGACTGGAAACATGGAGAGGACGTGATTGTTACACTGGCTGTAAGTACAGAGGATGCGATCAAAAAATTCGAGAAAGGCGTCAACGTGATAAAACCATACCTGCGTTATACCCCACAGCCGAATTTAAACTGATGACAAAAGGGTTGTGAGAACAACCCTTTTTTTTATTTGTTCTTTTTTAATTGCTGCAACAAAGCCCTTATGTCTTTCGGAAGCTCTGCATTAAGATCAAAAACCTTTCCATCCAGGTCTGTAAACTTCAACCTGTAAGAATGCAAAGCAAGCCTGTTCAGCATCGGCCGCTCTTCTTCATCATGTTTGCTTAGTTTGTATTTTCTTTTTATTGAAGAAAGCAGGATGGGTTTGCCATCACCATATAATTCATCACAGGCCAACGGATGGCCTATATTTTTACAATGCACCCTTATCTGGTGTGTACGTCCCGTATGCAATTGAAATTGAAGCAGCGAAAATGACCGGTGTTCTTCAATCACTTCATAATCGGTTACAGATGGTTTACCATTCCGGTGAACAACCATCAGGCCTTTTTGTAAACTATGTTCGCTGATGGGAGCATCTATAGTTCCTTTTTTAGCAGCAGGAGACCCGAGCACCAACCCCATATAAT
The DNA here is from genome assembly GCA_964439615.1 of uncultured Ferruginibacter sp. Classification (GTDB taxonomy): domain Bacteria; phylum Bacteroidota; class Bacteroidia; order Chitinophagales; family Chitinophagaceae; genus Ferruginibacter. Next base: position 418 of record CAYTQB010000069.1, on the reverse strand, counting down.
ATTTCTCTGTTTTTCTTTCTTCAAAAAGCCGGGAATAATATTTGTGTGCTGTTTCGTTTTTTGCAAAAAGGATGATGCCGCTTGTTTCTTTATCCAGGCGATGAACGGTAAAAATGCTTCCGTACTTTGCTATGAGGATGTCCTTAAGCGAAGTTTGTGTTTGCTCCCTGTCGGGGATAGATAGTAAACCGGCGGGTTTATTGAGAACCACAAACGAATCATTTTCAAAAATGATATCCAGGTCATTTTTCTTCACTTCTTATTTCTTTTTGGAAGCGTTCATGTATTTCAATAACCTTATTTCCTTTTCACTCAGGTAACGCCACTTACTGCGCTCTACATTTTTTTTGGTGAGGTTGGCATACATTACCCTGTCGAGCCCCTTCACATCATAACCCAGGTGTTCAAATATGCGGCG
>CAYTQB010000068.1:0-16857 GCA_964439615.1 uncultured Ferruginibacter sp. | reverse complement strand
CATCACAAAATATTTGATGCAGAGCAAAAGAGTTATAAAGATTTGCCTTACCGAATTGCAGAGTATGGTACCTGCTACCGGTATGAACAGAGCGGTGAGCTATTTGGACTGATGAGGGTGCGTTGCCTGCACATGAACGATGCTCATATTTATTGCAGCAAAGATCAGTTTGCCCGGGAGTTTAAAGCGGTAAACGACATGTACCTGAAATATTTTAAAATATTTGGTATAGATAAGTATGTGATGCGCCTGTCGTTACATGATCCTGAAAAGCTGGGACAGAAATATGTAAATGAACCGGAGCTTTGGCTGGAAACAGAAGAACTTGTAAGAAAAGTACTTATAGAAACAGGCGTGCCATTTGTGGAAGTAAAAGGTGAAGGTGCATTCTATGGCCCTAAGATAGATGTGCAGATATGGAGCGCTATTGGCCGTGAATTTACACTGGCCACCAACCAGGTTGATTTTGCCCAGTCCCGCAGCTTCAAATTATCATTTGCCAACCAGAATAATGAGCCTGAAATTCCTTTGATCATTCACCGGGCGCCATTGGGCACCCACGAACGTTTTATAGGATTTTTGCTGGAACATTATGCAGGCAAATTTCCCACCTGGTTAGCACCTTTACAGGTTAAGATCCTGCCTATCAGCGATAAATTCATGGATTATGCAAATACAATTTTGAAAACGCTGAAAAATGCAGATATTCGTGTGGAGATTGACGACAGGAATGAAAAGATAGGGCGTAAGATCAGGGATACGGAGATGGCCAGGGTTCCTTATATGCTGGTGATCGGTGAGAAGGAAATGAACGAAGGCAAAGTATCCATTCGGAGGCAGGGTAAAGGCGATCTGGGAGCAAAAAAAGTAGATGAATTTGTTGGTGAGATCGTAGCCGAAATAAAAGAAAGGAGGGCTGACTAATTGTTTATTGATCCCTGATTTAGGGCTCCGATAAAAAAACAACATTGTAAACTAAAAAAAATAAATGTCATTTCCACCAAGACCCCGGGGTACGTTTAACCCCCGTTTTAAAAAAGAACAACAACAGGAACACCGTACCAACCATATGATAAGAGTACCTGAGGTACGATTGGTTGGTGATAATGTAGAAGCAGGTATTTATAGCTTTCCCGATGCGTTGAAAATTGCTCAATCACTTGAACTTGATCTGGTAGAAATCTCCCCGGGAGCCAAGCCTCCGGTTTGTAAGGTTATTGACTACAATAAGTTTTTGTACGACGAGAAGAAGAAGAAGAAAGAGATGAAGGCGAAGTCGAAGACCAGCGAGGTTAAAGAGATCCGGTTTACACCTAATACGGATGATCATGACTTTGAATTTAAAGTAAAACACGCCGAAAAATTTTTAGGCGATGGTGATAAAGTAAAGGCACATGTACAATTTAAAGGCCGTGCCATTATGTTTAAAGAAAGGGGCGAATTACTATTGCTGAAATTTGCTGACAGATTAAAGGATGTTGGAGCTTTGGAAGGATTACCTAAAATGGAAGGGAAGCGGATGCTGGTTATGTTTGCACCCAAGGCGCAGCAAAAGAGAAGAACATCAGAACTTGGTAAATTGGTTTCTTCTGAAAAGCTTGAGCCAAAAGAACCGAAATAATCAAGTTCATATAAATCATAAAAAAAGGCTTTTTAAAAAAGCCTTTTTTTATTTTTGACAATCCCGATGATCTTAAACAATGGATACCAGCCTCAATAAATACATCAGCGATACAGGTTTCTGCTCCCGGAGGGAAGCTGATAAATATATTGAGCAGTTAAGAGTTACTATTAATGGAGTGGAAGCAACCAAAGGAAACAGGGTACGAGAAAATGATGTTGTTCTGGTGGATGGAGAACCCATCAAAAAAAAGAAAGCTGCTGTTTACCTGGCTTTGAATAAACCTAAAGGAGTTACCTGCACCACCGACCTGAAAGACAAGACCAATATCATTGACTTTATAAATTTTAAATCAAGAGTATTCCCTATTGGCCGATTAGATAAAAGAAGTGAAGGGTTGATATTTTTAACCAATGATGGAGATATTGTAAATAAAATACTCCGTGCAGGTAATCAACATGAAAAAGAATATATGGTCTCGGTTGATAAACCGGTCACTTTGGATTTTATTCACAAAATGCGGAATGGGGTACGAATTTTAGGAACTACTACTCAAAAATGTTTTGTAAAACAGGAAGGCCCCAACCGGTTTAAGATCATCCTTACACAGGGACTCAACCGGCAGATACGCCGTATGTGTGAGGCGCTTGGCTATAATGTCGAAAGTCTGAAACGTACCCGTATCATGAATATAAACCTGGTTGGGCTGCCCCCAGGGAAATGGAGATATTTTACAGCAGCTGAAGTTGAAACCATTAGTAAAATGCTGAAAAACTCCAGTAAAACTGCGGAGGGAAGTGATGGGATGGATGAATAGCTGTCAAATAGCGATATGTAGTACACAAGTGCGACGCAACAGTACTATATCAGGGTACCGAAGACTGTCCAAAAAAGTTCTCTCAAATTGGTCCAATTCTGCCTGTTTCCCCTTATCTTTGCCGCCCGAAAAAGAAAAACTCTTTTTCAGACATTTCCCACAAGGCTCAACAAGTGTCTATCCGTTTAGACCGCCAGCAGGGAGTAACTCAAAACAGTTATGTAATGCCAAAGGTTAAAACCAACAGCAGCGCCAAGAAGCGCTTTAAAGTTACCGGTACCGGTAAGATCACTTTCCAAAAAGCTTTTAAACGTCACATCTTAACCAAAAAATCTACAAAGCGCAAGCGTGCTATGCGTAAAGATGGTGTGGTTAGCGACGCCAATATGCATTTTGTAAGAAGGTTATTGGGTCTTAAATAAGCAACCACCGTCCTCAATTTTTCAACTTTTAACTTTAAACTTTTTAAGATATGCCACGTTCAGTAAATGCAGTAGCCAGCAGGGCCCGCCGCAAAAGAATATTAAAAGCCGCCAAAGGATATTTTGGTAAGCGTAAAAATGTATATACCGTTGCCAAAAACGTAATGGAGAAAGGGTTAACGTATAGCTACGTTGGCCGTAAAAATAAAAAGCGTGAATACCGCACTTTGTGGATTGCACGTATCAATGCCGCTGTAAGGGCCGAAGGAATGACCTATAGTGAATTTATCAACAAACTTACAATAAAGAAGATCGACCTTAACCGCAAGGTGTTGGCCGATCTGGCGATGAATGAACCAGAAACATTTAAAAAACTGGTTGAGTCAGTAAAATAAATCTGGAAGTAAATAACAGACGGCCGGGGTGATATTCACCCCGGTTTTTTATGCCCGACCTCACCCCATGCCCTCTCCAAAGGAGAGGGGCGGAGCACCAGAACAAAAGAAGTATTAAACTGGTCAAAGAAATTTACTTTTGAAAATGTGATTCTGTTACATTTGTAAAAAAATATCCTCTCATTTTTAATTAAGCAGAAAAGTAAATGGATAATACCTACAACGACCTGGTGCAGCAAACCTTTAATTTCCCGCAGGAAGATTTTAAAGTTAAGAATGACTATCTGCAATATAACGACCTTGACATTAAAGCCCTCATCGATAAACACGGCACTCCATTAAAACTCACCTACCTGCCTAAGATCGGGATGCAGATCAATAAAGCAAAAAAAATGTTTGCCCATGCTTTTAAGAAGCATAAATATGAAGGAGTGTATAATTATTGTTACTGTACCAAGAGTTCGCATTTTTCTTTTATCGTTGAAGAGGCATTAAAAAATGAAATTCACCTGGAGACCTCCTATGCCTATGATATTGATATTGTAAAAAAATTATACGCCAAAAGGAAGATCACCAAGGAAACTTTTGTCATTTGCAACGGGTATAAGCAAAAGCCTTATACCAACAGGATTGCGGGGCTTTTGAACAGCGGGTTTAAAAATGTGATTCCAATCCTGGATAACGTGGATGAACTGCGTGCTTATATCAAATCAGTTAAAGTCCCTTTCAACCTGGGTATTCGGGTGGCTGCTGATGAAGAGCCTAACTTCCCTTTTTATACTTCAAGGCTGGGTATCCGGGCAAAAGATATACTGGAATTTTATGTAGATAAGATTGAAGGAAATGAACATCGCTTCCAGTTGAAGATGCTCCACATCTTTTTAAATAAAGGCATTAAAGACGATATTTATTACTGGAGCGAACTAAATAAGGTAATTAACCTGTATTGCCAGTTAAAGAAAATCTGTCCGGAGCTGGATTCTATAAATATTGGTGGCGGATTCCCCATAAAACATTCGCTTGGGTTTGAGTATGATTACCAGTTTATGATCAATGAGATCGTACGGAATATAAAACTTGCCTGCAAACGAAGTAAGGTTCCCATGCCGAATATCTTTACGGAGTTTGGAAGTTACACAGTAGGGGAGAGCATGGCTCATATTTACAGTGTGATTGGCCAGAAGATGCAGAATGATAAAGAGACCTGGTACATGATCGATTCTTCCTTTATAACTACATTACCCGATACCTGGGGTATTGGCGAAAAATTCCTGATGTTGCCCATCAATAAGTGGGACAATGAATATCACCGGGTGGTTTTAGGCGGAATAACATGTGATAGCCACGACTATTACGATAGTGAGGAGCATATTAATGAAGTGTTTCTGCCCAAACTCAATAATGGAGAGCCACTTTATATTGGTTTCTTTCACACGGGAGCTTACCAGGACCAGATCAGCGGATATGGCGGTATTAAGCATTGCCTTATCCCTTCACCCAAGCACATTATTGTTGGATATGATAAAAATGGGAAATTAACTGACTGGGTTTATGCAAAAGAACAAACAGCCCAAAGCATGTTAAAGATACTCGGATACAGATAAGAAAATTTATAAGCCATGAAATATTATGTAATTCTCCTTTTAGCGGTATGCTTCTCGTTTACTGCCAATGCACAAACTGCAGAAGATTCAGTAAAAGCAGTTGTGAACAACCTTTTTACGGGGATGAAAAATGCCGATGCTGTTTTGCTTAAATCAACATTTGCTGACAGCGCCATACTTCAAACCATCAGCCGGAATAAAGAAGGTAAGACCATTATTCAAACAGAAGAGGTTGCAGGCTTCGTTGATTTTGTAAGCAAGCAGCAAAAAGATGCAGCAGATGAAAGAATTACTTTTGATGTACTAAAGATTGATGGCCCACTTGCCATAGTATGGACCCCTTACAAGTTTTATTTCAACGGTAAGTTCAGCCATTGCGGGGTAAATTCTTTTCAATTAGTAAGAATAAACGGCAACTGGAAAATTCAGTACCTGATAGACACCAGGCGCAGGGCCGGTTGCGAATAAAAAAGCCTTCCCGGGACCGGGAAAGCTTTTGCCACTTGTTTTACCTGTGGCACAAACCAACTGTATACTCATTATGAAAAAAACTACTGCTTACTGAATCGTAATTTCTTTAGCACCATTCTTTATTTCTTCTTTTTTAGGAAGATCAAGTTTTAAGATGCCGTTTTCATACTTCGCAGCAATGTTTGCAGCATCAATCTTATCATCAATAGTAAAACTGCGCCTGAAAGATTTGTAACTGAATTCTTTCCTTATCATTTTTTCGTTCTCTGTACTTTTTTCTTCCTTTTTTTCTGTGCTGATGGTTAAAACTTTACCATCTAACTTTACATTGAAATCAGCTTTCTCCATACCAGGAGCTGCCAGTTCAATATGATAAAAATCATTTTTTTCAACGATGTTTACCGGGGGGAAGTGCAATACGTCTTCACGGAGAGATTTCCCGAAACTGATCGGTAACTCATTGAATATTTCATTCATTAATCCATCAAAGGATTTGTTGATCGGGTTGTTAACTTTTACGAGTGTCATAGCTATTAAGTTTTTAGGTTTTAATTTTTTTTGACCATATCATCATCTCTTCAAATGATATTCCAACCGGTTTTTTGCGACAATATTTCAAATTTTAAAGCAGGTTGAAGCCATTCTGGCTGTTATGCTGAATCATAAATGCCATAATTTCCGTTATACTCAATTTCGATATCGGGAAATGTATCAGCCGACTATAAGTTATTAAGAAGAACTGCTTAATTTTGTGATACATTAAAAATTAAACCGAGTTATGTATCCAGAAGAAATTGTAATCCCGATGAAAGAGGAGTTAACGGAGAATGGGTTTTCCGAATTATTAACTGCAGAGGCGGTAGAAAAAACCCTTTCCGAAAAAGGCACTACACTGGTAATGATAAATTCAGTTTGTGGCTGCAGCGCAGGAACTGCCCGCCCTGGTGTTCTACTGGCTGTTAATAATACTTCAAAAAAGCCGGATCATATGACAACAAGCTTTGCCGGTTTTGATATTGAAGCCGTTAAGAAATTGAGAGAGCACCTGATGCCTTATCCTCCATCTTCACCGGCAATTGCACTGTTTAAAGATGGTAAACTGGTTCACTTTATTGAACGCCATAATATAGAAGGCAGAAGCGCCCAGATGATCGCTCAAAACCTGATTGGGGCTTTTGAGCAATACTGCAATTAATTGTATCCTGGTAAAATACCAGTTAACTAATATGAACCTCCTGTTGTAAACAGGAGGTTTTCTATTACCACTGCGTTGAATTATTGAATATATTGCACTCCGATTTTCAAAATATCAGCTAACCGATGTATCCCAATTTATATTACGTTTTTAAAGACTGGTTTGGAGTAGAATGGAATGCTTTGAGTTTTTTAAACACATTCGGTTTAATGGTTGCCATGGGCTTTGTGACCGCAGCCATTGTTTTAAGTAAAGAATTACAACGAAAGGAAAAACAAGGTCTATTATCTCCCCGGGAGGAAATGATAATTGTAGGTAAACCTGCTTCGGTTGGCGATCTTATCATTAATGCATTGGTAGGATTCATTTTTGGGTACAAAATATTCGGACTCTTCTTCAGTAAACCAGCGGATGTTAACCCACAGGATTATATATTTTCTGGTGATGGAAATATTTTAGGTGGGCTTTTGCTCGGAGGGTTATTGGCCTGGTTAAAATGGTGGGATAAGAACAAACAAAAGCTGAAAGAACCGGAAAGACGCAATGTACGTATCTGGCCGCATGACAGGGTGGGGGATATTATTATACTTGGATTGATCTTTGGTATTCTTGGTGCAAAATTGTTTGATAATCTTGAAAACTGGAGTGAGTTCATTAAGGATCCAATCGGGAGAATATTTTCTGCAAGTGGATTAACTTTTTATGGAGGACTGATCATGGCAGCAATTGCAATTTGCTGGTATGCATCAAAAAAAGGAATAAAGGTTGTTCACCTTGTTGATGCCGCAGGACTGGCGCTACTGCTTGCCTATGCCGTTGGCCGCATTGGATGCCAGGTATCAGGTGATGGAGACTGGGGCGTTTTCAACAGTGCTTATATAACTGATGAAAACGGCAAAGTGATTTTAGCTAAGCCCGGGGATTATGAAAAGGCCCTGGAAAAAAATGCTACTTATTATCTTAATGGTAGTGTTATTGAAAAGGTTAATCAAATCCAGGATAGTATTGTGTTTGTAACCGACCGTAAATACGAAAGCCTGGATAAAGTGCCTCACAGATCATTTAAAGCCCCATCTTTTTTGCCTGTATGGATGGTTGCATATACATATCCCCAAAATGTAAATAAAGACGGTGTGAAGATTCCTGGCTGTAGTGATGAACATTGCAGGGCATTACCCTTACCTGTTTTTCCAACTCCATTTTACGAAACTATTGCCTGTACTTTGCTCTTTATTGTGCTTTGGGTCATTCGTAAGCGAATTAAAGTGCCCGGGGTAATGTTTGGTATCTACCTAATTGTAAATGGGCTGGAACGGTTCTTTGTAGAACTGATCCGGGTAAATAATACCTATCCAATATTTGGGTTTCACCCCACACAGGCTGAAATTATCTCTACAGGACTCGTTTTTGCGGGTATTATCCTTATAATTATTGTTAAAAGGCGTGCTTCACTTGATAAGTAAACTCTATGCCTTGTGAAGTCTCCTCTTAAAATCAAGTTGTAACCTTTGGTTTTTTTCTGCGTATATAAGGATATTGCCAGTTATCCTTAAAATTTGCCGTTCAGTATAAAACAATGTACTATGTAAAACAAAGTACCTACTTTTGTGAAGTAGTTATTAAAGTATAGAACCACAGATTTTATAGCCATTTAAAACAAAAAGTATAGCCATGAAACAATTTTTCAGCCTGCTGGCTGCTATGAGCATCGCCATATGCAGTTACGCCCAATCCGCCTCTTCCGGCGGAAAAATAACCGGAAGTATTAAAGATGGTGGCAATCAGAAGATCATTGATGCCGCCTCTGTTTCGCTCCTTAGAGCAAAAGACTCCAGCCTTGTAAAAGTTGCGGTAACCGATAAGGACGGCAACTTCTCCTTCGAAAATGTAAAAGACGGTAATTATGTAGTGCTGGCAACATCTGTTGGGCACTCAAAGAGTTACAGCAGTCCATTTACAATTGGAGCAGATAAGACATCTGCACAGGTTGGTGTTCTGCAATTGATCCCTTCTGAGAAGGCTTTAAAAGAGGTATCAGTAACCGCCAAAAAGCCACTAATTGAAAGGAAGCTTGACCGCACCATTGTTAATGTGGAGGCTTCTATTACCAGCGCAGGTAACACTGCCCTGGAAGTATTGGAAAAAGCGCCTGGTGTTTCTGTTGATAAGGATGGAAATATCAGCCTTAAAGGAAAGTCGGGAGTGATCATTTATCTTGATGGACGTCCAAGCTACTTAAGCGGACCAGACCTGGCGAACATGTTGCGTAATATGACTGCGGCTCAACTGGACCAGATTGAGATCATGACCAATCCACCTGCAAAGTATGATGCAGCGGGTAATGCGGGAGTGATCAATATCAAAACAAAAAAGAACAAACAATTTGGTTACAACGGAAGCATAACTACCGGTTACACACAAGGCAGGTATGCCCGTTTCAACGAATCGGTTAGCTTTAACTACCGTACGAAAAGAGTAAACTTCTTTTCAAATTTTAATTACAACAGGAACCACAGGGGAGAAGACCTTTATATTACACGTAACTTCCGTGAAGCAACTACCAAAGAAATAAAATCCATATTCGATCAAAGATCTTCTATGGAAAATCAACGGCATTATTATAATGCTAAGATTGGCGCCGACTTTACCCTCTCCAAGAAAACAACCCTGGGTGTGGTATTGAATGGATATTATAATCCAAGTAAATGGGAGAGTTCAACAAATACTTCTATTTACGATCCAAATTATGTGCTGACAAGTAAAACAGCAGCTTACACAGAGAATAAAGAGAAATGGAAAAATTTCAGCAGTAATGTGAATTTCCGCACTGTTTTAGATTCAGCAGGACAAGAGATCACAGGCGACCTGGATTTTATTCAATACAAATCAACCAGTGTGCAGCCATTAACAAGCTCATACTTTGATTACATGGGTAACCCTACACAGGCTCCCGACTTGTTAAATGGTACATTACCATCAAATATCAAGATATACAGCGGTAAGGTTGATTACATACTTCCATTGAAAAAGGGAGCAAAGTTTGAAGCCGGGATCAAATCAAGCTATGTAAAAACGGATAATGATGCCAGGTACGACAGTGTAAAAGCAGGATACTCGGTTTTAGACAGTGGCCGCAGCAATCATTTCATTTATGATGAAAATATCAATGCTGCTTATGTGAACTACAGCAGGCCGCTTGGAAAAAAATGGAGTGCACAACTTGGCTTGCGATTAGAGAATACAAATGCAAACGGAATTTCAAAAGGGTACACATATAACACAGTAAGCAATAAGTTTGAATACACAGAAACTAAATTCAGAAGGTCTTATTCACAGTTGTTCCCTACAGTTTACCTGCAATACACTGCCAACGAAAAAAACCAGTTCGTTATTAATTATGGCAGAAGAATTGAAAGGCCCGATTATGAGGATATGAACCCATTCGTTCACTTCCTTGACAGGTACACTTTTGAACAGGGTAATCCAAACTTAAGCGCCCAGTTTGCACATAATATTGAACTGAGCCATACGTATAAAGGATTCCTTACAACAACTGTCAATTATTCAAGCACCAATAATATTATTCAACAGGTGCTTGAGCAAAATGATATAACCAATGAAACCTTTATCAAAAAGGCAAATATCGCAAAGAGGCAACAATTTGGCTTAGCTGTAAGTGCAAACAAATCCATAACTAAATGGTGGACAGCCAACATCTATGCAAATGTGTATAACAACCATTTTACAGGAAAGGTTAATAACGATGATATTTCAATAGGTGTAACCACCTTTATGACACAAGTTCAGCAGCAATTTAAATTTGGAAAAGGCTGGGGCGCTGAGTTGAGTGGTTTTTACAGGGGCAAAGGCCTGGAAGGTGTGATCTACATCAAACCAATTGTTCAGGTTAATGCAGGTTTCAGCAAACAGGTGTTAAAAAATAAAGGTTCTGTTCGCCTGAATGTACGAGACATTTTTGCCGGTGGTGTATTTAAAGGTTACAGCAAGTACGGAACAGTAGATGCAAACTTTAAAGATGTAAACGATAGCCGTGCTGTAAGTCTTTCTTTTACTTACCGTTTTAATAAGGGTAAACTTAAGGCAACCAGTAGCAGGAGAACCAGTGGCGCAAGTGATGAACAAAACCGGGTTAAAAGCGGAAACTAAGCAGTAGTTGGATAAATAAAAGGAAATGGTTCTTTTTGTAAAAACCTGTCGCTTTTGTGCGACGGGTTTTTTACTTTTGGGAAAAATACAGTTATGCCATCATTTGATCTTGTTAGTAAGGTAGATCTGCAGACACTTGACAATGCAATCAATGTTACTACTAAAGAAATAACCAATCGTTTCGATTTTAAGGGTTCACATGTTGTGATTGACCTGAATAAAAAAGAATTTAAAGTAAACCTGGAGGCAGACAGTGAGATGAAGATAAACCAGATCGTTGATGTAATGATCAGCAGGAGTATGAAGCAGGGGCTTGCCGGTGAAATATATGACCTGAGCAAGGAACCATTTCAAAGTGGAAAAGTCGTGAAAAAAGAAGTAATGGTGCGAAATGGCATCAAACAGGAGGACGCCAAGAAGATCGTGAAGCATATTAAGGACAGCGGATTAAAGGTGCAGGCAGCTATAATGGACGATATTATACGGGTAACCGGCAAAAAGATCGATGATCTGCAAGATGTGATCCAGGCTTCAAAGGGCTGGGGTATGGGTATTCCCCTTCAATATATCAACATGAAGGGCTAAGTATGTGATTTTTTTTAATGTTTGAACTTGAAAGTTCAGTAAAATGCTCTACATTTGCAGCCTGAATAACAGTACGGCAAAATCCGTACACTAAAACGAAAAAAATATGAAACAAGGAATTCACCCTGAAAGCTACAGGCTGGTTGTTTTTAAGGATATGAGTAACGGAACCCAGTTCCTGAGCCGTTCTACAGCGCCTTCAAAAGAAACGGTGGTTTATGAAGATGGTAAAGAATACCCGGTAATCAAACTGGAGATATCCAATACCTCCCACCCCTTCTATACCGGTAAAAATGTATTGGTTGATACAGCTGGTCGTATCGATAAATTCAACAAACGGTACGAAAAAAAAGCAAAATAATTTAATTTAGATTATTATCTTTATTTAAAGTTTGTTTTTCATGGCTATACTTTAAGTCCCTTCGGTTCTCCGGGGGGATTTTTTTAGTAGTTTTACCCATGCAAAAGATAATATTTACAGAAGAATACTGTAAACCGGAGAATCTCCATCCTTTTACATATACCCGTCATATACAAGATATCCGTATCGGCATTTTAACCATTCGTGAAAAATGGGAAAAGTATTTAAAGTCGCCATCACTTAATAAATGGGAAGATCATTATCTCGACAATACACAATCCATAAAAATTGAAAAAGGGATCGGCAAAGATGATTATGTGCTTATACATGCCAATGTGTTGCCTTCAAAAGCGATCATAAGTAAGATAAAAAAAATGCGGCACGGTGAATTCCTTTCAGCAGGAGAGGAGGGTGGGATAGCATATAAGTTTTCGCAGAAAGAAGTCTTAGGCCTTCATAAAATAAAAGTCAGCCATTCGGTAAATTACCGGGGAGAACTAAAAGTGATCCATTATCCCTGGCAAATTTCGCAGTTGAACGATTGGGCTCTGCGTGAAGATTTTGATTTGGTAACTTCAAAACGAAAAACCAAGGCAATTTCTAAAACAAACAAATTGACCAATCATACCGCAATTTTTATGGAAGTAGGCGCAAAGGTTGAAAATTGCATCTTGAATGCTTCTGAAGGGCCGATCTATATCGGGAAAAATGCAACGATAATGGAAGGCAGTATGATAAGGGGGCCCGTTGCGATATGCGAAGGTGCTGTGGTTAAGATGGGAGCTAAGATATATGGAGCAACTACCATTGGCCCGTATTGTACTGCAGGGGGAGAAATAAAAAATTCTGTTTTATTTGGATTCAGCAATAAAGCACACGATGGTTACCTTGGCGATAGTGTTTTGGGGGAATGGTGCAATCTTGGGGCAGGTACAACCAACAGCAATGTAAAAAACAATGCCGGAGAGGTTAAGTATTGGGTAGATGCAGACAAAAAGGAGATATGCGCCGGAACAAAAGGAGGCATGCTGATGGGGGATTATTCAAAAACAGCTATCAATACATCTTTTAATACCGGAACCGTAGTAGGAGTTTGCTGTAATGTGGTTACACCGGGGCTTTCGCCTAAACTGATTCCAAATTTTTCGTGGGGAGCCGATGGGATCACCAGGTACAAATTAAACAAAGCCCTGGTAGATATTGATAACTGGAAAAAATTGAAAGGCTCCGCAATAACCGAACGAGAGAAACAAATTTTGACAGATATTTACAAACTATATTAAAAACTGACTTACTATGCGTAAACAAATTGCTGCAGCAAACTGGAAAATGAATCTGACACTGCAACAGGCAGAATCGTTGATGAATGAATTAGTGGCAACACCATACGAGCTTAAAGGAAACCAGGAAGCTGTTTTTGGCGTCCCTTTTCCATATCTTATTAATGTAAAAAGCAAATTAGCCGGTAAGAAAAATGTTTTTGTTGCTGCTCAAAACTGTTACGATAAAAAAAGCGGAGCCTATACCGGGGAAGTAAGTGCAGAGATGCTGAAAAGCATCAATGTGGATTATGTGATACTTGGCCACAGCGAACGCAGAGAATATTTTAATGAAAGTCATGCGATGTTGGCTACAAAAGTTAATATCTGCTTGGAGAATGGATTAAAACCGATCTTTTGCTGCGGCGAACCCTTATCGGTGAGGGAGGTTGGCAATGAAAACAGTTTTGTGGAAACACAACTTAAAGAAAGTCTCTTTCATTTGACCGCTGCCCAGTTAACTGGGTTTGTAATTGCCTATGAACCCATTTGGGCGATTGGTACCGGTAAGACTGCAAGCAATGAACAGGCACAAGAAATGCATGCCCATATTCGTAAAGTAATGGCAAACCAGTACGGGAAGGAAGTAGCAGAAAGTATTTCCATTTTATATGGTGGAAGTGTGAAAGCCAATAATGCTAAAGATATATTCGGACAGCCTGATGTTGATGGTGGCCTGGTTGGAGGCGCCAGTCTTGTAGCTGCAGATTTTGCAGCCATTATCAAAAGCTTAAAATAAGGATCAGGAAGAAACAGTTTTTGAAGTGTTTGCAAAAGCGAAACATATATCAGCTTCTGTGAACACGTTTAATTTTTCAAGATCAAGAACCGTTTTTTTACCGCTTGAATTTCTATGATACATAGGAACAAATTTGGCTCCTATAACCACTTCCTTAAGGGTATAAGAACTCCGGTCAACAACTGTATTGCTGAACATGTCATCAAATGCCTTTATGAACACTACTATCTCGCCACTTGCATTTACATAATCTTCTGGAGTAAAATTGTAAAGAGGGCTATTCTCAGTAATAGGATGAACAATCGTCCAGTTGAGGGAGAGTGCATTTACCCGGGCAAACTCAAGTTCCAGCGGAAAAAAGCGATTTACCATTTTCCCGTTCTCTTCTATCACCATTCCTAACATAACTTTTGCTTCTACATCTGTGAGACTGTTGTTCTTGTAGGGAGCCACCCTGAACATTAATGCGATAGTATCTTTTTAGGGCGCAGTGATGGCAATGTCTGAAAATTTAAGATAAGCAGTTGGTTTGCTAAACCTGCCATAAAATAGACCGGTAGCAATGGCAAAACTAAGCAATCCTATCAGGGCTTCTGTGGCGGCAATAAAACTGGTTATAAATCCTTCGGGGCTTATGTGCCCATAGCCAACAGTAGTAAATGTTTGTGCACTGAAAAAGTAAGCTGATCCGAACTTTCCCCATTCTGACAGGTTTGAGATACCATTTAAATATTCAACGCCAACAAAATAATAAATGCATGCAAAAACAAAGTTTATGAGAATATAAAAGGAAAAAAGAATAGCCAGGAATTTCCACCTGGGTAAGGCCAGCATGGTATGATACCAACTGATACGGTCTAAAAAACCAATTCCACGTATCTCAATGTTAGGCTTTCCATTCTTATTCACAAAACGTCCGCCGTAATCGGAAGCATTTGTCCCAAAACCCGTGTTGATCTCTGTTTTGGCTTTTGAATTTATCTTACGCAATAGTGCCATAAAGTGCAGCTGATTGTTTTTTTATTTTTTACTGGACTATTCAGCTAAATTTGAGTTACTCAAATATATGATTTTGACTGCAGATTATTTTTCCAACATCATTACTAACCGGTATGCAGGCAGGTAGAACTTTATTTCAAAGCATAGTGTGGCGGGGCTTGTATTATGTTACGGTCTTTATCATCAATATTCTGATTGCCCGTCATTTCCAGGCCGCAACAAGCGGTTCTATTTATTATATCAGCAGTATCTATTCATTTGTTGTACTCTTCATCAGCTTTAGCATAGAATCCGGGATCACCTATTTTGCTGCCAGTAAAAAGCTTTCCATAAACAAACTGTTCAGCTTTTCTATATTATGGTCATTACTTGTTGGCATTCTTATCTTTGCCTTACTGTATTTTATTGTTGAAATACCTTACACCGGGGTTGATAAACAACTTTTACTTGTTTCGTCTATAACTTTTATTTGTGGAAATCTGCTTACTGCTTATTGCACGGGGATATTTTATGCAAAGAATGATTTTATGCTGCCCAACCTGGTGAGTATTGTCATTGCTGTCATCCTGATTGTTTTATTGCCATATAATGGCCAGTCAATAATTGAGGGAATTACAGATACTCACTACTTCTACTTGTACTTTGGTTCTTTTTTAGTGCAAGGAGTTTGTTTGGCTGTAATTCTTATTTCAAAATATGTAAGCATAAAACAGCCGTGGTTTTTATCGGTTACAGAGCTCAGGCTGTTATTTCGCTATTGTATGATGGCCTATCTGGCAAATATTATTTTCTTTCTTTTATATCGTATAGATTATTGGTTTGTGGAAAGGTATTGTACTCCTGTGCAACTGGGTAATTATATTCAGGTCTCAAAAATAGGGCAGTTGTTTTTCATACTGCCGACTATTCTTGCCAGCGCTGTTTTTCCATTAACTGCAGGCGGGCAAAAAGAAAAGGTGAATGGTTTATTGACGATGTTGTCAAGAACTGTTTTGTGGCTGTATGCCTTGGTTTGCCTGCTATTGGTGATATCGGGCAAATGGCTATTCCCCTTTATTTTCGGAGAGGATTTTGTCGAGATGTACCAGCCTTTTGTATTGTTGATACCGGGTATTTTATCATTGTCAGGCTTATTTACCTTAACTGCATACTATGCAGGCAAGGACAGGATAAAAGTAAATATTACCGGGTCATTTCTTGCCCTAGTGGTTATTATAGTTGGAGATAGTATTTTTATACCTGTCTATGGTATCAATGCAGCGGCTCTAATGAGTAGTATTGGATATATTGTTTACCAGTCGTATGTTCTGATCGTTTTCAAAAAGGAATACCATACACAAATGAGTGAGTTTTTTATTTTTAAGACGGCTGACTGGAAAGACATGAAAAAAATATTGTCGGGTTATTTTAAAAAATGATATGCAGGTTAGCAGCAACGATATGTATTTGAATGGGGAATATTTCAAAAATAATCCTGAGTGGGATGTGCAGGATGCACCCTGGAAGGTCGCCATCATACATGGGTTGTTGCAAAAAAACAATATACGGCCCTCTGAGGTAATTGAAATAGGCTGTGGAGCAGGGGCTAACCTGGTAGAGCTGGCAAAGACCAACCCGGAGATAAAAAAAATGACTGGTTACGACATATCACCACAGGCCATTGACCTGGCTGTAAAGAATTCAACAGAACGTATTCAGTATTTTAACAAGGACCTGCTGGCAGAAAATGAAATGTCAGCCGACCTTTTACTGGTGATCGACGTGGTAGAACATGTAGATGATTATTATGGGTTCCTCAGGAAGTTAAGGCCAAGGGCCCGGCATTTTGTTTTTCATATTCCGTTGGATCTGTCTGGCAGAACAGTATTAAAACCCCATGTTATGTTACAGCAGCGGCAATCTGTTGGCCATATTCATTATTTCACGAAAGAGATGGTCGAGTGGAGTCTGAAAGATACAGGCTATACAATAATAGACTGGGTTTATACCAAACCTGTTGTTGACATACAACCGGCAGATTCTTTTAAGCGCTGGGTAAAGAAAACATTAAGAAATTTTTCCTTTGCAATAAATAAAGACTGGAGTGTGAAAAAGTGGGGTGGTTATTCAATTATGATCCTGGCTAAATAATTTTGTTTGAAAAATGTACTTTGGTTAGCAAG
>CAYTQB010000067.1:0-17159 GCA_964439615.1 uncultured Ferruginibacter sp. | reverse complement strand
GAACTGCCGACCTTCGGGTTATGAATCCGATGCTCTAACCAGCTGAGCTACCCCGACATAATATTTTTTCTTTCCAACAATCTGCAGACCTGAACTACCGTCCCGACGTAAAGTCGGGATATGAATCCGATGCTCTAACCATCCGCCGGGGCGGATACCCCGACATTTTGGGCTGCAAATATAGGCGATTTCGCTATAATTTGGAATCTTAAACAAGCAGAAGTTGTTCTATTCGCTTAGACACTTTTTCCGCATTGGGTAACATCGCCTGTTCAAGAATGATATTCATTGGAACTGCGGGCAGGTTCATTGCTCCCATTACTTCAACCGGTGCATCAAGATGGCGGAAACATGCTTTTGATATCCTCCCTGCCAGGGCTTCTGCAAAGGAATTATTTTGTTGTTCTTCGGTAAGTATCAAACATTTTCCATGTTTTTTTACCGTAGCAAAAACCAGTTCTTCATCGAGCGGAAATAAAGTACGCAGGTCTATCACTTCAACCCTGCCTGCAAATTTCTTTGCTGCAGCTTTTGCCCAATACACCCCCATACCATACGTGATGATGCAACAACTTTCTCCATTCTCTACATTATCCTCATCGGCCCGTAAAACTATATTACCTTTCCCGAGGGGAATGATATAATCTCTTGACGGTTCTGTATACTTTGCTTCCTCTGTACCCGGAACTTTGCTCCAGTACAGACCCTTATGCTCCAACATAACTACCGGGTTGGGATCAAGGAATGCTGCTTTTAAAAGGCCTTTCATATCGGCCGTGTTGCTGGGATAAACTATTTTAATTCCTTTGATGGTAAGCAGAGTGCTTTCAACACAACCACTGTGATAAGGTCCGCCGCCGCCATAAGCGCCAACAGGCACTCTTATCAAAGTCTGCACCGGAAATTTTCCGCAACTTAAATAACAGCTCTTGGAAATTTCTGTAACCAACTGGTTTAACCCCGGGTAGATATAATCGCCGAACTGTACTTCAACAATGGGCTTCAATCCTGTTGCACACATACCAACGGTAGAACCAATAATATATGCTTCCTGTATAGCAGTATTGAAAACACGATGATCGCCAAACTGCTCAGCAAGTGTAGCTGCTTCACGAAAAACACCACCGAGTCTGCGGCCTACATCCTGTCCATATAAAAGCGCTTCTGGATAGTCTTCCATAATTTCCCTGATGGCAAAGAGTGCAGCATCAACCATCAATATTTTTTCTTTATCTGCAGGACTTCTTTCACCTGCTTCTTCAACAACAGGTGTTGGAACAAAAACAAAATTTTCAACCGTTGAAGGATCAGGTTCCGGTGCAGCAACAGCTCCCTGGAAATGGTGAGCGACTTCTTTGGCTGCATCGGCTTCTATACGGGCTAATTCTTCCAGTTCGATCCCTGATTCAAATAATTTATTCTTCAGTTTGGGGCCCGGGTCATCAATATAATGTTTGGCAAGGTCTTCTTCGGTCCTGTAAAATTCCTTTCTTACTCCACTGGTATGATGCCCGAGCAAGGGAACCCTGGCATGTACTAAAAACGGGTATCGCTCCCTCCGCACTTCATCCACCACATTTTTCATCACATCATAAGCCTGGAAAAAATCGCTGCCATCAATACTTATTCGTTTTATTCCTTTAATACCTTTTACCATTTCATTGGCATTGGTCGTCCTTGCTTCATCAGATGTAACACTGATGCCCCATCCATTATCCTGTATCAGATAAATAATCGGCAACTGGTGCAAGGCTGCAAACTGGAAAGCCTCACTTACTTCTCCTTCAGTAACAGAAGCATCGCCCAATGAACAGATGACAACGGGAGCCTCACCCCCAATCCCTCTCTGAAGGAGATGGGAGTTGATCCGCTCCAGGTATTTTATACCCTGCGCAATGCCGGTTGTTGGAATAGCCTGCATACCGGTTGCACTGCTTTGGTGAATGATATTGGGTTTATCATCCCCCCGGTAATTAGGATGCGAATAATATTCCCTGCCGCCGGTAAATATATCATTGCCCTTGGCCAATAACTGCAACATGAGTTCGTATGGCGAAAATCCGAGCCCCAGCAGCAGGCTTTCATCCCGGTAATATGGGCTAACATAATCGCAGGGTAATAACTGGAACGCAGTGGCTAATTGAATGGCTTCATGCCCACGACTGGTGGAGTGAACATATTTGCAGACCTGCCTGTGCTCTTCATAGGTTTCGGCCATGGCCTTTGCGGTACACATTAACCTATAGGCCTTAAATAAAATATCCGTATCTATCATTTAAAACGCAGCGTAAAAATGAGAAAATTAAAACACGGGTTAAAGGTATAAATAAAAAATCGCTGACAGGTAAATACAGCGATACAAACCGGTATTCGGCGAGGCGCTATTTTATTTCCACGTTCAACAGTGCCTGGTTCTCCAGGAAACCCTCCAGTACATCGCCAACCACACACTCACCCACGCCTGCCGGAGTTCCGGTAAAGATGAGATCGCCGATATTTAACGAAAAATAGCTGGAGATATGTTCAATGATCTTTTCGAAGCTGAAGATCATCTGGCTGGAGTTGGCTTTTTGTGCCTCTTCCTTGTTCTTTAATAACGAAAAATTAATACTCTTCCTGTTGAAATCGGGAGTTAGTGGAATAAATTTTCCAATTACAGCAGAGTTATCAAATGCCTTTGCTTTTTCCCAGGGCAGGCCTTTCTTTTTTAACTCATCCTGCACATCACGGGCAGTAAAATCGATACCTACCGTAACCGCATCATAGTAATTAGGCGCATGTTTCTCCTGGATATATTTACCATTCTTGCACACTCGTAAAACCAACTCACATTCGTAATGTAATTCATTTGTAAATTCGGGGTAATAAAATGGAGTATGGCTCTGCAGTAATGCACTTTTAGGTTTCATGAACAAAACCGGCTCATCCGGCACATCGTTCCCCAGCTCTTTTACATGATCTGTATAATTACGTCCTACACAAATGATCTTCATTTCACGCTTTGTTTTAAGGTAGTCTGATTCAGGCACGAATATAGACAAATAGCTAAAAAAAAACAATTATGTGAAAATAATAGATGAGATTATGGTTTTATAGAGAGATTGTTGTATACTGACATAGTTTGTTCGATGCCGGCAGTGACAAAACTTTCAATTATTTCAATACATTTTTCTATTTTCAAACGTACCGCAGGCTCTTCTGTTTTCAGCCATTTACCTAATACAAATTGGGCCTGCATGCCTTTTGGGTATTGGTTACCGATACCAAAGCGAAGTTTAGGATATGTATCAGTACCCAATATATTCTGAATATCTTTTAATCCATTATGGCCTGCATCAGAGCCGCTGGGTCTTAACCTTATTTTATCCAATGGCAAGGCGATATCATCAACAATGGTAAGCGTATTCTCAAGCGGTACTTTGGTTTTATCCATCCAGTATTTAAATGCCCTCCCGCTAAGATTCATGTACGTGGTAGGGCAAATGCAGACCAGTTGTTTTCCTTTGAACTTTATTTCGGCTACATAGGCCAGCCTGTCAACCTTAAAACTACTTCCATGTTTCAAAACAAGTGTGTTCACTACATCAAAACCTATATTGTGCCGGGTATTTGCATACTCTGCACCAACATTACCAAGGCCAATGATGAGGAATTTAGACATATTGTGAGACGTGAAACGTGAAGCGTAAGACGAAAGAACTGAGACATGAAACTCACGACTCACTACTGACGATTCACGATTGACGACTCACGATTTTAATTGAATGTATTTAGCATTTGTTGCAGGTCGGACTCTGTTTTTACCAGTACTTCCCTTGCCTTGCTGCCCTGGTTGGTACCTACCACACCGGCTGCCTCCAGTTGGTCCATTAAACGGCCGGCCCTGTTATAGCCAAGCTTCATACGCCTTTGTAATAATGAAGTGCTGCCTATCTGGCTGGCCACGATCAATCTTGCTGCATCTTCAAACAAAGGGTCTTTATCTCCCAGGTCAAAATCCTTCCCCTCCATTTCCTTTTCATCAACATACTCAGGCAGTAAAAATGGCT
Organism: uncultured Ferruginibacter sp.; assembly: GCA_964439615.1. Lineage (GTDB taxonomy): Bacteria > Bacteroidota > Bacteroidia > Chitinophagales > Chitinophagaceae > Ferruginibacter. The sequence goes on along the minus strand of CAYTQB010000067.1, from coordinate 13,110 downwards.
GGGGATAGCCTCTTTGTTCGCCGATAAAGTCAGTGATCTTGTCTACTTCGGGGGTATCAACAAAGGCGCACTGTAAACGTACCAGGTCGCCGTTATAACTTACCAGCATATCGCCCTTACCTATCAATTGCTCGGCGCCGCCAATATCCAAAATAGTACGACTGTCTATCTTACTGCTCACTTTAAATGCAATACGTGCCGGGAAGTTGGCTTTAATAGTACCCGTGATGATATTTACCGAAGGCCTTTGTGTTGCAATGATCAAATGTATACCTACTGCCCTGGCTAACTGGGCCAGTCGTGCAATCGGCATTTCAATTTCTTTACCTGCCGTCATGATCAGGTCGGCAAACTCATCTATCACCAAAACAATAAAAGGCAAAAACTGGTGTCCCTTTTCGGGATTCAGTTTACGGGCTACAAATTTTTCATTGTACTCCCTGATATTGCGGCAACCTGCTTCCTTCAGCAAATCGTATCGGTTGTCCATCTCAATACAAAGTGCATTGAGTGTATGAACAACTTTCTTGGTATCTGTGATGATGGCATCTTCTTCACCAGGGAGTTTTGCAAGGAAATGGTTCTCGATGGTTTTATAGATACTCAACTCCACTTTTTTCGGATCAACCAAAACAAGTTTTAACTGGGAAGGATGTTTTTTATATAACAAAGAAACCAATATGGCATTTAACCCAACAGATTTACCCTGGCCAGTTGCACCTGCCATCAGTAAATGGGGCATAGTAGTAAGGTCAACGATGAAATTCTCATTATCGATCTTTTTACCAATAGCAATGGGAAGAGAGAAACTGTTCTTTTGAAATTTTTCTGAAGACAAAAGTGTCTTCATACTCACCACGGTTTTCTTTGCATTAGGAACTTCTATACCGATGGTTCCTTTACCGGGTATGGGTGCAATGATACGGATGCCTAATGCAGCCAGGCTTAACGCAATATCATCTTCCAGGTTTTTTATTCTTGAGATACGAACACCTGCAGCAGGAATGATCTCATATAAAGTAACCGTTGGACCAACCGTAGCCGATATCTTTTGTATCTCTATATCATAATTCTTCAATGTGCCGATGATCTGGTTCTTATTATTCTCCAGTTCATTGGCATCCTGCACTATTTTATCGCTGCCATGATTTTCCAAAAGGTCAAGTACAGGATATTTATAGTCTCTCAGGTCAAGGATGGGGTCATAAGGTTTTGCAGCAGGTATTTTTGCAGCAGCAGAAACATCATCTGCGATTTTTTCCAGCGATGTTTTTATTTCCAGCGGAAGGTCGCTCGGCGGCAGGATCACTTTAGTTGGCTCAAAAGGTTTTAATACGACATCTTCTTTCACCGGCTCAGGTTTTATTATCGCTGCTTCTTTTTCAACAACATTCAGGTCGCCATTAAGTTGTTTTTCCACAGATGGAGTTACCATCATTACTCCATCGCCCTTTAGTGAATTTATTTTTGCCGGAACGGGTTCGTCAGCTGCGGACCATTCTACTTTTTCCGAAATATTTTCTTCAACAGGAGCAATATTTTCCTCCGCTGTTTTTTTCGACGGTAGTTTAAACACCGGGTTAAAGCGCCAGATAACATAAGAAAGCACAGCCACCACTAATATAGCAATGGTACCTATCTCACCAATTGTTTTATACATCCAGTCCCTGGTCATATCACCAACAGCGCCTCCCCACGGAAAAGGCATGCCATTAAAAATTACAGCTGCTGTTACACTTATCACCGGTAAACCAAGCAACAGGTATTTAATATTGCGTGAAATAGAAAAGACCTTCCTGCCAAAGAACAGGTTTATACCAATAACAAAAAAAGTGGTGCAGATAAGAAAGGAAGCGATCCCGAATCCATGGCGCACAAATATCTCAGAGATAAAAGCGCCGAATGTACCCAGCAAATTCTGCACTTGTATATCGTTGGCAAGCAGCATACGGTAACTGAACTTGTCCTGGTCTTCGCCCCAGGTAAATAAGTAAGAGGTGAAAGCGATAAAAAAAAGGAATGCCAAAAGCAGTAAGATGCTGCCGGCAATTTTATGGGTACGTTCGTCCTTCAGTAATTGTTTTACTTCTACAGTTTCTTCCTTCTCCTGTTTTAACTGTCCATCATTCACAGGTTTGGTTTTCGTAGATTTTAGTTTATTGGCCATCAATGGCAAAGATATAGAAAACCCCTGCTTCCAAATTCATAAAAAATACCCATGCAATATGCGGTATCAGTGAATTTATGTAGGTTTGGTAAAACATCCTGCTATTGAAGCCTTTTGCCGCCCTATTCGTTTTTGGCTTTTCGGTTATCTTTTGTAAAGCACAGGTCACAACAGATTCTGTTGGAATAAATTTAGCTTCCATACATGAGGATAGCAGCCTGCTGGCAAAAGCACAGATATATATTGACAGCAGCACTTCTCTTTCCATCCCGGAAATTTTGGGAAAAGAGTTTACCCCTTTGGAAGAATTTAAATTCCGCAAGCGGATACCAAAGGAAATGGTGACTTTTTCCTATTATCTTAAAATTTTTGTAAGTAATAATTCTGCAAAGCAAGTAACTGCTTACTTATACCCGGGCCTTCACTTTGAAGACATTAAATTATATAAGGCAGATAACCGGCCTGCTAATGTCAGCAATACAGGTCATATAGCCGGGTATGGCAAGCTAACGCTTGCCGCCGGCGAGCAATGCAATATCCTGGTTTACCTAAAGCCGGTTAAAAATGAGTTTGTTGCCATAACCCCCATTTTCATTAATGAGAATTTTGTTGACAATTATAAATTATTTGTACTGGGGCATAAATCAGACCAGCAGATCTTCGGGCTTATATTGAGTGGTGTATTATTAATGATGATCCTGTTCATGATAACCAACTATATCCTGAGTGGTAAGCGTGAATTCTTTTATAATGCTCTCTATTCGCTATGCATGTTTTTGCTTATGTTTTTAAATTCCTATATGGCAAGAACCACCACACAGTTTACAAATCTTTACTATAGTTATTTCGATTTTTTCCTGTTGGTTGCCGGGACTATATTCTATATCACTTTTACCCGTAAATTTCTTGACACAGCCTCTAATTATAAACAGCTTGACAAGATATTGAAATATGGCGAACAGTTCATCCTGTTGCTGCTGGCCATTTACACATACTTTAATTTTTTTACTCCTACTTACCTTCCACAGTTTTACCTGGAGAACGGCATGAAATTCCTGATACTGGGTATTGGCATTGCATTTATTTATTTAGCCCTGAAGCAACGAAACCGCCTCCTTAATTATATAGCTGCGGGAAATACAATGCTGGTTCTATTTTCAGCCATCTCGCTGGCATTGATATGGTTCAAAGTAAAAGCAACAGAGATATATCTTTCTTCCCTGTTCTATTATTACATCGGTATTTTTCTTGAACTGGCTTTTTTTCTTCTGGGATTGACTTACAAGAACAGGAACGAACTGATTAGTAGAATCAAAGAACAGGAGGCCATGAAACTTGAAGCCGAAAAAAAAGAATTTGAAACACAAATTGCCGTAATTAAAGCACAACAGGAAGAACGTAACCGCATCAGTGCCGACATGCATGATGACCTTGGCGCCGGGATGACGACCATCAGGCTGTATAGTGAACTGGCAAAAGGCAAATTAAAGGATAGCTCCATCCCCGAGATCGATAAGATATCTTCTTCCGCTGATGAATTATTGAATAAAATGAATGCTATCATCTGGAGCATGAGCAGCAGCAATGATTCATTGGGCAATATGATCGCTTACATCCGCAGCTATGCCCTGGAATATTTTGAGAATACAGGAATCAATTGCCGTATCAGTATCCCCGAAAACCTTCCTGATGTTGAAGTGATCGGTGAGATCAGGAGAAATGTTTTCCTGGTAGTAAAAGAATCTTTGAACAATATTTTAAAACACTCCCAGGCTACTGAAGTAACGATCACATTAGTGAGAGACAACAATGAACTTATACTGTATGTCCAGGATAATGGCGTAGGAATCAAACTCGATGCCCTGCGGCAGTTTGGTAATGGTGTAAAGAATATGAAAAAAAGAATGACAGATGTGGGTATTGAGTTCAATATTGAAAATAAGAATGGCACACTGGTAACATTACGCAGGAAAGTAAACCAGTTTTAATTTCTCCTGGCAACTGCAACAAATAACATTATCCAGCCTGCAATAAAAGCCGCTCCTCCAAATGGTGTGATCGCCCCGAGCCAGTTCAATGGCAGTGCAGCATGTTTTACATAACAAAGTAAATACAACGAGCCGCTGAATAAAATAATGCCTGCAATAAAAAGATAACCTGCCCATTTCATTAACTTACCCGGATAAGCCGCATATAAAATGCCTGCTGCCAGCAATGCAAATACATGATAGAACTGGTATCGCACAGCAGTTTCAAATACCTGGAGCAGGTCGGCAGCCAGCAACTGTTTTAAACTGTGAGCTGCAAAAGCACCAAGTATTACTGCTAATGCCCCCAGGATTGCTGCTATTTTTAAAAACCCTTTATGCATGTTATGAGTTAGGAGTTAGGAGTGAATGAATCGTTTGTTCGCTTAATTCTTCTGCAGATAAAATTATTTTTGCCTGTTTATAGAACGGTTCCCGTTCTTTTAATTTCTGTTCAATAAAGGAAAGCAGGCCGGCTTTATTTACTTTTTCAAGCAATGGGCGTTTATCTTTTTCTGCAGAAACACGGTTGTAAATAGTTTGGGGAGATACATCAAGGTAAACCGTGGTTCCATAGTCATTCATCCATCGCATATTATCATGAAAGCATGGAGTGCCGCCTCCGCATGCAACGATGCCCTCATTGATCTTTGCGAATGCCTTTAATGCAGCCGTTTCTTTTTCCCTGAAGTGATCTTCACCATAAAATTCAAAAATATCAGCAATGGTTTTCTTTTCCTGCTCCTCAATTATCCGGTCAAGGTCAAAAAAAGGCAGCCCGTTCTTTTTTGCCCAAATACTGCCCCAGTGGGTTTTACCGCTACCCATAAATCCTACGAGAAAAATCTTCATGCGAAAATAATTGCAGCGAATGTACATGAATAAAAATTCATGTTTGGCTTCAGTATGTGACGGGAAATTATTTTTTGTTCTTGAAGTCGCCCCTTTTCCAGGCTTTAATAAACTCGGCCCAGGCAAATGGATTAAAGATATTCATGGGAGGCGCCTGGCCGGAATAATAGGCTTTACTGCTGGCCTGTCTTAAGTATCGGTTACCGGCTTCTCTTCCATCAGTAGGAAGGTTTGCCATCAACATACGGCGGGTAGCTTCATTGGTATTCTTCCGGGCTACGGTAATATAATCGTCAGGAACTTCTGTATTTAAAAAATCTCTTTCAAATTGTGCCCTTGTTGGCCTTGCTTTAATAATGGTGGCAGCAAGGTAGATCGTGTCGGTAACCATCAGTTGTATAACACTGTGCTGGTTGCCTTCCAGGTCGGTAGGAATAGTTATGGCTTTTGGTTTATATCCAATGCTGGTGAATTCCACCACATCGCCTTTTAAAACAACAATACTGAAAACACCCCTTCCATTGGTAATGGTACCCCGGTTCTGGCCTTTTACAACCACACTCACCGACTCAAGGCCTTTTAAACTATCTGCCGTCATTACAATACCATATAACTGAACTACGGAATCTTTAAAGGATTCGAACTGGGCTTTGGCAGCAGCAGGTAAAAACAGGAAGACAATAAAAATGTATGGTATAAATTTCTTCATTCAAAAATCAATATTGGTATGCTACACAACTGCATGATACGTAGCCCGTCCAAAAATACCAACATTCCTTAATTAATTAAACAAAGTAAGGTTATCAATGATTAATTTTGGGGCTCAAAATGGTTTTTTAACAAATAATTGAACGATGACGAACGATGATATCCTGAAGGCCTTGAGCAATGTGCAGGAACCCGATCTGGGTAAGGACCTGGTTACACTGAATATGGTAAAAGATATTACAATAAATGGCAATAATGTTTCATTTACTGTGGTATTAACTACTCCTGCCTGTCCGCTAAAGGATATGATCATGAATGCCTGTATCAACGCCATAAAATTATTGGTGAATAAAGAAGCCGTTGTTAGCGTAAACTTTACCAGCAATACCAGCACTAATCGCAAGGATGGTAAAACCATTTTGAAAGATGTAAAGAATATCATTGCAATAGTTAGTGGTAAAGGTGGCGTAGGTAAAAGTACTGTAGCTTCCAATTTTGCATTAGCACTTGCAGAAGGGGGCGCAAAAGTGGGATTGATGGATGCGGATATTTATGGTCCAAGTCAACACATCATGTTTGGAGTACGGGGCGAAAGGCCTTTAATGAGAGAAGTTGATGGCAAAGGTTTGATCGTTCCTATAGAAAAGTTTGGTATTAAAATGATGAGCATTGGCTTACTCATTGATGAAAAGCAGGCCGTGGTTTGGCGTGGGCCGATGGTAAGCAGCGCAATCCGCCAGTTCGTAAGTGATGTGGATTGGGGTGAACTGGATTACCTGGTGATCGATATGCCTCCTGGCACCGGCGATATTCATTTAACTATTGTGCAAACCGTACCGGTTACAGGTGTGATCGTTGTCACTACTCCGCAAACCGTTGCACTGGCCGATGCTAAAAAAGGTATTGCCATGTTTGGACAGGCTCAACTGAAAGTTCCTGTTATTGGTTTGGCAGAAAATATGAGTTATTTCACCCCGGCAGAATTACCTCAGAATAAATATTACATTTTTGGAAAGGATGGCGGTAAAAATTTAGCTGAAGAATTTGATATCCCCTTCCTTGGCCAAATACCCATTGTAGAAAGCATTCGTGAAGGTGGTGATATTGGGGTTCCCGCTATGATTGGTGATGATATCATTACTAAAAAAGCATTCATGGATTTTGCTGCCAATGCAGTAAGAGGTATTGCCATACGAAATGCCAACTTAGAGCCTACACAGATACAGGAAGTAGTTGCCTAAATCATAACAATCAGTATAATCAGCGTTCCGTTTCTTATTTTCGCAATATGCCACAACATTTATCTCACCAGCAACTGGTAGCTATAGCCAATGAATTTGGCACACCTGTATATATATATCATGCCGAACGCATAGCAGAGCAATACAGTAAGCTTCAACATGCTTTTAAAAACTGTAACGCCAGGTTTTTCTTTGCCTGCAAGTCGCTCACCAATGTAAATGTGCTCAAATACATCAATTCATTGGGCGCTGCAGTTGATTGTGTAAGTATCAACGAAGTAAAACTGGCTTTAATGGCCGGCTTCAAAGCATCAGATATTCTGTTTACTCCCAATTGCGTTGATTTTGACGAAATACTAGCGGCAAAAGAGCTGCGTGTACATATCAACATCGATAATATTTCCACCCTGGAACAGTTTGGAAATAAATTCGGAAATACCTGCCCGGTTTGCATCAGGCTTAACCCCCACATCATGGCTGGCGGCAATTTCAAAATTTCTACCGGGCATGTGGATAGTAAGTTTGGTATCTCCATTCACCAGATGCGCCACATAGAAAGGGTTGTAAAAACAACAAAACTGAACGTGGAAGGCGTACACATGCATACCGGCAGCGAAATAAAAGACATCAATGTTTTTGTAATGGGGCTTGAAGTAATGCTGGAAACAGCGAATCATTTTCCCAACTTAAAATATATTGACCTGGGCAGCGGATTTAAAGTGCCTTACCAGCCCGGCGACCCCGAAACAGAAGTTGACCTGCTGGGAAAAAAAGTAGAACAGGTATTTAAACAGTTTGAAAAAGATACTGGCAAAAAATTAGAAGTGTGGTTTGAACCGGGGAAATACCTGGTAAGCCAGGCAGGTTATTTTGTGGTAAAGGCCAATGTAATCAAACAAACACCGGCCACTGTTTTTGCCGGGGTGAACAGCGGCTTCAACCACCTGATACGTCCTATGATGTATGAAGCCTATCACCACATTGAGAACATCAGCAATAGCAACGGGCCCGAAAGGATATATACCGTAGTGGGTAATATCTGCGAGACGGATACTTTTGCCTGGGACAGGAAGATCAACGAGATCAAAGAAGGCGACTACCTTGTTTTTTATAATGCCGGCGCTTATGGATTTGAAATGAGCAGCAATTTTAATTCACGGCTAAAGCCAGCCGAAGTGCTGGTGAAAGACGGCAAGCCAAAACTGATAAGAAGAAGGGATGAATTTGAAGACCTGCTAAAGAACCAGGTCATTAATTAAGAATTGGGTAAACTGATCATCATATCATTTCTGTTATTGTTTTCTGCCGGCCGGGCTTTTAGCCAGCCGCCGGACTGTTCCCGTTTCCGTGAAGGCAAATTCAGGATCGCAGATACAAGGGCTGGTGTAATAACCATTGCAGAACGTAAAGGCATGTACCAAACCGAAAGCAGCGAAGCCCTCAAAGCCGTTGTAAGGTTCCGCATCAGCTGGCAGGATAACTGTACCTACACCCTGAAACTGGACAAAGTGCTCAGGAATGAAAACAAGATTGACTTTCCTCCCGGCATGGAAGTACGTGTAAAGATCATAGAAACAGCTGCCGACTCCTACACACAAGAAACTTCTTCTTCCCTCCTCGACGGAACGTATAAAGTTGAAGTGAAGAAGATCAATTAAACGGACGACAGACGAAAGACCACAGACTACAGCAGTAAGAACCAACGAGAAACAATAAACAAGAAACGGCAATAGCTTTATAAATCTTTTAACTAAAATTGATTTTCCCCCCTATTGTGGATATCAAAATTTCTTTCAACATTTACATAGCAAATAAAAAATGCCGATATTGGTGAATCCATCAGTGTCAACCCAACTTCAACAAACAATTTCAAATTTATGGAACACGACCGTGAACCCCGTAACAAAAAGTTCGGTGCAACTTTTTTCCGGGTCCTGTTAATTGTAACAGCAGTTTCTTACCTGTCTTCCTGCAGCAAAAAAGACAAATGGATCGAAGTAGATCCTGCCTTCAGCAAATACATTGATGCCTACACCACCGGCACCATTTCCAAAACATCTGCCATACGTATTAAGCTGGCAGCAGAAGCCGGCACCACTCATGCCGTTGGTGAAGAAGTGAAAGAATCACTCTTTAGTTTTTCTCCTTCTGTAAAAGGAAAAGCGTTTTGGTTAGATGCTTCCACTATTGAATTCAAACCCGAAAGTTGGTTGAGCCCCGACCAGATGTATGAGGTAAAATTTAAACTGGGTAAAGTAACCAGGGTTCCTGATAAATATTCTGATTTCAAATTCAGCATGAAAACAGTTAAGCCTTCATTCAGGGTTTCTGATGATGGATTAAGAAGTTCGGGTGTAAAAAATAAGATGAGTTTTAGCGGCGACCTGGAAACTGCCGACATAGAAGATGGCAAGCAGGTGGAAAAATTATTGACCGCATCACAAAACAATACCGCACTGAAAATAAACTGGCAACACAATGATGCTACGAAAACACATCATTACACTATCGACAATATTGACCGGTTGAAATTGGTAAGTAATATTGACCTGCGTTGGGACGGCAACCCTATGAAAATGGATGTAAAAGGTGAAAGGTCTGTCGCCATTCCTGCAATGGGCGATTTTAAAGTGATGGATGTAGTAGCCATGAATGAAGCCCAGCAATATGCTTCTGTACAGTTCAGCGATATGATCGCCGTGGGGCAAGACCTGAATGGTTTGATCACTGTTAGCGGCCAGTCTGATATTTCTTATACTATCAACGGCAGCGAAGTAAAAGTTTTTGGCAACGGCAAACTGGATGGCAACTACACGGTAAACATCAATGCCGGGATAAAAAATACCTGGGGAGACATTCTTGACAAAGGGTTTGCATCCAATATCAATTTCGAGAACAGGATGCCCTCTGTAAAAATTCATGGCAAAGGAAACATATTACCCAACAGTGGTCGGCTGGTATTACCATTTGAATCCATCAACTTAAATGCGGTTGATATCAGCATCATTAAAATTTTTGAAAATAATGTTCCGCAGTTTTTACAGGAAAATAATCTAGGTAGCGATAATGAATTGAGAAGAGTAGCCAGGCCCATTGTACAAAAAACATTAAGGCTTGATGATGACAAAACACTCGACCTTCACAAAAGGCAACACTTCTCGTTAGACATTGATAAATTTTTAAAGACCGAACAGGGCGCCATTTATAAAGTAACTATTGGTTTCAGACCAGAATATTCTTTATATCTCTCTTCCGACACAGCTAATAAATCAGTTGCTGCAGAAGATGAAGAAGGAGATTATTACAGAAGCTATGATGATTATAGTGGCGGCAATGGTGTTGACGAGGATGATGCTTTCTGGGATAGATACAATACCTATTATCCTTTTGGATATAACTGGCAGCGGAGGGATGACCCTACCAGCAAATCTTATTATAATAAAGACCGTTGGGCAACAAGAAATATTCTTGCCAGCAATATCGGCCTCACTGCAAAGCGTGGCAATAATAACAGCCTTACGGTAGCAGTAAGTAATATTCTTACCACCGAGCCAATGGGTGATGTGGAGATCGAGATACTGGACTACCAGCGGATGATCATCAACAAGTCAAAAAGCGGCAGCGATGGCTTTGCCAATATTGACCTGAAGCGCAAACCTTTTTTATTGATCGCAAGAAAAGGAAATGAAAGAGGTTATTTAAAATTGGATGATGGAAGTTCTTTACCACTTAGCAGGTTTGATGTGAGTGGAGAAGAAGTAAAGAACGGTATTAAAGGGTTCATCTTTGGCGAACGTGGTGTGTGGAGGCCCGGTGATACCATGTTCCTGAATTTTATTGTGGAAGACAAAGAAGGAAAATTACCGAAAGATCACCCCGTTGAATTCAGTTTATTTACTCCACAGGGACAATTATATAAGCATACGGTACAATCTGATGCGGAAGACGGATTTTATCTTTTTAAAACAAACACAGATGCTTCATCCCCTACCGGCAACTGGCTTGCAAAAATAAAAGTGGGTGGTGCCGTTTTTGAAAAACGCATTAAAGTAGAAACCGTGATGCCCAACAGGCTGAAGATAAATGTGGATTTTGGAAAAGATGCGATACTTGGAAAAGGGAATACATCTGCAGGGACCATCAATGCGAAATGGTTATTTGGTGCAGTGGGTAAAAATCTAAAAGCAAAGATCGATGCATCATTGTATGCAAGAAGTACTTCGTTTCCAAAATTTGCCGGTTTTGAATTTGATAATCCTACAGCTGATTATTCCACACAAAGTAAAACCATCTACGATGGTACTTTGGATGCAGAAGGTAACGGGGCATTAAAAACAAATTTTGAAGTTGATGAAGCTGCCCCGGGCATGTTAAGTGCCAACATGGTTGTAAAAGTTTTTGAACCGGGTGGAAGTTTCAGCATTGATAATGTAACCATCCCTTATAGTCCTTATACCAGTTATGCAGGGTTGAAATTACCCGATGGTGAAAAACCCTTTGATTTTTTACTCGCCGGAAAAAATCATACTGCACAAATTGTAAATGTTGACAGCCGGGGAAATTTGATAAGCGGCAGCAATGATGTGGAAGTTCAGTTCTACCGCATTCAATGGCGCTGGTGGTGGGATGAAAATGGCGATAACCTGAGCAATTTTACACAGAACGAATACAATAAATTATTGAAGAAGGAGACCGTTCACCTCGTCAATGGCCGTGGTCAGTGGACATTTGGTGCATCTGAAAATGAATGGGGCCGTTACCTGATCCTGGTTAAAGACCTGAAGAGCGGCCATATAACAGGTTCTGCTCTTTATATTGACAGCCCTTACTGGCAAAGCAGGGAAGGCAATGATGACCAGACAGCCGCTTCCATGTTATCCTTTACTTCTAACAAAGAAAAATATGATGTTGGCGATGAAATTGCATTAACGATACCAAGCAGCAAAGGAGGAAGGATATTAGTGAGCCTCGAAAACGGAAGCAAAGTGTTAAAGTCCTTCTGGCAGGAAACAAAGCAGGGACAAACACAGGTAAAGTTCAAAGCCGAGGCTTCCATGTCGCCCAATGTGTATTCAACGGTTAGTTTATTGCAGCCACATTCACAAACCATCAACGACCTGCCGATACGTATGTATGGTTCTATTCCCATTTTCGTGGAAGATAAAAATACATTGCTCAAGCCGGTACTCAATATTGCCAACAGTATCAGACCCGAACAAAATGTTCCATTTAGTGTGAGTGAACAGAATGGAAAGGAGATGACCTATGTGGTAGCTATTGTAGATGAAGGATTGCTTGATCTTACCAGGTTTAAAACACCAAATCCGCATGAAGCATTTTATGCAAGAGAAGCATTAGGTGTAAAAAGTTTCGACATGTTTGATTATGTGATCGGCGCATGGGGCGGTGACCTGGAAAGGATATTAACCATTGGTGGTGATAATGAAGCAGGGGGCGGTAAGCAAAAAACAGCCAACCGTTTCAAGCCTGTTGTAAAATTCCTTGGGCCATTTCATTTAAAAAGCAATCAAACTCAAAAGCAATCATTCACCCTGCCGTCTTATATTGGTTCGGTAAGGGCGATGGTGATAGCAGCACACAATGGCAGCTATGGTGCAACAGAAAAAGCAGTAGCCGTTAAAAAACCATTGATGATGCTGGCAACCATGCCTAGGGTACTTGGTCCGGGTGAAACTATAAAATTACCCGTTACTGTTTTTGCCATGGAGAACAATATCAGGAAGGTGAACATCTCCCTGCAATCAAATCCGTTCCTGGAAGTAGTTGGAGGTAATGCACAATCAATTAATTTTTCTCAAACAGGTGAGCAGATGGTTTACTTTGATGTAAGGGTAAAACCAAATGTCGGAATTGGGAAAGTAAAACTGCTGGCAAGTTCCGGTAATGAAAAAGCCGATTATGAAGTAGAACTCGATATCCGTAATCCAAATCCTCCTGTGACCAGCGTAACGGAAATAACCCTGGCACCGGGACAGCAATGGAATACAACCGCCTCTCCTATTGGCGTGGTGGCAACAAGTACGGCTGTGCTGGAAATTTCCAGTATGCCCTCCATGAACCTGCAAAAGCGCCTGAATTATTTAATTGAATATCC
>CAYTQB010000066.1:0-17209 GCA_964439615.1 uncultured Ferruginibacter sp. | reverse complement strand
GTACTGTAAGCCGATTGATGTGAAAGATATTCTACCCTGCCTGCTGCCGATTCGATCTCTTCCTGGATATCATTGATCTCATGCTGCACCTGCAGCACTTCTTCCATATTCTTTGATTGTTTTAGAAATTCCATGTACTTTATCCGCATCTGTTTTCTTGCTTCAAGTCTTGATTTTGTATCTACAACTTCACCGGTAACATCTTCTGTGGTTATCTTTCTTTCCATTACTTTTGAATCAGCGCCTGGCAATTGGTTTATCATGGCTTCAAATTGGGCAACAGGCACTTTAATGGAAATATTATTCTCTGATTTTTCATCAGAAAGATTCTGCTCTTCCTGTGCAATGTAAGCGCCATATTGTTTTACCGAATTATGCACAAAGTCATTGTACTTTTTGAAATCTTTGATCTCGAGCCTGACGGTAGCTGTTTTGATTATCTTCTTGTCCCAGTCTATGTTTGCAGCAGCAGGCAATTGGAACGGAGACGCTGCACTGTCTGTTAAGCCTTGTTTGTATTTTCCAACGGGGATCTGTTTTTTTTCAAGACCGGTGGTTTTCTCCGGTTCAGGAGCTTTCAGATCAGCAACTGAATAATTTTGTTTGCCAGATTTATTGCAGGAAATGAAAATGCTGAAAATAAGAAATGCGGGAATAAAGAGTTTTGCTTTCATAACAATGAGTTTAGATGAATGAGATACCCATTGATACAAAATGCATAAAAAATGTAACCGGTAGTAAATGTTAAATGAAATAAAAAGCAGTAACCAGTGAGCAGATTCCAACGTTCCTCCCCTTCCGGGAGGTTAGGAGGGGCTCTCCCCTGCCATCTTCATAATAAGCCCCCATTCCTCCGGCTTAACCGTTTGCACACTTAATCTTCCTAAACGAACCAGGTCCATATTTGCAAAACGTTTATCAGCTTTTAATACAGTTAGCGGAACGGGTGTCTTCAGTTTTTTATGGGCTTTAACATCCACCGCAACCCACCTGTCATCATCAATCGTTGGGTCTTGATATGCTTCTTTGGATACCTTGGCAATGCCAACGATCTCCACACCTTCATTACTGTGATAAAACAACACCTCATCTCCTTTCTTCATTGCCCTGAGATTGATACGGGCTGCATAATTACGAACACCGCTCCACACGGTTTCTTTTTCCTTTACCAATTGATCCCAGCTATAGGCCGAGGGTTCTGATTTTATTAACCAATAAGCCATAAGAATTAAAAATTCAAAATGAAAAATTAAGAATTGACCACTTTTCAAATGTAGAGATATTATTTGCTTTAAAGATGCAGGCTGAATTATTTTTTTACTGCAGCAATCCAAATATCATCATATCCCGTAACTATATCTGTTGTCAACAAGGCGACAAATAAAATGAAATCATTAATCTAAAAACAATTACAATGAAAAGAAACAAACTACTGCTGTCAGCCTTTGCTGTAGCAGCACTCATCACAGGGGGCATTATGTATGCGGCTGACCACATAGATACACCCGCTGTTACAGGCCAATCATCCGACATTACTGACCTGTATGTATTCAGGGGCCAGGATGTGAACAATTTAGTTTTTGTAGCAAACACACAGGGTCTATTGGCTCCAGGAGCTACTGCTGCAGCTAAATTTGATGAAAATACCGTTATCGAATTCAATATTGATAATAATGCAGATAATATTGAAGACCTCGTAATCCAGTGCAAATACGATGTGGCATCAAACTCCATGCAGGTATATGGCCCCGTTGCGCCATCCGAAAAAGGAACAAGGAGCAAACTGGAAGGAAGTGTAAAAGCGTCAGCAGTTGTTACTGCTTATGGCGCAGCACCTATTATCGGAACCGGTGGCGGCATTAAAGTTTTTGCCGGCCCCAGGGACGATCCGTTCTTTTTTGACCTGAACCGCTATAAAGCGATCCTTGCAGGTACAGCCCCCGGTTTCAACAACCCAGGTACAGACACTTTTGCCGGAACCAATGTACTGAGCATTGTTGTTGAAGTTCCAAAGACACTATTAGGAACTGCTGCAAGTATAAATGTATGGGTGGAAACTAAAAAGAAAATATAATTATAATACAAACATTTAAAATTATTACAATGAAGACAGCAATAAAATTAATAGCGATCGTACTTGGAAGTACACTTATCGCAACATCATGCAAAAAAGATAATGATGATATGACTACACCTGCCCCAACGGTTTATTACCAGCAGCAGGATCAGATGGGAAGGCCTGCTATCAACACCGTATTCAATGTATCTGCAGGCGATAAAGATGCATTCAATGTAGCTACCCCTGCAAGCCAGAATGCAGCTTTCCAGGCTAAATTCCAGGCAAGGTTGCTGGCACTGAATCCCGGCTATACAACCAATGCGTTGGGTTTAAATGCAGCCACTTTCACAGGAGTTTTAGCAACTGATGTATTAAATGCTTCAACATCTAATACAGGATCTTCAAGTTTTTTCACATCTCTTACTGATTATTTTACGGGAAGAGCTTTGGCTGATGATGTAATAAATGTAGAACTACTGTTGATATTTGGCGGCCCAACCGGCGCCAGCAACCCAGGATTGACAAATGACAATGTGAATGCAAATGATAAAGTTTTTCTGGCATCATTTCCTTACCTGGCTGCTCCTTTCTAAAAACAACATTAAGAAGTAAAGGCGGAGAAATTTCTCCGCCGTTTGCTTTTGCTCAATTTATTCTGTTCAAAACTAAAACCGGATATGGATCACTATCGTAAATAAAACGAATGAAACTAATGATAAACAGGAACCAAAATGAAACAACTGATATTTATAACCATTTTAAAATTACTGCTGCCTGTGTTGGTACAGGCACAAAGTAATATCACACAGAAACTGGTAGTTCCATCAAAGGTTTCGGTAAATGCATTCAGTAAGGCCATTCCTGCTATTGATACATACTCTTTTAAAAATTTGAATGGCGAAGATCTGCCGGGGAATAATTTATTATCATTTCTGAACGGGCAGCCCATTATAAAACTACCCGCAGTATTTAGAAAGTCTGCATTTATTTTTACAGAATTCTCATTCCCGGACGTGATGGAAAATACAATGAACGGCGTTAATGCAGGATGGGTGAATACTTATGATGACCATATTCCTGAGTTGTTTAAAGATGCCCCTTCACTCTTTACCATAAAAGGTATTATTTTCTTCTGATCCAATCCATCCTTACAGCAAATCCGTATGTTTTATTGCTTTAACCAGGTAAACTCACTATGACGACAGAAAACCGTTATCAATACGTAAGATTGCTCAGCTTTTTGCTGATAATATCTTTTATCAGTCAGCCACTCTTTGCACATGACGTGGTGGGTGAATTGGAGAAGCTAAGTAAAACTGAAGCTGCTGCTTTATACCTGAAGCTTGGCTTCATGCATATACTTCCGCTGGGCTTCGATCATATACTTTTTGTACTGAGCCTTTTCCTGCTTAGCCCAAAACTAAAACCTATACTCTGGCAGGCAACGGCATTTACGGTGGCACATTCCATCACACTTGGGCTGGCTATGTTCAATGTCATCACACCTTCGCCCGGGATCGTTGAGCCGATCATTGCGCTTTCCATCATGTATGTGACGCTGGAGAATATCATCTCCCCAAGCCTGAAAAAGTCAAGAATAGGTATTGTATTTTTATTCGGTCTGATACATGGTATGGGTTTCGCCAATGCGCTTGGCGAACTGGGATTGCCAAAGAATTCCTACCTCACTTCGCTGGTCATGTTTAACGTAGGAGTAGAACTGGGACAGATCGCTGTGATCTTAGGAGCCTTTCTTTTGTTTGGAAAATGGTTTGGTAATAAACCTTATTACCGGAAAGCAATTGTAATTCCTTTATCTATATTAATTACTTTAATGGCGGGATACTGGACGGTGGAAAGGATCTTCTTTTAAGTCTAAGCAGTTACCTTCTTCTTTTTCTTCCATTCAACGATCAAATAAATGATCAAACCTGCTCCTAACGCAATGGCAACATCCCTCAGTTCTGTAAGTTTTGAGCTGCTCAAAAGCCATATTGCTATTGCAATGCCGGCAATGGCAAAGAATTTTCCATAACGGATCTTAAAATAACCGGTTTGACCAGCATCTTTTTTCCGTAACCCGACCAGGGAGAAACAAACTATACCATAGATCATCACCCTGGTAATTGCACTGATGGAGGCGGCAGACAGGAATGAATAGTAAATAGAAACAATGATTGTGACGGCAGTGAAAAACAACAATGATAGAGTTGGTGTTTTGTACCTGGGGTGAATGAAGGAAAATATTTTTGGGAATTGTTTTTCTTCACTGAATGCAAAGGGTAAACGTGAGCCCACCAGCATGATAGCATTCAATGTACCGGTCACAGAGAATAAAGCGCCAATGGCGATCAGCAATGCGCCTGCTTTACCCATGAACAGCCCGGCAGCCTCAGCTAATGGTTTGTCGGAAGATGCCAGGCCGGGCAATGTGCCGATGCTCACCACCTGTATCAGTATATAAATAAGGGCAATGATGAGCGCTGCAAGTAATAAAGCAAAGGGCAGGTTCTTACCCGGATCCTTTACTTCACCTGTATTGACCAGTACCGACTCAAATCCGCCGAAAGCAAAGACGAGCAGGAGGACAGTTGAAGTAAAGGAAGAAAAATCTGGTATCAGGTTGACCTCAAAATTCTTTGCTTCAATAAAAAAGAAACCAACGATAATAAAAAGCAGTAAAGGCAACAGCTTTGCAAACGTTAAAAAATTATTGACCCGGGTTGAATCCTTTACACCCATATGATTGATGAATGCAAGGAACATTGTAAGTGATATAATACTGATGATACGGGAAGACGGTTGTGTGAACCAGCCCGAGAAAACGGAAAGGTAAGTGACTAGTAAATTGATAAGCGCTGCATAAGTGATGAGCCTGGTAATAAATAACAGCCAGCCGGTAAGGAAGCCCGGCAAGGGTCCCAGGGCCTGGAAGGCATAGAGGTAAGGCCCGCCCGTTTTATCGAAACGGCTGCTCACTTCGGCAAAGCATAAAATGATAATGAAAACAGCAATGGCGCATACACCGAATGCAGCTATGCTGTATACTCCTGTTTCCCTGAAGGTTTTTGCAGGTAAGCCAAAGATACCTGAACCGATCACCCCATTGATGACAAGCAATACCATCGCCCATTTACTTATACTCCGGTTTAGCATTGGCAAAAGGTAGTGAAAAAGACTGAACTGAGTTATGGACGCATGGCCAGCGCATCCTGGTCAGAGACCAGAACGAGTGAATCAATATAACTTTCCTTTAACCAGCAAAGTATTTAACTTAGACACCCGGATTGATTTACCTGCTACTTTTTTGAACACATGCTAAAAATCGCTTTTATAATAAGCTCTTTTTTGTATTCCATTGTTGCAATGGCACAGAAAAATTTCGATGAGTTTATTGATAGCGCAATTAAAAGGAGTCATTTTTCAGATAGTGATTGGGCAATCGGGCTTGAAACATCTCCACCATACCTACCCATATTAGATTCCCTTGGTAATCAGTTAGCAGAACCTGAGAAAGGTTATCTGGTCATTATTTCCAGCATCAGCGGGGTCATTTATATTCAACGGTTCAAACAAAACTGTTATAGCTTTAATGAATGCAGCCATTATGCAAGTCAACGTAAAATTTTGCCAAGGAAGATAGCAATGGATTATACTGTCGACAGTATTCACCTGGTAAAGAATGAGTGGATCTATCCTTACATTTACAAGAATGACAGCCTTGGTATATATTACCAACAAGAGGCCGGTAGTCATACACCCGAGTATCGCTTATTTGTATTCAGTAAAAGTATTAGAGAGGCCCGGCGCTTTGACAATATTTCTTGTGTTGAAAAATTTGAGCTTTTTGATATGCCGGTGAACTTGAATTTCAGATATAATTCTTCAACTTTTATTTATAGGTCTTTCATGAAATTTCAGAACTTATTCAGTGAACAGAAAGAGGTATTATTAAGACTTTAATAAAGTATTCATAAATACCAGTTTATTTTTCCAGTATCATCTTAAGGTACTTAACCATTGAAGGCTCCAGATCGTATCGGTTCTTATATGCTGCTTTAAAAAACTGCTTTGCGTTGTAGCCTTTTCCCTGAGCCTGCATGTACCTGCCCATCCAATACAGTTCCAATCCTTCTAAAGGTTTACCGGAAACATGGTTTTCATATATCTTTTGCGCTGCTGCTGTTTTATTATTGCAGTGAAGGGCCCAGGCATACCAGGCATAGGTTTGCGGCGTGGCCCGGTTCTTTAATTCTTTTTCGGCAATGATTTCGGCCTTAGCCGGGTCATTTAAAATACCTGTGTATAATTCCAGCAAATATTTATTGTACATGTTGCCGTAAACAGGTTGGGTTACAATGCCGGCAAATTGCTGTGCCAGTTTTTTCTGTGTAATGCTGTCTCCCCTTGCCTCAGATACCTGCAACAGTTTAAAAAGCAGGTCGGGTGATTTTGTTTTTGTCTGTACAAAACGGAAAATCTTTTCTGCCAGCGTATCATTCTTATCATGCACCAATGCTATCCAGCCCAATCCCATAAGGGAATGAAGGTCTGCTGTGCTTAAACGGATGGATTCAACATACAGATCATCTGCTTTTTGCAAATTGCCACTGTGCAAATACAGGTCGGCTTCATTTGATAAAGCCGCCTGTTTCAAATAAATATTATTACCGGCAATTACTGAAGCTCTTTGCATGGCAGCAATAGAAGAGTCCAGCTCACCCCGGTAATGAGCCAGTTTGGCAAGCCGGAAATTATATCCGTAGTCTTTGTAGTCGGCTATTTTTTGCAGCATAGCTTCTGCAAGCTGGTATCTTCCTAATTCAAAATAAACATCAAAAGAAGTGGCGAAAGCATCGTATGGTTTAATATCTGCTTTATTTGCTTCATCAAGTAATGAATCGGCCAGTTTAAAGCGGTGCTGTAAAATACTGTTACGCACTAATGCCAAATTAGGAGAGGATTCCTTGTGGTTAAAAGTCCTGTCAGCGATAAACAGAATGCTGTCGGAAGAAATAACATCCTGTATATCCCCCAATAAATGAAACCGTTGAATTAAAGCGGCTGCATATTTTAATTCGTTCACCATACCCGGGTTTTTAGGGTCTATCCTATTCCTCCAGAACTGCAGGTCAGTTTCATTTACTTTATATGCTTCGGGTTGTGTATAACTTGACATTAGGCTGTCTGCAAAAGCAGCAGGCACAATAATTTCTTTTTCATTTTTGCAGGATGCTGCCAGCAGTATAATGGCCAGGCCGTATACGATCTGTTTCAAGGTTTAAAGTTTAGCTTATATACGGCTAAAACTTGTCAGCAGTTCTTTAAAATGTAAATATTTTGTCCCAGCCAGTACTTCGGCAATGTGTATGGTTTTCGCTGTTGATTGATCCAGGTACAACCACGAAGTTTTTAGTATAACATTCCTTTCACGTATGGAGTATTATTTTAGGTAAATCTTTTCACCCTAAAAATTTTATGCAATGAAATTCCTACTCTTCATCTTTTTGCCAGCCATCTTTATGACGCCGGCAAACAAAGAATCTGTTAGTACCTCGTCTCTAAAAAAAGAATTGGTAACCCTTAATTTCCAGGACAACCAGGAACCGGGCAATATGCGTTGTGTAGTCTTTAAAGCACAGGAATATTGCCGAGCCGAAATGCCACGGGACTTTGAGTTCGATATTCAGTTTAAAGTAGTAAGCGCTACGGTCTATTTTTCAGGTGGCAATTTCCGGAATGTTGAAAAAGCTTTCATCAAGAGCAACAGCCTTAAACCTGTAAAGGATCTCATGGACCGTTGTGTACCCGGCACAAGGGTTGTGTTTGATGATGTTAAGGTAGAAGGGCCCGATAAGTTGATTAGGCAGATACCGGGGTTGAGTCTTTTACTGAATTGAGCTGCGAGGATTATTCCCAACCACTCGCCAGTACATCGGCAATATGCATGGTCTTAAGTGGAAGATTCTTTCCTTTGATATAGCCGTCCAGTTGCATGAGACAACTTTGATCGGTTGAAATGATATACTCTGCACCTGTAGCCAGCGCATTGGTAATTTTCTGATCGGCCATACCTATGGATATAGCATCGAATTTTACGGAGAAGGTACCTCCAAAACCACAACATGTTTCCACATCATTCATCTCTACCAGTTCTAAGCCTTTTACCCGGCTTAATAATTTTCGGGGGCCGGTCTTTATTTTACACTCTCTCAAAGCGGCACAACTATCGTGATAAGTTGCTTTGCCATTCAGTTCGGCACCAAAATTTTCGATCTTTAATACATCCGTGAGAAACTCGGTGAACTCATAGATCCTTTTACCCAGGTCTTTTACCAGGTTATGCTGAGAGGAGTTTTCAAATATCTTATTATAATAGTTCCTTACAAAGCCTACACAGCTTGCACTGGGTGCAACAATATAATCGGCTCCTTCAAAATCTTTGATGAACTTACTGCATACAGCCCTTGATTCATCCCAAAAGCCGGCATTGAACGCAGGCTGGCCGCAACAGGTCTGGTTGGTATTATAGATCACCTCACAGGTAGCCTTCTCCAGCACTTTAACCATATTAAAAGCCGTTTGTGGATAAAGCTGGTCAACAAAACATGGTATGAACAATTGAACTTTCATGTAAGTGTTCCGCAGTAAGCGGAAAATTATTTAAACTATGATCTTCTTATAAATGAGTTGGCCAGGGCAATCATCTTTAAAGCAGTTACGGCAGCTTCCATTCCTTTGTGGCCATGCTTACCACCTGTCCGCTCGTCGATCTGTTGCTGGTTATCCACGGTAAGTACGCCAAAAATGGTTGGTACAGGCATTGATACATTTAATTGTACAACACCATCGGTAACCGCTTTGCACACATAATCAAAATGTGGTGTATCTCCCCTGAGCACACAGCCCAATGCTATGAATGCACAGGGTTTATCTTCTCTGTATTTATGAGCTTCCCAGTAACTTTTTACAGCAAACGGAATTTCAAAAGCACCGGGTACAGAAATACTCATGTGCTGCACTTTTTTCTCATCCAGTATTTTCCTGCAGCCTTCTTCCAGTTTATCTACTGCCGCCGCATTCCACCCGGTGCGTACAATAACAACACAGGCATCCTTTAAAAGCTGGATGCCTGATGTATCGTATAAGTTTGATGAGCTAGTGGACATGTTTTGAATTGTAGTGCTTTACCGATCAATTCCTGATCGTTGTAAAGTAATTGGGAATTGGTAATTTGTAATCAGGTTTTAAATTTGTAAGCTTCTCCTCCAAATTCCCAATATCAAATTCCAAATTCCTATTTTATAACTCCCAGTTTACCCAAATACCTGTCTGCCTCTCCTGAGGTAACCTTTTGGCTTGCGGGGTAGTTATCCTTTAATTTTTTAAACAACTCAATAGCATCTTTTGTATTGCCGATAGCATCAGCATACCTGCCTGCTATAAACAGCGCTTCAGTAACCATTGCCTCATCAAGACCTGAAATGGAACCTGCTTTTTTGTAATAACTCAGGGCATCATCGGTCTTTTTTTGCTCTGCATAAGCATGGCCCAATAAAAGGTATGCTTTACTCTGGATCTGGTCGGCGCCATTGCCGTCAAATTCTTTCAGGTGTTTGATCGCTTTATCAAATTGCTTCAATTGCAGGTAACATGCGCCAACCATATATTCGGCACGGTTGCCTGATGGGGTACTGCCATAACTGCTGATGATCTTTAAGAGGCCGGTAACGCCTGAAGCCTTATCGCCATTCATTACCATATTCACGGTGTCTTTATTGTACGATGATGTGCTGGCCATTTTCCCGAATAGTTTCTCGGCCGGGAAAATGAGTTCACTTGCCTTTTTTTCATTGGGTATTTTAAAGAAGTACTTATAACCAAGATAAGCTCCCAATAAAACAATTACAGCCGATCCTGCTATGATGATACGTTTACTGTATTTTGCCCAAAAACCCCTCGCTCTTTCCACCACATCTGCTGCCTGCATTGTTTCTGCTTTAACTTGCTTCTCTGCCATTTAAATTAATTATGAATTAAGAATTATAAATTATGAATTAAAACGTTAGTCAACAATGAAAGGATAATCCTGTTGTACATATACATCCTTCAGGAGTTCGTCGTCACCGGGCCATGGGCTTTCTTCGGCAAATTTCACCGATTCTTCTACTTCGGCCCTTACCCTTTCAATAATAACCTCCACTTCGGCATCCGTAACCTTGTATTGGTCTTTTAAAACTTTCAACACATGATCGATCGGGTCTTTTTCCTTGTATTCTTCCAGTTCATCCTTGGTACGGTATTTCTGCGGATCGCTCATACTGTGCCCTTTATACCGGTATGTTTTTATTTCAAGTAAGGTAGGCCCACCTTTTTCTCTTGCCCGGTTCACAGCTCTCAGCACACCATTATGTATATCTTCGGGGCTCATGCCATCAATACTGTCGCTGGGCATATCGTAGGCATCGGCGAGTTTATAAATATCAAGCACATTACTTGTACGGGCTACCGAAGTACCCATCGCATACTGGTTATTTTCGCAAATAAATACAACAGGCAGTTTCCACAGCATAGCCATATTGAATGTCTCATGCAGCATTCCCTGGCGTGAAGCTCCGTCGCCAAAATAACAAAGCACTACACTATTTGAATTGCGGTATTTTTCAGCAAAGGCCAAACCGGCGCCGGTACCTATTTGTGCACCCACAATACCATGGCCGCCAAAGAAATTTTCCTTTAACCCGAAAAAGTGCATACTGCCACCCTTTCCCTTACTGCAACCGGTGGCTTTACCATAGAGTTCAGCCATGCATGATTTGGCAGTTACACCTTTTGCAATGGCCAGGGCATGGTCACGATAGGCGGTAATGAATTTATCATCGGGATTAGTTGCAGTCATGCATCCTGCAGCAACAGCCTCCTGCCCTATGTACAGGTGACAGAAGCCACGGATCTTTTGCATACCATACAACTGTCCTGTCTTTTCTTCAAAGCGGCGCAAAAGCAACATTAATTCGTACCAGTAGAGATAAGTTTCTTTGGAAAACCTGGTTGCCAATGGGTTTAATTTTAGGCGGCAAAGATAAGGGAGAAATGGGAAAAAGTAATTGGGAATTAGGAATTAGGAATCGGGTGCTTTCTGGCATTTGCAGTTAAAAATACGTAGACTGTCCCTTTTTTATCGAATAAGTAAAACCGTCCCCATATTTCCAGGTTTCTTTTCTAATTACCTGTTACAGGCCCGCTAAAATTTTCCTGAACCCTTCTTTTAATACAGGTAAATCATTTTGTGTAATTTCCCAAACAATATGAAAGTTTACACCAAAGTACTCATGAATTGACAGATTCCTGAACCCGTTAATTGAAATCCATTCTATTTCGGGATGAACATCCTTCACAGCATTAGTTATATGATTGCAGGCTTCTCCGATTATTTCAATTTGTTTGATAGTTGCAAACCGTTTTTCTGAATTGAGCAGGAAATCTTCAAAGGACACACCGGAAAGATATTTGTCTATTTCAGCTATTGCATCCAGAATATGCTGTATTCTTATTTTATCAGTCATTTGCCCTTTCATAAATCAATATCTTGTCCTTGTCAATGAAAGGCTTTACATATTTAGAAAGGCCCTCGCTGGTTACAAGGTCTACTTTCTTTTTCAAAAGTTGTTCAAGCTCCGGCTGATAACTAAAAAATTTCATTCCTATCGGTTTATGATGATCCAATTCCACCATGATATCAATATCGCTATGTCTGCCTGCATGGCCTCTTGCTGATGAGCCAAAAAGATATGCTTTCTTTACAGGTTTACCTGCAAAGAATAGCTGAAGAACAAGCTTTTCGTCATTTGTAAGATTCATGTTTCAAAGGTAATTTCTTTTCGCTGGATTTTACAACCTTAATTTTAGCGTAACAATAAAACCGTTCCGCTATTTTCGGATTCATAGCCAAAACTGTTGGTGAATGTTATGCGGTAAACATAAGTACCCGATTGTTGTTCTTTTCCTTTATAAGTTCCATCCCATCCTTTTCCATATTCATAGGTTTCAAATATCTTTTCGCCATAGCGGTTAAAGATGATTAAACTGAATTTTTGAAATGAAAGATTAATTGTTGGCTTGAACAGGTCATTCAGGCCGTCATTGTTTGGAGTAAAACTGTTGGGGATGTATACGCCGCAGTTGTTTTTTACAGTAAGATTTAATGCTCGTACACTATCGCATCCATTTGCTGCAACAAAGATATCTGTATAGGTACCCGCTGTTGTATGCCCAGCATAGTTTTGCCCGGAGCAGATTGTTGTATCAATGGTTGAAAATGATCCTGGTTTTACGATGAGGTTTACTATGCGTATGCTATCACAGCCATTTGCAGCAATTAAAGTATCAATATAGGTTCCTGTTGTTGTATGACCTTCATAAATCTGACCTGAACAAATTGCTGCATTTACAATATTGAGGACTTTATTGTTTATGGTAAGAGCCAGGCTCAGGATACTGTCGCAGTCATTTGATGAAACCAGCGTATCACTATAAGAACCACTCACTGTATATGTTTGTCCCCGCCAAGTATAACTATCACAAGCAGTAGCTGTTGTTGTGCATGTTGTAGAATAATTGATCGTTAAGTTAAGCGTAATGATGCTGTCGCAGCCTGCTGCATTAATTAATCTTTGGGTATACAATCCACTTGCCTTGTAAGTCTTCCCATTTAACGAATAAGCATCGCATGCTGATGCGGTAATAGCAGATGAGTTAGTAGTACAACTGTTAAAGGCCAGTTTCCATACCTGGCTGCCATTTGTCAGATAAATATTGCTGCCATAAGAAATAACCCGCCCAACTATATTTTGGGGCAATACGCCAATAGGCCAGG
The DNA here is from genome assembly GCA_964439615.1 of uncultured Ferruginibacter sp. Taxonomy (GTDB): domain Bacteria; phylum Bacteroidota; class Bacteroidia; order Chitinophagales; family Chitinophagaceae; genus Ferruginibacter. The sequence goes on along the minus strand of CAYTQB010000066.1, from coordinate 4,274 downwards.
AATTTGAGACGAGATCGTAAATGTCGAAATTGTTGAGACCCCCAATAAAATAATCTCCATTAAAGAAAAAGAGCTTATTGTCTTTCCGGCATACACTTATATCTGCCCTCGGCTGCGACAAGCAATCAAAAGACGTGGTATTAGCCAGCAGATCTCTTATTTCAACAACATTTGATGCCGAATAATCATTAATAACAGGGTTCCATTCCCATCCTCCTGCCCAATAGATCTTGTTGTTAGCATATATTGCACCTACTTCAGCTCTTTCACCGGCAAGAGAATCAACAGACCAAATGCCGGTGACTGCATCATAAATATCTATTCGTTTTGTACCCCATATATCCCATGCGTTACCAATAACTGCATCAAACACACCGCCTGCATAATAGATCGTATTCCCTACAGTCACCGGCGCTCTTAAAGGACCTGTACCACTAAGCAAAGTATCAGACCAGTTGTTATTCCCATTATTATAGGTATCAAATGCATGGTTATTAAACACAGGGAATGTTGCCTCTCCTCCAGCAAAAAAAAACTTTATTGCCAGCTGTAGCGCCGGTCGCACATCTTGCTCTCACTAACTGTGCCGTGCTCCAGGTGTTTGATGATGCATCATAAATATCCACGGCAGAACTTCTGTCAAACATAAAATTCCATATCGCACATGTCGAACCATTAATACTCGGAACTATACCCCCACCAAAAAATATTCTATTTCCAAGTACGGCTACTCCCGCATTTAACCTGGCTTCAGATAATTGCGCTGTTGCCCAGGAACCTGTTGCGGTATCGTATATATCAACTGTTGCCATCCCACAGGCTTGAGGAGCCGGACTTGCTCCACCGGCAAAAAGTATTTTACCTCCTGCTGCTGCTAGTGCAATGCCCCACGGTCTCGGTGCAGAAAGAGTTCCAATTGGAGTAAGCTGTACTGGTATTAATGGCCTGTTGCCGGGTATTACTGAAATATGGACCGTGTCATGTGCAAAAGCTCCATTATTATCAGTTACTTTTAAAATAAAAGTATAAGTACCCGGAAGAAGGCCTGTCACATTTGTAATTGCAGCATTGGGGCTGGCTATACCATTTAACCCGGTCCATAAATAACTTACAAGAGTTCCATCAGGATCAAAAGAGTTGCTGCCATTCAAAGTAATTGTTATAGGAACAGGAGTGATACAGGTTGTCTGGTTATTATTGATTATCGTATCGTTTCCAGCAATTGCAACGGGTGGAATATTAATGCAGACCTGTTGTGCATAGGCCATATGTACAACAGGCATTATAAGCAGTATAAAAAATATTGCTTTCATGCTCACCTTTTTGTTAGGTAAAACCTGTGATCGCAAAGAAATGCTTTTAAGTATTCCGGATAGTATAAAATTAAACCAAGAATCAACTAATTCAAAGCGTTATTTTAATTGACATCAGATAGCAGCTCTTCCCTTCGTATCTTGCAACCACATGTTAATCCTCAATAAGATCGCAATAACACAGTTTAAGAATTACAGCTTATCTACTTTCGATTTTACAGAAAGGGTGATTGGTATATGTGGCCTCAATGGCAAAGGCAAAACCAATTTGCTGGACGCTATTTATTACTGTTGCTTTACAAAAAGCTATTTTACCAGAACCGACGGGTTGAATATCCGGTTTGAAAATGACGGGTTCAGGCTGGAATCTTTTTTTGAAAAACAAAGTGAAACACAAAAAGTTACCTGTATTAACCGGGTTGTTGGTAAAAAAGAACTGTCATTGAATGATGCTCCCTACGAAAAGTTCTCTCATCATATAGGCAAATTCCCAGCAGTAATGATCGCCCCTGATGATATTGAACTGATAACCGGCGGTAGTGAGGAAAGACGGAGATTTTTAGATACCGTACTAAGCCAGGTGGATGCGGAGTACCTGCAGCAACTGATGCAATACAATAAGGTCTTACAACAACGTAACAGTTTATTGAAACTTTTTGCTGAGCAGGGTAAAACCGACTGGCCGCTTTTGGAAGTATTGGATGAACAATTGGTTGCTCCCGGCAATTATGTGTATAGCAAACGAAAATTATTTACCAGCGAATTAATTCCACTGGTACAAAAATTTTATGAACAGATCGCCGATAATAATGAAGCAGTGGCCATACAATACGACAGCCGATTATATGAAAGTACTTTTCACGACCTGCTGAACAATTACCGGCAAAAAGATTTTATGTTGCAACGCAGTAATGCCGGTATTCATAAAGATGATATTTTTTTCCAGCTAAACGGGAAGCCATTTAAAACAACCGCATCGCAGGGCCAGCGAAAAAGCCTTTTGTTTGCGTTAAAACTTGCCGAGTTTGAATTGCTTAAATCCAACAAAGGTTTTGCCCCACTCCTGCTTTTGGATGATGTTTTTGAAAAACTGGACGATAACCGCATACAGCAATTACTGCATTGGGTATGCAATGAAAACAAAGGACAGGTTTTTATTACCGATACACACAGGGACAGGCTGAAAGAGACATTTGAAAAATTAAATACGGCCTACCAGATTGTTGAACTCTAGAATCGCCATTGACATTAGTCATTAAGTCATTTGTTATTGAGCATATAAATATGAAGACTTCTGATTAACCAATGACTTAATGACAAATGACTTAATTTTACCCCATGGGAGAAATTTCAATCCAGGACGCCATCAACCAGTTTCTGCAAAAGAGCAAACTCAAAAGCGGCATACAGGCAGTGCGGATAGAAGAAGTATGGGAGGAATTGATGGGAAAGACCATTGCCAAATACACGGATAAGATACAGATCATCAATGGCACTTTATTCATCAGTACACAGGTTGCCCCGTTGAAGAATGAATTACTTTACCAAAAAGAGCAGATCATTGCACGCATTAATGAAGCAATGGGAGAAAAAGTGGTGAAAGAGGTTATAATTAAATAGGCAATAAGCAATTGGCAATGAGAAGTATAATTTAGTGATTGCTTATTGTCTATTGCCAATTGCTTATTTGTTCTCAAGAGGCCTTACCTTATACCCTTCTTTCCTCAATAATACTATCAACCCTGTTTCGCCAGGCAAATGCCCTGCTCCTACTGCTACAAAAACAGGTTCTTTCTTCATGATCGATTTTAATTGTTCCACCCAATTTTTATTTCTTTTATCCAAAAGAATATCCTGGTTAGTTTCCATACCAAAGTTTTCATTCTTCATCAATGATTCCAGTTCTTTTATTCGCTGCTCTTTATAGGCCGTTACCATCGAATCGAAATATTTTTTCGACAGGGCCATGCTGTCAATTGATTTTAACAATTCAGCAGCCTGCTCTTCATAAGGTATGCTATCAAACACTGAGGTCTGGAAAGCCATCGTCTCCAATCCCTTTATTTCTTTTCCGTTTTGTTTTGCCAGTTTCATGATCTCGTCTTCCACACTACTCACCGTTGGGCAGGGCAACATTTTGGGATAAAGCAAGGCAACTAAAAAATATGGTTTCATGCTTTGAAAAAGGTTGACAGGCGCCTGCAGCGAATCCCTGAAATAATCAACCACTCTTTTATATTCAACTTCGGTATACAGGTCTTTTAATTTCCTGTTACCCTTCATATTCATCAGCATCAGTCCGCCAAGTAACGTAGAGGGGTCATCCATATCCAGTTCCAGGTAAACTTCTGCAGCATTTTGCACACCTTGTTTTAGTGCATCGCTGAACCGGATATCATCCCGGCAGAGTAAGTGAAAAGTACCAAACAGGTAACTGGGTTTTGTAAGCCCGTTCCCACTTACTTCCCACAGCAGCGTATTATCGTCGGCATTTGTCTTTAAACTGGCCAATCCAGGCTGTGCATCACAAAAAACCGGTATCCCCAATATCAATAAAAAAGAAAAAAACTTCATTTTAAGTGTTTGTAATTAAAAATACAAATATCCTTCCTTTGCCAGATGTATTTTATTATATTAGCTAAAACCTAAAAAAATGAAAGCAGCATTTTTATCAATAGCCATGGTTTTATCCTCCTCATCTTTTTTGTTTGCACAAAAAGAACTACCGTCATTTGGAAAAGTAGATAAGGCCGACCTTGAAATGACCGATTGTGAATTTGATAAAGGTGCAGAGGCGCTCATACTTATTGACTGGGGTAAAATGTATTACGACAGGGGGATACCAGGCATATCATTTCTGAACACGATATACGAGTACAGGATACGGGTGAAGATCCTTAAAGAGTCGGGCCTTAGTTATGCCAATGTTACCATTCCTTATTACGACCGCAACAACGAGGA
>CAYTQB010000065.1:0-17590 GCA_964439615.1 uncultured Ferruginibacter sp. | reverse complement strand
GTGGACTGAACGCTACTGAAGTGAATGAATGACGAAGTGAAGCGGAATGGAACCCGGTAAGTATTGTAGGGCTGGCTTGCGAAAAGGCTGGAGCATTCCCATTGTGTTTTGCCTATTGCCTGGCTATGGGATGCCCAGCCTTGCAGCAAATATAAAGCTGCGAACGAGGTGTAATGAGGCGTAACGCAGGAAGAAATGAACGAAGTGGCGTGAAGGACACAGTAGCTGCCGTGAGGAATGAGGAGGAACTGCAAGCAGCATGACAAACTGCGTAGCGAAGCGGAGCACCCGAAGGGCATTGCAGGTGCAGCAATACCATAAAAGTTTATGGAAAGATTTATTGCTGCTGCTGCAATGGTTTGGCATGATTGCTTGCTGACGACGAATGACGAACACCTAATTACCTTGCAGGGTGGGCTTCGTGGATTAAAAATTGAAACGGGTAAAAATTTATAAAAAGTTTAAAGAAGTCATAAGTGCAATCTTTGTATTCTCACCGCATTCAGAATAGCCAACAAAGCCACACCTACATCAGCAATTACCGCTTCCCATAAAGTAGCTATACCGCCAGCACCTAAAATCAGAACAAATACTTTAACAGCCATTGCCAGAATAATGTTCTGCCAAACAATGTTCCGGGTTATCTTTCCGATTTTTATAGCTGATACAATTTTAGACGGTTGGTCGTTTTGAATTACAATATCTGCTGTTTCAATGGTGGCATCACTTCCTAAACCACCCATTGCAATACCGGCGTCTGCCAAAGCAACAACTGGTGCATCATTTACACCATCGCCAACAAAAGCAATATGTTTACCTGCATCTTTAAGTTGCTGCACTTTCTCCACTTTACCTTCCGGCAATAAATCACCATATGCTTCATCAATACCAACTGTTTTTGCCACTTCATCTACTACAGATTGTTTATCGCCTGAAAGCATTACCGTTTTTATTTTCAGGTCATGCATGTCTTTTATAGCCTGTACAGCATCCTCCTTAATTTCATCAGCGATGGTAATGTAACCTGTGTATTGATTGTTGACGGCAACGACAACTATTGTGTCAACAATTGTTTCAATGGCTGAGGGATAACTAATGCTGTATTTCTTCAACAGCTTTATATTGCCTGCCAGTACATTTTTACCTTCAACTTTTCCTTTTAGCCCATGTCCTGAAATTTCTTCAACATCTTCAGTTTTTACGCCGTTGGTAGTATCCCCTGCATAATCCGTGATGGCTTTGGCAATCGGATGTGTGGAGTTCTTTTCTAAGGCAGCAGTAAGTTTTATTAATTCTTTTTCATCAATGCTATTGGCTACAACTTTCTGTACTTTAAAAACTCCTTTTGTAAGCGTCCCTGTCTTGTCCATCACAACTGCATTAATTTTTGTCATTACATCCAAAAAATTGCCTCCTTTAAACAAGATGCCGTGCCGGGATGCCAAACCAATACCTCCAAAATATCCTAATGGAATAGAAACAACCAATGCACAGGGACAACTAATAACTAAAAAAACCAATGCCCGGTAAAACCATGTTTGAAAATTATAATCATTCACAAAAAAGTATGGAACAAAGCAAACCGCTACTGCCAAAAAGAAAACTATTGGTGTATAAATTTTTGCAAATCTTGAAATGAATAATTGTGTTTGAGACTTTCTTGCAGTGGCATCCTGTACCATTTCTAAAATCTTACTCAGCTTGCTATCCTTATATAGTGCCTTGACTTTTACTTCGGCAACCGTATTCAGATTTATCATTCCTGCGAAAATCGCTTCACCCTTATATTTTGTGTCAGGTTTGCTTTCGCCAGTTAATGCTGCGGTGTTGAAGGAAGCATTTTCAGAAAGCAGTTCGCCATCGAGGGCAACTTTCTCGCCGGGCTTTACCTGTATGGTTTCATTTAATTCTACAATGGATGGATCTGCAATCAGCGGAGCATTATTTCTTATTACGGTTACTTCATCCGGTCTTATGTCCAACAATGCTTTGATGCTGCGTTTTGCATTGCTTACGGCTGCATCCTGGAACCACTCGCCAATCTGGTAAAATACCATTACTGCTACACCTTCTTCATATTCGCCAATAATAAATGCTCCTATTGTAGCCACACTCATCAATACAAATTCATTAAAAATATCGCCTCGCTTTGATTTACGAAATGCCAGGTCTAATACTTTTCTTCCTGCAAACAGGTAGGCAATTGCATTTATTATGAACGATGCTATTTCGGGTAATTTAATTTTGAAAGCATATTCCAATACCAACAGAACTATTAAAATAAAAAGTGCCAACAGTAAATCCCAATGTTTTTTCCAGCCCGGCCCATCACTATTTTCAGCTCCGTGGTTGTGCCCATCATCATCTGAATGTATTGGTTCAACTTTTACACCAGCATTTGTGCTGCTAAAGTTATCATGTTTTTTATTTTCTATTTCTTCGTGTTTGTGTTCCATAACTTTTAATTAATAAAGAATGAGATAATACCAGTTGCAATTAATACAAGCCCGGTAATAATACCTGCATTATGCTCCCATTTATGCCAGTTCAGTTTCAATAGTCCTTTATAGACAATCCTTATCCAAATCAACATACCGGTAATTGTAATAATTGAGTACATGATAGCAATGGCGGCCAGTACATACCAGCCTTTACTACCTGCAAGTAAAAAATAAGCTTCAATTTCCATGCAGGGAGATAGAAACATGGCTACAACCAATGCCAGTATTATTGACTTTTTGGATTTCCTTTCTACTTCCTTTTTGTCAATATGAAAATGATGATGCCTGTAATGTTGTCGCAGAAAATACAAGCCCATCAGGATTAAAATTGACGGAGCAATTATTTTGGTAAAGTCTTCAATATGTGCTGAAAGTTCACTGCCAATCAAACCAAGCAACAGACCTATGACAATAGTACTGATAACATGGGCCAGCCCGGCAATGAAAGTGATACGGGAAGTTTCAGCCAGGTTCCAACCTTCTTTTTTGCCAATAGCCAATACGGGCAGCCAGTGATTGGGTATCACTGCATGTAATAAACTGATTAAAATACTGCCTGTTAAAATGTTGAACATTTAATTATTATTTTAGGATAGATATCCATTTTTTGGCTTCTTCTTTTTCTATTAAATCAAAATACTTTATTTCCGCAGAAGTAAATATCTTCATTGCATCAGCCATCCATTCCTGCCATTTTTTTTCACCTACCATTGCTATTTTTTCAAAATCATTGGCGTGTTTGATATCAAATTTTACATCCTCCCATAATGCCTTTAACTCCCAACCGTCAAAGTTTTCCATTTCAAAATACCATCTGACTTTTCCGTAATCTTTCATTTTGTTAAAGAGCACAGGCAGTAGCTTTCCGTAATCCATTTCAGTTAATTTTCCGGTAGCTTTTGTAGCTATGATATTTTTTTGAGTAAAATCTAAAAGCTGTAACATAAATAAAGTATTTTTTTAATGATGCCAATTGCCGATATGTCATTTTTTTTCATCCTTCGCTTCTTGTTTACGTACTATCAAGACCGAACAGGAAGCATGTAAAGCCATTGACTGGGAAACCGATCCAAGCAGAAAACGGGACAACGCTCCCTTTCCATGAGATCCCACAACAATCAAATCGGCATTAAATTCTTCAGCTTCATTTAAAATAGCCTCCTTTGGTGAACCATTGATTACGGCCGTAGAAATAGATAAAGTGGGATTTTTACTTTTAAAAGCACTGAGGCATTATTAGCTGATTCTTCTGCGGTTTTTCGGGCAGTGTCAGCCATTTCCTGATAATAATCTCCAAGACCACCTACTGCGCCAGGCGATGGCATTAATAATGGAAAGCTTTCATAAGCTGAAAAAATACGAATTTCAGTATCAGGTTTATGTGGCCTGTCGGCAAGTTCTTTAACTGCTATTTTACTGTAGTCGGAGCCATCGGTAGCTAATAGAATTTTCATGATTTTTTATTTTTTTTATTGATTAAGAATTGAAATATTTATAATTATCTGTCAAACAAATGGGTTCGGAAGCCCTGCTGACTCAGGTTTTCCATTTTTAAAACGGGACAACAAAGCAGGGCACCGACCCATGTAGTTTTTATTCTTCTTCCTCTACATTATTCATCTTTGATAATAAATCATAAGCCCCCTTAATAACTACTTTGCTGTTTCGGTTAAATCCTTCAGGCAATATCACTTCTGTGTATCCGTTTTCTGAAACACCGGTTGTTACTTCAATTCTTTTAAAAGCGATATGTTTTTCAGCGGTTTTGTTTTTATCAGCAGCATCTGGCTTTTTCTCCTCATTCATTTCATCAGCTGCGATAAAAATGTATGACTTGCCTGCAGACTGAACGATTGCTTTATCAGGCAGGGCGGTAGTGGTAGCAACACCGGTTTCTACAATTCCTTTCAGGTACATGCCGGGTAATAAGTTTTTATCTTCCTGCAAAAGATGCCCATGCACCCGAACTGTTCTTTCAGCACTAATTTCCCTGCCAATTAAATGCACTTCTGCAAATCGTTCTTTTGTTTCATTATTTAATACAAAGCGGATTTTTTGTCCAATTTTTAATTTTGGAACATCCTTTTCAAAAATGGTAAGCTCAGCATGTAGGTGACGTGTATCTACTATTTCGAATAGCTCCTGGTTAGGATTTACAAACTTTCCTATGTTCACTAATACCTTAGTAACAAAACCTGAAATAGGAGCATAAATATTTGCTTTGCCGGAAATATTAGCCGGGTTAATCTTATCGGGATTTATATTAATTAGCTGGAGTTTTGAGCGTAATCCCTGAACTCTTGCCATCATACTATTGTAGTCACTACTCGCTTTTTGAACCGTTTTTTTTGCATTTACATTTTCTTTTGCCAATTCCTGCTGACGGTCCAATTCTTCTTTGAGGTAAACCAATTGACTTTTATAGTCCAGATAATCTTGCTGCAACTGTATAAATTCGGGATTTTCCAAAACAGCAATTACTTCACCTTTTGCTACCGGCATACCTTGCAACAGTTCAGTATTTTTTAAGGTGCCTCCATATGGAGAAGAAATCGTTATCAGTTGTTGGGGAGGAACATCTAATACCCCAGATGCACGGATGATGCTGCTGAGGTTTTTTTCTTCAATTGCACCATACTGCAGATCCACTGTTTTAAACTGTTCTTCTGTTAAATCCACTGAATTTGCATCATCTGTTTTTGCTTCTTCAGTTGTTGTTGCTTCTGCATTGCCTTTTGACGAACAGGCAGAAAATAATATGCCTGAAAGGAAAAGAATAATTAGTGAGCCAAATAATTTCTGTTTCATAATAAGTTATTTAATTATTTTTTTTATTAATTGATGCCAGCAATAAATTCAATGGCAATTACTGTTTGATTATACTGGTTTAGTAATTTGGTATATTCCTGTTTTACTACAACTGCATTATTGAGTGATTGTGTTAACTCATAGTAACCAATTTCACCGGCAGTAAATGCTTTCTGTGCCTGGCTTATAATTCTATCAGCCTGAGGCAAAGCAGTAATTCTGTAATAATTAATTTGAACTCGTTGCTTTTGCAGTTCACCAAACAACCTGGTTAATTCAGCTTGCAGATTATAATGATAATTAGTAAGTTCAGCTTCTCTTAGCGAACGGTTAATTTCAGCAGCTTTTACTTTTTCTTTTTGTGCTTTGGCGAATATGGGAATGCTGATGCCTAAGTTAACACCCTGGAAACGATGACCTGCACCATAGTATTTATCCTGGCCGTTTACTGTTTGATATCCAACAAGGGATTGATTAAAGTAGCCTACATTGAAATCTGGTTTCAGTTTTGCTTTTTCGACACCCTTTTCTTTATCCGCAATATCAATTTGCTGCCTGATGAAAGCCAAAGTTGGGTTTGCGAAAACGGCTTGATCATCGAAATTTACTTGTATCGTTTTTTCAACGAGAGAAGTATCGGCAATTGCTGTAAAAGTAGAATCAGCAGTAAACACCTTCAAACGATTCAACTCAATACGGTAATCTTCTTCGGCACTTTTAATTTGAGCATTTATTTCGTTTACCCTGCTTTCGGCATTGTAGTTTTCCAATGCATTTGTTTCTCCGGTTTTGTAACGCAATGAAGCAGCTTTCAATACATTCTCATAAATAGCCAGAAGCTCTTTCAGTAATCTTATTTCCTCACTCCAAAAGCTTAACTGGTAATAAGAAGTTTTTGTATTGGCAGCCAACTCACTTTGAAAAACATTCAGCCTTAATTGGCTGCTTTTGATATTTGATTCTGAGAGCCTGATCAGGCTTTTGAAATAACCAGGGTTAGGAATATTCTGACTTATAGTGAAATTATTATCGTAGGCTATCCGGGTATTATACTGACCAAACGTAAGTCCGATATTTGTTTTTCCATAATCCTTTACTGTCTTTTTTAATTGCTGCTGATATCCAATATCGAGTGACCCAACTTTTACCATTGGATTATTCTTAATGGCGGAACTTACTGCCTCATTGAGGTTAATAACAGGACTTGTTTGGGCACTTACCGAGTAAGATAAAGAGCTCACTAAAAAGGCTAATAACATCATCGGTTTAGCAGCAGAAGATTTACCAGGTTTACGTTTTATTTTTTCAAACCAGGTATATAAGATCGGTAACACTATCAATGTTAGAAATGTAGCTGTTATCAAGCCCCCTATTACTACTGTTGCCAAAGGTTTTTGAACTTCTGCACCGGAGCCAGTTGATAAAGCCATAGGCAAAAAACCTAATGAAGCTACGGCTGCAGTCATCAAAACAGGCCTTAACCTGACCGAAGTACCTTTTAAAATAATTGCTTTCAAATCTGACATACCTTCTTTTTTAAGTCTGTTAAATTCACTAATCAATACTATACCGTTTAACACTGCGACACCAAACAATGCAATGAAACCTATACCAGCAGAAATACTGAATGGCATACCACGTAGCCAAAGTGCAAATACGCCACCAATGGCACTCATTGGAATAGCTGTAAAAATGAGTAGGGTGTATTTGATAGAACCGAATGCGAAGAAGAGTAATAACAGGATTAATGCTAATGCTCCCGGCACAGCTATTGATAATCTTTTGTTGGCTTCTTCCAGGTTTTTAAACTGGCCTCCATATGTAATAAAATAGCCAGGGGGCATTTTTACCTCTTTGTCAATTTTCCCCTGCATCTCTTTTACTACAGAAGAAATATCTCTGCCCCTGGTATTAAAGCCTACAATAATTCTTCGCTTTGCATCTTCTCTCTGTATCTGGTTGGGGCCTAATTGAAAGCTAACATCGGCCACCTGCTCTAAAGGAATCTGGTTACCGTCTGAAGCAACTACAAACAATCCTTTTACATCGTCAATACTTTGGCGCCCGGTTTTTTCCAGCCTCACTACCATATCAAATCTTTTTTCGCCTTCATACACTATACCTGCTGATTCACCTGCAAATGCCGTACTGATGGTGCGGTTCACATCTTCTACGTTTAAGCCAAATTGGGCAATCTTATCTCTATTTAATTTAATTACAATTTGAGGTAATCCGGTAATCTGTTCTACATATAAATCTTCTGCTCCTTTAACAGTTGGAACAATTACTCCAATTTGTTTAGCGAGGTCAGCCAACACATCCAAATCTTCACCAAAAATTTTGATACCTACATCCTGTCGGACACCCGAAATCAATTCATTAAATCGTAACTGAATGGGTTGAGAAAGCCCATAGGTTATTCCTGGTATTTTCTCTAACTCCTTCTGCATCATTTCAGATAGTTCTTCCCGACTGTGTGCACTTGTCCATTCCTTTTTATCTTTTAAAAGAATCGTGATATCACATGCTTCTATTGGCATAGGATCAGTAGGTATTTCAGATGCACCAATTTTACCAATGACTTCCGTTACTTCAGGAAATTTTTTCATCAGCATATCGGAAGCTTGTGTTATTTTTTCAATAGTCTGGCTCAATGAGCTACCTACCATTAATCTTGTTTCCACAGCAAAATCTCCTTCTTCCAAAGTGGGGATAAACTCTCCACCCAAGGTTTTAAAAACTAATAAACTGATAACGAATAAACCCACGGCTATACTTACTACCAACAATTTCATTTTTAATGCTCCACGTATAAGTGGCGTATAAAGTCTTTGAAGGAACTTCATCATTTTGTCAGAAAAATTTTCTTTATGACTTACCTTTTTATTAAGCACCAATGCACTCATCATTGGCACATAAGTAAGAGAGAGTAAAAAAGCGCCAAGGATGGCGAAGGAAACTGTTTGTGCCATTGGGCCAAACATTTTTCCCTCAATACCTACCAGTGCCAGTATGGGGAGATATACAATTAATATTATAATTTGACCAAAAGCGGCAGAGTTCATCATTTTGCCAGCCGATTTATAAACTTCATCATCTAACTGGTCCTGAGTCATTCTTCCAGGCTTACGGAGGCCTAATTGATGCATGGTAGCTTCCACAATAATCACTGCTCCATCTACAATCAATCCAAAATCAATAGCTCCCAAGCTCATCAAGTTGCCCGATACACCAAACACTTTCATAAGTGATATTGCAAAAAGCATGGCCAAAGGAATAACCGAAGCCACTATTAAGCCCGACCTGATATTACCAAGAAAAACTACAAGAACAAATATTACAATCAATGCTCCTTCAATCAGGTTAGTTTTTACTGTTCCAATTGCTCTTCCTACTAATGCACTTCTGTCAAGAAAAGGTTCAATTACGACTCCCTCAGGCAGACTCTTTTGGATTTGTGCTATTTTATCTTTTACACTATTTATTACTACACTTGCATTGGCGCCTTTTAGCATTAATACTATACCGCCCACAACTTCACCTTCGGCATTACGTGTAAGTGCACCATATTGAGTAGCATGACCTAACTGTACAGAAGCAATATCTCTAACTAAAACGGGAACACCGTTTGTGGTTCTGGTTACCACAATTTTTTCAATGTCATTGATTGTTTTAATGAGGCCTTCACTGCGTATAAAGTAAGCGTTGGGCTTTTTATCTATATAGGCACCTCCGGTATTTTGATTGTTTTTTTCCAGTGCATTAAAAATGTCTTTAATAGAGAGATTGTAACTTCTTAACTTATCAGTATTAATGGCTATTTCATATTGCTTTAACAGGCCACCAAAACTGCTTACATCTGCAATGCCGGGTGTGCCTAATAATTGTCGTCGCACAATCCAGTCCTGCAGTGTTCGCAGAGACATGGCATCATATTTATCTTCATATCCTTTTTTGGCGTGTAAAACGTATTGATAAATTTCACCTAATCCCGTTGAAATGGGTGCCATTTCAGGATTGCCAATGTTATCAGGTATTTGGTTCCTGGCTTCTACCAGCCGCTCTCCAACCTGTTGACGTGCCCAATATATATCGGCATCGTCGTGAAAAACGACCGTGACAACCGATAAACCAAAACGGGATATAGACCGAATTTCCTGGACTTCCGGAATAGTAGCCATTGTTTGCTCTACAGGAAAAGAAATCAGTTGCTCAACTTCCTGAGCAGCCAGCGAAGGACTTAGGGTTATTACCTGTACCTGGTTATTAGTAATATCGGGTACCGCATCAATTGGTAAATTTTTTGCTGAATAAACGCCCCATATAATTAGTGCAAGTGTAAATAAGCCTATTACCAATTTATTTTTAATTGAGAATTGTATTATTTTATTAAGCATATTTTTTTTATTTGGTTAGATGCCAGTAATAGTGTTTTATCCTATTAGCAATAGCTGCTAAAAGAATAACACAAGCCAGCGCTATAACAATGATTTTAATTACTCTTATTGCTAAAGGCTGTTTAGCCTTTTTTGACTTTTTAGTCCTTACCATTTTTGCAATGGGAAAATGAATGAATGATATATGCAATACATGCCAATACATGGCTATGCAGCAAATTCAATAAAGGAGTAATTAAGACAACTTTGGGGGCTGGAAGATGCTATAATACGCAGCGGTATTAAAGGTTACATCATATAGTGGGTATTTCTGAGATGGAAATACAATTTTACTTATCTGTGTTTTTGAAAAAGACCCATTAAATGCTGAAGCAGCGCAGCAGGAACAAGTGCAAAAAGGTGTGCAGGTTTCTGAAGTATGTTTGTGCTCCTGGTGGTTATTGGTGGCTGAAATTTCTGTACTGGTCCTAACATTACACTCTTTACTGTCGCCACATGGAAGGCATGACAAATAAAGAAGAAAAGAGGCCGTTATGAAGAATAGAAATTTCATTGTTTGCAAATATAGGAACTAATTTTGAAAAATAGAATGTTGCCACATGGTTGCAAAAGGGTTGGTTTAGTTAAAAATATGTCGAAATCCCAAAACTAAACCCACCTGTTACAGCCGGCGGATTGCCTAATAAATCCCTTTGTCGCTGGTGACGGTAATTGAAACGGAAAACTGTTTGTGATGTAGGACGAAAAGAAATAGCTGGCATTATACTCCAAAGGTGTTCGCTGATATTACCGCCGGTGCTGGTGAATTTGCCAACATTCCAGTCCACATATTCCAGGCGGCAGGCAATATTCAATATGGCATCATTCCAACCAAGCATTTTCTTTTTAATAATGGGTTGCACAATATCTAAAAAACCTCCTTGTTGCTTATTGCCGTATTGTTGTATAAAGGTGGACGGAACATTTACTTTTACCCATGCCCACTCACCAGTGATAAATGTTTTTGTTTTTGCAATGGTGCTATTAAAGTCAATGGCAAAAACATCTACCCTTCTTTTTTCATCCAACTGCAAACCATCATCCTGAAATTTATTATACACCCCACCCATGTACGACAAACCCAATTCGCCAATCTTATTATTTTTTACCGCCACTTTTGCTGTTAACAATGGCAGGCCACTGTTTATTTCTTCAAACCGTTCTTTATTATTCTTGGCAGCAGGCAAGAAAGTTTTATTCTCTGCATTATCAATAATAGAATTATCAAAATTACCGGTAAGGTAAGCTTCATACCCAAACATCCAATCCTTACTGTATTGCTTGCCGTATAAACCAAACCCTGCATTGCTCCAGGTGGCAGGCAGCATTTGTGTAGCGGATGTGGGCCGGTCAGTAAACTCCCACCTGGGGCCATCATGGTTTTGATTAAATGCTCCAATGGGATTTAGCACTATACCACCCCTTAAATTGAGCAAGGGATGAAACTCCACATCAACCGATGCAAACTCCACAGCAATTTCTTTTCCACCTTCTTCCAATTCTATTTCACTTAAAAATTTTATTTTCTTGCTGATGGTGGATGCAACAAACAACGTCATTCGCCTCATTTGAAACTGGTGGCCTTCGGATACACCATCTGTGCCAATATGCTGCCAGTTTACTTCTGCATAGCCGCCCAGTGAAACGGGCAATTTGCCCACTGCAACAAAAGGACGATTATAAACGGCGTCCATATTCATGGTTTGCTTCGTTGTGTCTTTAGGAATACGCTTTAGCAATGAAGGGTCAATTTGCGCCGCCGCATTTAGTGAAATAAATAAACCGGCGGCCAAAGTGAAAAGTTTTGTCATACTGTCTTTAATGAAATTTTAAGTTGATGGTTCTCGATGGTTATGGGAAAACTGCGCAGCTTTTGTTCTGCCGGACCACTTTGCAGATTGCCTTTGCTGTCAAACTCACTGCCATGTGCCGGGCATTGCAGCTTATCGCCAAATACCTGCAGTTCTGCGCCCTGGTGGGTGCATTGCATCCATAAGGCTGCATATTCATCTGCATTAAACCGGTACACACAAATAGGGTAATGAAGTATTTCGTTTTGTACCACTATATATTTCTTGTAATGCGTTTCGTTTCCGGCCTTGGTTTCAAAATCTTTTAAGGGTACAATTAAATCGTCGCCGCCAATTTTGCCACTAATGATTTTTGTACCGGAACATCCATGCAACAGTGTTGTAATTACCGCACCACCGATACAGGCAAAGCCACAGTTTTTAATAAAATCTTTTCTGTCCATTATTTATAATGATTTTAAAAACTTAAGGATCGCATTTTTTTCTAATGTCGTCATCTGGTTGAATTTATTTTTGCTACTGATTGCTTCACCGCCATGCATTTGAATAGCTTCATCAATTGATTTTGCTCTTCCATCGTGCATTAAAAAAAATTGACCCCCTTGTGAATTTGGAGATAAACCAAGACCCCATAATGGCGGTGTTCTCCATTCAGATGTTTTGGCATTGCCTTCAGTATATCCATCATCCAGCCCAGGCCCCATATCATGCAATAATAAATCGGTATAAGGATAGAATATCTTATTAGAAAGTGGCTCAATATTTGAAAAAGCAGTTTTTAAAGATTGCTTATGGCAACTTTCGCAACCGGCCTGAATGAATAAATTTTTCCCTTGAATTACTTCCGGATTATTTTGATTGCGTTGAATGGGAGCTTTTAAAGTTTGCAAATAAAACACAACATTATTGATGGTTAAGTTGGAAACTTCCGGATCGATATCCAAACCCGTATATACATCTTTTGGTGAAAAGGTAGACGTGATTCCAATATCCTGGTTATATGCATTTACCGTTTGATGAAGTAAATTATAAGCTGCTGCTTTTTTTCCAAAACGATGAATATACCTGCCGTTTTGTGGGAGTGCATTTATAAAAGGTGTGATAAATGAAGGCAGGGCAATCCAATTCGGAACGCCGGAAATACCATCTGCATCTAAATCAAATGGATCAGCCATTGCTAGTATATCATTATCTGAAACCAATTCTAAAAAACCAAGGCCTGTAGTTGCCGGGGGAGTAAATTTTGAAAAAGTTGCTCCGGCAGGTATCTGCTCTGGCAGGAAACCGGGCAAAGCCCTGTTTTGTAATTGCGGGCCGCCGAGATGCAGAAACTGATTGCCGGTGCTATCGGCTTGTCCAAACCTTGTGAGTGTAGTAAATGGGTGGCCTTTACCATCTCCGGCGTGGCAACTGCCGCAACTTGTAGCTACAAAAATGGAACCCAGCCCGGTTTGAGTAGTAAAGATTTCATCATTAAAGGCTACATCCCCCGCAAGGAATTGCCTGTTCTGATCGTAAGAAAGCCCAGCTACAGGCCCATCCAGTATTTCATCATCTGCCGGGGCAGCAGGCTGCAGCTTGGTGCAAGCCTGTATAATAGCTATGCAAATAACCAGTGCAGCCGGAATAAGGTATATCTTTTTCATTCTTATAAAACTGTAATTATGTGTACAAAAGTAATAACTTAGATTCATCTAACAAATAAATTAAAAAGCAGTCCTTTTAAGTTTCACCAATCTACCTTTATTATTTACTTTTGCCGTATGCACTCATTTACTGAAGAAAACTACTTAAAGGCACTGTTTAACCTTTCTGCCGAAAAAGGCGAAGTAAGCCCCAACGAGGTAAGCAAACAGTTAGGTATTAAAATGCCTACCGTTAACAGCATGATGAAGAAGCTGGCCGAAAAGAAATTAGTTATTTATAAGAGCTACAAGCCTATCCGCTTAACTGAAAAGGGAAAAAAAGAAGCCGGGCTGATAATACGAAAGCACCGGTTAACAGAAATGTTTTTAGTGCAGCAAATGGATTTTGGCTGGGAAGAAGTACATGAAATAGCGGAACAGATTGAACATTTGCAGTCGCCTGTATTTTTTGAAAAGATGGATGCCTTACTTGGCTTCCCCAAAATAGATCCACACGGTTCACCCATACCGGACAAGACGGGTAAAATGGAATGGATTAAATACGAAAAGCTGAGCAGTTGCAAAGTTGGTGATACTGTAAAACTGGCTGCTGTCATCCATACTAAAGATGATTTTTTAAAATTTCTAAATCGGCGGGGTTTGAAATTGGGGTTGAAGCTGAAAATAGTACGATTGGAAAAATTTGACGGCAGTATGGAAGTAAGCTATTCAAAAAAAACCGCTGAAGTACTAAGTCATACGGTTTGTGAAAGGTTGCTGGTGGAGAGAGTGTATGAAAACTAATATCAAAAAACCTAAATCAGCATTCCCAAAAACGGGTGGCTTATATTAATAAATTTGCGAAACATTCCTGCCTCCATTTCAGTGTAAGCCATAATAAACCAAAGGGTTAACTAGCTTACACGCTCTCAGTGCATGTGGCTGAATTGATACACTTCTCAAATCAATAAACAGAAAAATGGGATTTATCATTCTTTCAACTTAAACCTAATTCAAAAACAATCGGCGTGGAAAACCAGCCTATAGAGTAATATAAAAATTCTATCAAGCGCTGATCTTCTTTTTTAACAACTGTGCATTAATAGCAACAATAATTGTACTCAAGCTCATGAACACTGCACCAATTGCCGGGCCGAGTACAAATCCCTGGCTATATAATACTCCGGCTGCCAATGGAATGGCGAAGCTATTATATGCTGTTGCCCAAACAAGGTTCTGTACCATCTTTTTATAGGTTGCTTTGCCAAATAAAATAAGATTTGCAATGTCTTTTGGGTTGCTGTTTACTAAAATAATATCGGCAGTCTCTGCAGCCACATCTGTACCAGAACCCACTGCAATACCTACATTGGCTTGTGCAAGTGCCGGTGCATCATTTACACCATCACCCGTCATGGCAACAAACTCCCCCTTGCTTTGCAGGTCTTTTACAATATCCACTTTTTGGTGTGGCAATACTTCTGAAAAATATCCATCAAGTCCAAGTTCATCGGCAACAGCCTTTGCTACTATTTCATTATCACCGGTTGCCATTATCACCTTAATTCCATTCTTTTTGAAAACCTGAATTGCTTCTGCACTTTCCGGACGGATGGCATCTGCCAATGCTATATATCCTGCAAGTTTTTCATTGACTAAAATAAACACTACTGTTTCTGCCTTACTTGAATATGCATCTGCAGGAACAGCAATGTTATTGTCTTTTAAATATCCTGGGCTAACAACTTTGATAGACTTTTCTTCCACCATTGCTTCAACACCTTTACCTGTTATTGCATTAAAGTTTTCTGCTTTTGGAATCGTTATGTTCATCTCTTTAACCTTGTTGATGATGCTCACTGCAATCGGATGCTCTGATGTTTGTTCCAAAGCACTGGCCAATCTCAAAAGTTCATCTTTAGATATGGAAGCATCAGTAGTTTCAATTCGAGTAACAGCAAATACACCGGTAGTAAGGGTTCCGGTCTTGTCGAACAATAATGTTGTGATTTTTCTAGACTCTTCAAAAGCCGTTCTGTTACGTATCAACAAGCCATTTTGCGCCGATACAGCCGTTGAAATAGCCACCACTAACGGTATAGCCAAACCCAGTGCATGCGGACAGGCAATTACCATGACGGTAACCATTCTTTCCAATGCAAAGACAAATGAATAACCGGCAATCAACCAAACAGCCAGTGTTCCAAAACCTACCGATAAAGCAATATAAGTAAGCCATTTGGCAGCCCTGTCGCTGAAGTTCTGCATTTTTGATTTTGCTTTCTGTGCTTCTTCTACCAGCTTAATCACTTTATTCAGGTAACTGTCTTTCCCTGTATGTTCCACTTTTATCTTCAAAGAGCCGTTACCATTTATAGAGCCTCCAATCACTTTGTTTTCTTTCTCTTTCTTTACAGGTTTTGATTCTCCTGTGAGCATGGATTCGTTTAAATAACTGCTGCCTTCTACAATAATTCCATCAGCAGGTACTTTTTCTCCGGGCTTGATCAGTATAATATCTTCCTTCTTTAATGCTTCCAGTTTTATATCTTCCACCTGTCCGTCCGATTTTACCCGGTGTGCTTCGGCAGGCATCATGCTAACCAATAATTGCAGGGCTTTGGATGCCCCTAATACAGATTTCATTTCCAGCCAATGGCCTAAGAGCATAATCACAATCAATGTAGCCAGTTCCCAGAAAAAATCAACTCCTTTTAATCCAAACACTGTAGCTGTACTATAAAAATAAGCGACTGAAATAGCCATTGCAATCAGGGTCATCATACCAGGGCCTTTCTGTTTTATTTCGGTAATGAAACCTTTCAGGAAAGGCCATCCGCCCCAGAAATAAATTACAGATGAAAGAGCCATTAATACGTAGGGATTGCCTGGCACTGATAAGCTATATCCAAAAAAACCTTGTATCATCGGTGATAATATCAATACAGGTATAGTAAGAATAAGGCTTACCCAAAACCGCTTTTCAAAATCCTTTATCATCATTTTGTGATGGTCGTGGCCTGCCATACCCATCGGTATGCTGCCGTGGTCATGTTTCATTTTACTATGATCCATATTACCGTGATCCATTTCCTGCTGTTGAAGATGTTCGTGTTTGTTATGATCCATGATAATTTATTTTACAGGTTCTTTAATATAAATTCAACTCTTTCATCGGGGCTGATTACCGGTACAAAAACAACTGGAAATCTTAATGACTGATATACTTCTATAATTAACTGGTGAATTAGTTTTTGTGCCTGTTCATCTTCTGTTCTTGCATAATCATTTACAAAAGGCAGCCTGTCAAGAATAAATATTTTTTTATAAGCGACTTCCCTCATTGCATCAAGTAATATTTTATCATATTCGAGATTCAAAAAACGGTAATAAGCCATTGCATCGGGGATAGCCCGGTCAAGAAAAACAGTATCTGACGGCGACAATTCAGCCTCCTGTTCAATCTGCATATCTAATACCCCTAACTGAAATTTTCTCTTATTTGCCCTGATCTCTTCAACAGTTCTCCCTTCTTCCTTCATTGTGTCAATATAATGCCTTGCATGTTCAATAGTGGTTTTATACCCTCTTTCCGTTAGCAGGTTTATTACTGTTGTTTTCCCTGTGCTGGGCCCACCGGTAATGACAAACCAATTTGTCGTTTTATTTTGTTTCTCCATGTTGTGTCAATTCAATTTCTACTGGCATCATATTTTTCCATGAACCATTTTGTTATCATACTGCGTTCTTTGCCAGACAAGCTTGCCTTTTTATGCAGCAGTTTATAAGAAGTCAGCGGCATCTCTCCGTCATTCACCTGGCTGCTGATTGATTTGAACTTGCTTAGTTGTCTTCTTTTTGAGTAATTCCCAAATTCATCAAAATTCAATTCAGCCTTACCTTCCACTATATGCCTGTTCAGAAACGATGAAACCGGTTGTATGTTACTATACCAGGGGTAGTTTGTATTGTTGCTGTGGCAATCATAACATGCTGCTTTTAAAACCTGTAATATGGAATCCTGAATGGGATATAGTTGTTCAATCGAATTACTGCTTTGTACAGATGAAATATTTTTTCTTGGTCTTGGATAGAATTGAATCAAAACAAATATCAGCAGCAATATCAATCCTGCTTTTTTCCATCTTGATTTTGGCAAGTAACGCATATCTGAATATTTTTACTTTTCTTGAAATTCAAAACCAACCAACACTTTTTCCCATGCAACTGCAATCCGTAATTTGTTACTCTTTAATTCCTCAATAAAATATTGCAACCGTTCAGTCGATACATTTTTTTTTGCTTTCACTTTTATTCTCACTACGTCCTCCGTTTCATCATATTCTGTAGCCAAGTGCTGTTTCCAGTTTTTATTAATGATCAGTGTCCATTCCTTTTTTCCGGGTATG
>CAYTQB010000064.1:17113-18294 GCA_964439615.1 uncultured Ferruginibacter sp. | reverse complement strand
TATTACGACCAGGCTCATTTTATCAATGATTTTAAATCCTTTTCGGGTTTTACACCACAGCAATACTTACAGCGGCAGTATGAACACCTCAATTATATTGCGGTTGGGTAGGTTAATTTTTTCCAATACAAAACCTTGTTTATACACTTACTTTGTTCCTAAAAAACATCATGGCAAAAACATCCGGCGAATTTGAGCAGGAATTCATACAGACTGCTAAAGAGAAAACAGGCAGGTCATTGGAACAATGGCTGCCCGTTGTAAAAAAATCAGGTCTTGGCAAACAGATGGAGATCACCAACTGGCTGAAAGCAGAACACAAGCTGAACCATTTGCAGGCACAACTGCTGGCCGGCCTTTTCCTGAACAATGGAAAGCCGGTCTATCAAAATGAAGGTTCATTACTGGACAACCAATTTGCAAAATGCGAAGAGATGCGTCCATTATATAATGCTGTTTCGGAAATGATACTGAAGCATTTTCCGTATACACAGGTCATACCCAAAAAAACATACGTATCCTTTACAGCAACAAGGGAATTTGCGGCCATCAACATCAAACCCAAAGAGATCAGGCTGGGCATGGACCTGGGTGATATGGCCTTTAATGAAACCGTACAAAAAACAAAACTGAGCGGCCCCATGCCCCGGATATCGCATATGGCCGTAATTACCGATTTGAAGCAGTTCGACAAAAAACTAATGGAGTATCTTCAATTATCATATAACAGGACCCATAAAAAATAATATGAGCCATATTTCAAAACAACTGGTTTGCATCTTCCTAATTGGTACAGGTATATTTTTCACCGCAACCGCACAAAATATTAAACCCAATAATCTAAAATTATACCTGAAACATATGGATATACTCCTCCAGGACGGCGGTAAATGGAAAACACCGAACAGGAATTATAATCCTGCAGAAGAATGGTCGGCCAGTTACCTGGGTTATGAATATAAAAAAGGTATTCATGCCAATACCCTGCTTTTAAAGATAACAGGCTATATTCCAAAAAAATCACAATGGGTCACTTTTTGGGATGGCTTTTATACCTGGGATCATAAAAAACAAAAACTGGTTTATCAAAGCGTAAACAATAGCGGGGCCATAGCATCCGGTGAATCTGAAAGTATCAGGGAAGAAGAAATGGTGCTGGTTTTCAGCATTACAACCCCCGA
>CAYTQB010000064.1:5256-17013 GCA_964439615.1 uncultured Ferruginibacter sp. | reverse complement strand
CATTGGAAGATTATTCACCAGCCTGGTCGCCTGATGGAAAATGGATAGCATATACAAACGGTAATTCAAAAAATTATGATGTATGGATAATACATGTTGAAACCCGTATAAAAACACGTTTAACAACACAGCCAAAAAGGGATGAGAGTCCGATTTGGCAGCCGTTATATTAATACCCGCTAAATTAAATGGCCATGAAGATTTTCTGCACTGTTTTGTTTTTGACGATAAGTATCGCATCTCTTGCACAGAAAGTGAATCCAGACTACGATTCTGCCCTGGCTAAAAAATTTGCTGCCGATGATTATGGTATGAAAATGTATGTGCTTGTGATACTTAAGACGGGTATAAATTTAACTGATGACAAAAAATTAAAAGACAGCCTTTTTGCCGGCCACATGAGTAATATCAATCACATGGTATCCATCAACAAACTCATAGTGGCGGGCCCCATAGAAAAAAATGAAAAAACATACCGGGGCATTTTTATACTCGATGTAAAAACATTTGAAGAAGCCGAAAAACTTTTGGAGAATGACCCGGCAGTAAAAGAAAAACTGCTGGCTGCCGAAATGTACAATTGGTATGGCTCTGCAGCATTACCTGCCTATCTTAAAATATCTGATAAAATATGGAAACTGGGGTTTTAATGGATTAAATCACAACCCAAACAATCCCTTATTCAGTAACTGTAAGGTCTGTTCTTTATGTTGCCGGTCAATGAGCAGCGTAACATTATGTTTGCTGCCGCCATAACTTACCATACGAACGGGAATAGGTTCAATGGCATCAAAGAGTTTCTTCATCACATCTTTGGTTTCCTCAATTTCGTTGCCCACAACAGATACAATGGTTTGGTTGCTGTCTGTTTCAATGGTGCCAAAGGGTTCCAGTTCTTTGATGATAAGCGGAAGGTTAACATCATTATCAATGGTAACAGAAACTGCCACTTCAGAAGTGGTGATCATATCAATAGAAGTACGGTATTTCTCAAACACCTCAAAAACCTTGCGCAGGAAACCATAAGCCAGTAACATGCGGCTGCTTTTTATCCTGATTGCGGTAATGCCATCTTTGGCAGCAATAGCTTTGGCACCAACACTTCCTGCTTTTTCGGTAATCAGTGTTCCTTTTGCCGAAGGATCCATCGTGTTCAGCAGTTTAACCGGTACATTATAAAAATGTGCAGGCCAGATGCTGGCAGGATGTAAAATTTTTGCCCCGAAATAAGCAAGCTCGGCCGCTTCTTCAAAACTCAGCTGCTCGACGGGATAGGTTTTCTTAACGATCCTGGGATCATTGTTGTGCATGCCATCAATATCTGTCCATATCTCACACACACTGGCATTAATGGCTGCAGCAATGAGCGATGCCGAATAATCACTGCCTCCTCTTTTTAAATTATCCACTTCTCCCCTGGCGTTGCGGCAAATATATCCCTGCGTGATAAAAATGCTTTTGTCTTTGTTGCGCTGGAGAAGTTGTGCCAGTTTTACTTTAATTGTTCCTATTTGCGGCTCATCATGACTATCAATGGTCATGAAGTCAAGTGCAGGTAATAATATATGATCTATCATTTTTTCTTCCAGGTAGATGCTGAATAATTTGGTACTCAGCAATTCACCCTGTGCAAGTATATCCTTATTCAACGCTTCGCTGAATGATATTTTTAAAATGATGGTGAGAAACTCGAAGTGTTCATTCAGTACGACATTCCCCTTTTCCCTTGTTGCAGTTTCTTGCAACAGTTCGTTTATAAAACTTTGGTAGTGCGCATGCAGGGCATCTATCTGTTCTTTTGCTGCTGTCCTGTCGCCACTGGCCAGCGATTCACTTATTTCAACCAGCGCATTTGTAGTACCACTCAAGGCAGAAAGCACCACAATTTTAGGTTCATCATCTTTGGTTATCAGCTTTGCCACTTCCTGCATCCGCTGTGGCTTGCCCACGCTGGTGCCGCCAAACTTCATTACTTTCATTCTACCATAAAATTTTAGTCTGCAAATATATGTTATAAAGCCACGCCGAACTTATCACCGATAACTTTCAGGTCATCAATAACCGGTTGAAGTAAAGGGATTCCGTTGTTCATTCTTTCGGCTTCCATTTCTCTTTCAGGATCGCCGGGTATGAGTACTTTTTCCTGGCCGGGAATTGTTTGAGCAGAGCGGAAACGTGTGATCCATTTATCCATATGCTCTTTAAATTCATCAGCTGCTCTGAAAGCATCAATACGCATGGCGCCAAAGAAATGCCCGATACCTTCGCCAGGCAAATGATCCGGCATGGGCAGGTAAGCAGGAAATGGAGGAACCCATGGGCCATAGTTTGCACCACTTAATATGCCTGAAAAAATATCGGCAATGGCGCCCAGTGCATAACCTTTATGGCTGCCGTGTTCCTTATCGCCGCCAAGCGGTAAAAGAGTACCTCCATTTTTTATTTCATTCGGGTCGGTGGAAGGTTCGCCCTCTTTTGAAAGCGCCCAGCCCAATGGCATTGGTTTATTCTTTCTTTGAAGTATTTCTAATTTTCCGTTTGCTGCAGTTGTTGTTGCAAAGTCGGCAACAAATGCCGGTTGCTTACCTGCAGGTATGGCAACAGCAATAGGGTTTGTTCCCAGCATTCTTTCTTTGGAAAATGTTGGAGCAACCAGGGCCGATGCATTGGTCATAGCCATACCGATCATATCATTTTCCAGGGCCATCATGGCATGGTGACCGGCAATACCAAAATGATTGCTGTTTCGTACACTCACCCAACCAGTGCCCACCTGTTTTGCTTTATTGATGGCCACCTGCATGGCAAATGGGGCAACAACTAAACCTAATCCCCTGTCGCCATCAATAACTGCTGTTGAAGGTGTTTCATGAACGATCTTAATGTTTGGTTTTGCATTCACTCTTTGCACTTCCCACAAACGGATATAGCCGCTCAGTCTTGCCACACCATGACTATCCACTCCACGAAGGTCGGCCGATAACAATGATTGGGTCGCTATAGAAGCATCTGCATCACTGCAACCGATCTTTAGGAAAATATTTTTTGAGAAGCTGAGTAGTTGCTGGTAAGAGAAGTTGGTGTTCATTGAACAAAAATAGCTGAAATTTATCCTTGAATCAAAGCTATTGGTTCGAAGTAAATAAATTAAGTCTTTATTTAAAATTACTATTGTGTTTGATTTGCCGTTCTAAACCGGAAGGATGCCCCAATGGTATAAAATTTATCCGGTGCTTCTTTGCTAAGGCCAAATCCGGCAGAAGCGTCAATTTTAAAATTATCGTTAACATAGAATGCAAACCCGGCACTAATGTTATTCTCAGGGCTGTATTTCTTTGGTCTTTTAAAAGATCCAAATACTTCAATATAAGCAAACCATTTTTCACTTATATTAAACCTTGGCGAAAAGGTATACATATAAGCCGGAGGAAAACCAAACCTGTTCCAATTCATGCCAATATTATAGCCAATTGATATGGTTTTAGATAAAGTATGTAGCATGGCAAACCTGAAATTGGCGCCATCAATGGAGTCCTTATAGAGTGTACGCAGGCGGCGGAAATTGTAATGAGCAATGAATGATGTTTTTGGCCTCAATCCTTTTTCCTGTAAAAAATTAACCTTGCCTCCTAACTGTACATTAGTGATACCTGTACGTGATGTAGTATCATTTACAAATTGCTCTTTTATTGTACCCCATTCTGTTAGTAATCTTAATTCAATCCTGTTCCCGATTCCATATTTTGATAATAATGAAGGATGTTGTATGAAATGATCTTTCAACTTGGAAGAATGCTTTTCTATTTGCATTAAGAATCCCGTTTCAATTTGAATCCATTTCTTTGGAACTGTGGCAGGGGTATTTGTTTCGCCAGGTCGGTCTGTTTCAATTTTCTCAGATTGAGCGGATACACTAAGAGAAAAAAGAATAATTAATATGCTACATATTATCTTTTCCATTTCTATACTTATTTTACTTGTAAATACTTCCTTCACCGACAGAAGTATTTACAAGTAAAATTAAACTTTTTCTTTATGCCCAATCATTTTTACCTTATAAGCACTACATTACCATATGGATTACTACTACCATTTCCATTAAGTATATAATTAGGACACCCGGGTATTGTTACCTGCCATGTATAAGTACCTATTTCACAAGGTTGCCCGTTCGAATATTTACCATCCCATGAGTAAGCAGCTAATGTTGGTCCTGTTGAATGAAATATTAGGTTTCCCCAACGATCCCAAACCCAAAATTCACCTCCTGGATAGTCTTGTAAGTTCAAAGGTCTGAACAAGTCATTTACCCCATCTCCATTAGGAGTAAAAGCGGTTGGTATAACAACTTTTCTCGGATTATAATGCAAAACAGTTTGAGTATTGGAACCAACACATCCAAAATCAGTATTTTGAACAGTTAAATTATAAGTGTATGTTATTGGGGGCGGTGGTGAAGGCGAATTAATATTTGTTGGAGTTTGAGGAGGCAAAGAAATTGTTGGATATGGACTTGTAGTACTACTAAGATAAGTAGCAGGCGCCCAGGTGTATGTATAGGAATAAATGGAGAGACTTGGGTCATAATATTGTAAAATAGCACTTGCAGTTATCTGCACAGGGGCCGGATTACAATTAAACACATTATATATTCTGGGATTCACAAGCATTTTCATAACATAGTATGTGATTATGTTTGAAACTACAAATTGCGATGGATTAGAAGTTTCATATGCATACATTCTGTATTCATAAATCCCGGCAACATTTTCGGTTTGTGTAAAATTCATAGTATTAGCCCCGGGAATATCAGTCCAATTACCGCCATTTGCACTTTTTTGCCATTTAAAACTTGGATTTATAAAAGGTATTGTTGGAAGTGGCCATCGGGAATATAAATTAACAGTACCATTATCGCAAACGTTTGCTTTATCTACAACTGTAGTACTTGAAAAAGACGCAACTATTGGAGGGTAGCAGGGAGCAAAAGATATATCATCAACAACAAAATCGTTGCCAAGTCCATCATTGTTATCGTTTACAAGAACAACCTGCACCGATGTAATACTAGCCGGAAGATAAAACATGAAGGATAATTTTTTCCACGGATTAGATGGATCAAAAGCTACTCGATAAAGATCACTTCCCTGTATTAAATTATTGCTTAAATCCAATATTTTAAACTTGAGTCCAGGATCTTCATAAAGATCAGTTAAGTTAGCTACATAAACAGAAAATTCATATCCAAATGATGCAACCAGACCTGTTGCTGTAGTTCTGTAAACTTCCCCTGAATTTTCATTCCCATCAACCATTAACATATAACCATTTACATCATTTGGAGTATGATCTTGTGGCAATCCTATCCACTGTCCGCGACAACCGACTGTACTATTCGTTCTTGTGTATTGGCCTGGATAAAGTACACAATTTGAAATATATTGGTAACTTGTAGAAACCCCAGTTAATGGGGGGCCTGGGTTAGAACCTGTGCCAAAATTTTCATAAATAGCTGCTGGTCCTAAAATGCCAGTACATGTTTCTAAAACGCCTATAGTAAAATTTACAAGATTTATTTGTAAGGTTGCCTCAGCTCCATAAACTCCAGAACAGGTTATACTTACGGAACCAATATCATTCAAATGGCTTGGAACATTGTTCCATAATATAGTAACAGTATTTGATTGTGGCTCTCCTGTGTATACTATATTCCCATTAGTTACACTCCATGTAATTTCGCCATAAATCCCATTTTGAATGTCCCAAGGGGACCAATTGACTGTATAAACTTCTATTGTACCTGGTGTTGGGGTGATATTACCCGAAATAGAAGTGTCAGCATAAGCAAAGAATGATGATATGCAAAGCAGGGAGAGAAAAAATAGTTTCATAAATTTAAATTTTGAGTTATGACTAGCGTTATCCATTTTATGTGGGAAAACCATTGTTTCAATATAATCAATGAGAGTCCAGATATAATAGTAAATAAAAAAAATCCTTTAATTATCTATCAAAATTTTACGAATTTATTTTCATAGTATTTTGTCCTTGAAAGTGGTTTGGAATACTTCAATGAAATTTCAGTTGCTCCTTTTTGATTGGTATTTTTTGAAGTAATATTTACATCATACGATGTATTTAAGGTGAAGCCATTAAAATTTAAACCAATAGAGGGTATTATTGAAGTACCCCTAACTACAGTATTCCTTACCCAAGCTCCCATAATGAATTGATTATTTTTGTTGATTTTAATTTGACAGGTTAACCCAGCAAACAAGTCCTTAACTGATTTATCTGAATAACTGATTAGTAAAGCAGCATATAGTTTTTTGTCATCAGGCAGATTTTTTTCCCATGCTAAATGACTCCAAACCTGACGTGATAAGTTTAATTCTCCTCCCTGAAAAGTTCGGCTTGGCTTTGTTATATGATGCATTGAAACTCCTGCTGCAAAAAAATTATTGGAATTAAGCCTGCCCTGATAAACTAAACCTGCATTGAGATCGGTATAGGTAACATCTACATTTCCGAGTTGAAAAATATCAATATTTGTATAGCCGGAATTTAACCATGACAAAACCTGATCTTCAAATATAAGATTGGGCTTTTGTAGTTTTCTTCTGGCAAAAGTTGTTTGAAAACCAATGCCAAGTTGTTGTTTTCCTTCATCATCAAGAGCTTTTTGATATGCTGCAGAAACTGATAAATACGTATTCTTAATCCCCTCTGTTTCACTTTTTTCAGCCAGCCCCAAAATTCCGATTGCAAAGCAATCATTTTCCGGTGCTATCTTATTTAAAACC
This sequence comes from uncultured Ferruginibacter sp., assembly GCA_964439615.1. Taxonomy (GTDB): domain Bacteria; phylum Bacteroidota; class Bacteroidia; order Chitinophagales; family Chitinophagaceae; genus Ferruginibacter. The sequence goes on along the minus strand of CAYTQB010000064.1, from coordinate 10,210 downwards.
TTAGAATCGAAAAAGAGAGCACTTTGAGTATATATTTTTTCCTGCGTATTTATTTCTCTTCTAAATGCCCCACCAATACGATAGCTCTTATTATTAAATCGACCAGTATGAGCAGGATTAATTAACAAAGGTGATGCGTAAAATTGTGAAAATCTAGCTTGACCAATAAGGATTGAATTATTACCAACCCAAAAGAAAAAAAATAGGGTAACGAGTTTCATAATTTTTCTTCCCATTTAAAGAAGGATTTTTTCTTTTCGGATGCAATTAATAACCTTATTCGCAGAAAAAAAATACCCTAAAGTGGTAATAGAAAAAATTCTACACTATAATCAAGTAAAACTAGTTTGATTGAAATAACAGAGAAGCCGCCCAAAAATGAACGGCCCTCTTTTTTGCTCAACCTTACTGTTGTATGTGAATGCGGATAGTTAACTATTTTTCTTCAACGCCTTTTTTCTGCCAGTCCTGAATTTCTCCTTTTGCTCGTCAGTTAGCATACCCTCTATGTATTTAGCCTGCTCTTTTTGCAATTCCCTTACCTGTTTCTTTCTTTCTTCATCGGTAAGCTGGTCATTATTATCAATGGCCTTCCTTTTCATCTTTATAGTCTGGCGTATCTCTTTCAGCTTTGCCCTCCGCCTCGGTTCGTGGCACACGAAACGAAATCATTTAATCCCCATCAAACACTTTATATATGTCGGTTAAAAATCCAAATTCATCCACACCTGTTTCATAAAACCTGGCAGAGGAATAATAATATCCCAAATCATCTTTTGATAGCTGCCATTTACCGCTTACGGGATTAAAATGAATATAACGTAACTTTTGTTCTGCCACTGCACGGTTGTATATTTCAATACTCAACGAATCCCGTTGCCATATTTCATGTTTTTTGTTGGCGGCATTTACTTCATATAAAACCGACTGACCCAATGATTTAAGCTTTTTTAAAAACTCATGGGCAGTGTACTTTAAAAAACTGCCCTGCGGTGTTTCTTTACCATTTAATTTGTTTTGCTGCCAAATGATGTGTATATGGTTGGGCATTAGCACAAAGCCATACACAGTAAGCAAACCATCATCGTTAAGTTTTTTTAAATAATCAACTATTAACTGCTGGTTATTATCTTGTACAAGTAAGGCAAACCACTTATGAATAGTTGCAGTAAAAAAATAAATTTTATTAGTGGTGTTGTATGATTTGCGTTGTACAGGCTGCATTATACAATTTACCAATTATTTTATTCATACAGCCTGGTTTAGTTACCTTTCGTTTCGTGTGCCACGAACCGAGGCGGAGGTATTTTAATCATCCTGATGACTCAGCAATAATTTTTTTTCGGCATACATATAATAAAGAAGACTTACTATTCAGACACCCAGAATCAAAGGTTGTTTTTGATACAATTCAAAAAATCAATGGCGAGTATTTCTCAATTATTGCTATTGAAAAGTCTGATTCTATTTTTTTTAGAAAAGTAAGAGCACTGACTACAACTAAAAGGAATGAGGTATTCTTTCATTTTGATCTCCTGACCCGGAAAAATGATTCAATCTGCAAAAATTTTATTAAAACCTCAATGGCTTCTTTGAAATCATTGCAAATCAATAAAGGTCCTAAGATAAGAGAAGCCGCCCATAAATGAACGGCCCTCTTTTTTGCTCAACCTTACTGTTGTATGTGAATGCGGATAGTTAACTATTTTTCTTCAACGCCTTTTTTCTGCCAGTCCTGAATTTCTCCTTTTGCTCGTCAGTTAGCATACCCTCTATGTATTTAGCCTGCTCTTTTTGCAATTCCCTTACCTGTTTCTTTCTTTCTTCATCGGTAAGCTGGTCATTATTATCAATGGCCTTCCTTTTCATCTTTATAGTCTGGCGTATCTCTTTCAGCTTTGCCTGTTGCCCGGTACTGAGGTCAAGGTCTTTGACCAGAGGTCTTTCTTACCGGATATGGATGTGCCGGAAAGGGAATCCGTTTTCGCCGGAGGCACCCTTTCAACCTGTGCGAAGGTGATAACGGAACTTAAAAGGAGGATCAAAAACAGGCCGGGTAATTTCATCTTTACCATTTTCATGAAGGATAGATGGCGTACAGGGGCATAAGTTTAAAACGGTGAAAAATTATTCATAAAAAAAACCGGCACCAGGTGGCCGGTATAGTTTTTCAAATATGGTAATGCCTTATCTTAAGAAAAGCAGTTCCCTGTATTTCGGCAGCAGCCAGAAAGAGTCATCAACAAGTAGTTCCAGCCTGTCTACATGGCTGCGGATAACGTCGAAGTATTTCTCCTTCACCTTATCGCAGTAGGCAATGGCCTTATCACGGGTATCGGTTATCTCATTGGCTTTTTTCCTCTCTTCGATCATCTTTTCTACGTTATCGCTGATGTCGTTGATATGAACGCTGATGGCTTCAAGTACCTGTTTTTGATTGGCGTAGGCACTTTCAGAAAGGCCTACTTCTTTGAGCCCTTTGATATTATTGATCAGCACATTCTGGTACTTAACTGCTGATGGCAGAACGAATGTAGTGGCCAGGTCGCCCATCACCCTTGCTTCAATCTGTACTTTCTTAATGTACGATTCCAGCATGATCTCATGGCGGGCTTCCAGTTCAGCATGATTATATATCCCATTGCTTTCAAACAAATGCTTTGCCTTATCAGTAACGAAAGCATCTAACGCAGGTGGTGTTGTTTTCACATTCGCCAGTCCACGTTTTGCAGCTTCTTTTTCCCACTCATCGCTGTAACCATCTCCTTCAAATAATACCTTCTTACTCTCCACAATATATTTCTGTATCACCTGCATGATGGCTACTTCTTTCTTCTCGCCTTTATCTATCAGTGCGTCAACGTCTGTTTTAAAATTCTTCAGCGTTTCAGCCATGATCGCATTCAGGGTTGTCATTGAAATGGCACAGTTAGCAGAAGAGCCCACTGCACGGAATTCGAATTTATTACCGGTGAATGCAAAGGGAGATGTCCTGTTACGATCTGTATTATCCAGCATCAGTTCAGGAATGCTCTTATGTATATCCAGTTTCAACATGGCTTCATCCTGTTCATCAAACTTGCCAGACACACGGCTCTCCACCTGGTTCAATACCTGTGTTAAATATTTACCAATGAAAATAGAGATGATGGCAGGCGGCGCTTCATTGGCACCAAGGCGGTGATCATTACCGGCGCTGGCAATTGATGCTCTTAACAAGTCGGCATAATCATGAACAGCTTTGATGGTGTTCACAAAAAAAGCCAGGAACATCAGGTTGGTCTTTGGTGTTTTACCTGGCGCTAATAAATTAACGCCGGTATCAGTTGCCATACTCCAGTTATTATGCTTACCACTTCCGTTAATACCGGCAAATGGTTTTTCGTGCAATAAACATTTTAATCCATGACGCCTGGCCACTCTTTCCATAATATCCATCAACAAAGTGTTGTGGTCAACCGCCAGGTTGATCTCTTCAAAAATAGGAGCACACTCAAACTGTGCCGGAGCCACTTCATTATGCCTTGTGCGGATGGGTATGCCCAGTTTATAACTCTCCTGTTCAAAATCCCTCATGAAAGCATACACCCTTTCAGGTATAGCACCAAAATAATGGTCTTCCAATTGCTGTCCCTTTGCAGGCGCATGTCCAAACACCGTACGGCCGGTCAATAAAAGATCGGGTCTTGTATTTGCCAAACCGGCATCAATAACAAAGTATTCCTGTTCCCATCCAAGTGTTGCCGAAACACGGGTAATATTCTTATCAAAATACTGGCAAACATCAGTGGCAGCTTTATCCAATGCAACCAGTGCTTTCAGCAATGGTGTTTTAGTGTCTAAAGATTCACCGGTATAAGAAACAAAGATCGTTGGTATGCACAAGGTTTTTCCTTCGCCAATATCCATGATAAAGGCAGGAGAAGATGGATCCCATGCGGTATAACCCCTTGCTTCAAAAGTTGCCCTTAAACCTCCGCTTGGAAAAGAAGATGCATCGGGTTCCTGTTGAATCAATGCACCGCCGTCAAATTCTTCAATGGCAGTTCCATCAGATTTTAAAGTAAAGAATGAGTCATGCTTTTCGGCTGATAAACCTGTCAATGGCTGAAACCAGTGGGTAAAATGTGTAACTCCTTTACTTTCTGCCCAGGCCCTGATGCCATTGGCTATCTGGGAGCCCATGTTCCTGTCAATCTTCTTACCACCCCTGGTTGAGGCAACCAGGCTTTTGTAAGCTTCATCGCTCAGGTACTTACGGGCAATCTGTAGTGTGAATACGTTTTCATTAAAGATACCTGTGATCTTGCCGAGGCTTTCAACCTTCACTTTTGGAAGGCCTTTGCCCAAACTTTCTAAAGCCTTAAACCGTAGAGATTCCATATTTTTTCTAATTTAAGTCACAAAAAAACATTAATTGCCTTTATAAAACAAGTTTTTTCAGGATTAATTGTGAAAAAATAAAGAAATAAGGGAAAATAATTAATATGTTTTTATTTTTTAATTTTTACTACCCCGCTTATTTTGCCCCGATCAATTGAGCATAATAAAGGGGTGATAATTAGGGGAAGATAAAGGCTCCGGTACCTCACGATTGAACCCAGGTTTGGAACAATATAACCGATGAGAAGAAAGATAGTCAGCGTAAAAGCCACAGCAAAATATATAAATAGGGTATTTGAGCCATTTGTTTCCTTTATCCTGAAAAAAAGGAAGACAAGGAACAAAAGCTGGTAAATAAGCAACTCAATATTCAAAGGTAATAATGACTTTACAGGAAGTTCCCACAGGTAAGGTCTTAATAAAACATGATTGAGTGCCTGGGGCGCATTAGTTGCAAAACTTGTAAAGTCCGGAGTCAATGTGGTTAGTTCTATTTCCGTATCAGATTTTGGGAGATGGAGGTATTCATTTTGCTTCCGGGTAATAATTTCCAAAGGCTTTACAGCAGGTA
>CAYTQB010000064.1:0-5156 GCA_964439615.1 uncultured Ferruginibacter sp. | reverse complement strand
TGGAGGTATTCATTTTGCTTCCGGGTAATAATTTCCAAAGGCTTTACAGCAGGTACCAAATATTGAATGCCGAAAAATAATAACCCGGTTACCAGATAGGCTAGCACAAAGATCTTTAGCGGCAGTTGCTTAAACCTTACAGATACTATCCAGGCAATGAGTGCAGGCACCAATGCTATGAAAATAAAATGCCTGATCAGCAGCAGGAATATTAAACTGGTAATAATGAGCAACGCATGCTTTTTAGTGACCCGGCTATTTTGAAGACAGTTATAAATACAATATATCAAAGTAGAGAGCATTAAAAAAACAATTCCATCCTTATGTATCCCTGATGAAAAATAGATGGTAGACGGCAACAGGAAACAACCAATGATCACTAACACGTTTCTACGGGGGTAAGCTTTGGTGAACACTTTATATAATGCCACATGACCAAAGAAGACCAGGAAATTAAAGAAGAGGCTGTTGATATAATAATCGCCCCGGCTTAAAATATTAAATAAGGAAACCAGTTTGATGATAATGTTTCCCTTCAGGTCGTTCCAGAAAGAATTCAGGGAACTGAAAAACCCGGAATAGCCTCCGGGATAATCAGAAGTAAAAAGGTTGGTGAAATATTTACCGGGATCAGTGCCCAAAAGCTGGTATTCTTTCCAGCCCTCCGTATTCATATCCCAGTAATCATTACCTGCTCCGTAAAAATGAAGCGATAACCAGCCAATAGCAATGCCGGCAACGATTTTAAAAGCAAACAATCCGATAATAACCCTGCTGCTGATGCCCGATCTTTTTACAAAGGGCACACGGCTTATCAGCCAGCATAAAAAAATGAAATAAACAATGAACAACAGGTAATTCAATGCAAAATATTTTCAGTGTGGGAAGATAGTTAAAATATTTGCTTTGCTACCCGGTATAAAAGCAATGCAGTTATTACATTTGCACTTTCATCACATTTTCTCATCCACATTTATGGAAATAACAGTAAAAACGGCAGCGCAGCTAAGGCTAACAGAAGAAGAATTTGAACTCATCAAACAAAAACTCGGCCGCAACCCAAACTTTAATGAGTTGTGTTCTTTCAGTGCCATGTGGAGTGAGCATTGCAGTTATAAAAATTCCATCAAATGGTTAAAGACCTTACCCCGTGAAGGAAAGAAAATGCTGGTAAAAGCCGGTGAAGAAAATGCAGGGCTGATGGATATTGGCGATGGCTACGGTGTTGTCTTTAAAATTGAATCACACAATCACCCTTCGGCCATTGAACCTTTCCAGGGCGCTGCCACAGGTGTTGGCGGAATTAACCGGGATATCTTCACTATGGGTGCAAGACCGATCGCTTCATTGAATTCATTACGTTTTGGAAAACTAACCGAAGCAAAAACACAACACCTCTTAGCCGGTGTGGTACATGGCATCGGCCATTATGGAAATTGTTTTGGTGTACCTACTGTGGGTGGAGAAGTATATTTTGAAGAATGTTACCATACCAATCCATTGGTTAATGCCATGAGTGTAGGCATTGTGAAAAATGGTGAAACTGTTTCTGCCACAGCAGAAGGAAATAGCAACCCCGTGTTTTTTGTAGGCAGTGCAACGGGTAAGGATGGAATTGGTGGCGCCAGTTTTGCCTCGGCCGATATTACTGAAGACAGTGCAGAAGACCTGCCTGCCGTGCAGGTGGGTGATCCTTTCCAGGAAAAGAAATTACTGGAAGCCTGCCTGGAAGTGATTCAGACCGGCGCCGTGGTTGGTATGCAGGATATGGGTGCAGCAGGAATCATTTGCTCAACTTCAGAGATGAGTGCTAAAGGAAGATCTGGAATGAGAATCGATCTTGACAAAGTTCCTACACGCCAGAAGGATATGAAAGCATGGGAACTGCTGTTAAGTGAAAGCCAGGAACGCATGTTACTGGTTGCTAAAAAAGGAAAGGAAAAACTGGTGCTGGATGTTTTTAAAAAATGGGACCTGCCCTGCAGTGAAATTGGAGAAGTAACAAATGATGGCATACTTCGCTTTTATATGAATGGCAACCTGGAAGCCGAGTTGCCGGCACATGAATTAGTGCTGGGGGGTGGCGCTCCGCAAAACGAAAGGGAATTTGCCGAACCAAAATACCTTGAAAAAATAAAAACGTTCGACATCAATAATATTGCCGAACCAAAAAATTTAAAAGCTGTAGCAGAGCAGATCATACAGATACCTAACATAGCCAGCAAACGATGGATCTATGTACAATACGACAGCATGGTGGGCACAGGCAATGTAAGTACCAATGCCCCCAGCGATGCTGCAGTTGTTCTGGCAAAACCTACCAATAAAGCGCTTGCCTTAACTACAGATTGTAACAGCCGCTATGTTTTTGCCGATCCTTATAAAGGCGCAATGATCGCCGTAGCAGAAGCAGCAAGAAACATTGTTTGCAGCGGCGGGCAACCCCTGGGCGTTACCAATTGCCTGAATTTTGGCAACCCGTTTGACCCCGAAGTATATTACCAGTTTGTGCATGCTATCAAAGGAATGGGTGAAGCTTGTATAAAATTCGATACCCCGGTAACCGGTGGTAATGTTAGTTTTTATAACCAGGGGCCAACTGGGCCGGTTTACCCTACGCCTACTATCGGTATGGTAGGATTATTGGAAAATGCAGATGATAAAATGACCATGGATTTTAAACTGGAAGATGATGAGATATATTTAGTGGGTACGCAGCGCAATGATATAAACTCATCGGAATATCTACATAAAGTGCACGGCGTGGAATTTTCCCCGGTACCCTATTTTAACCTTGCCGAAGAATTTGAAGTGCAGCTCGAGATAAAAAAGATGATCCATAAGAAACTTATCAACTCGGCACATGATGTAAGTGAAGGAGGTTTATTCGTTACCCTTATTGAAAGTTGTTTCAACCGCAATCTTGGTTTTGAAGTGGGCTCTGCCCCCCTCTCCCTTGGAGAGGGGATGGGGGTGAGGTCAGATGCCTATTGGTTTGGTGAAAGCCAAAGCCGGGTGGTGGTTTCCGTATCCAAAGAAAACAGGAATGATTTTAACATGCTTTTGGAAAAAATGGAAATGACTGTAACTTACCTGGGCACAGTTACTGCAGGTAAGATAAAACTCAATGGCGAAGACTGGGGAAATATAACTGAATGGAAAGAAAAATATGAAAATGCGATCGCTAATTTATTAGCAGGGCACGAAAGTGAGCATGCGTTAACAGCTTTATAAATACTATACATACATTGATAAAAAACAGTAAGCACATGAAGTACCTTATTTTCTGCATATTAACATTGAGTGTTTTAAATGCAAAGGCTCAGAAAAAAATTTCATACGATTTACTTTTTGATGCAGGCATTGTTTTTAGTAAATCAAACCCGGTCACAAAAAGCACTCCTGGTTTTGCACTGTATGATCCAAATAACGGGACGATTACTTTTATACCCGGCGTTATCAAAACCACAAACGAATATAAAAATATAATAACCCCAAAAATATCCTTAGGAGCCAGGGCTAATTATCCACTTAATCAAAATTTTAAAATTTATGCAGGTTTATCTTTTTCATATTTGAAAGCAAAGAGAAAAAATACAATGTTTTTTCCCGGATTTTCACCTAATGCAATTTATGAATACACTACAATTGAAATATTTAATTTTTACAATTTGGATATCCCCTTGGGTGCCACATACATTTATAATAAATGGTCATTGAATTTCGGAATTACCCCTTCAATTATTTTAGACTCGAAACTTACCCAGATAAAAAAGCCGGTTGATGCGGAAATAGAGCCTGTACCTCCTGGCCCCTTGCATCCCCTAGACCCCCAACCCTCACCTGATAATAAAACAAAAAGTTTTATTTCTTTATCCATTTCGCCGTTATACCAGTTAAGCGAAAGGTTAAAAATCGGAATAGAATACAATCATGGATTAACCAATTCTTACTCTTCAGATGTTTATTCAACGGATGTTTATCAAAGTATGAAAACAAGTACATTAGGGTTGAAAATGTTATATAAAATAAAATAGCAGATGCTTAACAAGGATCACTATATCATCGTTACGGGAGCAGCCGGGTTCATTGGAAGTTGCATGGTGAGTTACCTGAACCAACAGGGCTTTGAAAATTTGATCTTGGTTGATGAATTTGAGGATGAGGAAAAAGAACTTAATCTCCTGCATAAAAAATATTCAGTAAGAGTAGAACGTGAAAATTTTTTTGACTGGGTACAGAGAGAAAAAACTGCCGTTGATTTTGTTTTTCATTTAGGCGCAAGAACAGACACGACCGAATTCGATTATTCCATTCACCAGCACTTGAATGTTGAATATTCGCAGAAAATATGGAACTACTGCTGCATCAATAATATTCCCCTGGTATATGCATCGTCTGCCGCCACTTATGGCGAAGGGGAACTGGGTTATGATGACAACCATGAGATCATTGAGCAGCTCAATCCGCTGAACCCTTATGGCATTTCAAAAAATGAATTTGATAAATGGGTTCTTCACCAGGAAGACCATCCTCCTTTCTGGGCAGGATTAAAATTCTTTAATGTTTACGGACCCAATGAATATCACAAGGCAAGGATGGCCAGTGTGATCTTTCATTCTTTTAATCAAATAAAGCAAAATGGGAAAGTAAAATTATTCCGTTCGCATAAAGAAGGGTATAAAGATGGCGAGCAACTCCGTGATTTTATTTATGTAAAAGATGTTATTGCCGTTTGTTATTGGTTGATGGAGAACAGGCCGGCTTCAGCTATTTATAACCTGGGCACCGGCCAGGCCAGGACCTTTAATGACCTTGTCAGATCCACTTTTGCAGGGCTGGACCTACAACCCCAGATAGAATATATTGATATACCTGAAGACATCAGGGATAAGTACCAGTATTTTACCGAAGCTACCATGGATAAGCTCAGGGCAGCAGGCTATACCGCTGCATTTTATTCACTGGAGAAGGGGGTGGATGATTATGTGAGGAATTACCTCACCCCCAAGGCTTTTTATTAGCAGAAATATTCCATTATTTTAGAATAAATCCTGCTTTTACACAAATTTTCCTTCAAATTTTCTCCTCCCGGATATTCACCCTATCTTTGCATGACCTTCAAGATTTTACTCCAAATTTTCCTGGTCATATTT
>CAYTQB010000063.1:6279-18520 GCA_964439615.1 uncultured Ferruginibacter sp. | reverse complement strand
ACGCTAAGTTTTGTGCAACCACTTCCTCCTCCGGGTACCATTCTCAAAGTGGCTATAACCCCTTACGCCGGGTATGGATGTGTGGATACACTTACGGCTATATTACAGGATACACTTACCATTCAATCAAACGCCGGACCCGACCAGTTGTCATGCGACAATACGCCGGTGCAGCTTGGTGTAGTTCCTAAGCTGGGTTATGTCTATTCATGGAGCCCCGTCACGGCTTTAAGTAATCCTAACATATCAAATCCCATAGCAACACCCTCAGTCACCACTGAATATGTTGTTACAACAAGAAGTGCCGGAGGAGGTTGTGTTACTACTGATACGGTAATTGTTTATGCAGCCGTGCTGGATAACACGATTGAACTGATAGGTAGCACCACTATATGTACCAATGGCCCTGAAACGGCAGTATTGAAAGTAGCCTCTGCCGACAGCATCCAATGGTATCGTAATGGCATTGCTATACCCGGGGCTAATCAAACTACATATAATGTTACGCAAACCGGTACTTACCATGCTACGGTATTCAGTTTTGTAGGATGCAGCTCAAATACTGCTACACAAGTTATTGTAGTTGACCCTTCGCCGGTTTCAGGGTTCACGGTTAATGCTGCAAGCCAGTGTAATAAAGACCATCAATTTGTATTTACCAATACCAGTACAGTAAGTGCCGGCACCTTACAATATAACTGGGACCTTGGTGACGGAAATACATCCATCGCAACGGATGTAACACATACCTATGCTCAAACGGGAACTTATACCGTTAAGTTGGTTACCACTACTGATAAAGGATGTAAAGACAGTATTTCCTTTACGGTTAACGTATTTGAAAGCCCCCTTGCAGGATTTACTGCTAACATAAATGAGTTGTGCCAGAAGAATAACCAATTCGTTTTCACCAATACAAGTTCTGTTCCTGCAGGGGTCTTACAATACAGTTGGAATATGGGAGACGGCAGTGCAATCCTCACTACAAAAGACGTAACATATAGCTATGCACAACCGGGTAACTACACAGTGAAATTAGTAGTAACCACAGATAACGGATGTAGGGACAGCGCTACCTTTGATGTGACTGTTAATCCCGAACCGGTTGCAGGCTTTGCAATAAATAATCCCGAACAGTGTTATGGCGATCACCAGTACATCCTCACCAATACAACTTCCATCTTATGGGGCTCACTACAATATAACTGGGCATTGGGTGATGGGGCAACCGAAACCACCACCGATGTTACACATAAATATATACAGCCCGGAGATTATGCTATAAAAATGCTGGCTACGTCCGATAAAGGATGTGCCGATAGTATTACACGAAGTGTAAAGATCTTCCCGACTCCTTTTGCAGATTTTATTGTACAGCAACCTGCATGTATCAACCAAACGCTGGTTACTATAAATAAGACATTAAACAATACGGCGTCAACACTTATTTATTTGTGGGATTTTGGAAATGGCCAAACATCCGGTCTGGGGAGCCCGCACTATAGTTATCCTGCTCCGGGTAATTTTAATTTAAAGCTTATTGTAAGTACAGTCCAGTGCCCGTTGACAACAACAGTTAAAGAAACGCTTATTGCTATTGAAGCTCCGGCACCAGGCATTCGTTATCCTGATAAAGAAGCAGTGTTTAATTATACCGAACCCCTGCAGGCAAGGCAGATCGGTAATACTGTTTTGTGGACCCCGGCTACAAGCCTTAGCAACCGGTTCTCTTACATACCAACTTTCAGTGGCCTGAACCCTCAATTATATACTATTCAGCTTAAGACAGCAAGCGGCTGCGTAACTGTGGATACACAGCTGGTGAAGACACGTAAAAAAATTGAAATCTACGTACCCACTGCATTTACTCCCGGAAACAGTAATGGCTTAAATGATTACCTGCGGCCAGTATTGATGGGTTTTGTAAAGGTCAATTACTTCAGGGTGTATAACCGCTGGGGTAAAATGTTGTTTCAAATGCAAAGCGACCAGCCGGGTTGGAATGGAAAAGTAAACGGACAATTTGTAGACCCGCAAACTTATGTATGGATGATTGAGGCAGTGGATGTAGATGGTATAGTGCATAAGAAACAAGGCACCACCGTATTGATCCGGTAACGTTTTATTTTCTCAAAAAAATTAGGGGTAGGGTACAGGCTCTAAATGCAGTACCTGGCGCAGGTGATGAAGCAGGTGTTTGTTATAGTCTTCCGCCAGCCATATTATACTGTGTACATCACCGGTAAGCACTTCTCTTCCATACATCTCTTCGAACATATTTTTCAGCACAATAACAATGTGTTTGTTCAGCAGCACCCAAAGTTCGATAAGATCCTTTGATGGATATTCCTGGTAATTTGAGGCAATGACCCATTTTTCCTGTGCGTACACGATATGCGGTTTATCTTCATGCTGCGCCACCACAAAGCGCCGGATATTGCTTTGTGCAGAATCTACCAGATGACCCAGGTATTCTTTGCCGCTCCATTTAGAAGGAGAGGGCTTAAAAGAAAAATCGCTTTCGCTTAATTGCTGCAGCTGAGGGGTAAAATCAGCGATAATCTTCTCCAGTTGTTCAATAATATGTTGCATACATAAATTTACAAAAAAAAGCATCCGCCAACCGGCGGATGCATAAGTTTCATAGAGAAAGAAGTTGTATTTCAAAGAATGATAGTAACATTATTGAAGTCTCCTCAGCATGGAAGAGCTGGTGCGTTGTCTTTTTTGGATGCTCCACATATCCAGTAATCCAAAACTGCGCTGGAAAGTGTCGGCTTTCTGGTCAATACAATTGTTCTCTTTTGATTCATTCGATAAATCTTTCTGCTCTTTTTTGTTCGGGGTAGTGCTAACACCCATTGTTTCATGTTTCATATGTCTGTATTTAATTCATTACTCTATAAGTCAGGCGAAGTAGTCTGGCCGGGGATTGCAGGCAAACAGGAGGTCTAAAAAACCATTATCTATCGCGGTAGTTCTGAATTGCGCCGCAAATATACGAAGGGTTTAATTCATGACAATGGGTAAAGAATACTTTAAGGCTTAAAAAAATGTTAAACGCTTATTAAAACCTTAAATAATTCGGCCTGCTCTTTTTTAATTACTTTTAATATATCAAAAAGATAAATCATGAAATCATTACGCTTATTGTTTGTTGCCTTTTTATTAGTTACAACATGCGGCCTGCATGCACAAACAGCCCAACCTTCTGCAAATGATATTTTAAAAAGGGCTGTTCTTGATGCCGGTGATCAGAATAAAAAAGTATTACTGATGTTTCATGCATCCTGGTGCGTATGGTGCCATAAAATGGATAGCTCACTGAATGATATTTCCTGTAAAAAATTCTTTGATGATAATTTTATTATTGCACATTTAACTGTAATGGAAAGTAAAGGGAAGGAAAACCTGGAGAACCCGGGCGGAAAAGAAATGATGGAAAAGTTCAATGGAAAAGACCAGGGACTGCCTTATTGGGTTGTGCTGGATAAGAACTATACCCTGCTATTTGATTCACAGATAAGAACAACGGCTGCTGACGGAAAGGTTACTGGTTCCAATGTAGGTTGCCCGGCAAGTCAGAAAGAAGTGGATTATTTTATAGAAATACTTAATAAAACAACTTCACTTACAGCGTCACAACTTGCCATCATAGCAAAACGTTTCAGGCAAAATGAAAATTAACTGACCGTATGAAGACAATTGGATTGATTGGCGGAATTACATGGTACTCTACTTTGGATTATTACCGTATGCTGAATGAAATGGTCAATAAGGAGCTAGGTGGTGTTCATGCAGCAAAGATCATTTTAAACTCTTTAGAATTCGGCGAAATAAAAACACTTACCGAAAGGCTGGATTGGGATGGGCTTGCCCGGATAATGATCGAATCTGCAAAAAGTATCGAAAGGGCAGGAGGTGATTGCGTCATGATTGGTGCCAACACAATGCATAATATTGCCGGTGAAGTACAGGCAGCTATTAATATTCCTGTTATTCATATTGCAGATGCTGCAGGAACTGCTATAAAAGAAAAAGGTTTGAAAAAAGTAGCTTTACTTGGTACAAAATATACCATGCAGCTTGCTTTTTATAGAGACAAACTGGCTACATATGGTATCACCGTCATCATTCCTGCTGAAGAGGACATTGAATTCATCAATCATACCATTTATGAAGAATTTGGGAAAGGTATTTTCCTGCCGGAGAGAAAACAACGGTATCTTGAAATCATCAGTTCACTCATAAAGCAGGCAGCCGAAGGAATAGTGCTGGGCTGTACAGAGATACCCATCCTCATCAAACAGGAAGATTGTACTGTTCCTGTTTTTGATACAGCACATATTCATGCAGAAGCCGCCGTCAGGTTTGCTTTGTCTTAGCCTTTAATTCCCATCTTTGAATTGTTATTGTATATTTAAAGATGCAAAATTCAACAGGGCCCACTCTCCGGCGTGAGGTTGGTGCAACCAGCCTTGCCCTCAATGCTATTAACCTTACTGTGGGTTCGGGTATTTTTGTATTGCCTGCCATTGTTGCAATGAACCTTGGCGCTGCCGGTTTTATTGCTTACCTGTTATGCGGACTGCTTGTCATCCTCATTATGCTTTGTTATGCAGAAGTGGGAAGTAAGATAACCGTATCGGGCGGCTCTTATGCTTATGTCGAAAAAGCGTTCGGCCCACTGCCGGGTTTTCTCATCAATACACTATTCTGGATGGGTACCAATTCATTGGCCGATGCTGCGGTCATTAATGCACTTACAGATATATTAGCCACCTGGTTTCCTGTGTTTCATACCCTTTATGTAAGAGCCCTTTTTTTTATGATCATTTTTGGTGGGCTGGCATGGATAAATATTCGTGGTGTAAAACAGGGCGCCCGGTTTGCAGTAGTAACTACGCTGTTGAAACTAACGCCCCTCATCCTGCTAGTAGCTGTAGGATTGTTCAGTGTTTCGGCATCAAACCTTGTAGTAAAGCAGGTACCGGATATAAAAACAATAGGAGAGACATCACTCATTCTTTTTTTTGCATTTATGGGTATTGAAACTTCCTTGAGCATAGGCGGAGAAATAAAAAATCCGAAAAAGAATATTCCCAGAGGGATCTTTATGGGTGTTGCTGGTGTGCTTATCATTTACCTGCTCATACAATTCGTGGCGCAGGGAGTGATGGGAACTGGTTTAGCCAATCATAAAGATGCACCATTGGCTGCATTGGCTGAAACTATTTGGGGGCCTGTTGGTGCAACCATACTTCTACTTGCCGGAGTGTTGTCAATGTTTGGATTACTTACCGGCGATATACTCACTTCACCGAGGGTATTGTTTGCTGCATCAGAAGATAAACTGGTCCCGGGTTTTCTCGGCCGTATTCATCCGAAATTTTCCACGCCCTACCTGGCTATCATTGTGTACTGTGCTGCCGATTTCATTTTTGCAACGTTGAGCGATTTTAAACGGTTAGCCGAGCTGGCCAGTTCATCGCTCCTGATCATTTATTTGGCGGTAGTGCTGGCTACCATCAGGCTTCGCTATAAGAAAGATATTGCAGAAACAGACGGGTTCAGAATTCCCGGCGGATTATTGGTTCCTATACTGGCTATAATCGTTGTATGCTGGTTCCTGTCGCACATTACAATGGCGGAAGTAAAAGCAATGGCCATATTTTTTTCTGTGCTTACCGCTCTCTTTTTTATCAATAAGCTGGTGAGGAGGAGAATGGGGTTACCTATTGAACCTGATGATAAACCCCAATAAATATTATTGTAACTTAACAGTCCATATCTACTTACTATGAAAAAAATTGCAATCATATTGATGAACCTGGCGGTTTATTCTCAGATCATCTATGCACAATCTTCCACTGAATATAATAACCAGGGCCTGGCCAAGTTCAAGGCTAAGGATTATGCAAATGCTTTACTGGATTTTAATAAAGCCATCGAACTGGATGCGAAGAGTGAAAAAGCACTGCACAACCGTGGACTGGTAAAGTATGCACTTAAAGATTATGATGGCGCCATCAAAGATCACAGTAGGGCTATTGAACTGAATCCGGATTATTCAAATGCATACAATGACCGAGGGCTTGTTTACTATCGCCTTAATAAATCAAACGAAGCCATACAGGATTATACAAAGGCCATTGCTGCCGACCCTGTATATTTTACTGCGTATAAGAACCGGGCTGTGGCATATTATGCAATGAAGAATTATGATGCTGCTATCAAAGACTATGAAAAATGTATTGAATTACAGCCGGCAAGTGCCGATGGGTACCTGGGAAGAGGGAATGCAAAGAATATTCTAAAGGATTATAACGCTGCCATCAAAGACTTTAGCAAGGCCATTGAGCTGGAGCCATCTTTAGTTGCCGCATTTCTCAACCGTGGCAATGCAAAATTTATTTTGAATGATATGGAAGGTGCTCTGTCTGATTTTAAAAAAGTGACGGCACTGCAACCCGAAAATGCCAATGTATATTTTAACCTGGGTGTTATTTATGCCGGGCAGAAAAAGAGTAATGATGCCATTGCTGCTTTCAGGAAATACAATTCCATACTGCCTAATGAATGGAATGGATATAAAGGAACGGCTGATGTTTTTTACCTGCAGCTGAACAGATATGACAGCAGCGAATATTACTACAACAAAGCCTGGTTGATCAATAAGCAGGAAAAAGATATTCTTGAACGCTATGGTTACAGCCTGCTTAACCAGAAAAGAATTCCTGAAGCCGTTGCTATGTTCAAAAACCAGGTTGCTTACCTGCCCAACGACTACTGGGGTTATTATAATTTAGGCGCTGCCTACAGCGTGGGTAAGCAACCCAACGAATCCATAACCAATCTTAATATAGCTTTGGATAAACGAATGGTAGAGCTTGATCACTGGCAGGCCGACAAGAACCTGACCAATGTTCGGATGCTTGAGGACTTTAAAGTGATGGTAAAAAAATATTTTACCAAAGAAACGCTGGCTAAATACCCGATGCTGTTTGGTGGCTTCTAGATTCTCATTTTAGTTGCAGGACGACATCTTCTTACTCCAGTTCTTTTAACAGGTCATCGAGGTCAAGAGCAATAGTGTACATTTCTATAGAACCGTCATTCTTCTTTGGCCATCGTTCTTTTGGTCTGTCCCAATATAATTCAACACCGTTACCATCAGGGTCATCCAGGTACAATGCTTCAGACACACCATGATCTGAAGCTCCTGTTAAAGGATAAGGCACCCTTCTTAACCTGTCGTAAATTACTGCCAGGTCTTTTCTTGTCGGGTACAGGATAGCAGTGTGAAATAATCCCACGGAATGAACAGGCGTAGCAGGTCGGCCCTTGCTATACCAGGTATTTAACCCGATATGGTGA
Source organism: uncultured Ferruginibacter sp. (assembly GCA_964439615.1). Lineage (GTDB taxonomy): Bacteria > Bacteroidota > Bacteroidia > Chitinophagales > Chitinophagaceae > Ferruginibacter. The sequence goes on along the minus strand of CAYTQB010000063.1, from coordinate 11,143 downwards.
TGATAACCTCCTGCAGAAATAAAAGCGGCATCAGTACCGTACATGGTTATCAGTTCAAAGCCGAGAAGGTCACAATAAAACTCCAGTGACCTTTTTATATCTGATACTTTTAAATGAACGTGGCCGATCCGGGTTTGAGCAGGTATGATATATTTTTCCATCTTGATTGTTTTATGTGCAGTATGAAATTAATTTAACTACATTGAAAACCAAAGTGGAGATCGCCGGCTTTGTTATTTGTAGTGATGTAATGAAAGCCGCTCATTTCACCAGTATCAGGGAATTATTCTGGTTATTGATCAACCACCTGCTGAATTTATTCAGCAGGGCTCTGCCAACAATTATTCTTTTACCCTTTTCAGTAACAGCCACTACCACGTTATCTACAGCAAACTCGCCAATCCTGATATCATTAATTCTGTATTTGCGGCAGGTGTCGATCATCCCATTTGCCATTTCATATTCACCGATGCCGAGGTAGTTTGATTCATTGAGAATATTTTCTTTTTTCAGATCTTTTTCCATGTCGGTATTAATGAGCAGGTCGGAGGCGCCTGTGTCGAAGAGCCATACCTGTACCAAGCTTCCTGTCTTCATTTTCAGATAAGCCATCCCATTTATGGAAAGAATATTCAATGTATCGGATGCAGGTCCACGTATATCCTTTTCAAGACTGGGGTTCCAGTTGCCATCTTCTCCATCCCTTTCAATATAGGGGTCGCCACATTTATACATCATTTCATAAAACAATAAGGAGTTGGGGTTACTAAGTGTTTCCATTTCCTTGTCGCTGATCTTCCTGGTCTTTACCAATTCGAGCTGGCACTTACAGAATTTTGTGATACGATTGCTGTCGGGAGTTTTTTCTGTATTCTTTATAATACCTTTTATGCAATCGGCGATGAATTCATTTTCAAAACCCTCGGCCTGTAAAAGCGTAGTTTGTCCCGAACTGGTAAAGCATTCATCCATTTCTTTCTCAAAAAGAGGGTCTTCTTTTATCAGTTCATTAATATTGATTGTTCTTCCGTTTCTGTTTGTATATTTCCGGTACTGTTTACGTGTGAATTTCCTGTCAAGCTTGCTCACCTGGCAGTTGCAGATGTAGTAAGCCGCATCATCAGACATATCTTTGTGTAACCAATTCTTTACGCAGTCTTTGACCAGATAACTACGTATAAAGATCTCATCACCTTCTTTGGTATAGATATAAGAGTCTTGTGCAGACAAATGCATATTCATGCTCATGACCATTAACAGTGCGATCAGCCTCTTGATTTGACCGGCTATGGATTGTGACGGAATAGTAAATAGCGACATCATTTTGGCGATGTTTAGAGTATGAAATTAATTCAACTGCTTTGAAAAAGCAAAGAAGGCTCACTTGCTCTTTTTCTCTTTCCAGCCTTCGTCTAATGTAATTGCTTCTTTCAGGATTTTTGTGAGCGCTTTTACATTGATCTCATCAACCGAATGATAGATCTTATAAAATACCTGCTTGTTGGTTCCGTGGGTGAGATAATGACCTTTATCGGGAAGCCGGTTGCCGTACCAGAAAGCAAGCATCACCCCTTTTTTAATTCCTCCACGGGGAACGGTTGAAGGCCAGATGAGGCAGATGCTTTTGTTGCCATAGAAGAAAGGCACATTGTACGATATCTTTTCTTTACAATGGTAGGGTAGCTGGCTTTTGATGATCTCACGCAGTACATCCACAATTATTCTTTCATGCTCCGGCAATAGTTCATAGAGCTGGAGCAATGACCTGATCTTTGTAAACGGAACTGCTTTCATCGGTTACTCTATTTCTATCCTGAAATGATGTGCAATGATCTTCATTCTTTTATTGAGATAGAAACGATGGGCATCAAAACGCTGGTGATTGGAGTTGAGGTGGATCGTTTTGATATTTTTCTCTTTTGCAACAGAAACCAGGTGATCGAAGAAAATACCTGCATATCCTTTCTTCCTTACAGCAGACAGCGTTACAAAATCGTCGAAATCGATGATAAGCCCGTCGTACAAAGTGGTGGTGAACCTGAAGCCGCCGGTACAAACAACTTTCCCCTCATCTTCAATATACCATAGCTGGTAACCTTCTTTATCCATTTGATGCATGGTTTCAAGAAAACTTTCGAGGCTGAGGTGGAGCCTTAGTTCTTTCATTACCTCAAAACATTTTACCTGTCCTTCTTTTGTTGTGGCTTGTAATATTTTCATTTAGCAGGTCTGCGGTTTACGTTTTAATCTGTTGTTACCGTTTTCAGGTAGTTCCCCTTCACATCAACAACAGGTGGGGTGCTGCTTTTTATTTTAAAGGTCTTATCTTTTATAACAATACGCTCTATGCCTTTATCTGTTAAAATATCCAACGGTAATGGTATGGGCAGGTTGGGTACTCTCAGTGTATATTCATTATAGCCTGTCTGGCTTAGGTTCATCTCCAGTTTATTGGTTGTTCTTAAATAGAAGTCAAAGAAAGGCTTCAGGTCTTTTCCCGATTCCTTGCTGAAGAGTTGCTCCACATCATCGGTAGTAACAAAATTATCGTATGTGTACTTTGTATCTGTTGCCAGTTTTTTGAGCGTAGGGAAAAATATATCATCACCCAGGATATAGCGCAGCATGTGCATAAAGAAAGCGCCTTTGCTGTAAATGTCGCCGGTATAAGTGTCTGCCGTGTTTACTTCATCTCCCTGTACTACTGCTTTCCTGTTCTGAATATTTCTTTTGATCTTAACCATCATACTGTCGTAACCACGTTCACCGGCCGCTTCCCTGCAAAACAAAGCTTCGCCATAGGTAGTAATGCCTTCCTGTATCCACATATGCGCCCAGTCTTTATTGGTAACCTTATTGGCAAACCATTCGTGGGTGTATTCATGAAAAAAGTTAGCCGAATAATCCTCTGTACCTACTTTTTGATATTGGAACCTGTTCTTCCAGCCGCCATAAGTGATCATGGTCTGGTGTTCCATGCCAGGATTAGGTGCCTGGGCAACAGCTATCTTTTCTTTAACCCAGGGGTATTCACCAAAATATTTTTCCAATACCCTTGTATCCCTTGCTTTCATCTCTAACATTTTTTCTGCATTGGCTTTGTCTACTTCCAGTAAATACACATCAATAGGTACTTTATTACCATTGACGGTAGTATAGACCTTGCTGGCATGGGCATATTTGCCAATATTAAAAAGTATGCAATAGTTGCTGATGGTATAATTGGTTTTCCAGTGATAGGTTTGTTTGTCTTTCTTAGCATTTATGCCTTGTAATAATCCCGGACCCAGGACAACCAGGCCTTTGGGCACGGTGATCATCAGGTCAACACCCTCATTGGGTTCATCGCTGGGATGATCTTTACAGGGAAAATAAATTTTCCCGCCTTCAAACTGGCAGTTGATGATGACCCATGGGTTTCCATTACTGTCTTTCTTCCAGGAAAAGCCACCTTCCCATGGAGGGTTTATAGCTACAGGAGGTTTGCCGCTGTAATCAATTTTAATTTTTTGCCTGCCGGATGTAAAACCAGCAGCATTTATTATATAAACGAGGTTGGCCTGATGATTAAATTTTTGTTCAGTTTTGTAAACGGTTATTTTTTTTATGGTGTAAAAGTGAGTAAGGTCTAATAAAATAGTATCGGTCGGTTGTAATAATACCAGGTCAATTTCGGTATAGCCACTAATAGATTCATTGGCGATATCAATATCCAATGCAAGGGTGTAGTGCCGGATATCCATGATAGCCTGCAAAGGTTTTAGTTTGCCGCCCGAACTTATTCTGACGGCTTCTGTGTTTTGTGCTGTTGTGTTTGCAGGTAAAAAGAAAAGCACAATAAGCAATAGGCAGGTTGCTGTGTATTTCATATGCTATCTTATTAAATGAACTGATAAGACAATTGCAAGGGTGATGGTTTTGTTGATGCCACTCATTTTTCCCTTACCCCTTTTTCTTTCATCAGTTTATAAATATTTTCAGGTATCACTGTCGTGGTAGATGTAAGGTTTTCTGCTCCTGTCGCTGTAATAACGATCGTATCTTCAAGCCTAAGGTGGATCTTCAGGTCCTTGTCTTCAATAATGGGTTCTACATTAAATACAACACCAGGAACAAAGGGTTTGTCGTAAGGGCCTACATCATGCACAGCCATACCCACAAAATGGCCGATGTACCTTGGCCAGTATTTTTCAAGACCGTGTTTAATATATACATCTTTGGCAATTTTTTCCAGTTCGCTGATCATTACACCCGGTTTCATGGCAGCAATTACTTTTTCCTCAGCTTCTTTGATGCAGTTATAGAATTTTAACTGTACGTCAGTAAACTTCCCATCAACTGGCCATGTACGGGTGATGTCGGTTGTATAATAATTAAAATCGGGAGCATAGTCAAGCAGTATCACTTCTCCTGCTTTAAGCGGATGATTGTTGGCATTATAATGCCAGCTTAAACCTCTTTCGCCCGATGCAGCAATGGCAAAGTATGCCGGGCATTGTGCGCCCTCGTCCTGGTAAATAAAATCGCAGGCAGCCACCACCTGGTATTCATAAATGCCGGGCCTGGTCACACGCATCGCTTCATCAAAACCAAGCGCTCCAATGCGGCCACATTCACGAAGTGCTGCAATTTCTTTTTCATCTTTTACCCAACGCATCATGTCAAGAACAGGCGTGAGGTCTTTTATGGTGATCAGTGGATAACGTTCTTTTAATTTGTTGTAAAAATTTATTTCTTTAGCTATACGGCCATCCCATGGATCGTTAAGCCGGCTTGCTCTTAAAGCCATACAGCGGTCCCGGCTCATTTCAGTTGTTTCTTCGGGAGCGGTAATAATATAGAATGCCTGGTTGGCCCGGTTTGC
>CAYTQB010000063.1:2424-6179 GCA_964439615.1 uncultured Ferruginibacter sp. | reverse complement strand
CCACGAAGTATGGCGATACCATCGCCGATCTGCTCCATTACTTTTGCCCTGCGTTTGGCAAAATCATCAGGTGTAAAATATTTCCACATATCCTGCGCCGTGGCAGTGGTTACAAACAAAAGGAAAGTAACAAGCAATTTGATCTTAGAACTGTTCATATTGTTCAGGTTTAAATGAAAGAAAGCAGTTGATGAAATATATTGATGTGTTAGTGATGTTGAAGGTAAAATAAAAAACCGAAGTATAGATACTTCGGTTATTGCCTGGTGCCCGGAACAGGAATCGAATACTGACGCTATGGTCAGCATGCTGACAGGCTTTGCCTCATCAGCACCTGCATTTACTTATACTTTTCAATAAACAAATTCAGCCTTTCTTTTGAAAGATTTTTTAATTTTCTTTCTAATACCATAGCATCTGCTCTTGAAGATTTAACGCCGTACCATTTTAAAATCCAGGGCCTGTATGGCCGGGTGGCATTTTCAGTTCCGGAATTATGCCTTTCAAGGCGGCTTTGAATATTATTCGTCTGGCCGATATAAAATTTACCGACAGATTCAGAATATAATATGTAAACATAATATTCCATCAATAAAAAGACCCTGACTGTATCGTCAGGGTTCTGGTGCCCAGAACAGGAATCGAACCTGCACATCCTTGCGAACGGCAGATTTTGAGTCTGCTGCGTCTACCAATTCCGCCATCTGGGCGTCTCTAAATTGGGTTGCAATATTACATTAATCGGCTATTCTGTCCAAAATACGCTGGAGGTATTTTTTCTTGTAGTAGTATTCTTTTAGTTTAAAGAGTTCATCGGTTGTTGTCTTGCTGTCATCATAGTTTTCAATAATGGGTTGCACCTGGGTGTAGAGCTCTTTTTCCAGATTATTTACCTGTTGCACAGAATTTTCCGGCAATTCTTCATTCAGCTCCATCATTTCCATAAGGAAGGCAGGAGGCAATTGATATTTTTCTTCTTCTACCAGCAGGCCTTTTAAATGCAACACATATTTAATGGTCTCGTCTTCGTTCTTCAGAACCTGTAGTGCTTTATTCAATTGTGAGGATATTTCCAGGGCCTCTTCCTGTTCGTGCTCAGTGCCCCGTGCAAAAAAATCGGGGTGATATTTCTTCTGCAGTTCAAAATATTTTTGTGCCAGTTTGCCTTTATCAATTGTAAAGCTAACCGGCAGATCAAATAATTCAAAATAATTCATCCTGCAAATGTATAGTCTTGTATATTAAATCTAAAATGTAAATTGCCACTAAAATTTAACGACTGATGCTTAGGATTGGATTAATAAGAGAAGGAAAAGTACCCCATGATAACAGGGTGGCGCTTACACCGGCACATTGCAAATGGCTGCACATGAATTTTGATGATGTGAAGGTAATTGCACAACGATCACCGGGCCGATGCTACACCGATATTGAATATACCAGGGCAGGAGTAGAGGTAAAAGAAGACCTCAGCGAATGCAACCTTTTACTGGGCATTAAGGAAGTACCGGTAGATATGCTATTGCAGGGGAAGACCTATATGTTCTTCTCACATACAAAAAAATTGCAGCCTGCCAACCAGAAACTGTTCAGGGCTTTGCTGGATAAAAAAAATACGCTGATAGATTATGAATGCCTGGAACATGAAGATGGTACAAGGATAATTGGATTTGGTTTTTTTGCCGGCATTGTGGGTGCACATAATGGCATGATGGTGTATGGAAAGCGAACTGGTACTTTTAAGCTGGCAAGGGTAAGTTCGGTAAACAGTTTTCAAAAGTTGGTTCATACTTATTTTGGATTGAAACTGCCGAACATAAAAATTGCTGTAACAGGTACAGGCCGTGTGGCGCATGGTGTGCTGGAGATCATGAACCTGCTGGGTATTCATGAAGTGGAGCCGGAAGAATTTTTAGAAAAGGAATTTGCTTATCCTGTTTACGTACACTTAAAGGGAGCCGACCTGTATGTGCACAAAGAAACAGGCAAATATGTGCGGAATGATTTTCACACTAATCCGCAAAACTATAATTGCCGGTTCCCCGATTATCTTTCTCAAACTGATATACTGATGAATGGAATTTACTGGGAAAAAAATATTCCACGTTTGTTTGAATTGGAAGACCTGGCAAGAAAAGATTTTCGCATAAAGACGATTGCCGATATCACCGATGACAGGAATGGCTCGGTGCCATGTAACCTTGGGGATTCAACCATTGAAGATCTGGTGTATGGTGTTGACAGGAATAATTTTGAAAGAACGGCTCCTTATTTACCCAATTCAGTTGATGTGATGGCTGTGGGTAACCTGCCCAACGAATTGCCAAGAGATGCCAGCCGTTATTTTGGAGAACAAATGATAAAATATGTACTGGATGATATACGCCTGGGTGGAAGTAAAACGATTGATAAAGCTACTATGGTAAAAGCCGGGAAGATCAATGAACCTTTCAAGTACATGAAAGAGTATGCCGGTTTATAAGTAGAGATAATAATCTTTCAGGGCTGCGATAAATGCATCGGTATAATTTCCTTCATTGTTTTTTATGCTGATCTCTGTACCCGGCACACGGGTATTTATCCTGCTAAAAAATAAAATGCCCCTGAAGAAATCATGTAGGTCTGATTGTTTTACCAGTATTTGTTGGTTGAGGTACAAGCCAGACTTTACAGCTTCTTCTATAAAATAATTAACCCGGTGGTAAGGCAGCAGCACCGCCAATATTCCATTTTCACTGAGATACTCTTCTGCAATTTGCAACAGTTGCAGTAAACTCAGGGTTGTATCATGCCTGGCATTGTTTTTAGTTTCATCCGGAGATATCAGATTGTCTTTAAAAAAAGGTGGATTGGAAATGATACGGTCATATTTTTTGCCGGGTTTAAAAGATAAAACATCGGTATTAAAAACATGCAGCCTTCCTGCCCAGGGAGAGCCAGCAAAATTGGCTTCAGCCTGCTCACTTGCCGGCTTATCAATTTCAACAGCATCAATCACAGCGTCAGTATTCTTCTGTGCATACATCAGCGACAATAATCCTGTTCCCGTTCCTATATCAAGAACCCTCAATTTCTCCTGCAGGGGGGTAGGGGGTAATAGAGCTCCAAACAAACAGGCATCGGTACATACCTTCATGGCACATTTATCCTGGTAAACGGTGAATTGTTTGAATTGAAAATAATTATTGGACACTAGTACACTAATTAATACGAATTACACGAATTGGTGAAATTAGCGTAATTCGTGTAATTCGTGCCTACCACTCGGCTCTGGCACTTGGGCTGACACTTAACTCAGTAAAATCTTTTTCCAGGAATTTGTAATATCCGGTAATGGCGATCATAGCTGCATTATCGGTACAGTATTCAAATGCAGGAATAAAGGTTTTCCAGTTTTCTTTTTGCCCCATGGCAAGAAAACTTTTTCGCAACCCGCTGTTGGCGCTTACGCCGCCTGCGAGGCAAATGTTTTTTATACCCGTTTCTTTTGCAGCTTTCTTTAATTTATTCAGTAAAATGCTAATGATCCTGTCTTGCACCGATGCACAAATATCTTCCAGGTTCTCTTGAATGAATTTTTTCCGGGTAGGTTCATCGGCCAAAAATTCTTCTTTAAACAAATTACTTGTGCCTGCGTTCTTCAAAAAATAAAGTATCGAGGTTTTTAATCCGGAAAAACTAAAATTCAACCCTTCAATTTGCGGCTCAGGAAATTTAAAACGCCTGGCATTTCCTTTTGTGGCATATTTATCAAT
>CAYTQB010000063.1:0-2324 GCA_964439615.1 uncultured Ferruginibacter sp. | reverse complement strand
ATAGTTGTTATGAGTTATGAATTTAAAATTATGAATTATGAATGTGCCCAAAATTAATTCATAATTCAGAATTCATAATTATTTTGAACGTATGGCAGCCACCGGATCCATTTTAGCAGCTCTTGATGCAGGGAAAATGCCGGCAATGATACCTACTGCCACACAAATGCTTATAGTAACAATGAGCATGGGTATGGAAATATAAATGGGGAATTCTAATGCTTTGGATGAGATGACGGTGCCTATATACACGAATAATAAACCTATGCCGCCACCAATGAGGCAAAGTATGATGGCTTCCATCAGAAATTCAAAAAGTATACTTGTTTTTTTTGCGCCAACAGCTTTCTTTAGACCAATGACACCGGTTCGCTCCTTAACTGTTACAAACATGATATTGGCAATGCCAAACAAACCTACAATCAGGCTTATGCCGCCAATGATTGCCCCAACAATATTCAGTACACTGAAAAAACCCGTAATGGCTTTGCTGAATGCTTCCACGCTGTTCAATGAAAAATTATCATCCTGGGTAGGGCTCAACCGCCTTATCTGCCGCATGATACCTTTCAACTCATCCATAAATGCTGCAGTTGCAACACCTTCTTTTCCTTTTGCGATCAGGATGGGGTTGGCCCATTTTTCTTCAAATAACTGCTTGGAAAAATTATTCGGGATCATGATGCAGTTATCATAATCCCACCCGATGAAATTGGAACCCTCTTTTTTTATTACGCCTACAACAGTTGCTTTTTTACCCTTTATGTCAATATGTTTCCCCAAAGCCCTTTCTGTTGAGCCGAATAATTCTTCAGCATTGGTAAAGCCGATCAGGCAAACATTGGTCCCTGCTGTGAATTCACTGGTTGAAAAGAAACGGCCCTGGTCAAAGCTTATGGGCTGTATTATCATCTGTGCTTCTTCAATGCCATACACGGTCACATTTTGTATCAGGTCGTCTTTATGAGAAATGCTTCCGCCGGTCTGCATCAGGTAGGTAATATCATCCAACAGAACTGCACGCTCTTTAACCATTTGAGCTTCTTCAACCTTGGGTTGTGGCCTTGCCCTGAATTTCCAGATGGGCTGGTCGGGGCCCCCGCTGTAATCCCACTTGTCAATATAGATGGTATTGCTGCCAAGGCTTTTTACTTCGTTTTGGATATTGCGTTCCAGGCTGTTTACGGTAGCCAGTACACCAATGATGCAAAAGATACCAAACGCAACCCCGGTAAGGCTTAGGGCAGTACGGAGCTTATTCACTTTCAGTTCCTGAAAAGTCAGTTTCAGCGAATTGCGGATGATATTAAGCGACTTGCTCATGAACCAAAATTACGTGTTGCAAATTAATTTGCCGGGTAAAATATATGAGCGGTTTCATGCCTTACCTTTGCGCCTCAAAATGAAGAATGCGTGTACATGAAATACATCAATGAAATAAATAAGCGTAAAACTTTCGCCATCATCTCTCACCCGGATGCCGGTAAGACGACCCTTACGGAAAAATTCCTGCTCTTCGGCGGCGCCATACAAACCGCAGGCGCTGTAAAAAGCAACAAAATAAAAAAACATGCCACCAGCGATTTTATGGAGATAGAACGCCAGCGTGGTATCAGCGTGGCAACCAGTGTTATGACATTTGAGTATGAAGGCCATCTTATTAATTTATTAGATACACCCGGCCATAAAGACTTTGCGGAAGATACCTACCGGACATTGACTGCGGTTGACAGCGTAGTACTGGTAATTGACAGTGTGAACGGGGTGGAAGCACAGACCAGGAGATTGATGGAAGTAATTGCCATGCGTAACACACCGGTGATTGTCTTTGTAAATAAAATGGACCGGGATGGTAAGAACCGTTTTGACCTTTTGGAAGAAATTGAAAATGAACTGAAGATACAGTTGCACCCGATGACCATACCCATCAACAGCGGTAAAGATTTTAAGGGGGTGTATGACCTGCATAAAAAAAGCCTGGTGTTATTTACAGCGGGTACAAAGGCAAATGATGAAGATGTGGTGGAAATAAAAGACCTGAACGCCGAGACCCTGAATAAGAAGATAGGGGAGAAAGATGCAAATACATTAAGAGAGGATGTGGAACTGATTGATGGTGTGTATGGAAAATTGAATGAAGCCGATTACCTGGCCGGAAAGACCGCTCCTGTTTTTTTCGGAAGTGCTGTCAACAATTTTGGGGTAAAAGAAATGCTGGATACTTTTATACGCATTGCACCTACACCAAGGCCAAGGCATACAACTTTAAGGGATGTAAAACCCGAAGAAGATAAGTTCAGCGGGTTCATTTTTAAGATACATGC
>CAYTQB010000062.1:14865-18628 GCA_964439615.1 uncultured Ferruginibacter sp. | reverse complement strand
ATCAATGCAAGCAACCCTCCCAGGAAACCTAGTAAGAAAATGGTCAGCAACCCCTTTGAAGCCGATTCTTCTACGCTTATTCCTGTTCCTCCGCAGGCATTTACCGGGTTCTTCAAATCAATTGTGGGTATCAATATCCTGTTTGAAGAAGACATATCAACACCTCCTTCCATACTGACCTCAATATTCATCTCCTCTGGAACAAAATAAGCGCTTTCGCTTGCCGTGTTATACAACAACCTTGCTTTAAGGATTGAGGGTACTATTCCCGGAAGGTTTATGTTTTGAACAACTTCAACATTCCCTTCTGTAATTTCTGTTTGAACATTATCGAAGATCTTATCGGTGATAGTCCTTGTATTGCCGGTGATCTGCAGACTGCCTTCGGTGGTTATAGATGAATCAAAGAAAAATATTTTCAACCCTTCAAAGCCTGCAGTTACATTGGCCTTTGAATATATATGCCAACCCCGTTTGATAGTACCTTTCAGACTAAGTGCATACTGTTTATCTGCAATTTTTTTTCCGGATGCTGTCCATTCAACAACAGATGAATCCTGCGCACACACCCGGGTGAATGAAAAGGATAAGACAACAACTATTAAAAAAATGAATCTCTTTAAATACATACCTCTTTGTTAAAAAACCCGACATAGTGATCGGGAATGTGGAAGTTGCCTTATTTCCCGCCTACATTAATTGTAAACGGAACATTCTTCGGAGGCAGGCATAGTCTGTCGTTACATACTGTATAATTTACAGTACCCTTTACCGCCGTAGCTACCTGGGATTTTAATTTTACTTTCTGCACAAAGTCAACCTTCCTGGTGTAATACTTCAAAACCATATTGAAATTCTTATCAAAAGACTTCTCCATTTTGCCTACCTCTTTTGTTTTACCATCTAAAGTAATCAGCGGATTTGTAGTAAAAGTTATGCTTGTTGGTGCAGGTGCATCCTCACCCTCCTGGGAATACATGTGCCAGTTATCAGTGATAGTGGCGGTTAAATGAATTTCATAAACCTTGTCGGATATCTTCTTTGCAGAATAACTCCATAGGACAGGGTTATTGATCTGTGCATTAACTGCAACAGCAAACATCATTAAAAACAAACCCGTTACTATTTTTTTCATGTATAATTTTTTCAAGTCCAAAATTACGAAATCACGTATAAACAGATGTCGGCTTAACGAACTGTTAACCCCGATTATTGTTAATTTATTCCAAAGAGGTGGTTAAATACGCTCCTCCCGTCTTCATTTCCTAACGAAACACTGCAGGCTCTTTCAGGGTGAGGCATCATGCCAAACACATTTCTTTCTTTATTACATATTCCGGCAATATTATGAATTGCCCCGTTGGGGTTGGCAGCTGCATTTACATTAGCTTTTTCATCACAATACCGGTAAATCACCTGGCGGTGCATTTCCAGGTGTTCCATTGTTTTATCATTGGCAAAAAAACGCCCTTCGCCATGTGCCACAGGAATTTGAAGGGGCCTCCCTCCTTCCGCTGCGGCTTCTTTTATAAAAATATTTTTACAAACAAACTGTTGATGGCTGTTGCGCAAAAGAACCCCGGGCAATAAGCCGCTTTCGCATAATATCTGGAAACCGTTGCATACACCCAAAACCTTACCTCCCTTATTTGCAAATTCAATTACACTTTGCATCATTGGGCTAAACCTGGCGATAGCACCGCAACGGAGATAATCACCGTAACTAAAACCTCCGGGCAAAACAATACAATCATTTGTGCAGAACATACTAATGTCTTTATCCTTATGCCAGAGCTGAATAACTTCTTGCTGCAGGTCATTTTTAAGAGCTTCTATCATATCCCTGTCGCAATTGCTGCCCGGGAAAACCACTACGCCAAATTTCATGTGTAAAAATTGATTATGTTGATTGTTGCATTTTGCAATGCAAATGTACAATTACCGCTTCAATTATTTTACGAAGTAGTTGAGTGCAATAACAAACCCAACCATTAGCCAATGCAAAAGCAGTGGGAACCAGTTTTTGGACGGATACAGAAAAGCAGCACCGGAAAAAGCGGACACCGGAACAGCGCACAATATCCAGTAATCGAATGTATGGGTAGCATTTACAAAAGGTACAAAAAGCGCCACCATCAGATATAAAAAGATAAGATTCCAGCTTTTACGTGCCTGTATCAATTGACGCCGGAAATTTTGCTGAATGAAAAAAATACCAATACCAGATGTAAATAACACTATAAGAATGGCTGCATAAGCCCAATTGGTTTGATTAAATACCGGGTAGGTAACAGCAAAGCCAGGAAGGCGGTACCCTTTCCATTTATCCGTTAAAAATACTATGGCGAGTAAAAAATAATAGGGTGTAATAATCCCAAAAAGGACGATCATCCACTCGGCCAGTTTAAATGGCCTGGTAAGGGCAAGCCCGAAAATGATCAGTGCAGCAAAAGCCAGGGATGGAAAATAAAAAAAAGTTGCAACGCCAATAGCTATACCGATATTGAACAAGGCTGATTTTGGATTCGGATTATTATACAGTCCACTCATTTTTGCCCAAACCCAGATGAGCAGGCTATTAATGATAAGTGGCGAAGACAATACATTCCATTCGGTAAACAGCGAAGAAATGAGCATGTAACTCATACCGGTAAGATAATGTGGCCGCTGCATGATACGCTGGTCATTCACCACTTTATTAAAATGAACAGCCTGGGTATATAATAAAAAAAATGCGATAAGGGGATAAATTGCCGGCAAACCCTTTCCGACAGGCGCCAACCAGTTTAATAAAGCCTTGTACAAAAACCCATCTATTTGCTGTGGCTGAGGCGCCTTAGGATACAGAAATATAGGTAGCTTTAAAAATATTCCATATAATAAAAGCAGGAAGTTATTATATGAATTATTGGATCTGAAAACACCGGTCACTGAAATGGTGAATTATAAATGAAGAATTACAAATTAACCTTGCGAAGTTGACGAATAATAAGAGATTATTGAAAAGAATTTTTATGCCGGTGGAGTAATGCCAGTTCTAAAAATCAATCCTTGCAAAACACACATTATTACGGTATGCACAGGGAACAATCAGTTGGCGTGACCCAACCTGTTTACTATGCTTGGGCATAAATTCATAACCCCGCTGGGGGCTCTTTAGTGTAGGGTTGCGTTTAATAGTTCCATCCGGTGCAATGCTTTGATCGGAGATGACCTGGTATTTTCTGTCGCTGTTAAATAAAAAATGTATCTCTCCACCTGACGCCAGGGTTGAAAACGACATAAAATTATCATCATTATCATCAAACTGCTCTTTTTGAATTACTTTGCTCCATTCTGTTTTTCCATCTTTATTGATACTAAAAACCACAATGTTCTCATAATAGTAAGTAGTGATACCCTGGTTATTAAAACCGCCGTAAGGCCGGTAATACCCTGAGTAGGGGTCATAATAATACCCAGAAGATGATGAATACCGGTTGTAGAGATAATCGTAGCGGTTCCAGGGGGTATTCCCACCACGGGTATCTTTAGTAAAATCTTCTGCTGTAAGAATAAAACCGCCGTCTTTTTTTACCACCACCTGGCGAATAAAGAAATTATCGAAAGCAAAACGTAATGAGCCATCCCGTTTTGCCTCGGCACGCAATGAATCATACAATTCAGTAAATTCCGACACGGGAGCCTTAGCTTTCTCTTTATCCCACACATAAGTAAACAACCCTTCAATACTACCCCTGTTCTTCTTGAAATAAAATGTATT
>CAYTQB010000062.1:0-14765 GCA_964439615.1 uncultured Ferruginibacter sp. | reverse complement strand
ATAGAGCAGGGTCGTCATATTAAATTTCTGGTAGCGGGTCTGTATCTTAAATATCATTATCTTCTGCCTGTCTTCACTAAAGATGGTAGAGTATATTTTATTATCTGCCATTACCGGTATCTGTGTAGTATCCACTTCAACCGGTTCATTGATCATTTTTGCATGGGCATCCATCTTTACTACCATACAATGCAGTATCCTGCCTTTCTGGTATTGATAGATCATATAAAAAAAGTCGGGGTAAACCACAAAGTCCATATTGAAAGTACGGTCAGGCACAAAATCAAGCTTCACCGTTCCCAGCGTATTCATCTCATTGTCATAAATGCTGATCTTATGATTATACCTGATATTCTTATATACAAGGATAGCATTGTTTAGTTTCCCGATTATTTCAAAATTCATATCACGGGTATCTTCCCGGTCGTAATCAGAAAATTTTATGGATTGTGCAAAAAGAATGACCGGCACAAAGAGCAAAACAAAAAGGATATAACAAAAACGGTTCATTCAGGTAAATCTTTGACTTTAAAATTACGATTTAAAACCCAATGGCAGTAAATTATACCGATATGCCATTCTTTAAATCCTTAAATTCATACAACCGGTATTTACCAAATGCCAACTCACAAAGGCTATGTCAGAAATTTCAACATACTCAATTGGCCTGGAATGAAATTTCATTTGGTATAACACTGAACAAAGATGTTGAGATATTTGTTTTTACATAATTACTTCCATTTTTTATAGAATGCCTACAGTATTAATTACAGGTGGAACCGGGCTGGTTGGCACCGCCCTTACAAAAGCCCTGCTGCAAAAGGGTTACAGGGTAATTATTTTAACAAGGAACAGCAGCAGAAAACAACCGGACCAGGGCATCAGTTATGCAAACTGGAATGTGGAAAAGCAAGAGATCGATGTTTCTGCCTTGCAGCAGGCAGATCATATTGTTCATTTAGCCGGGGCGGGGGTAGTGGAAAAAAACTGGACCGAAAAATATAAAAATGAGATTGTAGCAAGCCGTACGGAAAGCAGCCGGCTGATCATTGATGCCTTAAAAAACAACAGCAATTCCGTTAAATCAGTTGTCAGTGTAAGCGCCATTGGCTGGTATGGACGGGATAAAGAACCCGTAACAGCATTTTCTGAATCTGATCCAGCTGATGGGCATTTCATTGGTGAAACCTGCAGGCTGTGGGAAGAAAGTATTGAGCCTGTTGTCGCTCTTGGAAAAAGGTTGGTGAAGTTGAGAACAGGAATAGTCCTCAGTAACGAAGGCGGAGCATTAGCGGAATTTAAAAAACCAATCCGCTTTGGTATAGCAGCTATTTTGGCCTCTGGAAAACAAATAGTAAGCTGGATACATATTGATGATCTGTGCAGGCTGTTTATTTATGCCATAGAAAACGAAAATCTCAGGGGAACTTATAATGCTGTGGCGCCGCACCCCGTTTCAAACAAAAAACTCACACTTACTTTGGCTAAAACAATGAAGGGGAAATTTTTCATCCCGTTTCATGTGCCTGCATTTGTTCTGCAGATCATGATGGGGCAAAGAAGCATTGAAGTGTTGAAGAGTGCAACTGTAAGTTGTAAAAAGATAATGGATGCAGGATTTGCCTTTAACTTCTCAACCATTGATGCAGCATTATTTGACCTGGAGAGCATCAAAGGTCCGCAGTGACGAATTTTTTGCGTGACCAGAAATAAAATAATGCCAGGTATAACACGGCTAAACTGAGTGCTATCCATGTATAGTCGGTAGGCATGATTGATTTACTCAGGCTCTTTACAGGATTATCCGGGAAAGCAAGCAGGCTGTCTGCCGCATTCATAGGCAGGTAATCACCAAAATTTCCAAGGTCCTTTTTACTCTCTGATAATATCTTGATGCTCCACACATTCAGCAGTTGTGAAAGGATATTCTCTGCACCCATGTATATGAAGAACACACCAATGGCAAACCCGGTACGCCTTACCAGTACCGAGATGAGAACAGCGATGAGGTTATACGTCAGTGCTTTTAAAAAGAAATATCCAACAAATTCGATCCCGTGTAATGAAAAAGATGTGCCCGAAGCAAGCCCGAATGAAAATGCTGTAAGAAGAACAAGTGCCGTTGATACCAGCGCAAATATCAAAGCCATGGCAATTTTTACGCTTATGAACTGCCGCCTGCTCAACCCGTCAATGATATTCTGCCGGTGGGTCTTGTAGGTGTATTCATTCGTAAAAAGCAGCATCAGCAGCATGGCCGGCAACAGCAGGATAAAACCCGTTGCATAACTGGTACTTTGCCAGGTCATATCAAAATTATATGGCGAAAAGGATACCAATCCGGCTACCGGCACATTCTTTACAATATTCTTATTTACGATAAAAATGATATAGTTAAGTGCCACTACACCCACCCCAAAGAAGATTGCCATCACTTTGAAAGCAATATATCCCTTCAATTTCAGCCATTCAATTTTAATAAGTTCGATCATGGTATGTTATACTGTTTTAACGGTCACTTTGTTTACCGGTGATCTCCAGGAACCTTGTTTCAAGTGATTTTCTTTTCACATTAAGCTTATTAAGCACTATTCCTTTTTCAAAACAATATTTATTTACCCGTTCAGCAGTAATATTATCAGGACAAACGATCTCAATGCCATTTTCCGTATCAACAATACTTTCCAGGCCGTTCATTTGTTGTAAAATATTTTTCAGCTGGGTATTATCTGCAGCGCTTAATTCTATCAATACACTATTCAGCGAATGTGTTCCCGAAGTATTTAATACATCGTTAACAGAGCCCACTGTTTTTAAAACTCCTTTTTGAATAATAGCTACATGAGTACAAACTTTTTCAACCTCATCCAAAATATGGCTTGCCATAATAATGGTTTTGCCCTGACGGTTGAGGTCTTTAATCAATTCTCTTATCTCAGCAATACCCGCAGGGTCTAATCCATTGGTTGGTTCATCAAATACTAAAATGTCAGGGTTACCTAATAAAGTAGAAGCTATAGCCAGCCTTTGTTTCATCCCCAGTGAGTAAGTATTGAATTTTGACCTGCGGCGTTCATACAGGTTAACCATTTGTAATACTTTTGGAATATCATCTTCTCCCCTGCCCTTGATTCTTGCTGCTATCTTTAAGTTGTCTTCACCGCTGAGGTAATGATAAAAATTAGGAGTCTCCAGTAAAGTACCGATCTTCTTACGCATTGCATTGGTACTTTGTTCACCACCCCAGTTATAACTACCGTTTGATGGTTTCAAAATATCCATCACAATACCCAATAAGGTTGTTTTACCACTTCCGTTAGGTCCAAGAATGCCAAATACGGTTTTTGGTGGGACAGCAAAGCTTACATTATCCAATGCTTTGATTGACCGGTAATTTTTGGTGAGGTTATCGATGCTGAGTACTGACATGGCTAAACAATAATCAGGCATGAAGATAAATGAAATTTGATAAGGAATATCAGGGCAAATGTTTTTCGTGCCATACAGAAGTAAAATCGCCCAATACGGCAAACCCATGTTCAGTAAAATCAAGCCTGTCAAGGCGAAGATCATCAATATCTGCTTGCAGCACTTTTCTTGTGAAGGGATTGAGTGTTCCGCCTTTTTCTCCGGGAGCAACATCAGGATAGTACTGGAATTGCGGATCAACCAATGTACCTCTTGGATACATGATGCCGGGCGTTCCTTTTCCTCTTATGTCAAGATAATGTGGATGGTCAAGCCCAATAGTGTGTCCAAATTCATGAGCAGCAGTGGTGGAATTATTCAGCAGGTTTTCCAGTTTGAAATAGCCGGTATTGGAATTGATGGCATCAACAAATGAAATATTGCCATATGCATATTCTTCTATCCGGAAATAATTATTTCGGGGGTCAGTATTCTCATACACTTCGGGTGGAGTGAGGGACTGGTTGCAAAGACCTTTTATGCTGAACGATACATTGTATAGCCTTTTTTTAATTCGTACTGTCCCTCCCGCTTCGTTCCAATGGTCTTCTATATCTTTTGCAATCTGAAAACTTAAACTATCATTGGCGGCATCGCCATAAAAGATAAGCACAGCATGAATGATGAGTACATTATTATCCGGCCGAAGTTCAGCTTCTCCCATATTATAAATCAATTGTCGGGCTACACATTAATTCCTCAATGGCTTACCGCTTTTTAATATAGACTGTATCCTTTCCAGCGTTTTCTTTTCTCCTGTCAAACTTAGGAATGCTTCTCTTTCCAGGTCAAGCAGGTATTGTTCACTTACCAGGGTTGGTTCACTCAGATCACCACCACACATCACATAGGCTAATTTTTTTGCCACAGTAACATCATGTTCGGTTGCATAGTTGCCCCGCCACATGCCATTGATGCCGGCATGCATAGCACCCAGCATAGACCGGCCAAGCACTTTGATATCGCTACGTTGTACCGGCATTAGATACCCGTCATCATACATTTCAATCACTGCCTGTTTTGCTTCTGCAATTCTTCTTCCCAAATTCATACTTACCGCATCTTTTCCTTTTCGGTAAATACCCAGGTCAAATGCCTCCTGCGCTGAGGTGGCCACTTTTGCAGTAGCAATAGTGAGAAAACGGTTTTGCAGAGGAATGGTATCCGGTTCACCGCTATGTACTTCATCTGCTGCTCTCAACACAAACTCTTTTGTTCCGCCGCCACCGGGAATAACACCAATACCCACTTCCACCAGGCCTGTATATGTTTCTGCTGCAGGAATAACCTTATCTGCATGCAAACTCATTTCGCAACCACCACCCAATGCCAGGCCATGTGGTGCAAGCACAACAGGAATACCAGAATAACGCACCCTCATCATTGTATTTTGAAATTGCCTGATGGCCATATCAATCTCATCATAATCCTGTTCAATAGCCATCATAAATATCATGGCCACATTTGCGCCTGCGCTGAAATTAGCGCCATCATTAGCAATGACCAGTCCTTTGTATTTATCCTCTGCCAGTGCAATTGATCTTTGAACTCCTTCAAGCACTTCACCACCGATGCTGCCCATTTTAGTGTACCATTCCAGTCCCAGCACATCATTACCGAGGTGATAAGTTCTGCATGCCGAATTTTTCCAAACGGTTTCGTTCTCAAAATTCTTCATCACAATGAATGCAGCCCCCCCGCCCCCCGAAGGGGGGATTTGATAAGCCCCTGCTGAAGGGGAATAACATAATTTTTTGCCGTTTTCTACCTTATAAAA
Source organism: uncultured Ferruginibacter sp. (assembly GCA_964439615.1). Lineage (GTDB taxonomy): Bacteria > Bacteroidota > Bacteroidia > Chitinophagales > Chitinophagaceae > Ferruginibacter. The sequence continues at coordinate 9,520 of CAYTQB010000062.1, read as the reverse complement.
AGAAGTGTTACCTCCCGCAATCATTTCATCCACCCATGCGGCAACTTTATATCCTGCTGCTTTCATAGCTTCAACTGTTTTGGTAACACCCAATACATCCCAGCTTTCAAAAGCCCCAATCTCCCAGCCAAAACCTGCCATCATACCATCATCAACCCTGTACAATTCATCGCTTATTTCAGGAATGCGGTGAGAGATATAAGAGAACAGGTTGTAATGAAACTGGCGATAGAATTCACCCGCTTTATCCGTACCTGCGCACAATGCTTTTATTCTTGTCTTCAGGTCTTCTATTGGCTTGGCTGTTTCCAGTGTGGCAAACTTTGGTTTTTGCCTTGCTCCATATTCTAATGTCTGCAAATTCAGGGTGAGGATTTCTTTTTCACCTGATGCTGATTTTGTTTTTTTGAAAAACCCCTGCCCGGTCTTATCACCCAGCCAGTTATTCTCAACCATTTTATTTAACCATGATGGTATAGCAAATACTGTTTTGGCTTCATCAGTGGGACAATTATCTGCAACGCCTTTGGCAACTTTTACAAGTGTATCAATGCCCACCACATCGGCAGTACGGAATGTTGCAGACTTAGGGCGGCCAATAACCGGGCCGGTAAGTGCATCAATTTCATCAACTGACAATTGTAATTTTTCCATGGCATTCATAATGGCCATCATACCAAAAACACCAACACGGTTAGCAATGAAAGCGGGTGTATCCTTACATAGCACAGTCGTTTTACCAAGAGTCAGGTCACCGTAGTGCATTAAAAAATCAACGACCTCCGGATCGGTATGTGGCGTAGGGATTATCTCAAGCAGCCTTAAATATCTCGGTGGATTAAAAAAGTGTGTACCACAAAAGTGTTTTTTAAAATCATCACTCCTTCCTTCCGTCATCATGTGAATGGGGATGCCCGATGTATTAGAAGTGATCAATGTTCCCAGCTTGCGGTATTTTTCTACCTCGGTAAAAACAGATTGTTTAATATCCAGCCTCTCTACAACAACTTCAATCACCCAGTCATAATCTGCAATGTCTTTCATGTTATCGGTAAAGTTGCCGGTAGTGATCTTTTTGATTACATCTTGCGTATAAACCGGAGACGGGTTAGAGTTCACCGCAGCTGTCAATGCATCATTTACAATTTTGTTCCTTTCGGCATTCTTAGCATCTGCGGGTAAGTCCTTGGGCATGATATCGAGTAAAAGCACCTGCAAACCCACACCTGCAAAATGACAGGCAATACGGCTGCCCATTACCCCACTGCCTAAAACAGCTACCTTTTTTATTATTCTTTTTGACATGATTTTTTATTTTTTCTCTCTGATTACTCAGAAGTACACAGATCAATTTATTATTCTGATTAAACTTTCTTTGCTGATTAAGGTTGCTACATTAAAGTTGACTAAAATACCGATTTTTGTACTTGACAATTTTAAATAAGTCAATAATTGCTTTTTATGAACATTTAGTAAAGTCTCTACAGATTTGATCTCAATAATTACTGTATTCTCTACTAAAATGTCTAATCTAAATCCTAATTCAAGTTGTATTCCGTTATACATTACCGGAATTCAGACCTGTGATTCCACGGCAAGATCTAATTGCTTTAATTCATAAATAAGAGCTGCTTCATAAACACTCTCAAACAAACCCGGGCCAAGCGTAGAATGTACTTTATAAATTGCACCTCTTATTTGATATGTCAGGTCATTTAATTCCATTCTGTGCAAATCAGTGTTATCTGTGAGCAAAATTTACAATTAGTTAGTTAAACAACTATTTGTAAAATCGAAATTAAGACATTCTTGATTATGCAGAAAATAAAACAATTCTTAGCAAAAATCAGGGATACAACACAATAAAGGCATCCCGATCTGTGTCAATCTTTTTTTTGAATAGCCAGTTCATAAGGCTGAATCGGTCATTGGGTGCCCAAAGTAAAATATCATAGCCTGAGAAATTTTTTGCCAGAAATTTGTATTGAAAATAGTATCCTGATAATGCATTTACAGATGAGTAGCTTATAGCTTTGTAAATGCTGTCCGCATAAAATTTTAATGCTCGATCGTCAAGTAAATAAGGATTAAACATAGGTACATAATAAGACGTATAAAATTCTTTCTCATTGTATTTATTTAAAAGATCGGCCCTACTCGATTCTACTAATATTTTATTTTGAAGCCGGTACTTTTCTCGCAATTGTATCAATTTATTCAATGCAGGAGCTACGGTAAAATCATTCAGGTTTTTAAAATCAATCCAGATACTTGCTTGTAAATTAAGCTGCTGATATTCCTTTAGCAAGGTTTCCAGGTCCAGGCCTGTAGAATTGTCAATATCATGATGTAGATCGAATATTTTCTTTACTGTATCAAAATACACATCACATTCCATTCCACTGGTATTTGTATTGAGTCTATCCTTCAGTTTTTCAACAGAATTCACTCCTTTGATCCAGTTTTTATCAATGTTAGTTATAAAATGCGTTTCCTGAAACTTTGCACTATTTACAAAAACAGTAATCTTTTTGGGAAACAAAACCCTCGTCAATCCTCTATGCATTGCCACATCAGCAAACAGGTACAGGCTAACGATAAGAACCATTAGCTTATATTTGTTTTTAAAGATCCAGTTCAGCAGCATGAACATTCGGTTGTATGAAAAGTAACTATTTATCTTTTTCCGGTAAGGCTGTTTGGCAAAATAACAAAGCTTTTATCTCGTTTTTTGTAAGCCTGTTGTTAATACATTCCGTTTTAAAAATAGTATTTTATAACTACAACTACTCCCTGTTATTTAGCGGCGCCGAAACAGCTTATCCGGAGCTCAGTAAAATTAAGCTGATAAAATGGTCTTTACTGTATGATATCCTCATCATTTCAGGCATCAATGTTTTTTTCCTGTTCTTATTACAGGCAGGCAGACTTCTGTCAACAAAAATATCAGCCTGGGTAGTTGTGCCTGTATTTGTTTTATTGAACAGTTTTGCCATTTTACTTAACCTGGCTGATGTATTTTATTTCCGGTTTCATTTTCAGCGAGCCAATGCCGACCTGTTGTATGTGTTGAAGCATCCTTTCCAGCAGTTGTTTCATCAAAGCATTTTTATTATAATCTCTTTTTTTGCAGCAATAATTATAACTATAGCCCTGGTTTGGTTACTGCACAAAAGATTTTTTAATTCATTTTCAAAAGGCAGGTATTGTAACCTGGTAACGGCTGTCTTTCTTTTATTGATTGCCTCGGCCTTGATATTTAAAAACAGCTTCAGCAAGATTTTAATACCTGCCTATCCCCTGCTCGATATAAAAAGCAGCCAGTTACCTGTTGTTCAAAACTCCTTTCATACGTTTGTATACTCAGTTTTCAGAAGCGGGGAAGATGTAAAGCAAAAACAATATTTTATACCTGCTGTGTGTGATTCTATTTTTCCGCTGAAAAAGATGCTGCAAACAGGCAATGCAGTTGCAGGCAAAAAGAATATTGTGCTTTTCATTATGGAAAGTGTGCCGTATGATTTTTTTGATCCTGCCAGTCAATTCAAAGTGAGGATGCCTTTTTTGGATTCACTTTTGCAGCACAGCACTTTTTTCAGCAATGCCTTTGGCTATACCCATGAGTCGAACAAGGGAATTACGGCCATACTTACCGGCATTCCCACACTTTCCGATATACCGGTTTATCATTCGTCATTTGTAAATATGCCGGTTACTGCAGTAGGCTCAGCAATGAAAAAAAATAATTATAATTCTTTTTTCTGTATCGGGGATAACTATGACAATTTTGGTTTTGCCAAATGTATGAACTGGCTGGGTATTGATAAGTATTACAGTAAAGAAGACATTCCCAACTACAAAAACCTGCCGGCACACAGCATGGGCTTACAGGATGAGTATGTTTTGGATTTTATGCAAAAGAAGATCAATACAATTCCTCACCCTTTTTTTGCGATCAATTATAATGTTTCCACGCATTACCCATATGACCTGCCTGCTTCTTTTTCTGTAAAGTTCCCGGGCAACTATACAGAACCCATGAAAAGCATGAGTTATTATGACCATAGCCTGCAGCAGTTTTTTGCTGCTGCTAAACAAGAACCCTGGTTTGTGAATACGACTTTTATTTTCTGTTCCGACCATTGGATGTTTCCACAGGGCGTTAAAGGAGAATATAATGCGTTCTCAGGCTATAAAATCCCCATTATTATTTATGACCCTTCCGTAAATGAAAAGAAAATAAACAATAGCATGGTGAGTCAGTTCGATATCATGGGAACTGTTTTAGCAACTGCCGGGTACAAAGACAGTATCATCTCTTACGGTGGAAACCTGTTGGATAGCAGTTCGATCAAACAGCTTGTATTTGCCAAGCCAAACAGTTATTTATACCAGGTAACCGATAGTTCTTATGTTTTGGGATTTAACGTAATCACCGATAAAGCAGAGTACCTCTTCAATTATAAAAAAGACGAAGCATTGAAAGAAAATCTTTTACCCGATAAAAATGCCTCGGCTGTTTTAGCCAAACTGACGATACAGGTAAAAGCATTTATTCAAAAAGCAGGTTCGCATTATAAAAGCAGGCAGGTAAAATAACTAATCCACAAAAAATTCATCCCCCCTGTTATTGATATATCCCGATCTCCCGGCCAGCGAAGTAATGTTCACATATTCCCCTCCTTTTACAGGTTTTATTGCAGCATATTTCGGTTCAAGCATATAGCCGTTTAAAAACTGGAAACCTTTCAGGTTATTATCTCCCGTTAAAACAAAGCCCCCGGCAGGTATATAAACAATATCTGTATAGTTCGGTGGAAGCACATCATTATTGATTACATCCTTGATCCCCACTTTACCGTTCTTACCTGCAATGATATAATATTTGCTATCTACAGCCTTCACCACTGAGAAAACGTTGTTATCTGATGTAATGGATGCTGCCCCGTTACCTGTAAGTAAACCCTTCCCCTCGGGCTTCTGTACTTCCAGGTAAACCGAGTTGCTGATCTCCCATTTTTTAATCATTGAATATTCAAAGGGTACCATGACCTCAAACTTGTTATTAAAAACCCCATAATTAGTTCCTTTCACAGCGATATAATAATTGTCTTCCACACCAGGTATTTTATAATCGTCAACGATCTTATCGAAGATGTCGTTTTGTTTAACCGTACTATAATTTTTTTCGGTAACAATGGTTGAAGCCTTATTTATATCAGGCGCACTGTTTTCGGGAATGGCCGGGCACCCTTTCATGGCGACGCCTTTTGTATCAATGCATATTTCGTATCCATCGATCCGCAGTGAGGCCGGGGCAAACAGTATCGCTTTCTGATTATCATCAATATCATCTGCCGTTACAATCTTTGCTCCTTTAGCAAAATATCCAACCCTGAATGGTTTAGCTACAAAAAATTTAAATGGGATCACTACTATACCTGCCTTATTGATATACCCATATTTACCTCCTTTTTTTACTGCGGCATATCCTTCTGAAAAAAATTCGGCCTCTTCATACACAGGGGCAATCACAATTTTCTTATCAGGACCTGCATACCCCCATACGTTCCCCAGGCGGTATGGTATCAATGACAGGTCGGCGTCTTGTGCAAATACAGGGAGAGCGAATGCAATAAAAAAAATGCTTAATAATTTCTTGTTTTTCATAATTGCAGTTTTACAGGTGTGAATAAAGAATCTCAGGCTACTTTAAGATACAAAAAATGCTGACCATATAGTGATCAGCATCCAATTTTTTATACACTTCATGTTATCAGCTTACTCCACTCCCGGCATCGATGACACTTGCCGGACTCACAAAATGAAGTTTACCTGCTTTATCCTCTGCCATCAGTATCATTCCCTGGCTTTCGATACCCCTCATTTTACGTGGAGCAAGGTTTGCCACTACCACCACTTGTTTGCCTAGAATTTCTTCGGGTTTAAAGTGCATGGCAATACCACTTACGATTGTTCTTTGTTCAAAACCAAGATCAACAGAAAGTTTCAGCAATTTATCGGCCTTCTCCACTTTTTCGGCAGAGAGAATGGTACCTACCTTCAGATCGATCTTTGCGAAATCATCGAATTCAATTTGAGGTTTGAGGTCTGGGGTTTGAGGTTGACTATCGCTTGTTGCCTCTGTTTTTGAATTATTTTCCATTTTTAATTTTGAACTTTTAATTTTTAATTTTTCCAGTTGCGCTTTCACTTCATCATCTTCAATTTTCCTGAACAACAATTCAGGCGCTCTTAAAGAATATCCTTCGCTTAATAGTTTTGCTTTGCCTGCATTGTCCCAATCCAGCATCTTATCTACCACTTTCATCATGTAGCACATTTTTTTTGCGGTGAATGGCAGGAACGGATTGATAAGAACAGCCAGGTTTGCGGTTAGCTGTAAACAAATGTGCAGGCAGTTGTCAATACTTTTCTGAGCCTCTGGAGTGGGTTGGCCGTTGGTCGTTGTTTGTTTGGCTACGATCCAAGGTTCTTTCTCCTGCATGTATTTATTACCCTTCCTGGACAAGTCAATCACTTCAAACAGCGCATCCCTGAATTTATATTCTTCTATATAGTGTTGGATGTTGGATGTTGAATGTTGAATCTCCTCAAGCAGTTGCTTGTCCTTATCATCCATTATATCAATATGCAGTTTGGGAACTTTGCCATTACAAAGTTTGTGCATCAATACCCATGTCCTGTTTACAAAATTACCAAAGATGGCCACCAACTCACTGTTCACCGCATCCTGGAAACCCTTCCAGGTAAATTCGCTGTCTTTTGTTTCAGGAGCTATCTGTGTTAAATAATATCGCAATGAATCAACCAGCATATCACCACCACCTGCCTGTCCGGTAGGCAGGTTCTCTTTCATTACAAAATCATTTATATAGTCATCCATCTCAATACTCCATCCACGGCTGGTGCTCATCTTATCTCCTTCCAGATTCATGAATTCATTACTGGGTACATTATCGGGTAATACATTTCCATGCAGCTTCAGCATTACCGGGAAGATGATACAATGAAAAACAATATTATCCTTGCCGATGAAATGAACCAGCTTGGTATCCTTATCCTGCCAATAGGGTTTCCAATCCTTATCATTATCAAGCGCCCACTGTTTGGTTGCACTGATATAACCAATAGGTGCATCAAACCATACATACAATACTTTGCCTTTTCCTCCATCTACAGATGCCGGTAATGCAACTCCCCAGTCCAGGTCACGGGTTACAGCACGGGCTTGCAGTCCCAGGTCTATCCAGCTCTTGCACTGGCCAACAACATTTGTTTTCCAGTCATCCTTATGTTCTTTGAGTATCCACTCTTTCAGAAAGTCCTCATGTTTTTGCAAAGGCAGGTACCAATGCGTCGTAGTCTTTTTTGTTGGCGGGTTGCCGCTTAGTGTACTGCGTGGATTAATTAATTGTTCAGGACTTAACGAGGTGCCGCATTTTTCGCACTGGTCTCCGTAAGCATTTTCATTACCACATACCGGGCAGGTTCCTACAATATAGCGGTCGGCTAAAAAAGTTTTTGCCTGTTCATCGTAGAACTGTTCGCTTTCTTTTTTTTCCAGGTCACCCTTATCGTTCAGTGCTGTAAAAAATTCCTGTGCTGTTTCGTGATGTATCGGTTCGGAAGTACGGTGATAGATATCGAAGGAAATGCCCAGGTCAGCCATATTGCTTTTGAGCATGGCGTGATACTTATCTACGATGGCACGGGGAGTGGTATTTTCTTTCATGGCCTGTATGGTGATGGCGGCTCCGTGTTCATCGCTGCCGCATACATAAACCACATCTTCTTTTTGGGCACGCAGGTAGCGTACATATATATCTGCAGGTAAATAGGCTCCTGCCAGGTGGCCGATATGCTTAGGCCCATTTGCATACGGAAGTGCAGAAGTAATTAAATATCGTTTGGGTTTGTTCATTGCGATGCAAAAATACCGTAAACAGTCCCATTACCCAAACTCTAAAACCCTGTCAGCGGCTCCATGCCCTGACGGCGGTTTTATATAATCGTATATTTTTTTTGTGAATCATTCGCCGACAGGGTTTATAAACGCTGTCGAGGGTTTCGTTAAAACTATTTATTTCATCCCTTTCTCCACTTCTGCAATCGCTTTGTAGGTTTTCACGACCGAGTCCGGTGTTACAGAGATACTGTCAATCCCCAACTCAACCAGAAACTGTGCAAAGTCAGGGAAATCGGAAGGACCTTGTCCGCAGATACCTACTTTTACCTTCATCTTTTTGGCAGTATCTATAAGCATGCGAAGCATCTGCTTCACTGCAGGATTGCGTTCATCATATAAATGTGCTACCAGTGACGAATCCCTGTCGAGGCCCAGTGTTAACTGAGTAAGGTCGTTGGAACCTATGGAAAAGCCATCAATGTGTTTTGCAAACTCTTCGGCCATGATGATATTGGAAGGTATCTCGGCCATCAGGAAAAGTTCCAGTCCTGCCTTACCTCTTTCGAGGCCATATTCTTTCATCACTTCATGTACTTTATGCAGTTCATCCACCGTTCGGCAAAATGGTATCATCACCACCACATTATCTAATCCCATTTCTTCCCTTACCCTTTTGATGGCTTTACATTCTAAACCAAATGCTTCTTTGTATTTATCTGAGTAGTACCTGCTGGCACCACGCCATCCAATCATCGGGTTCTCTTCATGCGGCTCAAAATATTTTCCTCCCAGTAAATTATAATACTCATTGCTTTTGAAGTCGCTGAAACGAACAATCACTTTGTTGGGATAGAATGACGCTGCAATCTTTGCAATACCATAGCTCAGCTTCTGTATGAAAAAATCCTCCTCGCTTTCAAAACCACGGATCATTTTTTTGATCGAAGCGCTTAACTCGGCATCTTTCATTTCTTTATGCTTCATCAAAGCCAGCGGGTGCACCTGTATGAAATTATTGATGATGAATTCTTCCCTGGCCAGCCCAACGCCTGCATTGGGTAAATGAGAAAAACGGAAAGCCAGGTTTGGCGATGCTACGTTGAGCATGATGGGTGTCTTCACCTTTGGCAGGTCTTTCAGGTCTGTTTCATTTTTTTTGAATGGGATATCGCCATCATAAACAATTCCTTCATCGCCTTCACAACAGGAAGCAGTAACAAACTGCCCTGTACTTAAAATATCAGTAGCATTGCCGCAGCCTACGATGGCAGGCACTCCCAACTCCCTTGCCACAATAGCTGCATGGCAGGTCCTTCCTCCTTTATTGGTAATGATGGCCGAAGCCTTTTTCATGATGGGCTCCCAATCGGGATCGGTCATATCAGTTACCAGCACATCGCCTGCCTGGAACTCATGACCTTCCGTAACACGTTTATCCAACGAGAACAAAATGGAGACCTTACCGGCGCCTATCTTATCACCAACAGCAATACCTTTTACCAACGCTTTTCGCTGTGCGCCGGCTTCCATCACATATTCTGTGATCTTTGAAAAATCTTTTTGCGAATGGATGGTCTCGGGCCTTGCCTG
>CAYTQB010000061.1:1368-18754 GCA_964439615.1 uncultured Ferruginibacter sp. | reverse complement strand
GTTACATCCAGCACAGCCAGTTCCGTTACAATTTTTTTAATACACTTTGCTCCTGTCAATGGTAAGGTACATTTTGGCAAAAGCTTGCTTTCTCCTTTTGGATTTGTATGCATCATGGCCACAATAATATTTTTCGCACTTGCCACCAGGTCCATTGCACCACCCATACCCTTTACCATCTTGCCCGGTATCTTCCAGTTAGCTATGTCTCCGTTCTCACTTACTTCCATGGCGCCTAAAACAGTCAGGTCAACTTTTCCGGCACGTATCATTCCAAAGCTCATAGCACTATCGAAAAATGCTGAGCCGGGTACGGTTGTGATTGTTTGTTTTCCTGCATTGATCAGATCCGGGTCTTCTTCTCCTTCGAAAGGAAACGGGCCCATACCCAGCAAGCCGTTCTCACTTTGCAATACCACGTTCATACCCTTAGGAATATAATTGGCAACGAGGGTTGGAATACCTATACCCAGGTTTACATAGTACCCATCTTTTAACTCCTTCGCTATTCTTTGAGCTATTTGCTCCTTTGATAATGCCATTGTTGTTTACTATCAGATTATTGATTTCTTTTTCTCACTGTACGCTGTTCAATTCTTTTTTCATAATGCCCCCCTTTAAATATCCGGTGAACATAAATACCCGGTGTATGAATATAATTAGGGTCTAATTCACCGGCAGGAACCAGTTCTTCCACTTCAGCAATAGTTATTTTACCCGCCATTGCCATCAACGGATTAAAGTTCCGGGCAGTCTCTTTAAAAATAAGATTACCATCGGTATCACCCTTCCATGCTTTCACAATAGCAAAATCTGCATTAAAAGCATACTCCAGTAAATATTCTTTTCCATTAAATACCCTTGTTTCTTTTCCATCGGCTACTTCGGTACCCACGCCTGCAGGAGTATAAATAGCAGGTATTCCGTACCCAGAAGCCATACAACGTGTGGCCAGGGTTCCCTGGGGTATCAATTCCACTTCCAGTTCGCCACTTAATAACTGTCTTTCAAATTCAGCATTTTCACCTACATAGGAAGAAACCATTTTTTTAACCTGCTTTTGTTTCAGCATCATTCCAATTCCAAAATCATCTACACCGGCATTATTGGATATGCAGGTAAGATTTTTTGGGCCTTTTGTAACAAGAGCCGCTATACAATTTTCCGGGATGCCGCATAAACCAAATCCCCCGAGCATTAAAACTGCACCATCATTGATATCAGAAACGGCTTCAGTTGCATTATTGAAAACTTTATTCATATCAGTTTCCTTCTATTATTTTATTCTAAAATTCTTTGCCTTATTTCTTTCTGCCTGCAATATCATGCTATCCATTATCACTTTCAGTTTGCCGGGGTTCTCTTTATAATAATCGTAGCTTTTATAAAAACTTTCCCTTGTTATTTTATGAATAGCGAAAACTTCCTGTTGAAGTTTCAAATTTACATCTGCTGTTTTCTTTGCGGAGTCTTTCCGGATTATCTCGGCAGTAAAGGCATCTGCTTTGATCACATCCCACAATACAGCCTGCATAGCATCAGGCTTTAAAATACCCTCGGGTATTTTGTTCTTGTTTCCGCAGGAAATAAATATGATCAAACAAAAAAAAAAATTGCAGTTCCGCATCATTTCAATTCATCTTTATATTTAGGGGCATTGGTGATGTCCATTTTTTGTAAAAGCTCAGAGGCCCTTGCCTTGTCCTGTTGAGGCGCTTTTGAAAATACTTTTATCAGTTCTGTAGATTTACCCTGAAAAAAGAACTGGTTGATCATTTTATTCGGATTATCTGTATTAAAATTGTTCAACAGGTTCAACACATTCATCACTTCCACCCGGGCAGCATTTTCATCCTCATATAGTTTATCCATACCCAGGCGGTAATAGTTATAATATACATCATGCATGATGGTGTACCTGCTGTTCAACATATTTTCAACCAGCCAATACCGGTTACGAACCCCATCAAAAGCCTTCCACCCGGAAATATTCCTGCCATCGGGGGCATTGTTTACAATATTTTGTGCTTTTTGAAAATAAGGATCCCCTCCACGTAGTGAGAATGAATCATAGTCGAAACCCAGTATCATGTAAGAATAATAGGCAATAACAGCAGTAAGGTTTGAAACCAATGCATCGGAACCCGATACCCTGTTCTCATTGAATTCCAGTTGTTGAAATTCAACATACTTAAAAGTTATATTCTCATCTTTAAAATTGATAATGGGAGAAAGATAGGAAGTGTTAAACACCGGCCTGGCAGCCTGGATGGTTAATGAAGCATTGTATACATTAAGGTCGCCGGTAGGCTGAAGGTTGAGGAAAAAACTACATTCTATCCGCTCATTCGGCTGAAAATTATCAGGGGTCCATTTACGGGTATTAATAAAATTATTGAGAGCTGTTTGCAGGGTACGAAACACATTTGGATTTACATTATTTCCTACCTGGTTACTTGCAACAGTTATATTGGCTTTTAATTCCTGTGCATATGAGACACTGAAAACAGGAATGAGTATTAGTAAAAAAATAAGCTTACGCATGCAATAGTTTAATAATTGTATTTACGATATCAATGGCTACTTCTTTTTTTGATTTGGTTTCAAACGGATATTCTTTGCCGGTCTTGTCAAAAATAGTGATTTTGTTAGTATCGTGTCCAAAACCTGCACCCGCATCATTTAATGAATTCAGAATGATCAAATCTGCATTTTTTGACTGCAGTTTTTTTATAGCATTCTCTTTTTCATTATTTGTTTCCAGTGCAAACCCAACTAATATTTGTCCATTTGTTTTTATACTACCGAGGTGTTTTAGAATATCTTTTGTTTTGGTAAGTTGTACGGCAAAATCGTTTTCGGTCTTTTTGATTTTCTCTTTAGCAGTTGTAACAGGTGTATAATCTGCAACAGCTGCACTCATTACGGCAATATCAGATGTTGGAAATATCTTTTCGCAGGCATTAAACATTTCACTGGCAGATTTTACTTTAATCACTTTAATACCCCCCTTCACTTTTATATCGGAAGGACCAAGCACCAAGGTTACATCAGCACCTCTCATACGCATTTCTTCAGCAATGGCCGCCCCCATTTTACCTGAGGAATGGTTACCAATAAAGCGAACCGGGTCAATAGGTTCATAGGTTGGTCCGGCAGTAATTAAAACATGCTTCCCTTTCAGTTCAGACTTATTCAAAAAAAAACCATTCAGCCATTTTATAATTGATTCCGGCTCCGCCATCCTGCCATCGCCAATTAAGCCACTGGCCAACTCTCCCTTTTCTACAGGTATCAGGTGGTTTCCAAATCCAGCTATTGTTTCTAGGTTTTTTTTTGTTGTTGCATGATGCCACATATCTTCATCCATTGCCGGGGCTACTACCACCGGGCAGGTGGCAGAAAGATAAACAGCCATCAGCAGGTTATCACATTGCCCACTCGCCATTTTAGACAGTGTATTACAGCTTAAGGGCGCTATCACCATAATATCGGCCCAGCGGCCAAGCATAACATGATTTGCCCAGGAATCATTTTCGGCAAGGTCAACAAGAACCGGGTTTTTTGACAGTGTGGAAAGAGAGAGTGGTGTTACAAAATCTTTGGCTGCCGGGGTCATTACGATTTTTACCTCAGCTCCTGCTTTTACCAGGAGCCTTGTTAGTATAGCAGATTTATATGCTGCAATGCTCCCGCTTATTCCTAATAAAATATTCTTTCCGGTTAACATAAAAAACCCGTTTCACTTTTCGTGAGACGGGTTAAAATTATGACTTCTTGACTAAATAAGAAGCTAAAATATTAGTGGAATCAGCTGAATAGATCCTCGTCATTTTTACGGAAGTAGACTTTATCTTCCATAAATTCAGTTGTTGCCAGCAAAGCCGGGTTTGGCATACGTTCGTAAGCCTTTGAAATTTCAATCTGTTCTTTATTCTCATGGATTTCTTCCAGGCTATCAGTATGGCTTGCAAATTCTTCAAGCTTATTATGCAACTCTTCTTTCAATGTAATATTGATCTGGTTTGCCCTTTTGGCAATGATAGCTATAGATTCATACACATTACCGGTCTTTTCCTTAATATCCGATAATTTTTTTGGTTCTACCACACTACTGGTATTAGCGCTTAGCTGACGTCTGAGTTTGCTCATTTTTTATAGCTTTAATATGATTTTGACTTAGGTTACTATAATTTTCTGCATCTTTCAATAATTTGCTTTCCGGAAAACGATCTACAAAATCCTCATATTCATCTATCACTTTTTCATATCGTTCAATTTGCTTTTCAGCAATACTTAATTTAGCAAACTTATAATATGACTTAACTATTTTCAATTTATACTCTTCACCCTTTGCAGATTCGGGATAGTTATTGGTCAACGTAGAAAATGCTATGGCTGCAGCCCTGTACTGCCCCAGGTTATAATACAATTCAGCGGACCGGAATTCTTTTTGCTCCAGTTTAATCCTGCATTTATCTATAATTTCTGAAGCCTCTTTATTTCTTGACGACCCTGGATGTGTGTTAATGAAGGTTTGCATCATACCCATTGCCCTGGTCGTATTTACCTGTTCTAACTCAAGTTTTGGAGATTGTTTGTAGAAACAATAAGAACGCATATAATCAACCTCTTCTGCCTTGCTGCTGTTGGGAAATACTTCCAGGAAACCTTTAAAGAGGTTCTCTGCATCGGCATACATTTTCATGTAGTAAAAACAATATGCATCTTTATAATACAACTCCTCAAACTTCAGAGACCCTTTAAAAATAGGGAACAGATCCTCATATAACGCCTGGGCATTCTTATACTTTTTCTCTGCAAAGAACTTATCAGCCATTATAAGCTTATATTCATAATCTTTGCTTTTGGACACCTTATTATAGCTGTATTTATTACAGGAAACCATAGAAGTCAGCAATAATACCGACACCAAAAAAAGACTTAGTACTTTCATAAAGAACCGCAAAATTAACATAATTAACTCAAAAATGCCGGTAAATAAACTAATTGCCAAAAATGTTCAGTTAAGGATTTGATAAAGAAAGGCTTCCGGATATTAGCAGAAAAAACAACCCCCCAAAAGGGGGGCTGCTTTATTTAGAAATATGTTATTTATTAATTAATTACACTTAACGTCAACTGTATTTTTATCACCACCTCCAACTTCGCAATTTGTAGTAATCCTGTCAGCGCTAATGCCTTCTTTCTCAATCAGATAAATTTTAATAGCATCTAATCTCTTTTGGCAATTAGCCTGAGAAGCTTTTGAAGTCTCGGGATAACCGTTAATTGTAATCATACAGTTAGGGTTAGCTTTCAGTTTAGAAGCAACTGTAGCCAGCATTGCTTTGTTATCTCCGCTAAGAACTATACTGTTGCCTTTGAATGAGAGACTAGGATAATCGCAAGGGCAGGTTTGTTCTTTGTCCTTAACAGCCTGTGCATTTTTGCAGCACTCTGGTTCAGGGCATTTACCAACACCATCAGCATTAACTGGTTGACACTCGGTTGGAGTGATAAGTTGTTTATCCTTACAATCAGGAACTCCATCACCATCGGTATCTTTTGTTACACCATGTGTATCAACCGGACAACCGGCTGGTGTATTTGGTTCCCTGTCCAAATGATCGCAAACACCATCTCCATCTGCATCATTACAGTCATTTTTAGGTATTTTAACGTTCCTGTGGTTTCTTAACTCATCATAAGCATAGCTCAAAGGATTAACCCACCACAATGGCTCTACAGACTTAGCTCCGAGATTTACATTCAAACCAATAGATACGTAATTATAAGAATCGAAATCACTGGTTAAAACCGCATCGCCATAAGCATGCTCCTGCCAACGCTGACCATCTAACAGGTCTGTTTTAACAAAGGTCCACCTGTCTTCAATAGCAAGGTTTATTCTGTTACTAAGTTTAAATGCCACACCAGCCAATACAGTACCAGATGGTTTTAAGGTATTGTCACCCAGTTTAGGTCTACGGGCTCCTTCATTATCTGCAGCGGTTTCGTAAGTTTTATCCATACCAGCCTTCAAAGTTTTTAAAACATCTTTTCTGGTGCTATGCGTTCCACTAGCTGTAGAATTGAATAAAGTTTTATATGGATTTCCACTGGCATCCAATGCATTAACCATGGTTTTAAACCATGTAGCACCAACACCACCACCACCGTAAATAACCATACCAGTCTTCTGCTTGTGGAAACGAACGTTGTTTAAAGTAATAATTCCCTGCAAACTGATATCCTGCAATTTAACTTTGTAGTTATAAAATACACGATCCCTCGTTGCAGAAGTATTACCATTATGGTCAGTATTCGCTAAAGTACCATTAGTAAGGCGCTCGGGAGAAAAATAACGTTTGCCAACCGGAAGGTTTGTATTCCAGGCAGGGTTTTTACCAAAGTTCTCACTAGCCAACCAGTTCATTCCTTTACCTGTACCATTTAAATACTGCAGGCGCATTGAAAATATGTATCCAAAAGCCTTTCTTACATGTGCAGAAAAACCCAATGTTGGCAATTTAGCAGCAACATCACCACTCACGGTGAACATACCGCCAGAAACACCAATTTCCCACATATTGCGTGGCTTAGCCGGAAAGTTATATGAACCATTCCAGAACTCATTTTGCTGAGGCATTCTTTTAGCAGGGACTACAGAAGAGTCGTAAACGCTTCCTTTTCCTCCAACTTGTGCAAATGCACCTGTTGAAAGAAATAAAGCCATTATCCCTAATAAGAATTTGTACTTTTTGCTTATCATAATTTAATAGTTAATATAATTTTTTAATAGGTATTTGTTAATTTAGAGCAAAAATATCAATTACTACCTAATAATCAAACTTTTTTATAATTTATTTAGGTTAATCTTAATTTTTCCCTTATTTGTATTTAAGAGCAAGACACAGGTAGCTGTGGTTTCGTTGCGCCAAAATTAGGGTTTTTTAGGATAAACCTTTGATTTTATCAAGTCATAAACGCAAAAGTTATAAATAAATTACTTTGACAGGGCTACCGGCTGTGTTATATTGCCGGCACTTTACTCATGGACTCCAGTAACAACATTATAGCAGAAGAGTTAAATACTTTTGAAAAAAGGTTTGCTGAGGCTGTTAAAAGTGAGACCCTCTTGCTTGACACAATAATGAAGTACGTTATAAAACGTAAGGGCAAACAACTAAGGCCAAAATTTGTTTTATTAAGTGCAAAACTTCACGGAGAAATAAATGAAAGTACATACAGGGCTGCGGCTTTAGTAGAATTGTTACATACGGCTACATTGGTACATGATGATGTGGTTGATGATTCGCTGGAACGCAGAAGTTTCTTCTCAATAAACGCACTTTGGAATAAAAAGATAGCTGTTCTTGTTGGTGATTACCTGTTGTCAAAAGGATTATTACTGGCAACCTCTAATAACGATTTCCGTCATCTGCATATTCTTTCAGACGCCGTAAAACAAATGAGTGAAGGAGAATTACTGCAAATCCAAAAAGCCAGAAAGCTAAACCTGAACGAGGGTATTTATTTTGAGATCATCCGTAATAAAACTGCTTCACTCCTTTCATCGGCCTGTGCCATTGGCGCTTACAGCACAAGCGGAAATGAAGAGATAACTTCCAAAATGAAACTATTTGGCGAAAAAGTGGGTATCGCTTTTCAAATTAAAGATGATCTTTTTGATTATGGAAAAGAAGATATTGGCAAACCAACGGGTAACGATATAAAAGAAAAAAAACTGACCCTTCCGCTTATCTATACGTTGAATAATGTGCCTGCTGTTGCAAGAAGAGAATTGATCTACATCATTAAAAATGAAAATAAAAATCCCAGGAAGGTAAAATTTGTCATTGACACAGTTACCGATGTTGGTGGAATAAAATATGCATCTGCTAAAATGAATACTTACCGCGATGAAGCTTTGGAAATACTCTACAGCTTTCCCGATAGCCCTGCAAGAAAAGCACTGGAAGACCTTGTTCGCTTTACAACCGACAGGAAATACTAAAATGGAGAAAAGATGGAAAATATTAAACCCTGATAAAACAAAAGTAACTGCTTTACAGGGTTCACTTAAAATTAACTATGCCCTGTGTAGTATTTTATCTGGGAGAGGGTTTGACAATTATGAAAAAGCCCGGCACTACTTCAGACCCCAGTTAAGTGATCTTCATGATCCATACCTGATGAAGGATATGGACAAAGCAGTACAGCGAATACTCATTGCTTTTGAGAAGAAAGAAAAAATACTGGTCTTTGGTGATTATGATGTTGACGGTACCACCTCTGTTGCCTGTATGTACCGTTTTCTCTGCAAAATTTATGAACCAGCTCTTATGGATTTTTATATCCCTCTCCGGTACAGGGAAGGGTATGGAGTAAGCAAAATGGGGATCGATTTTGCCAAAGAAAATAATTTCAGCCTGATCATTTCACTGGACTGCGGTATCAAATCCGTTGACTTAATTGCATATGCAAAGAGCCTGGCTATTGATTTTATTGTGTGTGACCATCATTTACCCGACAAAGAAGTTCCCGAAGCTGTGGCGATACTCAATCCTAAACAAACAGATTGCAATTACCCTTACAAAGAATTGTGCGGATGTGGCGTTGGCTTTAAACTGATCACTGCATTGGCCCGGCATTTTAGTATAGATGAGGAACATTACTTCTGTTATATTGACCTGGTTGCTGTTGCCATTGCTGCCGATATTGTGCCTATGACCGGCGAGAACAGGATACTGGCTTACTATGGCCTGGAAAAGATCAACAGTAATCCCAACCCGGGAATTAAAGCATTGATCTTTTTAGGCGGCATCCAAAAAAAATTATCTGTCAATAACGTGGTATTTGTTATTGCCCCCCGGGTTAATGCCGCAGGCAGGATGGATGATGCAAAGAAAGCCGTTCAATTATTTATTGAGGATGATTATAACAAAGCGCTTGAATTTGCTGAAATGCTGCATAGCGATAACAGTGACCGTAAAGAAGCAGATAGCAGCATTACTGCCGAAGCACTTGAAATGATAAATGCAGATGAGACATTAAAAAATAAAAAAACAACTGTTGTATTCAGAGATCACTGGCATAAAGGGGTTGTAGGCATTGTAGCCAGCAGGTTGATTGAAACTTATTTCCGGCCTACAGTTGTATTAACCCAGAGTGGTGATGTTGCAGCCGGCAGTGCCAGGAGTGTGCCCGGTTTTAATTTATATGAAGCCGTACATGCCTGCAGGGAATACCTGCTTGGCTATGGCGGACATTTTGCAGCGGCCGGTCTTTCTTTATTAACAGAAAATGTTGAAGCATTTTCTAAAAAGTTTGAAGAAGTAGTGGCAACCACGATACCTCCTGATCTGTTGATACCTGAAATAATCATAGACACAGAAATCTCATTTGCCTCATTAAATCAGAGTTTTTACCAGATCATTTCCCAGATGGAGCCCTTTGGACCCGAAAATATGAGGCCCGTTTTTGTTGCAAAGAAAGTTGTGGATACCGGCTATTCAAAGATTGTGAAAGAAGAACATATTCGTTTCGTAATAAAACAGGATAAATACAGCTTTACCGGGATCGGTTTTAACCTGGCTGGTAAATTTTCACTTTTGAAAAAACCTGTTGACATTGTTTTTACGCTGGATGAGAATGAATGGAATGGTACTACCAGCTTACAACTAAAAGTCATTGACCTCCGCAGCAGTGAATAATGAAACTCTTCTCCTACATAAAATATTTTTTTTACTTAGCCTATAACTGGAATATCCGTATCGCCTGGCACATCATCATGCAGGAGATTGCTGGTGAAAAAAAATATGGAATAAATACCACCGGCGCAGACGAACTGAAAAAGCTGGAGAATAAAGGTATTGATATCACACATGCTACCATATACATGCCAGTCAGCTATACTTTCCTGGAAGAAATATTTCAACAATTACCGGCATCAGTAAGAGATCATTTTCTAGATATAGGGTCCGGTAAAGGAAGGGCTTTGTGTATTGCCGCCCACCATGGGTTTAAAAAAGTAACGGGCATTGACTTTTCAAAAGAGTTGTGTGATGCTGCAAAAGATAATCTTGCCATTACCAAACAAAAGATCCCTGCACTCCAATATGACATCATTAATAATGATGCTTTTTATTTTGAGATACCTGCTGATGTGGATTGCATTTTTTTCTTCAACCCCTTTGATGAAATAATTATGAGCGGAGTGGCAGATAATATACTGAACAGTTTACAGCATCATCCACGAAAGGTGTACATCATTTATGTAAATCCATTGCATAAAGAATTCTTCACGAGCCAGGGATTCAAAGAAACATGGCACAGTAAAAAAATGAAGTACCTGGAAGCTGTTATTCTTGAAAAATAAAAAGGCCGAAGCTTTGGGTAGTGGTACGTTTTGAAATTTGAACCACTAAGACACAAAGACACGAAGTAACACAAAGTACTCTTCGTGAAATCTTTGTGCCTTAGTGCCTTCGTGGTTTTATTTGCATTATTTTGAAATTATATGCTTCAAAGTTTGTACTCTAAACCCACTAAACTTACAAAACCATTTTCATCCTTCCTCAACTCATCAACTCCACACTCCTGTTTATAAAACTGGTAAGACTATTTCCTTTCAATAAACCCTGCGATAACAAAGCCAGGTCGGCCAGGTTGTGTACAAGCTTCTCCTGCTTTTCCCTCTCCGCTTCGGCCAGCACATTTTTGTAAATAGCATGATTACCATTCACGGTAAGCGTAACTTCATCGGGCATGTTTGCATAAAAAGCTCCCATACCTCCCTGCATTGCAGCCATATCTTTCATGCGGCGCATGAACTCGGGCCTGGTAGCCACAACGGGGGGCGCTTCAGTACTCAACCCTTTTACTTCAACCGATACATTAAGGTCGGGTACCTGCAAAGAGAACAGGTCTTTCAGTTTGGCTTCGTCGTCTTTACTTAACACACTATCGCCTCCCTCCTGCTTGTCAATGATATTATCAATGATGTCGCTGTCAACCCTTGTGAATTGTACATTCTCCCATTTCATTTCCATCTGGTTGATGAAACCATTGTCGATGATGGTCTCCAGCTTCACCACTATGTATCCTTTTTCAGTTGCCTGCTGAATATATGCATCCTGCTGCACCGGGTTGCTGGTATATAGTATCACCAGCTTGCCATCTTTATTTTTCTGAAGAGTTTCAGTCGCAACCTTGTACTCTTCAAGTGTGTAAAATCTTTTTGTTTCCCCAGTCTCTTCTAAAGTCCCTCCTTTGGAGGGATTTAGGGAGGCTTCCATGATGTGAAACTTATTCGCCTTTTCCAAAAACTTATCATCGGTCATCATACCATACTTCACAAACAGGCCAAGACTCTCCCACTTCTCTTCAAACTGTTTGCGGTCGGTCTTAAATATTTCTTCCAGTTTATCAGCTACTTTTTTGGTGATGTGTGCATTTATCTTTTTCACATTAGGGTCGCCCTGCAAATAACTGCGGCTTACGTTCAATGGAATATCAGGACTGTCAATAACACCATGCATCAGCATTAAAAACTCCGGAACAATATCCTTCACTTCATCGGTAACAAAAACCTGGTTGCAGTACAACTGTATCTTGTCTTTCTGAATTTCGTAGCTCTGTTTTATTTTAGGGAAGTATAAAATACCCGTAAGGTTGAACGGGTAATCCACATTCAAATGAATCCAGAACAAGGGCGGCTCACCAAAGGGATAAAGTTCTTTATAAAAGTTCTGGTAATCTTCCGTAGTTAATTCAGATGGTTTTTTTGTCCAGGCCGGTGTGGGGTTATTGATCTGTTTATCTTCCCCACCGGAGCCTGCGGCAAAGAAGATGGGTACAGGTAAGAAACGGCAGAATTTTTCCAGCACCGATCCTATCCTGTGTTCTTCCAAAAATTCCTGACTTTCTTCATTCAGGTGAAGAACAATATCGGTTCCCCTTGTTTCTTTTTGGGTATCCTCTAAAATAAATTCAGGACTGCCATCACATTCCCATCTCACTGCCTGGCTCCCTTCTTTATAACTCTTACTGAACACTTCCACTTTATCACTCACCATAAAAGAGCTGTAAAAGCCCAATCCAAAATGGCCAATGATATTCGCTTCATTTTGCCCCTTGTATTTTTCTAAAAATTCTTCAGCGCCACTGAAAGCCACCTGGTTTAAGTATTTGTCGATCTCTTCACTGGTCATACCAAGGCCAGTATCGCTGATAGTCAGTGTTTTTTTGTCCTTGTCAATTTTGATCTCAATTTTCAGGTCGCCCAATTCGCCCTTGGCCTCTCCAATTGAGGAAAGTGTCTTTAGTTTCTGGTTAGCATCCACTGCATTGCTGACAAGCTCCCGTAAAAAAATGTCATGCTCACTGTATAAGAATTTTTTAATGATTGGGAAAATGTTCTCGGTTTGTACACGTATACTGCCTTTTTGCATAGTTTATCATTTAAGTTGCAAGGTAACAAACATAATACCAATGAGGGTTTGCTGCCAGGTTGGCGCTTTTTTGACCTAGCTGGTCTATAGAACTACATAAGTGAGCCCGTGCCAACATGATACGAAGTTTTACATTTGGCTTACAGGGTTTTGAGGTTTACTGAGGGAGGAAAACTTCATATATTTAGGTGTTAGCAGCAAACAAAAGAAGTTCATGGAAAAAGAAGAATCTGAAATATATTCATTTCTTAAGCTGACTGAATACTATCTATCAGGAGATTTGAAAGAAATCAAATCGATCTGTGAAAATGCAGAAGAGACAGACATACAACATAATATTAATCCAAGATTTTCAGTTTCTGGACTTTATCAGCAGTTTATTATCAAAACACGGCTTGATATTGAGAATACAGAAAGTGGCTTTTTCCGATTAACCCTTCCGTTGGCAGCTTCACTTTTCGCAACATTAGATTTCTTAGGGTATCTCGCCGGAAACAACAATAATTCTCGTGATACTTCAAAAAATTTTAGTGAGTTTTTCAAGTATGCTCAAAATCTAGGGTATCAAGTCTCAGATAATGAAGTAGAGATAATAAATACAATTTTCAGACAAGGATTAGCTCATACTTATCTACCTAAATTAAGTGCAGGTATATCATATTATTCAGGGAATCCGGAAGACAAATTATTTCTTAATGAGATGGGCAGAATACTCGTGTTAAACCTAAGGTACCTTGAAATCATTATAATGTCTGTGTTGCGACATATAATAAACAACACCAACCTTTCTGGACAAATTGAAAGCAGATATGAAAGCTTGCAGTCTGGTTATAGAAATGCTTATACTGCTAAAATTGAAGCATTATTGAGAACGCTTGACTAGACCCCCTCTGGCGCAGGTCTTCCGCCGTTGGCGGATGACTTGATGCCCGTTAATACTCCCGGGCTGTGTCCGGATTTTAAAAACCTAAGCTGAGGTTACTAAAAATAGAACATTTGTAATACTAAGTCCCGACACAGTCCGGCAGATTTATTAGACAGCCCCGTAGTCAGGAGATTACTTTACCGAAATAATCAGGGACAGGCTGTTGTGCCTCCTCGTAATGTCGTTAAAGAAAAAGATCTGTGTTAATCTGTTTCAATCCGTGTTATCTGCGTTTCTATCACTACATTCAGTTCGGTGATGACACCGACCAGGGGGAAGGATGGCATTTGATTGCTAGCAGTAATTTAATAAAACCCAGCTTTCAATAATTAAAGTCGCCATTACCAAGTTCATTGAATTTTGTTAAGGGATATTAATATTCATTTGCCATTTTCAGGAGACAAGGGGTCTGAGCAAATGGGTTTGAAAGTGGGTTAACTACTTAGAAAGGTGTTTGTTCGAGGCAATGTAACGTAATATTAAATACCTCTCCGCTTAACTAATACCTTATGTCGTATTCATCTCTTGCAGTATTTAATATTTTTACAACAATTTCATTTTTCATTTTATAATATAATCCTATACTGCCAGTATGATGAAAATAGAAAAAAAAGTCATTTTCAACATTATAAAAAACTGGACTAAAAGGTGCTCTATGAGTTACAATACAAGTCAAAACAATTGACAAAAATTTGTCCCAATCATTACAACTACATATTCCTGAATATCCCTGTTCAATGGACGATTCTCTAAGCATTATTAAATAGTCTTTTGTTTCAGATGACTTACCTTCCAGTTCATAATCGTACTTATCTCCATTGGGATCCCAAGTATCTAAACAAAAGTCCCACCAAGAGTGGTTATATATCTTAATATTTTTTTTTACACCACGAAAAAGAGCGTAAAACATCAAGATTAATTCATCAATCATGCTTTTATTTTTAATAAGGTATACCTCAGCCTTATGTCCTTTACTTTCTGGAAAAAAATCAAGATTTGCCCATACTAATGGAAAATCTTGATTTGCAATTTTGCCTAATATTTTCATACTTATTTCACTGTACTTAAATGGCCCCAAGGAATAAATAATCCTGTTGGACCTTTGTGTTTGTCATCAATAAAGTTTCCAAACTCATCCGCATCTTTAAACCATTCAAGACCTGTACTCCTTTCTTTAAAGACTTTAAATTTGCTTCCCCCGTGTCCTGATTTATCCACTGCCCACCACAATCCGTCAGATTTGCTTTTGTATATATCCCCCCAAGTATTATGCTTTTTAATAATTGATGCCCCTCCTTTCGTTAATATCCATAAGCCTCTTGCCCCTTTATTAATTAGTTTTCCACCAGGAAAAAAACTTATTATTACCTCTCCTCCCGATTGTAATCTCGGTTTATCATTTCCAAGGCCGCCTTTTACAAATTCTTTCCCTGTAGCAGTCTCCAGTACAGGTGTTAAAAAATTAATATTTTCATTTATCCAATCCCCTCCATGTTCACCCACCCACCGATCTATTTTTTTATACCCATCCCACAATCTTTTCCAAGCCAATCTTAGAGGTGGCCATCCTTTGTTTTCTCCTTCAGAGCTACTATTATTGACATCGTCGGAATTATCATTGTAGTCTTCATCCTTACCCTCAGGTCTAATGTCATATTCTCTATCTTCCATTCTCCGCTCTGCTTTTTCATCTTCAGGATCAGAATAGATTATCCTCCATTGTACCGTTTTCGTCTCTCCTTCACCTTCTCCTTCTTCCCATTCCTCAGGCTCTAACCCTGATGGGTCTGTATAAAATATTGGGTTATTCCTGGCGTAGTTATAAGGCGATTGCCCGTTATCAAAATCAGCCAGCGGATCAATCGCCATAAATCTCCCTATCTGTGCATCATACATCCGGGCATTAAAATCATAAAATTCCAAACCAGTGCCCGTAGCAAATTCACCAGCCTGTAATTCATTACTGCTTAACTTGTAATTATTTTCAAGCGTTCCGGCTGCTTTATAACTGATGCCGGAGGCAAGCAGGCCAAATGGGTAATATTCATTGGTTTCTACCAACGGGCCCCTGGTATGTATCACCTGCAAATTATCAAAGAACACATCCTGGTTACTCTCGTTACTGCAATACACATAAAGATACCCGCTTTTTGTTATTGATACGGTATTGTAATGAGCTTTTAACACATCTGAACTTGCGTCTACCGCATCAAAGCCGCTGTTGCTCATTACCGGCCTGAACTGTTCGTCAAACAATATCCAGTTGATATAGGCCTTTGGCCGGTCGCTAGGTGTAGGCACATTATTCTGGAGCCAGTTAGTCAGACCGGTTGTAGTATTAGTGGAATTATTTAACAGTGTACCGGTAACATCTTTTCCCGAACCGGCCACTGCAGGCGTTCCGGCAAACGCATTGATAAAACTGGTTAAAACAGAAGTCAGGGAATACCCGTTATTGATGAAGCCATTGGTATGATAATAGGATTTACCCCAAATATCAATTACATCTCCCGTCATTACTTTAAGCGTAATGCCCAGTCCACTACGGTCACCCGTATTGCCATTAAGCTTGTATAATTTTGTGCTGCCTGCATTTACGTTACTAGTTGGGTTTGGGTTATATGGTGGGTTACCATTATTATTATTCATTTTCCAGCAACGTCTCTCTTCGAGTCTGAGTCCAGCCGAAAACCTTTAGATTTGCTTTCAAAGATTTAAGTAAATCACTATTACTA
Organism: uncultured Ferruginibacter sp.; assembly: GCA_964439615.1. Taxonomy (GTDB): domain Bacteria; phylum Bacteroidota; class Bacteroidia; order Chitinophagales; family Chitinophagaceae; genus Ferruginibacter. The sequence goes on along the minus strand of CAYTQB010000061.1, from coordinate 2,636 downwards.
TTACTACTTTTCTTTTTTGCTACTTTTTTCTTTTACAATTCACATCCCAATGTGGATATTTAATTTTATGAAACAACCTGCCAGCACAAGCGAATTATCCGGAGACAAGACTTTAAGGCCTATGCAACGTTCTAATCTTATGCTGGTTTGTTTTGAACAGGAATCAAATAGAAAATAGGGATTGCGCCCCATTATAAGGTCTTGATATGTTCAAAAATTTCAGGTTGATTCATTCACATGTAAAATGTAAAACGTATGAGCAAGTTATTAAAAAATTTTGTCGGTATTGACATCTCTAAAACTTATTTTGATGCAGCCCTGGTGAAAGTTGAAGATCCTTCTCAAATTATTCATCAGCAATTCTCTCAAAAGCCGGAAGGGTTTTTGAAAATGATTCACTGGCTGGAACAACAAGGTGTTAGAGCAGACACAGACACATTATTTTGTATGGAATATACAGGGCTGTATAATACCGGGTTGGTGAATTATCTTGTACAAAAAAAGCGAAGTTATGGGTAGAAATGCCTCTTTTCCAGCAACGTCTCTCTACGAGCCTGAGCCGAGCCGAGGACGTTGCGTATTATTGGTCAATACCTTTTTTTATAAATTCCACATCTTCCATTTCCATAAAATGGGTAACCGGATAAATACCCTGTTCCCCCGTTAAATAATATTTTGCCGAGCTATGCATATAATCTGCAGGATCTTTACAAAGTTCCCACTTACCTGAACACGGGTTGGCGTGTATATAATCCAGCTTTTGGTCTGTAAATTCTTTACTCCTGCATTCCTTCCAGTCAAATGACAACTCCCAAACATCATGCTTTTTATTTTTTTCTTTTCTCCTGGTTTCAACTTTTTCAGCAAGCAGTGCAAGTAATGATGTTTCATTATCCTGTTTCAGTCTCGATATTATTTCATAGGCCATGAATCGTTTTCCGTTTCCAATAATGGTATTGATGCTTTGTTTAGTTTCGGTGAAACTGATAAGTGCATGTACATGATTAGGCATTATAACATAGCCATTGATATAATGCCCATTGTTCTTTAAAAGAGTAAACCAATTGTAAATGATATCATATCCCCTAGTCTTTTCAATTATTGGTAGCCACCCCGTACAGGTGAAAGTGATAAAGAATGTTCCGAAGCGGTATGGTATGGTTTGCTTTACCGGCATATATAAATGTACAAATTTTGATGGATTGCTCCGTAGTACGCAACGTCCTCAGCCCATCACAAAGCTTGCGGAGAGACGTTGCTAGAAAAAG
>CAYTQB010000061.1:0-1268 GCA_964439615.1 uncultured Ferruginibacter sp. | reverse complement strand
CTGCCTTCCAGTGTTACAGACCTCGGAGAAAGTACGGTTGCATTTCCTGTAGCAATGGTTGCTGCTGTGTTAACACCGCTTCCGCTGGCAACCACATTAATTGTAACTGCTCCGCCGCCGCCAACAGGAATATTACCATTATATGATTGCACAGCTGTTGGGCTGAAACGAACATAAACAGTTTGTGTATATGCCCCCGTTGGATGTACCAGGCTTAATGAAGCTGTATATGTTCCTGCAGCTGTGGTAGAAAAACTATAACCATTCAAAGGTCCTACTGTAATATTAGGAGCAAGAACTGCATTACTGTTTATGGTAAATGAATTGGGTCCTGCTGTTGTATTGATACAGTTTGCACCAAATGCGGTAAGCGGCGTTACGGTTAACACCGGTGCCGATGTAGTGAATGAACCCTGTGTACCATAAGATGTACCGCCTGCATTGGTGGCATACGCATGGTAATAATATGTAGTGCTCGGGGTTAAACCTGTGAGGCCCGATGAAAAATTAATGCCGGTTAAATTGGTTGAAGGAACAGCAGTACCGGTTCCATTAGGGAAACCATTGGTGATACTGTACTCAACTCCATATGCCGTCACTGCTGAACAACCAATAGAAGGAATGGCTCCTGCAAGGGTTGCCGAAGTTTGTGTAATGGCACTACCTGCACCACTGGTAACTGATGCCGCAGTATTAACACCTGAGCCAACTGCTGCTACACTGGTAGCAGGAGCGCCTGCACCTGTAACAGGAATATTTCCATTATAAGACTGCACAGCAACAGGGCTGAACTGCACAAATATTTGTTGCGAATAAACAGGTCCGCCGGGCTGAACTAAAGTCAATGATGCTGTATAGGTTCCGCCTGAAGTTGTTGAAAAACTAAACCCATTCAGCGGTCCAACGTTTATGTTGGCCGAAGTGAGGTTAGTGCCATTAATGGTAAATGAATTAGGACCGGCAACAGTGTTTATACAAACATTTCCAAATGATGTAAGTGCTGTAACCGTTATAACCGGTGTCAATGCGATAGTAGTAAAAGAATTTTGTGCTCCATAACCTGTACCACCGCCATTGGTAGCATACGCATGATAATAATAAGTAAGCCCGGGAGTTAACCCGGTAACATTAGATGAAAAATTACCTCCGGCTAAATTGGTAGAAGGAACTGCAGTACCTGTTCCATTAGGGAAACCATTGGTAAGGCTGTACTCAACACCATAGGCTGTTATTGCCGAGCAACCATTTGCTGTAATACTTCCTGCAAG
>CAYTQB010000060.1:17758-18852 GCA_964439615.1 uncultured Ferruginibacter sp. | reverse complement strand
GGTTTTGCCGGATGGACAAAAGGAGATAAAGAAATGCTGGTGTACGATGAGTACAATACCTGGGGATTGAAACCGGATGGTAAGGGTTCGAGGAAAATAACTGATGGAGAAAAAGAAGAGATCATGTTCAGGTTAAACAGGCTTGATTTTGAAGACCCGTTCATTGATGACAGCAAACCCATCTATTTTTCTGCCTATGGCGATAAATCAAAAAAGACCGGCTATTATAAGTTTGAGAAAAATAAAATTGAAAAACTGATCTTCGATGATTTTGCAATTGGCAGGCTGACAAAAGCAAAAGATGCCAACACGTTTACGTTTACAAAGGCTGATTACAATGTATCTCCCGAGTTATATGTCAGCGACAATTTTGTAACAACTGAGAAAGTAGCTTCAACCAATCCCCAGCAACAGGATTATTACTGGGGAAAAAGTGAGCTGGTGAGTTTTACAAGCAAAAAAGGACAAAAATTGCAAGGTGCACTTTTTTATCCTGCCAATTATGAAGCCGGCAAAAAATACCCGATGATCGTTTATATCTATGAGATACTTTCAAACACTGTTCATGGGTATACTAACCCTTCTTCCAGGAGCGCTTATAATACCAGCAATTTTACAACCAGTGGTTATTTTATTTTCAGGCCCGATATAGTGTATGACATTAACGACCCGGGCATGAGTGCAGTGAATTGTGTAGTACCTGCTGTGGAAGAAGTTTTAAAAACAGGCATCATAGATAAAGACAAAGTTGGTTTAATGGGGCATAGCTGGGGTGCTTATCAAACTTCATTTATTATCACCCAAACCGATCTGTTCAAAGCTGCCTGCGCCGGTGCGCCACTTACCGACCTCATCAGCATGTCTATGTCTATTTACTGGAACAGCGGTACCCCCGACCAGAAAATATTTGAGACCAGCCAGGGAAGGTTTGATGGCCCCTGGTACGACAGGCTGGAAGACCACAAAAGAAATTCACCCATGTTCAATGCAGTAAATATTAAAGCTCCGCTGCTGGTTGCATTTGGAGATAAGGATGGAGCTGTGGACTGGCACCAGGGCATTGAAATGTATGGTACCATGCGTCGTATGCAAAA
>CAYTQB010000060.1:16439-17658 GCA_964439615.1 uncultured Ferruginibacter sp. | reverse complement strand
GAAAACAAACTGGAGATACAGGAATTCCTGAATCACCAGAACATCAGTGATGTGGCCAACCTCATCTACGAAAATGAAGACTATGAAGGCCAGATCATCTCCCACCTCTCTCTGCACCGGGCTGCCAGTGTATTCAAGATCCTGGAATTGCCTACACAAAAAAGGATCATTAAAAATTTACCGGCATTTAAGACCACGGAGTTATTAAATGAATTACCGGCCGATGACCGGGTAGCTTTTTTAGAAGAATTACCTACAAGCATTGTACGGGACCTGATCAAAACCCTTGACCCCTACGAACGCAAGGTGACCCTGGAATTATTGGGCTATCCCGAAAACAGCATGGGCAGGATAATGACACCCGATTATGTGTACGTGTACGAAGAAAATACAGTGGCGGAAGTGTTTGAAACCATCAGGAAACATGCCAAAGGCAGCGAAACCATTGATGTAATCTACGTGATCAATGATAAGGGCGAATTGCTGGATGATATACGCATACGTGATTTTATACTGGCCGAGCCCGCTACCAAAGTAAATGAGATAATGGATGGCCGTATCATCACATTACACGTAAATGATGACCAGGAAATTGCCAGTGAGGTCTTTAAAATGAATAACAGGGTTGCTTTGCCGGTGATTGATGATAACAATATCTTATTGGGCATCGTAACCATTGATGATATTCTTTGGGTGGCCGAGGAAGAATTCAGTGAAGACATTCAAAAGATAGGTGGTACCGAAGCATTGGACCAACCTTATCTTGATATGCCCTTCTGGAAACTGATCGGTAAGCGGGCGCCCTGGCTCGTTATTTTATTTGTAGGAGAATTACTGACGGCAAGCGCCATGAGTTTTTTTGAAGATGAAATAAAAAAAGTGCTGGTACTTAATATGCTGGTGCCGCTTATTATTTCCAGCGGAGGTAATACCGGAAGCCAGGCTTCTACACTCATCATACAGGCAATGGCAAAAGCAGAGATAACTATTGAAGACTGGCTTAAAATTTTAAGAAGGGAATTAAAGAGCGGTTTGATATTAGGAGGGATTTTAGGCGTAGTTGGTTTCTTAAGAACCTATATGTGGAGTTATATTGAACCACACTTATATGGTGGCCATACATTTTTGTTAGCGATGGTAACGGGTGTGTCTGTGCTTGGTGTTGTTTTATGGGGTACCCTTGCCGGCTCCATGCTACCCCTCCTTTTAAAAAGATTAA
>CAYTQB010000060.1:13111-16339 GCA_964439615.1 uncultured Ferruginibacter sp. | reverse complement strand
ATAATCCAATACACCCAGTTTTCGTATGATCTTAGGAATGGTATTGCTATGGCCTATTATAAGGATGGTCTTTCCAAAATCCCGGTGTTCCATAATAGTGCTGATCAGGTTATCACAAAGGGTATCGGCTGTATAATGTACCGTATCTATACCCAGTTGAATACGCATGCTGTCTCCTGTCATTTGGGAACGCCGGGTGTGGCTCACATAAATTTTCTGAACAGATTCATTTTTTAAGACACGCATCAGGTCACCGGCTCTTATAATACCTCCTGCAGTCAGGGCAGGGTCCTTCCCGGCTTCTTTTTCGGCATGCCGCACAATATAGATCCGGGTAACGGGTGTCTCCGACTGGGCAACTATTGTATTACTAAATGATATGGCAACAATAAAGAACAATAAATATCTCATATTAACGATTTATACACCGAATTTAAGTCAATAGCCCGAAAACGCCCCGGTTTATATGTAAAGCGTTTAAATGTGAACATTTTTGCTAAATTGCGATAATAATTACCCTGGCTATAACTGGTAAAACTGTACGCCCTGTTTAACTGAACCGAATTACAGAAACATACCTTTTAGCGTTACAGGAATAAACTATAAACCATTTAATTTATGTGTGGAATTGTTGGTTACACCGGACCTAAGGAAGCTTATCCAATTGTTATTACAGGTTTAAAAAGACTGGAATACCGTGGCTACGACAGTACCGGCGTTGCCCTGCTTGATAACGGGCTGAAAGTATATAAAAAGAAAGGCCGGGTTTCTGAACTGGAGCAAACCATTTTTGGAAAGGACCTGCATGCACACTGCGGCATAGGCCATACCCGCTGGGCCACCCACGGCGAACCAAGCGATATCAATGCTCACCCCCACACTTCGGCCAGCGGCAAATTGGCCATGATCCATAATGGTATTATTGAAAACTATGCCCAGCTTAAAAAAGAATTGACCAATAAAGGATATGTGTTCACCAGCCAGACCGATACCGAGGTCTTACTCAACTTTATTGAAGACATCAAAGAAAATAACCAGTGTGACCTGGAGGAAGCCGTAAGGGTTGCCTTAAAAAGGGTAACCGGGGCTTATGTTATTTTATTGTTGGATGCCGATAACCCCGATACCATCATTGCAGCAAGAAAAGGCAGCCCATTGGTGATCGGCGTTGGCAAGGGCGAACATTTTTTGGGCTCCGATGCATCACCCATGCTTGAATACACCAAGGAAGTGGTTTATGTAAATGATTATGAGCTGGCCATTGTTACACCCGATGAGTTGATCCTGAAAAATCTTGGCAATGAAAAAATAACTCCTTTTGTTACCAAGCTGGATATGGAACTCGCCGCTATTGAAAAAGGAGGTTACGATCATTTCATGCTGAAAGAGATCTTTGAACAGCCAAGTACCATTCATGATTGTTTACGGGGGAGGTTGGATAGCGTAGCAGGAACAATCACCATGAGTGGTATTGAAGACAATATGCAGCATTTTAAAAAAGCCAATCGCATTATTATTGTTGCCTGTGGTACCAGCTGGCATGCCGGCTTACTTGCCGAATATATTATTGAAGAGCTTTGCCGTATCCCGGTGGAAGTGGAATATGCTTCTGAATTCCGTTACCGCAACCCGGTGATCAATAAAGGTGATATCATTATTGCCATATCGCAAAGTGGCGAAACAGCAGATACCCTGGTTGCCATTGAAAGAGCAAAAGAAAATGGCGCCATCATATTTGGTATAGTGAATGTGGTGGGTTCATCTATCGCCCGGATCAGCGATGGCGGCGCCTATACACATGCCGGGCCTGAAATTGGCGTTGCATCAACCAAGGCATTTTCGGGACAGTTGGCTGTGCTCGTTATGATGGCATTGAAAATTGCAAAAGAAAAAGGAACCATCAGTAACGAACGATATAAAAATCTATTACTTGAGCTGGATGCAGTGCCGGAAAAAGTAAGCGCTATTTTAAAGAATGCCGAAGATGTTAAAGCCATTGCAACAAAATATAAAGCATCGAAAGATGCATTATTCCTGGGCAGGGGCTACAATTTCCCCATAGCACTGGAAGGAGCTTTAAAATTAAAAGAGATCTCTTATATACATGCAGAGGGCTACCCCGCTGCTGAAATGAAGCATGGTCCTATCGCACTGGTGGATTCAAGTTTGCCGGTAGTATTTATTGCGACCAAAGATTCTTACCACGAAAAGATCGTAAGTAATATCCAGGAGATAAAGGCCCGCAAAGGAAAAGTGATTGCTATCATAACGGAAGGCGATGAGATCATCCCCGGCATGGCCGATGAAGTATTTTACGTTCCTGCAGCCGATGAGATCATTGCACCTATGCTAAGTACAATTCCATTACAACTGCTGAGTTATTATGTAGGTATAGCCAAAGGAGTTGATGTAGATAAACCCAGGAATCTTGCTAAAAGTGTTACTGTGGAATAATGGGTAATAAATTAATGGATAATTGATATTGCCTTTCAAAAGAGCATTTTTTGTTTTCTTTGAATATCATTAATTTGAGCTAACAACTGAATAAGCAATTTCAGTATAAAGTAATGTCCCAAAAAATTATCCATTATCAATTAACCAATTATCAATTGATTGCATGAATATCATTCAAAAGCATCCTGTTAATAATCTCGGATACAGCTTTGTAGATAAAAAGTATATTCCTAAAGGCAAGGACGAATACTATCTCCGCAATACACAGAACCAGAACGGTATCAAATACCGGAAACTAACCGCCCAGGAAATAGAGGCCCTCATCCGCAACCGCAACACATCCAATGACTGGAACAAGATATTTGTTTCTAAACATTTTAACCCAGAGCTGGTTCGTAACTGTAAATTTCATGGGCTCATCCGTATTGGTAAACTTGAACCCTATTATCTTGAGTTCCATAACCTGAGAATGCCGGTGGGTATTTACAACAGTACCATCATCAGTTGTGATTTTGGCAATAATGTCTGTATAGATAATGTGAATTATTTCAGTCACTATATTGTAGGTAACGATGTGATGATCGCCAATGTAAATGAACTGGCCTGTACCGATCATGCCAAATTTGGTAATGGCATCATTAAAACGGGAGAAGATGAAAGAGTAAGGGTGTGGATGGAGCTCTGCAATGAGACCGGCGGAAGAAGCGTGATTCCCTTCAATGGGATGCTGCCCGGTGATGCCTGGCTGTGGAGCAAGTATCGTGACGATGAAGC
>CAYTQB010000060.1:1437-13011 GCA_964439615.1 uncultured Ferruginibacter sp. | reverse complement strand
ATGGCTGCAGGATATTTTATGGAGTGAAAGCTGTTCGTTTTGTTATGGCTTCTCATTCCCAACTTAAATATGGTGCCCGTTTGATTAATTCTTACCTCGGTAATAACTCAACCATTTCCTGCTGCGAAGTGTTGAACTCACTCATCTTTCCTGCACATGAGCAACACCATAACAATTCTTTTTTGTGTGCTGCTGTTGTAATGGGGCAAAGCAATATGGCTGCAGGCGCCACCATTGGCAGCAATCATAACAGCCGGGCTGCAGATGGTGAAATTGTTGCCGGGCGTGGGTTTTGGCCGGGTCTCTGTGTAAGCCTGAAGCATAATTCAAAGTTTGCATCTTTTACCATTATCGCTAAAGGCGATTTTCCTGCTGAATTGAACATCCCTGTTCCCTTCAGCCTGGTAAGTAATGATGTGGCTCATGACAAGCTCATCGTTATGCCCGGTTACTGGTTCATGTATAATATGTATGCCCTGGCACGCAATGCGTGGAAATATGTTGACCGGGACAGGAGAACAGAAAAAATTCAACGTATAGAATATGATTTCCTGGCACCGGATACCATTAATGAATTATTTAGTGCGGTAAAGTTCCTGGAAAAACTAAAAGTGAATGCGGCGGGTGTAACCGAGGTAACCGGCTGGGAAAATACAGGCCGTAAAACAGAACTACATAAAGTGCCACAGGCAATAAAAATATTTAAAGAGCTGATCCGGTATTATGGAACAATAGAAATATTAAACCATATCCAGCGAAACAATCTCTTCTCTTTTGATGCCCTTAAAAAAACTTTATCTGCTAAAATACAAAGAAGCGAATGGCTGAATATTGGCGGCCAATTAATTCAAAAAGAAGAAGTGGAAAGATTAAAACGTGACACTAAATCGGGTAAAGTAAAAAGCTGGGAGGAGTTGCATCTTTTTTACCGGCAGCAAGGACAGGCCTATACAAATGACAGGCTGAATCACGGGTATACTTCCTTGCTTGAAATAATGAATATCACACCTAAACAATTTACGCCGGCATTTTTCAAAAAACTGTTGCAACAGGTCCTGGATACTAAAGAATGGATGTGTAAAGGCATCTTTGATTCAAGGGCGAAGGATTATAACAGCCCTTACCGAAAGATGGTTTACGATACCAATAAAGAAATGAACAATGTAATGGGGCGGCTGGAAGACAATAGTTTTATACAGCAGCAACTGCGGGAACTTGAAGAAATGAAAAAACAGGTGACAGCCCTGGTTAAAAAACTAAAATAATAAGTCCTGCCTTGAAAAAATTACTTCTCCTCTCTTTTTTTTCCGTATCATTATTTTCTGCGAAAAGCCAGAGCATTGCAGAAATAAAGAAAGTACTCGACACCACCAGTAATCCCATCGGTTTTGTAAAATATGTGTTGAAGAAAAAGTATTTTATAGATACCGTCACTGTTGTAAGTACGGCTCAATTCCTGGGAAAAGCTGACAGCCTTGCTTATCATGGGAAAACCGGCAAAGTTTATGGCCCATTCAAAAAGGAAAATATCCTGATAAAGATACTGACGAAAGCGCCTAATACTTTTTACCACATCAATCATATCTTATTGGATACGTCTGTTTTTGTCCCCTCGTTTGCAGAGTCGCTTGCCGATACAATCATTTCAAAAATCAGGTCGGGATCCAGCACTTTTGCTGCACAGGCAGGTATTTACAGCGCTGATGTTACCTCTGCCCGTAAAGGCGGGGATCTGGGCTGGTTCATAAAAGGAGTAATGTTGCCTCAATTGGATAAAGAACTTACGAAACGAAAGAAAGGTGAGTTGTTCAAAGTCTGGTCTGAAGTGGGATTGCATATTGTAAGCATTGCCGATAATCCAAAAGAAGATGCAGGCTTCGCATTGATGCTGAGGGTAATTTTATAATAAATAATGGCTGATCAATTAAAAGATATGTTGACTGATATAGGTTGCCCCAAATGTAGCAGCCCTAATATTCAACCAGTAAAATATACCTGGTGGGGTGGTTTACTGGGCCCTAAACTGATACATCACACTAAATGTGCAGACTGTAAACATACTTTCAATGGTAAGACAAAAAAATCAAATACTACAAACATTATCATTTATTCGGTAGTGCTGTTTGCAATTGCATTTGCACTTTTTTTCATGATCAGGGTTTCATTTGGGTAAACCAGGTAAGCGCCAATTCATAGCCTTTTAATCCCAACCCGCTGATAACTCCTTTGGCTTTACCCGAAACATGAGATATCTTCCTGAAATCCTCTCTTCCAAAAATATTGGAGATATGTACTTCTATAACGGGTGTAGTAATAGCTGCGATTGCATCGCCAATAGCAACTGAAGTATGGGTATAGCCACCAGGGTTAAAAATGATGCCATCGTAACTGAAACCAACACGTTGTATTTCATTGATCAACTCCCCTTCTACATTGCTTTGAAAATAAGATATCCCGATATCGGGATGCCCGGCCTGGAGTTTCTTAAAAAAGGATTCAAAAGACTCCCCGCCATAAATACCCACTTCCCGTTTGCCAAGAAGGTTAAGATTGGGACCGTTAATGATGAAGATTTTCATGCCGCTAATTTCATGAATTAATACGAATTACACTAATTAGTATTGATCATTCTAATGAAGTCGTCGAATAAGTAACGGCTATCGTGTGGGCCGGGTGTAGCTTCCGGATGATATTGCACAGAAAAGGCAGGTTTATTCTTCATGCGGATGCCTTCAATACTTTCGTCATTCAGGTTCACATGTGTGATCTCAACATTTGTATTTGCCTTTACAGCTTTAGGATCAACTCCAAAACCGTGGTTCTGCGTAGTGATCTCACTTTTGCCGCTAATTACATTTTTTACGGGGTGGTTTAATCCACGATGCCCATGATGCATTTTAAATGTAGGAATATCGTTAGCAAGCGCAAGCAACTGGTGCCCTAAACAAATTCCGAACAAAGGTTTACCTGCAGCTAATATCTGCTTTACTGTTTTTATAGCGTAATCCATTGGCGCAGGATCACCGGGGCCATTGCTGATAAAATAGCCATTTGGCTTGAATTTTTCCAGTTCATCAAAACTGGTTTTGGCATTGTGTACTTTAACATAAGCCCCTCTTTCAACAAGACAGTTCAATATATTTTTCTTGATACCAAAATCCAGCACCGCAATACGTAAAGCACTTTTTTCATCTCCTAAAAAGTAGGCCTCATTTGTACTCACCGCTGATGCCAGTTCAAGTCCATCCATTGAAGGAACCTTCTTTAATTCAGTTTTCAACTTCTCCGTATCAGTGGTTTCTGAAGATATGATACAATTCATTGCTCCCTGTGTACGTATATGAGCAACCAGGGCACGGGTATCAATACCATCAATAGCTACCACTCCCTGTGCTTCAAAATAATCCTGCAAAGATGCATCTGCCATAAACCTGCTGTATTTTTCTTCCAGGTTGCGGCCAATAACTGCTTTTACTTTCACACTGTCACTCTCTACATCCGCAGCCTTTACACCATAGTTGCCAATATGGGCATTGTTCATGATGAGCACCTGTCCATAATAGCTTGGATCGGTGAAGACTTCCTGGTAACCGGTCATGCCGGTATTGAAACATATTTCCCCGGTGGAGGTTCCTTTTTTGCCAAAAGCAGTTCCGTTAAAAATTGTTCCGTCCTCTAAAATTAAGATAGCAGTTTGTGTAGTTGGAAGAGACATGTATTAAAAAGGGTTTTGCAAAGAAAAGAATATAATGGTGTAACGAAAAAATAATTTTAGTAATTAACGTGTCTCTCCTGCCAAGATTGCCCGGCCGCATAAAAAAGCCCCGATATTGAATATCAGGGCATTTATAAACAGTTGGTTTGAACTCCGTAGTGAGCGGAGCCGAACTATGCTTCTGTAGTGAGCGAAGTCGAACTATCTTCAGTAGTGTCTGTAGTAGCTTTCTTTTTAGCTCCACCTGAACGGCGTGTCTTCTTAGCCGGTTCAATAGCTTTTTCAGTTCCTTTACCGTAAATTTCGTTGAAGTCAACCAGCTCTATCATCGCAATTTCAGCGTTATCACCTGTTCTTGCACCTAATTTAATGATACGGGTATATCCACCTGGGCGGCCTGCAACCTTTGGTGCAACTACAGTGAATAATTCTTTAACTGCATCCTTATCATTCAGGTAGCTGAACACAATACGGTGATTGTGCATGATCGCTTCCTTGTTCTCGTTCTTTTTTGTTTTTGTTATCAATGGCTCAATATAAGTACGTAAAGCCTTTGCTTTAGCCAAAGTTGTGGTGATCCTTTTGTGTGTGATCAGCTGGCAGCCTAAATTCATTAAGAGGGCCCTTCTGTGAGAAGCCGTTCTGCTCAAGTTGTTGTTTTTGTTTCCGTGACGCATGACATTTGTGTTTTAAATTTCGCTTACACCGTGTCAGGAATTGTAAGTTACTTGTTATTGATTAATTTGGTAATTTGGAGATGAGAATTAAAGTAATCACCAGATCTCCAAAACGCCACATTATTATTCGTCGTCCAATTTCAGTTTGCTCAGGTCCATTCCAAAGCTTAAGCCTCTTTCATGCAGTACCTGTTCAATCTCACTAAGTGATTTTTGTCCAAAATTCCTGAACTTCATCAGGTCTTCCTGCTCATACTGTACCAATTCGCTTAATGAATTAATCTTTGCAGCTTTCAGGCAATTAAAGGCACGTACAGAAAGATCAAGGTCTTCCAATGGTGTTTTCAATACTTTGCGCAACTGCAATGTCTGTTCATCAACCAGGTCTTCCTTCTTATCTTCTTTAGTATCAAAAGTGATATTCTCGTCGGTGATGATCATCAGGTGCTGTATCAAAATACGGCTGGCCTGCTTTACCGCATCTTCAGGGTGAATGGTACCGTCGGTAACAACATCCATGATCAGTTTCTCAAAATCTGTACGCTGTTCCACACGGGTGTTTTCAATTGCGTATTTCACATTCTTTATCGGTGTGTAAATAGCATCTACAGGGATATAACCAAAATGAGAGTTCTTTTCTTTATTTTCTTCAGCAGGCACATAACCACGGCCTTTACCAATGGTGATCTCAATATCCAGCTTTGCACTGCTGTCCATGGTACAGATCAGCAGATCGGGATTCATCACTTCAAAAGAAGGAGAAGCCTCGGCGATCATACCGGCGTTGAATTCTGTTTTGTTCTTGATAGAAAGTGTTACTTTTTCCACATTCGCATCATGCTCCACTTTCTTTTTGATCCTGACCTGCTTCAGGTTCAGGATAATTTCAGTTACGTCTTCAGTAATACCTTTCAGGGTTGCAAACTCATGATCGGCTCCGGCTATGTTGATGCCGATGATTGCATAACCCTCCAAAGAGTTAAGTAATACCCTGCGCAGGGAGTTACCTATGGTTACGCCATAACCTGGCTCAAGCGGGCGGAATTCGAATTGAGCTTCAAACTCGGTTGCTTTCTGAAGAACGATTTTATCGGGCTTAACAAAATTTAAAATGGCCATATTAAATTTTTAGTTGTTTTAATGATGATGAAAGTCAAAAATCAAAAGTCAAAAAAAAGCTATGTTGTTTTGATTTTTTAATTTTTACTTATTACTTAGAATACAATTCCACGATCAGTTGTTCCTTGATATTTTCAGGAACACTCTCCCTTTCAGGATAAGTTATAAAAGTACCTTTCGTATCAGCTTCGCTCCACTCTAACCAGTTAAACTTGGCATTTTTACCACGAAGATTACCGGTTATAGAAGCATTAGCAGCACTTTTATTCTTTAAGCTGATCACATCACCGGGTTTGCAACTGTAAGAAGGTATATTAACCACTTCACCGTTAACGACAATATGCTTATGTGATACCAGCTGGCGTGCCGCCTGGCGGCTTGGAGCAATACCCATGCGGAATACAGTATTATCCAAACGGGCTTCCAGTAATTTGATCAGGTTCTCACCGGTAACACCCTTTCTGCGGGCAGCTTCATCAAATGTTTTACGGAATTGTTTTTCCAGCAAACCATACGTGTATTTTGCTTTCTGCTTTTCTCTTAATTGCAAAGCATACTCACCTAAAGTTTTACGCTTACGGGTTGCACCATGCATCCCGGGAGGATTACTGTTCTTGTTCAACCATTTACCATTACCGGTAATGGGCTCTCCGAAGATCCTGGAGATTTTTGTTTTTGGGCCTGTATAACGTGCCATAATTTGAATGGAGGTCTTTTAGTGACGGTACATTATTATAAAGACCTTTTAAAATCAATAATGTACCCAGTTAATAATTATTTTAAATTTTGAATTATAAATTTTAAATGTCCTTTAATTCGGCATTTAAAATTCAACATTCAAAATAAATTATACTCTTCTCTTCTTAGGAGGACGGCAACCGTTGTGTGGCAAAGGTGTAACGTCTTTGATCATCGCTATTTCAATACCATTTTGAGATAAAGAACGAATAGCGCCTTCACGGCCTGAACCGGGTCCTTTCACAAATACATCCACCCTCTTTAAACCTGCATCCAAAGCTTGCTTAGCAGCATCAGCAGCAGCCATCTGGGCAGCATACGGGGTGTTCTTTTTAGAACCTCTGAAACCCATTTTACCGGCGCTGCTCCAGCTGATAACCTGGCCTTGCTTATTGGTTAAACTGATAATGATGTTGTTGAAACTTGCAGTAATGTGCGCATCTCCGTAGCTGTCAACTTTTACTACTCTTTTTTTTGAGGTTGCCTTTACGCCACCTGCTTGTGCTTTTGCCATAATTTGATCTGATAGGTAATCTTTAAAATTTATCCCGAAATTCACCGGGACTGAACCAACCCTCCTGCCGGCTTATGTAGCTATCTGGTGCTGGTTCAAAAAATATAAGCCTTATAATTATTTCTTAGCTACTTTCTTTTTACCCGCAACTGTCTTACGCTTTCCTTTACGTGTACGGCTGTTGGTACGTGTACGCTGACCCCGAACAGGTAACCCTTTACGGTGACGTAAGCCACGGTAACAAGCGATATCCAGCAAACGCTTAACGTTCATCTGGGTCTCACTACGTAAAGCTCCTTCGGTTTTAAACTCGTTACTGATAACATTACGAATGGCGGTTTGCTCATCATCACTCCATTCATTCACTTTTTTATCAAAGCTGATACCTGATTTTGACAGGATATACTGTGCTGTTGAGCGTCCGATTCCGTAAATGTAAGTAAGGCCAACTTCGCCTCTTTTATTTTTTGGTATATCTATACCGGCAATACGAGCCATATGATCTGTTTAATTTTAATAGTTTTTAAATTCGAATCGGCAACTGGCAATTGACAACAGGCAATTTGCCCTATTCTGATTGTTTATTGTTCTATCCCTGCTTTTGTTTAAAGCGTGGATTTTTTTTGTTGATCACATAAAGCCTGCCTTTCCTTCTTACAATCTTGCAATCGGCGCTACGCTTTTTAATAGAAGCCCTAACTTTCATAAACTTTGTTTTTCTTATCGTGAATCGTGAATTGTGAATCGTGAAATAAAGCGGTTTCCCACTCACGTCTGACGACTCACCACTGACGTTTTTATTTGTACCTGAAAATGATCCTTCCCCTGCTAAGGTCATAAGGACTCATTTCCACACCTACTTTATCGCCAGGAAGGATACGTATATAGTGCATCCTCATTTTCCCGGAAATAGTGGCCAAAATCTCATGGTCATTTTCCAATTTTACCTTAAACATAGCATTGCTAAGCGCCTCTACAATGGTTCCGTCTTGCTTAATAAGTGCCTGTTTAGCCATAATTTTGGGAGCGCAAAGATAGGGGGATTTGTTTAATTATCAGCAAAATGCAGGTCTATTTACCAACAAAACCCTGGTTTTTCCACAGAAAAGAAAGATTTTTCCTTCTTTTTAGCGGCTAAGGGTAAAGAATGGAGCCATTTTGGTGGGGATACCGGGTTTATTGGATGTTGCGGGTGCCGACCCTGTATTTCCGGAGTTGGGCGAAAAAAGGGTTTCAACCAAATTGTTGAAACCCCTGGTTCATTAATAAATTACTATAGTCATTAATCAAATGATTCATCATTCAAATGCACTTTAGTCATTTCATAAAAATGATTTTGAAGCTGGTGCACATTGATCGGATGTAGTACATGCCGGTGTTCATCCCTGTACCAGATCTCAAACTTCGAAAAATCATTCTTAGCCGGCAACATCATTCTGAATGCCCCTTTCATATATTTAACTGTTCCATCTGCATTGTCTTGTTTATGAAATTTCAGCTTCATTAACTGTGCTTCATCCAAAGGAATGGCACTTAATTGTTCGGTCTCGTACCAAAACTCCTGGGCACCGGTATCTACACAAACCTGTTTCTCATTACTGTTAAGGTTTGTTACTTCACCCTGCTTTTTATCGCCATCGTTATCTGCTATTAAGTAATCACCAACTTTAATTTCCTGGAACTTTATCATAGTAATTTGTTTTTGGTTATGCCAATATAAGGATTTTTAGGAAATGAACACGGTGACAACTTCAAACTGTAATCCTAATCCTCCGCACAACGAACCACTACCCCTTTTATTTATTGTACGCATAACAGCTTGTTTTGAGTCTGGGCAAAATGACCATAATCCCCATTCTTTAATCGAATTAAAAGGATAAAACGTTGCCAACCTTCTTCAGCAGCTACCTACTCAGCCCAGGACATGACATAAGAGTTATTCTCGATCTCAAGAGCCTGTTTGGTCAGCATCAAGGGCCTGAACGTATCTACCATCACTGCCAATTCTTTTGTTTCCTTAGCCCCTATACTTTTTTCAACCGCACCTGGGTGTGGGCCATGCGGAATCCCGGCAGGGTGAAGAGTGATCATTCCCCTTGTAACATGCTTGCGACTCATAAAATCGCCATCCACATAGTACAGTACTTCATCGCTGTCAATATTGCTGTGGTTGTATGGCGCAGGTATGGCATTAGGATGATAATCGTACAACCGGGGTACAAAGGAGCAAACAACAAATGTACTCGTTTCGAAAGTCTGGTGAATAGGCGGCGGCATGTGCACACGACCGGTTATAGGTTCAAAATCATGAATGGAAAAAATATACGGATAACAACAGCCATCCCAGCCGATAACATCAAAGGGGTGGGTGCCGTAATGTAGCCCATAGAGCATCCCTTTCTTTTTTGCTTTGATGAGGTAATCGCCTTTCTGGTCAAAGGTCTTCAGGTCTTTTGGAGGACGGATATCTCTTTCGCAATAAGGAGAGTGTTCCATCAGTTGCCCTAGTTTGCTCATGTACCTTTTGGGAAAACGAAGCGGTGTAAATGATTCAACAATGAACAGGCGGTTCTTGTCGTCGTTGAATTCTATCTGGTAAATAGTTCCCCTTGGCAGAACAATATAATCGCCATAGCCAAAACTAAGTTCACCATATTGTGTGTTGACTGTACCACTCCCCTCGTGCACAAATATCATCTCATCTGCATCGGTATTCTTATAGAAATAATCTTTAGTTCCGCTTTGTGGCGCAGCCAATACAATATGACAGTCGTTATTCACCAGCACAGGCACACGGCTTTGTAAATATTCTCCTCCGGGTTTTACATGAAACCCTTCGAAACAGCGGTGTTTCAGCATTTTTTCTTCTGCTATTATTGGAGAAACATCTACCTGCGGTTCTGTTTTAATGATCTGGGTTGGCGGGTGGCAATGATATAATAAAGAATAATCGTCGCTGAAACCTTCGGTGGAAAATAATTGTTCACTGTATAATCCACCATCAGGTTTGCGGAACTGGGTATGTCGTTTATGAGGGATTTTTCCCAATGTATAATAATGTGGCATATTTGAATGTTGAAAGTTAAATGATGAATGTTGAGTGAAAACAGGTCATTGGTCATTGAGCCATTTAAACACTATGCAAGCTTGTCAGCCTTTGTTAATGACTAATGACTTAATGACTAGTATCTCGAAAGCTCAAGAGTAGCCAGCAGGAAAATATATTTCCATTTGCGTTTATCTATATAGTAAGTAAAGTTGCGGTGAAAAGGCATTGCTTTGTTTGTTATAGTAAATTTACACTTAATTATTAAATAAGCGTGACAAGAATCGGTTTAGTTTCCGACACACATGGTTTCCTGGATGATTCCATCTTTGAGCACTTTAAAAACTGCCACGAAGTGTGGCATGCCGGAGATTTTGGGCCTGGTGTAGCTGAAAAACTAAGGACATTTGAAACAGTAAAAGGAGTGTATGGAAATATTGACGACCATGAGATAAGGGCTGAGTTTCCCGAACAACTCGTTTTTATGTGTGAGTATGTAAAAGTGATGATACGGCATATTGGCGGCTACCCTCCCAAATATAATCCCGAAACAAAGAAAGAGCTACTCATTCATAAGCCACAACTTTTCATCAGCGGGCATTCACATATTCTAAAGATCATGTACGATGATAAACTGCAATGCCTGCATATGAATCCCGGTGCCGCTGGAAAACATGGATGGCATAAAGTAAGAACGGTCATCCGTTTTGCAATTGATGGAAAAGAAATAAAGAATTGCGAAGTAATTGAATTGGGAAACCGCTCATAGAATTTTGCGGTGCCGGTTTACAATTTTCATTAAGTTTATCTAAAATTTAAAAGTCATGAAAAAAACAACCCTTTTATTGGCGATCGTATTTGCCACGATAACTTCACTTAGCAGTTTTGCACAAACATTAACCGATGATGCTGCTGTAAGAGCCTGCCTGCAGGATTATATGAGTGGCGATGGTAACCGTATGGAAAAAGCCTTTCATACTTCAGCCACTATGAAATATATTGATGTAAAGACCGGGGAATTTAAAGATGTACCCATTGCAGAATTTATTGCCCGGGTGAAAGCCAATACCACAAAGCAAGAAAGGAAGATCGAAATCGTTTCTGTAAATATTGAAGGTACTGCCGCCGCCGGTAAAATAAGAATAGAAACTGATAAGACTGTTCTATATGATTATATGAATATGCTCAAAATAAACAATGAGTGGAAAATTGTAAGTAAGATTTTTTCGAGAATAGATAAATAGGTTCAATTCATTTAACTGGTTCAGGCCTCCGGCATAAACCTATAAGGTCTGCAGCGTTGCATTGCAGGACGGCAGACCTTATAAGTTTACCTCTATTACTCCACCCAATCGGCAATAAAAATATTAGTATCTCTTGTGCCTCCGTTGTTACGGTTACTACAAAAGATGATCTTCTTACCATCAGGACTGAACATGGGGAATGCGTCGAAAGATTTTTCAGCAGATATTTTTTGTAACCCTGTACCATCTTCATTGATGATAAAAAGGTTGAACGGAAAGCCCCGTTTGCTCTGGTGATTGCTGGCAAAAATGATGCGTTTGCTGTCGGGCATATAAGCAGGCGCCCAGTTGGCATTGCCGAAAGAAGTGACTTGTTTCATATTCTTTCCATCTGCATCGGAAATATATACTTCCATATTGGTTGGTGCCACCATGTTTTCGGCAAGCAGGTCTTTGTATTCTTTTATTTCAGCCTCTGTTTTTGGCCGGCTGGCCCGCCAGATTATTTTCTTCCCATCGGG
>CAYTQB010000060.1:0-1337 GCA_964439615.1 uncultured Ferruginibacter sp. | reverse complement strand
GTTCTTCCTTTTCCGCTGCTGATCCTTTTGTACTCAAATTTTTCGCCGGGTGCCGGTACTTTACCAATAAACATTTCATCGCACATGATACCGTCTTTGGGGCTGGTGCGCTGAAAAATGATCCACTTGCCGTCGAAACTGAAATACGCTTCGGCATTATCGCCGCCAAAAGTCAATTGCTGCACATTGGCAAAATGCTTTTCTCCTTCAAACAAAATAGTATCTGAAACCTCCACGTGGCCTGCTGTAGCTGGAATAACAGTATTATTTTTGAAAGAAACCAAAGTAAATACGGCTATGGCAATAGCATTTAGTAAGATGAACCTTTTCATTAGTCAGTGTTTATTTTGCAAAGTTATAAGATGTTAAATTTGAGATTGTCAGAAAATTGTCATGTGCTTACATAGTAAGAACCTAATTTTGCTGCTGATACTATGATAAGACAATTAATAATACTGGCTACCCTGTTTTGCTTTTGGGGCTGCAATAATAGGGAAAAGGACCGACACGACCTGCCCCAACAAATTTTGCAAAGCGATAAATTACTGCTGGATTCTATTGCAAAATTTCCTGATTCACTTTTATTGAAAGAAAGGCTGATCCAGTCTTACCGGGAGAACGCTGATTATGAAAAAGCCATAGCAGTAACTGATGATTTTTTAAGAAAGGACAGTTTGAACCCAAGGCTTTGGGACATTAAAGCAACTCTTTATTTTGAGAATGATGACACTGCTAACGCTACCAGGAGTTTAGAAAATGCTTTACAAATTTTGCAGGCGCCTGCGTATATCATGAAATTGGGCTCTATCTACGCCAGGACAAAAAACAATAAAGCCCTGGCAATGGCTGATACATTATTTCAAGGCAAATTTGCACATACAGAAGCTGAGGCTTTTTATATCAAGGGACTTTATTACGCTTATGCAGGTGACAAAGCCAAAGCCGTTGGTTTTTTCGACAGGTCCCTGTCGGTTGATTATAATTATATGCCTGCCTATGTTGAAAAAGCCATGGTGTTTTATGATTCGGGTAAATACGAGGAAGCGCTTAAAGTCTTAGACAGGGCAGTAACCCTCCAGAACAGATTTGATGAAGGCTATTACTGGAGAGGCCGTTGCCTGGAAAAATTAAATAAACCCGGCGAAGCTGTTGAAGAATACCGTATGGCCCTGATGTACTCACCGGACTATACCGAAGCCAAAGAAGCATTGGAAAGATTACAAGTGAAATAAAATTACAAATGTGGAGTGATGGATTATGGACTAACTTTACAATTGAAATTTCATAACTCATAACTCATAACTCATAACTCATAACTCATAACTCATAACTCATAA
>CAYTQB010000059.1:0-18952 GCA_964439615.1 uncultured Ferruginibacter sp. | reverse complement strand
CAACAATGAACCAGCCGGTAAATGTATTAAGCCTTGTTTCTTACAAATTTTTACCGCCGGATATGGGTGGGCAGAAAGGCATTGCATTCTTTAACCGTTACTTAAGTAAGGAAATTAACCTGCTTTGTGTTACCGTACAGGAGAATGATAAAACAGAAAGCGAAGGTTACCCGATAAAAAAATTACTTGGCAACAGCAAACTGAGGTACATAAACCCATTCTATTTTTTTTCGCTGCGGCACCTTATCAAAGACAAAAGTATCACCCACCTCATTATTGAACATCCGTATTATGGCTGGCTCGGCATACTGCTAAGGTGGTTCAGTAATGTAAAACTCATCGTACACTCCCACAACATAGAGGGGCTTCGTTTTAAAACCATCAACAAATGGTGGTGGGGTATTTTATGGCATTACGAAAAATTCACACACCGGAATGCCGACCTTAATTTCTTTATCCATGATAACGACAGGAATTATGCGATTGACAATTTTAAACTGGTTCCTGATAAATGTGTAACCATTACCTATGGTTTTGAGCACAGCAGTACACCCGGCGCAGAAGAAAAAAACACCTATAGGAAATTAATTTGCAATAAACACGGTATAGCAGAAACAGAAAAGGTCTTACTCTTTAACGGAACATTGGGCTATAAACCCAACCTGGATGCATTAGATAACATCCTTGAAAAGATAAATCCTGTTCTGCTGGCCAATAATAACTTCCCCTACAAGATCATCATTTGTGGAAACAAGCTCCCCGTTGAGTATAAGGGTTTGATCGACTATAAAGAAAAAAATATTATTTACGCCGGCTTTGTAGATGACATCAATATGTACTTTAAAGGAGCTGATATTTTTATTAACCCGGTGGTTGATGGTGGAGGCATTAAAACAAAACTGGTGGAAGCATTGGGGTACAATCTTTCTGTAATTACCACACAAAGCGGCGCCACCGGTATACCGACTGAAGTAACAGGCGGTAAAATGAAAGTTATTGAAGACGGAGATTGGCAGGCATTTGCCCAACAGATAATGGAAATGAATACAGACATATTAACTCCTCCCGAATTCTTTTATCACTTCTACTGGGGGAATATTGTTGGCAAAGCTACAGAAATAATCAGTAGATAGACAATATTTTCAGGAACGGCTTTAAAATAAAATGCCACAGAATATTCTGTGGCATTTTTAATCTTATAAAAAATATGTTTAGTGATAAGTGATACCCAGCTTTGTGTCTTGGTAGCATTTGGATATCTCCTTTAACAAAACTCTTACTGGTTGTGATTAAAAGGAACCGTCCCCGGCCGGGAATGGTTCCTTAATAGAAAAGTGCATAAGAGGATAAACTATTGCTTAATCATTTTTTTGGTTTCAATTTGCTTCCCATCAACTACCATTGTATATGTATATATCCCGGAACTTATATCATTTGCATAAACGTTTATTTGCCCCTTGCCTGCAGTTTTAATATCAACGGTTTTTATCGCTTCCCCATTAATAGCCCGGAAAACGATCTGTGCCTTGCTAAAAGGGTCGGGAATTGAGTAGGTGATCATAGTACTTTCTGCAAAGGGGTTTGGAACATTTTGGTTGAGTATAATGGTATTTGTTTTAGAAAGCAACACATTCATCTGCGCCAATTGTTCTTTCAAAATAGCAGCCTGCACTTTACTTTCCTTTACTTCATTTTCTAATTTACTAAGACGGGTCAAAATATCAGATAACTGAGGTTCTTCAACGCCCTTTTCACAGCATGAATTTACCCATATTACATCGCCATCTTCATCTAAAGAGAGTACTCCTTTAAACCTATTTTCTATAGGCTCGGTTCTTGCTGTTAAATCTGTAAACCTGAGCCCGCTGGTAGAAGGATTTGGAGTTTCATAATCATTCTGTGCTCCAGATAAACCTACTGTTGATATTTCTAACCTGGAAAATAATGTTCTGCAATCATGACTTCCATTCAGGGTTGTTCCCATATACAGTTTACCCTCATTATTCGCATTGAAATACAGATTCAGGTCATTCATATTTATTTCTCTACTTTCGGCAAATTGACCGCCACCATCATTGCAACGATCGCCAAGAAGGACTGTGTTTTGGTCAATCGTCAAACCTTGGGCAGCACTCGTTACACCCCCTCCCGTAATATTCTGCCATGTACCGTTGCCACTTAAATAATGATTGACATTACCAGTAGCTGCCAATGATCGCAAATCACCAGATCCATTAGCAAAGACTATTCTATCATTAATGGCTGAAAGGGGCAACAATCCTACTCTTGTTTCTCCATTTACATCAAGTAATTTAGCAGGAATGATTGTATTTATGCCTACATTCCCTGTTGCAGAAACGACCATTCGTTGTGTATTATTTGTTCTTATTTTAAAGTCTGCATTATTCAGTGAACCTATAAAATTCCAGGTTTTTACATTCGTATTTCCCGTAAGGCTCCAGTTACATGAATCTTCACAATGGCAATCATTCACTATCACACGGATTGTATCAATATTAAAACAGGTCCCGTCAGCGCTTAAAACCTGTACTGTATAAGTTATGTTGGCATTTGCGCTGCACACAGGATTCTGAATGGTGGTAGAACTTAAGAATGTAGAAGGAGACCATAAATATCCTGAACCATTTCTCGCCATAAGGGTAATATCCTCATTAATACATTTCTGAACGGTTGATGATGTATTCGGACTGATACAGGGCGATGAACAACCCCCGAAGGTATTCACTTCAGCTTGGGTAAGGGTTCTGTTGTATATTCTTATATCATCTAGGTCGCCGTTCAGCCAATAAGGAAATTGACCATTGTTCAATGCCCCAAAAAATAATGGGTCAGTATTATTAAAATTTACATTGCCCTGTGGGGCAGTAGCTCTTAATATACAATCAACATAAAGTCTGGCAGTAACTCCGTCATAGGTAACAACAACACTATACCACTGGTTGAGCACAATGTAAGGCATATAACCGGGAGGAGCCGAACTTACGCCACCACCATAAAAATTCTGATTTTGATTCACTGGAGGATTTGGATTTTGGCAGTTGATACCACCCGAAGAAGCGTTATCATCAAAGCGTAAGAGATATTTACCTGGTGTATTATCACTATTTCCTTTCTGCAGAATCTGGTTACCATGACATTGTCCAGCATAAAATCCCATTGGCCTAACCCAGGCACATAGAGACATTTGAGTGCCAAGTTGCAAACTTGCACTAGTTGGTACCTGAATGGAATTACTGGAGCCGTTAAAATGATATGCACTGTTTGGATTTCCAAACCTATCTGCTGTCAACGTAGCACCGTTAACTATTCCATTATTGCCATTGCCACTGCCATCATTGGCATTGCCGGTAAATGAATAGCTGGCAACGGGGTTTACCTGGGCTAATAGAGTATTTGATACCAGCAGCAGTATCAAAGGGATTAACTTTTTCATAAATTTAAATTTTGTTTAACTAAATTTATAATTGTTTTATCCGTTAAATGGGAGTATTTTTTTTCTGTACTTAAAGCTGTACAACTGCTCATTTTTACATACAACTGTTGATATTTTGAAGATTTAAAAACTAGTTTTTTGTCTGCACTTTAATAATAAGGTATGAGTTTATATCTTTAGGACAATGAAATCAAAAAATCTACTACTGATTTTATTCTCTTTTGTTATTAACCTTAATTCATTTTCTCAGGAAAAAGAATTTGATTTTAAAAATCTTACCCAGGAGAACGGGCTGCCAAGCAATGAGAGTTATTTTGTATACCGGGACAGCAAAGACTTCCTGTGGTTTGCCTCCGACCAGGGAGTTGTTAGGTACAATGGCAGTAAGATGGAACAGTTTAACCTGCCCGACAATGTAGTATTTAAAATAAGGGAAGACAGTAAAGGCAGGATCTGGTTTTTTTCACGTACTGGCAAGTTGTCATACTTCTTTAATGGCTCTATTTATCCTTACCAGTATAATGACAGTATCGCAAAACATATCGATAATATTTTAATTTCCGATGCTTATGTAAATGATAATGATGAGATCATTATCAATTCCGGGCAAATGGGAAGATTGGTGAATTACAAAATCACCAATTCAGGAGAGATCCAAAAAATCAGTTATAACTTTTTAGGCACTAATAAATTAAGTTTATTCCGGATAACCAGAATCAACAAAACGGAGTTATTCACTCAGAAAGTATCATTCAGCGGATTCAGGTATGACAGTATAGCTATTGAGCTTGTTACAGAGAACCAGGCGACAAAATATACAATACCCTGGACCGGATTTTTCAGCACGCAGTATGGTTCCTGTACCATTAATGGTAGGCACCTGTTTTTCTTCAATAACGGCGTGCTGGCGAAACTCAATGAAGATGGCAGTTTTAAAATAAAATATTTTCCCTGGGAAATAATAAGTTGCCGGGCAATAGACAACCATATCTGGTTGGGTTTTATAAAGCATGGATTTGTGGTATTGGATTCAAATCTTAATGAAATATACAAGGACCCTGTATTAAAAGATAAAAGCGTAACGTCAATAAGAAAGGATCATGAAGGCGGGCTTTGGTTTTCCACATTGGAAAAAGGGATCTTCTACCTAAAGAATCCCGGCATCAGTCGCTTATCCGGCGACAGTTCATTGACGGGCCCCATTTTCAGGATCTATAATTCCGGAGACTGTAATTTTCTATATGCAAATGCAACAGGTATTTACAGGATCAGAAATAATTTTAAACCCGAAGAATTACTGCATCATAACAGCAGTAAGATAAATGACTTGTTTGTGGATAATGACCGGAACATATATTTCAGCGGGACTATTGATTTAAGCGGATGTCTGACTGGTTGCACATATAAAAAAAGCAACCATACTGCTTATAATAATTCTTTCATTTTAACATCCTACTCAGAAATGTTAAAACTACGGGGAGATGATTATTTAGTGAGTTCATACGGGCAGATCATGCATTTTCGTCTTGGGCAGAAGTTTACTCCCTATAATAATACACATTGCATATTGTATGATTCCACAAATAAATCGATACCCAACCCGGGCATTCCTTTCACGGATTCTAAAAACCAGATTTGGATGGGCACGATCAATGGTTTATACCAATTTACCTCGTTTGCCACCTCGCTTGTTCAATTTAAGCCATACGATACCCTGTTCCGAAAAGGTATAACGGCCATCAAACAAATGGGGAATGGCATTTATTGCTTTGGCATCCGCTTCGGGGGCATTGCATTGATGCAGGATACAACCATTATTGCCCGGATAACAGAAAATGACCGCCTGCTGAGCAACTCGGTAAAAAATTTGCTTATATTAAATAACCAGTTATGGGCCGTCACTCCAAAAGGAATTTCTGTCATCTGGTTTCACTCGTTCAGCCCCGTAAAATATACGATCACCAACATTGGAAAAAATGATGGCCTTTACAACCTGATCATTTACCAGTTAATGCCTTACCACGGAAATATGTTTGCTGCAACCAGTAGTGGCATCTATGAGATCGGTCACCCCGAACTATTCCTGGCAAGGCAACCAAAGCCCATCCCGTTTTATATCAATTCGATCAGTTATTATAAAGGGGATACCAGTCAGGTCAGTTCCATCACCCTCCCCCATAATAACAGCCGCATCGTGATAAGATACAGCGCTGTTTGCTATAATTTACCTGATGAAGTAAAGTATTATTACCGGTTTAATAATGCAGATACCACCTGGCACGAGATCGTTTCAACAGAGCTTTCAATGGAAAACCTGATACCGGGAACCTATGAACTGGAAATAAAAGCAAGCATACCCGTAGAGCAGTGCTTTTCTAAAATACAGAAAATACGTATCGTTGTGGAAAAACCATGGTGGCAAAATGACTGGCTGAAAGTACTGATCACATTGATCGTACTTGTTGTGGTCTATGTTCTATATACGAACAGGATCCGGAAGATAACAGCACAGGAACAGCAAAAAACAGCACTTCAAACAAAAATGCATGAACTGGAACAAACGGCCCTCCGGTCACAGATGAACCCACACTTCATTTTTAATTGCCTTACCTCTATTCAACAGCTTATCACGACCGGGAATAAAGATGAGGCCAATGAATATCTGGTAAAGTTTGCCCGACTCATAAGAAAAACACTGGAGCTTTCTGCTTACCCCTTTACTTCAGTCGAAGAAGAATCGTCCTATTTAAAAGAGTACCTGGTGCTGGAACAATTACGGATACCCGGCCAGTTTGAATTTGATATCCAGGTGGATCCCACCATTGATTCCCAGCGGACCAAGATTCCAAACATGATTCTGCAACCACTTATTGAGAATAGCATACGCCATGGCATCAGGCATCTGCACGATAAAAGGGGGTATATTGCTGTCACGCTGAAAAAGGAGGGGCAATACATCCTTTGTTCTGTTACCGATAATGGGATAGGCAGAAAGAAAAAAAAGGAAGCCGGGGAAAATATGATAAATGAAAGCAAAAGTTACGGGATGGAAATAATAAACAACCGCCTTGAAATTTTTTCTTCCTTTTACAATACAGAAAGCGTTTTTGAAATTGAAGACCTTTTCGATAAAGAAGGTATCCCCGCAGGCACAAAAGTGAACATTAAACTACCCTTTAAACTCAGTTGATCTATGATAAAAGCAATCCACATAGAAGATGAGCCGAGAAATGTAGAATTACTTGCAAGTTTCCTTAAAACACATTGCAGTGACATGGTCAGTTTGATCGGCAATGCCGGGAATACAAAAGATGCCATCGCATTGATCAAGGCTAAAAAGCCGCAGTTGATCTATCTGGATATTGAACTGAACCGGGGCAATGCCTTTGAATTGATGGAAGAATTACATGATCAAAATGAATTCGGCTTCCAGGTGGTCTTCATCACAGCCTTTAATGAATATGCAGTAAAAGCATTTCGTTACAATGCGGTGGATTATCTTTTAAAGCCGATAAGTATAGAAGAACTTAAGGAAGCAACTAAGAAGGCCGTAGGTAAGATCAATAGCCTAGCGGGCAATATCAATATCTTAGAAGCACTCAAGCAACTAAAAATAAATCTTACTATTCCAAAGATCGGCTTGCCGGTTTTAGATGGTCTTGTTTTCTTCAACCCGGATGAGATCATCCGGGTTGAAGCCAAAGGTAGTTACGCAACAGTTTATCTTACTGGCGGGAAAAAGATCACGGCCTCAAGAAATTTAAAGAACCTGGAAAATATTTTACCAGATTCATCATTTTTACGTGTCCATCATTCCTGGATAATAAATATGCGGTACTTAAAAAAATATTACCGGGGGAAGAATAGCTATATGGAAATGGATGATGGAAGTACTGTATCGGTTTCTATTAGAAAAAAAGGAAAGTTCCTTAACTTCTTAATGTAAATACCTCAGGCTTACTGCGGAACACTGGCCCCTAATTTCTTTCTTACAAAATTCATGAAAAACTTATAGTTGAGCTGGAAAAAGATTAGCGTAATCATACCACACTTTTGTACCAGACTTAATTTTTCGCTTACTACTCGATCGTTAAAAATATGGGTGCAGATCTCATAGGCAGAGTAAGTCTCGAAAAAAAGCGTTTTGAATTTATTTAGTCTAAACTTCTTTACCATTTTTTTCCTTGTGCCTGAATTACCATCTGCCGACCGGTGATAAGTAGTTGTAGAAACATAGGTAAGTTTTCCCAGGACAGCCAGTTTAGCCATAAAAGACCAATCGCAGCCAACATGTTCACCTATCGGTTTTGATCTCAGCATATGGTTTCTGAACACACCATAAAAATTCCCATTTTTACTTGCCTTGCTGAAATATTTAAAAATTCTTTTCAAAGAAGTATCCTCCTCCACCTTAAACATACGCTCATCGAAAAGAAAATCTTTACCCGAATAATATTTTGCTATTCCCGAGCATAAAACATGGTCTGCATTTTTTTCCAGGAACTGAACACACACTTCAACATAGTTCGAATCGAAGTAATCATCATCACTCATCCAGGTAAAATAGTCTGCAGAAGCCTTTGCATAGACAAAATTAAAATTTTCCTCCAGGCCAATATTTACCGGTTGCCGGAAATGCTTTATCCTGCCATCTTTTTCGGCGTACTGTTTTATAACATTTTGCACTGCTTCATCAGTTGAACAATTATCCGAAATAATGATCTCAAGATTACTATAGGTTTGTTTCAAAATACTTTCCAGGCATTTTTGCAAACCCACAGGCCTGTTATAAGTAGGCAAGCCAATAGTTACTAAGGGTTCACTATTAGCTTGTACTGTATGATGTATATCTTTTACCTCAGTCATTACACATAACAATCTCTATTAAGCAATCCGTTTCAGGTATCCACCACCCAATGCTTCCGTTATCAATAATTTATCGGTGATAGCTTCATCCTTCAAGAACTTGGTAGTTGTTTTTAAAAATGCCTCCATAGCCGTGTACGGATTATTGCCTACATCCCAGGGCCTGTCAATAACATATCCCTTGGGAAAAAATTCAACAAAGGTATCGGGTAATAATATATAGGAATTTAAACTCACCAGCGGGGTGTACATTTCCAGTTCACGCAATACATGGTCATGAGTATGGTTAGAGTCAAGCACCACCATAACTTTTTTAAACCCTTTGGCATAATCCGCAATCTGCCGAACAATGCCTTCATCAATAGAAGACCCTTCAAGCATTGTAATGTTCTTCATCATCGGGTGTTTTTCAATTTCATCCCGGTTATGTTTCCTGATGTCGATATCAACTGCAATTACCTTCCCATTATTCCCAAGTAGTTCCATCATACTGGATGAGAAGATGATTGAACCCCCATGTGCAATACCTGTTTCAATGATCAGATCAGGCTTTACCTCCCATATCAGTTCCTGCATGATCTGTATATCCTGCGGATACTTTATGATCGGCCTTCCCATCCAGGAAAAATTATACGTGTATTTGTACTTATCGGAATGCAGCATCCAGTCAACTGACTTTTGCCTTAGTTCCGCATCCTGCTTCATTTTTTTCATGGCCTCGGCCCTCTCCTGCTTAAATTGCTCAATAGGATTCATTTGTTCTATTTTGATTTTAGATAATTGAATATTTGTTCAACTTCGGTCTCTATGGTATAATCCTCGTCCTCCGTAAACCCAATTCTCTTCAACTTCTCCAGGCTGATCTCAAACCGGTTGGTCGACGTTGGTTCGGTTCCTGTTATGTTCAATTGGACCGGCTTGCCATACTTTCTTTCATAAACCAATTTCACTTTCTCGGCTGCTTCCACCATAGTATTTACCCGGGAAGACGCTAAATTATAACATTCGTAGGTACCAGGAAAATGTTGCAGGATGCAATCAACTCCCCTGCTTAGGTTTTGCAGGTTTACAAAATTCCGCATCTGTAAACCGGATGATTTGATAGTGATACTTCCCTCTTCGTAAGCTTCTTTACAAAAACAGCCCGGCACCAGGTTCCAGCGATTAAAAGCATCAGACAAGATGCGGCCGTAAACATTACTTGGTCTTACCGATACGCATTTTACTTTGCCGGTGCGGCTGTACATTTCTGCATACATTTCAGCAAGCAAATGATTTAAGCCATAATCGTTTTGATACTGTAAGGGACTTTCTTCATTAATATTACCTGCTAACTCTGTACCATAAACCTGCAAAGTAGAGAACACTATGCAACGGGGAATATTATTCCTTATCGCAAAGTCAAGTATATTTTTTGTGCCGATGGCAGATAATTCGATACCTTTTAAGGTATCCTTTGAAATAATATCATTTGCCGTAGCCGTATGAATGACCACATCTGCGTGCAGTACAAGCCGATCCAATTTTATTTTATCCAGCAGGTCTGCTTCAACCAGTGTTGCTTTATTCAATAATGTTTTTGTTGACGGGTGAAATTGCCTTGACATGGCAATCGCCTCATCATTTTTTGCAAGAAAATAATTGGCGAGGTAAGACCCTATAAACCCATTTGCCCCGGTAATCAGAATTTTCATTTTCAGGTTATTTTACTTAATTATGAGCCCCTGCCCTGTCGGAAGCGTCAGAATTTTTATTCCTTTTCCTTTTGCCCAGTTGTTATGCGCTTCATATTGCAAGTCACAGGTTACATAAGCATAATCATCCAATATGATCATTCCCCCTTTGGACAGCTTATCCCAAAAATAATCCAGCGCTGCGACCTCAGGGTTAACACTATTCATATCAATAGACATAAATGCTATGTTTTTGCTGGTAACCTGTGCCAAAGTACCCGGTACTGCTCCCTGTATTATCTTCACAAAGGGAAAAGAAGCAAAAGTTTGTTTTACTTCTTCGTAGCAGTCTGTATAAACATCTTCAAAATGTTCTTTTCTACCTGCTTTCTTCTCATGCTCAGTCAATAGATCCTCAACTAATCCTTTAAAGGTATCCAGCAGGTAAAAGTTTTTCCCATTTGCTGTAAAATCCACATAATCTATAATTGCACGGGCAAAGCCGCCTTTATTGGTGCCGCACTCTACAAAATCCCCTTCAATTGCCGAACATTGATGGGCTGCCCATAAAACAGTGTGCACTCGCCAGTGAATATTGTTCCATGATCCTGTTGCAGCACCTAAGCGCTCAGCTTTTACAAAATCCGGTTCTTTCATAAATCCGGCATTGTGCAAAGTAGTAAGTCCATCCTGTCTATAGGTGGCTTTATGCTTTGGTGGCGCATGTAATGTTTTTTTTATTTTCCCGATCAGGCTCAATTACTCTTTTTTTTAAATTTATTGAATAATGTTTTAAGCGGCTTCTTTATAAAAATATAATAGAGGATAAAATCTTCGTTGCAAATAAGCCCGGCCCCATTTGTAAAAAATAAACCTATCTTTTGAAAAAAATTCAGGTGCCTGGCCCTGAACTGATAAGTACAGTATTTTAAATAATATGCCTCAAAGAAGTAATACCTGCTTGTTATATTAAATGCCTTGCGAACCTGGTCATAATTACCTGAGCTTCCTCCCCTGAAATAATAAAAACTGGATTTACCCGGGAGGTACAAAAATTTTCCTTTCGTAAGGGCCTCATATATGAACATATGATCTCCACCCCAGTTATTATTGAACGGGATATCTTTTACTAGCGCTGTTTTATACAAGCCGCAAAAAAAATATTTATTCTCATCCGTACTCCTTACAAAATTAAAACTCCTGGCGAAAAGGTTCCGTTGCATAAACCCCCTGTTCAGCCTGGAATTGTTCGGATTACCATCTAAGCCAACAATTTTCAAATTGGTCATACTTAATACAATATCCTTATCAGCCATCATCCCATTTACACAAACTTCAATAAAATCATCATCCCAAAAATCATCATCGGCGGCCCACATAAAATATTCTCCCGAAGCCTTGTCCAATAAGAATTGGAAGTTCGGTACTATCGTGATATTTTGTTCCTGCACAAAGAACTTCACTCTGCTGTCCTGTGCAGTATATTTTTTCAGCACGGGTAATACAGCAGTATCTGAAGAGCAATTATCCGAAACAATGATCTCCAGGTTGGAATAGGTTTGACTGCATATACATTGCAACGTTCTTTCCAATCCTTTGGGGCGGTTATATGTTGGAATACCAACCGTCACCCGGGGAATGTTGGTATCCTGTATCATAGTACAACGCCGGTAAATGTTGCATTAATCAGTGGTATCTTCATGTCTTTGTCTGAAACCAATGAAACCGGTAATGGCCACTGTATATTCACCTTCGGATCATCATACTTTATGCCACCTTCACTTTCTTTATTATAAAATGCAGATACCATATAAGTGATCTCGGAATAATCTGACAATGATTGAAACCCATGGCCAAATCCTGCCGGTACATACATCATCCTTTTATTTTCTGCAGATAATTCTGCACCAAACCATTGTAAAAAAGTAGGTGAGCCTGCCCTCAGATCCACGATAACGTCAAATATGGAGCCCTGAACACATTTTACCAGTTTCACTTCGCAAAAGGGTGCATGTTGAAAATGCATTCCCCTGATCACACCTTTTCCATGTGTTCCCGAATGATTGGCTTGTATAAAGTGCTGCATCAGGTCATGCTCTCCAAATTCTTTTTCGCAAAATGTACGTGTAAAGAAACCACGGCTGTCCTGGAAAGGTTGTACATCAATGGTGAATGCGCCCGTTAATTTTGTTGGGTTAAAGATCATTTATCAATTCAAAATTTTGAGGGTGAAAATTTTACATCATTCTTTGGCAGGATAAGCTTTGGGCTCAGGTCATAAACAATTTTGAATAAATCATTTTTGACCAGTTCTTCTGAAGGTACTGCCAGCATATTAAATCCATGATGAGGAGGAGTCTCACAATAGGTCCTATCCAATGGCAATAACTCTATCGGCATATCTCCCGTATCTATATTCTGGTGAAATTCCCTCACTGCAAATACTTCATAACCCATTTCTTTCATCAATGTGGCAGAAAGTGAATTCTGCAGCCCATTGCTCCAGTCGTCGTAAAGGCTATGTGTTTCAAAAACAACAACCGGTTTATGTTTGCGAAGCATTTCCCGGGCGCCTTCCAATACCTTTATTTCACTTCCCTCAACATCTATCATCAGCAGGTTAACATGCCCCATCTTGTTTTGTGCCACATAATCATCAATAGTGATAGTATGCAGGATATTGGCGGCGGCATCATTTGCAGTTACGGTTGAAGCCAGGGCATCCTCTCCTTCAAAAACCAATTTTTCATTACTCTTGTTCCACAAGGCCAGATTATTGATAAGTATATTGGACAACCCGTTCAGTTTTGCATTTTCAATGATCAGGTCTGAATTGTTTTTATTCGGTTCAAACGTATGGCAAATGCCGGTACTTTTAATATTATAAGCAACAGGAATGGCCTGGTCGCCAAAATAAGCGCCGGCAATGATCACATTCTCTGCATCCTCCGAAAAATGTAAAAGCAGCTTTGTGGTCTGCGGTTCCCAGACATGATTGGGAATTCCCGGTTCTGACAGTAAAAATTCACGGGCTATTTTTGAATTATACACAAAGTTGATCTTAATACCACTCCTCAGTACTTTTGAGAATTTTTCCCCCATGAATAATTCATCAGCCAGCGGGCCGGATATAATATCACGTACATTGGTACCCGGGTGGCCCGACCTATTCTCAAAATCAACCAGTAATTGTATAAAATGCTGCCGTATCTGTGGGTTATTATGAAAAATTTCCTTTATTCTATCAATATTATTCATCATCCTTTTTTAAATAAGCCTTTATCAATGATTCCTGAATCCATTAATTGCTGTATCATTTTCAGTCTGATTAATTTACTCTGGCGAAAGTTGGCATCGTCGAACCCGGTGGATTGTAAACCGTTTTTCAGGTCTTCCACTGCATCCTGCAGGCTTACCTGTGGCTGATAGCCGGCCGCCAGTTTTTCATACAGATCAAAACTCACTTTATAAGAGCGTTTATCGGGTTGCGCATTTGCATTGATACTTACTTCCACATCCTGAAATAATTTTTGAACCGCAGCGGCAAGTTGCTTTACCTGGTAATTCCATTGATTACTGCCTGTATTGATTATTAAGAAGTCTCCGCCGTCTTTTCTTTGTATGGCCCAATCCATTGCCCTTGCCATATCTTTTACGTGAATCAATGGGCGCCATGGAGTACCATCACTCAGGATAGTTATCTTCTTATCAGCAATAGCACTGGCAACAAAATCATTCAGCACCAGATCAAGCCTCAGCCTGTCGCTGTAACCACATGCTGTTGCAAAACGCAAACAGGTTACCCGGAAATCCTTATCTGCCAAAGGCTGCAGGCCCTGTTCTGCAAATACTTTTGACCTGGCATAAGCAGTTAAAGGATTTACTTCTGAGCTTTCGGTCCTAGGCGCCGTATCTGCAAAACCATATACACTACAGCTGCTTGCAAAAACAAAATGTTTCACACCTTGTTCCTTCGCTTTTTTGGCAATATCAACAGCCGAGTTAAAGTTGATATCAAGGGTAGGTTTTTCAAATGCATTTCCCATCGGGTCATTGGAAATAGCTGCCAGGTAAATTACCGCATCAAATCCTTTTAAGAGAACGGCTACAAAATTACGGACATCGCCAAAATGCTGTTCATCAAGCAGTGTATCACCTACAACACCGTTTGCTGTGTAATTCTGAATAAAATAACCAATATCATAACCCGCCAGAAAAGAACCGGGGTGCATTGCCCTTAAGTGTTTAGCTACCATCGGGCCAATATATCCCAGGTTGCCTATAACTAATACTCTCATGTAAATTTTATTTCCAGATTTTCCAGGGAGCTTTATTCGCTTCCCATAATTCATTCAGCTCTATCTTGTCACGCAATGCATCCATGCACTTCCAAAAACCATTGTGTTTATAAGCCAGCAGTTGTTTATCGGCAGTTAACTTTTCCAATGGCTCATCTTCCCACATGATACTACTCATATCTTTCTGCAGGTAATTGAATACATCGGGTTTTAGCACAAAAAAACCTCCGTTTATCCATTGTGAATCTGCTTTTGCTTTTTCCCTGAATGAATTCACCATCCCACCAGTTGCCAGGTCCATTCCTCCAAAACGGGCATCCGGTTGTACTGAAGTAACGGTTGCAATTTTATTGCCTTCCTTATGAAAGGCAATCAGCTCCTTTATATTTACATCGCTGACCCCATCACCATAGGTAAGCAGGAAATCTTCGTTGCCGATGTATTTTTTTACCTGTTGCAGCCGTCCCGCTGTTTTAGTTTGCAGACCCGTTTCTACCAGGGTTACTTTAAAAGATTCAGAACGTGTGCCGAGTATCTCCATATTATTGTTCTCCAGGTCAATTTTGATATCTGAATTATGCAGGAAATAATTCATGAAGTATTCCTTGATGACATACCCCTTATAACCCAGGCATATGATAAAATCATTAAAGCCATAGTGACTGTATATTTTCATGATATGCCAAAGTATGGGCTTACCGCCAATCTCAACCATAGGCTTAGGACGTACGTCTGTTTCTTCAGAAATACGGGTGCCCAGCCCTCCTGCAAATAATACAACCTTCATTAGTTTGAAATTTTGCGCAAAAATAAAGCTTTTGCCTCATGCATTTGCGGATCAAGCCTAAACTTTATATACCTGGTATAATAGCTACCCAAGTCAAAAAAACCGTTGGGATTTTGTTCAATCACCTGCTGCAGGTTACTAAACCCAAATTCATTCGCCTCATTAAAATCTTCAATAAACCTCCGGGGCAGTTTCTTGTTACTGATCCAGGCTGCAAAAACAAAGGGCAGGCCCGTCATTTCTTTCCATGCCAAACCAAGGTCATAAATATATTTAGACCTCAATCTTTGAGCCAATGCCCGGTCACCTATTACCAGTCCGGCAGTAGTTCCGGCAATGCCTTTTTCATAATTATCATTACCGGAAACAAGCTCAGGTGCAATTCTCCAGTATTCTTTCAGCAATATTATTAAAAGTTCTACCGAGGTTTTACTCTGGTAATCGAGTAAAACAGTTTTTATTTCGGACAGGGGGACATCGCTGAACAGGCAAACACTGCCTACTTCCCCATTGCATGCTATGCAATAATCCGAAATGATATGATGCTCTTTTAATGAGGGAATAACAGCTATAGGGACAAGCCCGATATCGATCTTGTCAGTTTGCAACATTGAAGCTATTTGTGCCGGGTAGTCAATAATGAGGTCAATTTCATCCTTCATTTTTCCCTGTTGAAAGCCATGTATCAGCGGCTTCGTATTCAAATAACTAACAGCGCCCACCCTTATCTTCTGTGCCAATTAACGTATTTTTGCGGCAAATCTACAGCAACATCATGGATTTAAACCAACTTACTGCAATTTCCCCTGTTGACGGGCGCTATCACAAACAAGTAAAGCATTTAAGTGAGTATTTCAGTGAGTACGCCCTTATAAAATACAGGGTAATTGTGGAGGTGGAATATTTTTTGTTCCTGTCCGAAAAGAAGTTTTTTAAAACAGATGCAGGAACAAAACAATATTTACAAAAGATTGCAGATGAATTTTCGTTGGCTGATGCTGAGGAGATAAAAAAAACTGAATCCATTACCAACCATGACGTGAAAGCTGTTGAGTATTTTATTAAAAATGCCCTGGATAAATGCAATGCGGCATATTTAAAAGAATGGGTTCATTTCGGCTTAACATCGCAGGACATAAATAACACAGCAATACCCCTGCTTTGGAAGAACAGTATTGAACTCGAATATTTACCTGCTGTGATCAACCTGCAGCATGCTGTTGGTAAAATGGCGCTTGCATGGAAAGATATACCTATGCTGGCACGAACACACGGTCAGCCTGCAAGCCCAACAAGGCTTGGAAAAGAAATGATGGTTTTTGTAGAGAGACTGGAGAACCAGATACAACTGTTCAGTTATATTCCTTTTACCGCAAAGTTTGGCGGTGCCACCGGAAATTTTAATGCACATCATGTGGCTTTTCCAAAATACAACTGGATAAAATTTGCCAATGAGTTTTTAGAAAATAAATTAGGCCTGCAACGGCAACAGTATACTACGCAGATAGAACATTATGATACATTGGCATCACACTTTGATAACATCAAAAGAATAAACAACATCATCATTGATTTCTGCAGGGATATGTGGACCTATATCAGCATGGATTATTTCAAACAAAAAACAAAGAAAGGAGAAATAGGCAGCAGTGCCATGCCACATAAAGTGAACCCGATAGATTTTGAAAATGCAGAAGGTAATCTGGGCATTGCAAATGTATTGCTGGAGCATCTTTCAGCCAAGCTCCCTGTTTCAAGATTACAAAGAGATCTCACTGATTCCACAGTGTTGAGAAATATTGGTGTGCCCATGGCTCACACTATACTGGCGATTAAGTCAACAGAAAAAGGAATCAGTAAGCTTGTTTTAAATGACCCCAAATTAAAAGCTGACCTTGATAATAACTGGGCCGTGGTTGCTGAAGCCATTCAAACCATTTTACGCCGTGAGAATTATCCTGAACCATACGAAGCATTAAAAGAACTGACTAGGGGTAATCATGCAATTGATAAAGAGGCTATTCACAGTTTCATATCATCATTAAAAATCCCTCTTGCAATAAGAAAAGAATTGCAAGCCATTACTCCATTCAATTATGTTGGAATTTAAAGAATTCTTGCGTATTTTTAAGACAGATATTCATTTCTGTAATAACATTTATGAAAAAAAGTCTCATATTCCTTTTATTGTTGACTAATATATCTTTTGGGCAAATAAATCTAAACTTTGGCTTAAAGGCTTACTATCCTTTCTCGGGTAACGCAAACGATGTAAGTGGCAATAATAATAATCCTGTCTTCAATAATGCAACGCCAACTGCAGATAGGTTTGGAAATCCAAACAGTGCATATCATTTTGACGGATCTACCAATTATATACGTATTCCTAACAGCCCATCATTAAATATGGCCAACAAACTTTCGCTTTGTGCATGGGTGAAGCCAATGGGATTCTATGCCGGAAACTGCCATGGTAATTCAGTATTTACGAAAGGAAATGCAGGTAACTCACCGGGATTATATTGCATTTGGTATGATGATAATGCAGGAACAAATGGTGTAAACTGTTCCGGGAGCCCTGTCAATACTGCCGTTGAGAATTTTTATGGCGCAGGCTGTATGACACCTTCACCTGGATACACACCATATATTCAGACAAATCAATGGTACAATGTGATAGTTACATATGATGGTACAACTGCCAGATTGTACGTCAATTGTCAACTAAAAAATTCTGTTTCACAAGCTGGTCTTACTTTTACCAATGCTGATGACCTTTTTATTGGTAAAACTTTTGCTGCTGCATTTCCATATTGGGTTAATGGTGATATTGATGAAGTTAGAATTTATGACAGAGCTTTAAACCAGGATGAAGTGAATGTATTGGGAGGGTGTGCTGTTAATACTGTAGGTTGCAAAGGTGTAATTGAACTTCATGGTAATGATTGTGTGAAACTTCCTTTAAGCCAGGAATATTATGCAAATACAGGCTTTACATGGGAAACCTGGTTCAATAGCAACTGGTATGAAAACAATGACAATACATTACGTCTTGGCCAATCTTTAATTATGAGTGAAGATTCCGTTTTGTGTGAGGATATTCAATTGGGGTTTGGTTGGGTGAATATTCCCCGCAATACAATAGGTTTTGTTGTGGATGCCCCCGGGCAATGTGGAGCAAGAGATAACAATCCTGCATTTTATAAACCCCCCGGCGGGTTTCAGCCCAATACCTGGTATCACGTTGCCGCTGTAAGAAATTATTCAACTAATCAAACACTACTATATTTTAATGGGCAATTGGTGGATACAAAAACAAATACAGGCGCTCCATTCTCCCGGAATATTTTAACCAGGATAGGCACTTATACAATTGCCGGGGATAGCGGCTTTGTTGGTAAAATGGATGAGATCAGGATTTGGAAAACACCCAGGTCAGCCGCAGAAATACTGGCTAACTATAATAAATGTCTTACCGGCACCGAAACAGGCATGGCAGCCTATTACCGATCTAACCAAAGTTCAGGATTAATACTAAATAATGCAGTTAATAATCCATCGCTTAACGGAACACTGGATCCAACAGTTAACTGGAATAACACGATCAATGCACCGCTTATAAACAGCTGCGGAATGCAAATTAATACAACGATCAATATCACAATATGCCAAGGTATGACTTATGGTGGGCATTCAACATCAGGTACATATATTGATTCATTTCATTTGGCCAATGGATGCGACAGCATAAGAGCATTAAACTTAACTGTTCTTGCAAACATAGATTCTGTGCGTATCAAAGACAGCCTTCTCTCCTGCAATGGTTTTGATTTTAAAGGCCTGGCCTACACCAATACAAATCCCATCAGTGCCT
>CAYTQB010000058.1:0-19026 GCA_964439615.1 uncultured Ferruginibacter sp. | reverse complement strand
AATTTCACCAATAACCAATACTTATCTGACTATTACATTGAGAATGCTTCTTTCTTCAGGCTTGATAATATTAACCTCGGGTACAATTGGGGCAAAGTGTTGAGGAACAAAGCCAGTTTACGTATTTCGGCAAGCGTTCAAAATGTGTTTATCATTACAAAATACAAAGGACTTGATCCGGAGAATTCGAGCGACAGTGGCGTTGATAATAATATTTATCCAAGGCCACGTACTTTTTCACTGGGACTTAATTTAGATTTTTAATTATAAAATACTGAGCTATATGAAAAATAAAGCAATTAAATATTTGATCAGCGCACTCATGGTAACGGTTATTGCAGGTTCATGTGCCAAGAAGCTCGACCTGTATCCGACTAACGACCTTACCCCTGAAAAGGCGTATTCAACTCCGGCAGGTTATAAAGCTGTGTTGGCAAAAATTTATGGTACGTTAGCTATTACTGGTAACCAGGGGCCCGCAGGTAACCCCGATATCAGCGGAGGGCTTGATGAAG
Organism: uncultured Ferruginibacter sp.; assembly: GCA_964439615.1. Classification (GTDB taxonomy): domain Bacteria; phylum Bacteroidota; class Bacteroidia; order Chitinophagales; family Chitinophagaceae; genus Ferruginibacter. Next base: position 18,511 of record CAYTQB010000058.1, on the reverse strand, counting down.
GTTCACAGGTAGCTTTCATCAGAATGTTGTTCAACTGCAATGAACTCCCCACAGATGAAGCCGTTGTTGCCTGGAATGACCAGACCATTCATGATTTCCATGACCTGAAATGGACCAGCGCTGATCCCTTCCTGAAAGGGATCTATGCAAGGCCTATTTACAATATCACCCTGATAAATGAATACATGCGTGAATGTACCGATGCTAAATTATCGGAAAGGGGTATCAGTGGTGCTGATGCAGCTGAGATAAAAAAATCAGTAGCAGAAGTACGGTTCCTGCGTGCTTTTAATTATTGGGTAATGATGGACCTTTTTGGGAAATCAACATTTATTACAGAAAAAGATCTGATTGGAACGACTTTACCAAAAGAGATCAGCCGTAAAGATCTGTTTAACTATATTGAAGGTGAACTGAAAGCCATAGATGGAGACCTTGCTCCTGTAAAAACAATTGAATATGGCCGGGTTGACCAGGGCGCTGCATGGGCCCTTCTGGCACGTATTTACCTTAATGCGGGAGTATATACAGGAAGTACAAGATATACCGATGCCATTACCTATGCAAAAAAAGTAATTGCCGGCGGTTATTCATTATACACCGACTATCCTAAGGTATTTATGGCAGATAATGACAAAGCAAAGAATGAATTTATGTTTGCTATTAATTGTGATGGGTTACGTACACAAGCTTATGGAAATACTACATTCTTTGTTCATGCACCCTGTGGTGATGAAGGTACAGAGTATGGAGTAGGTGGCGGTTGGTACGGTTACAGATCCACTTCCGCGTTTGTAGGCCTTTTTGCTGATAATACCGGCGCAACCGATAAACGTGCCATGTTTACTACTTCTAAATACGGTACAAGTCCGGCCCAGTTGGTAATAAATGATATCAGCAATTTTGACCAGGGGCCGCATGTAAAAAAATACGTGAACATACGTTCTGATGGCGCACCGGTTTCTGATGCTACCGGCAAAACATTTGCTGATGTTGATTTTCCAGTATTCCGTTTATCCGAAATGTATCTGATCTATGCCGAATCTGTTTTGCGTGGAGGTACAGGAGGTGATGACGCAACTTCATTAACCTATATGAACCTGATCAGGACGAGGGCATATGGAAATACAAATGGCAATATTTCAGCCGGTCAGCTTACCCTTCAGTATGTTCTGGATGAAAGAGGGAGAGAATTGTATTGGGAAGGCCATCGTCGTTCAGATTTGGTCCGTTATGGATTACTTACAACCGGAACATACCTATGGCCATGGAAGGGTGGTGTATCTTCTGGTACTTCAGTGGATTCAAAATATAATATATTCCCTATACCATCATCTAATATTGTAGCCAATCCTAACCTGACCCAGAACACAGGTTATTAATTAAAAAGTAAAAACGTTTTTATATGAAAAATGTTATAAAATTATTGTTTACAACCATCGTTTCAACAGCGGTTCTTTTATCCTGTAAGAAAGATGAGAACAAGATCTATTTTGAAGGAGGTACTAATCCTGTACTAACAGCCTCTTCAACGACGCCCATGGTGTTGTTACTGGCCAATAAGGATAAACCTGCTATAACATTCAGCTGGACAAATCCCAACTATATGTTTACTACCGGGGTAAGTTCGCAAAGTGTTAATTACATCTTACAGGTAGACACAACGGGGGCTAATTTTACCAATCCCAAAAGACAGGAGAAAGCCATAGATAAAGACCTGAGTATAGCATTAACGGTAAAAGATGTCAATAATTTTTTGACAAAAATGGAACTGGCACACAGTGTACCACATAGCATAGAATTCAGGATAAAATCTTCCCTGGCAAACGGAAGTGTTCCGCTTTACTCGAATGTGGTTAAGATAACCATTACTCCTTACCTGGATTTTGTGGTAGAACCACCAGGCACAGCCGCTAACCAATATTTAGACGGCAGCCTTTGGATCGTTGGCGATGCTGTGGCATCTGGCTGGAGCAACCCTCTGCCTTCACCTTATGATGTTTCTCAAAGATTCTCAAGAGCGGCAGGACCAGCCGATGTATTGCATTATGTGGCTACCATCACATTTAATGCTACCGGAGGATATAAACTAATCCAGACACAGGGTGTTTGGTCAACACAATATCACGCATTGGATGGTACGGCAAAACTTTCAGGCGATTTTGAGAAAAAGGATAGCGATCCGCAGTTCCCGTCACCTGGCGCTGGTAATTATAAAGTTGAAATTAATTTCCAGACGGGGTCGTATAAGCTAACCAAACTCTAGTGTAAAAAGATCGCATACATGACAACTAATATAATTTTTATGAAAAAAATTTCAAAACTTATTGCAGCTTCACTGATGTTGATGATGATCTTCTCAGCTTGTAAAAAAGTGGATAATCTTAAGAAGGTTGAGGCACTGCCGGTTTATCAATCCGGAGTATCTCCTGTTTTAAGCAGCTCTGTATCTACGGTTGCTCCAACACTTGCAGATACCAATACTTCAGTGATCGTCTTTTCATGGACAGATCCGAAGTATGCAACCAGCCTTGCCAATACAAAGTATGTTCTTGAAATAGACTCAACCGGTAAAAGTTTCGGTGTGGAGAACACTAAAACTGTAGTGGGTGTACTTTCTGCTTCTCTTACCGGGCGTGAACTGAACGCACTTCTGTTAAACCTGGGATTTAAGATAGGGGTTACGCAAAGCATAGATGTGGTGCTTTTTGCTTCCTACTTAAACAATAATGAAAAGCGTATCTCTAACATAATCACAATAAAAGTAACGCCTTTCCCCGATCCATCGATACTAAGTACACAAAACACTTCTGTAGTATGTACTTTGCCAAATGCAGCGTTGCCTTCTAATACTTTTTCATGGACACCGACATTCTCCGGTTTTGCAGGATCAATAAACTATACTCTGCAATATGATTCGGCGGGCAAGAACTTTGTTGCGCCAATTGATATTCCCGTAGGTGCATCAATATTGTCAAAAGGATTAACACAGGGTGAAATGAATACAACTGCGTTGAATTCTGGTATCCCAGGGGGTAACACCGGAAAAGTGGAATATCGCATTAAAGGAGTTACAGCCAATGGAACAACGGTTTACTCAAATGTTGTGAATGTTACCATCACCAGCTATGTTCCTATATTAAGAGTGTATCTGCCCGGCGGATACCAGGGGTCAACCGGTAACGGTAATAACTGGGATCCGGGAACAGCTCCTGAACTGATCAGGGATCTTCGTGCAGCAGTATTCAACAAGATGTATTATATCTATATTTATTTGCCCGCTAATGCTGAGTTCAAAATAACTGTGGGCAGAAGCTGGAGTATAAACTATGGAGGAACAGGTGGTACCCTGTCTTCAGGTGGTGCAAACCTTACGGTTCCAACAGCAGGGTTTTACCGCATTTCTGTTGACATAAGTGCATTAAAATATGATATTAAAGCCGGAAGGATGGGCTTTGTTGGTGGCGCAACGGGAGCAGGATGGAACCCTCCCGGAGTTTTTCCAAACTATGCTTTGGGTAATTCAGGTACCAATCTTTTTGTTGGGCTTACCAACTTTACTTCTGGTGGTTGGAAACTGATAGATAATGATCAATGGGATAATGGAAGTCAAACTGTACCTGAAACAAGAAGCTATGGAACACCAGGTGGAGATGGAAGTACTTTACAGGTGAATGGCCCTAACTTCAATGACTATCCATCTGCAGGACGTTACCGTGTTATATGGGATGGCCGGGACAGGGATAATATCAGGTATTTTACCAGTCCTGCCACTGAAATGAGGTTGGTAGGAGATGGTATGAACCAGGCGGGTGTGAATGATTGGGATCCTCCAACATCGCCGCAAATGACCTACAACGGAAATGGTGTTTGGACAATTACAATTGCACTAAAGGCAAATAAGGATATTAAATTCCTTGCCGGCAATGCCTGGGGTGCTTTCGATTATGAAGACAACAGCGGGCAAAGTCAAACACTTGGAACAGCAAGACCAATCAAGTGGGATGGTGGCCCGAATTTTAAAACGCCTACAACGGCAGGTACCTATACCATCACGCTGAATGAAAATTTACAAACTGTAACTATTAATTAAGAAGGTTCACTAATTTTTCTGCGTAACAAAAATTGCCAGCTGTAAAAAGCTGGCATTTTTCAATTAAACATCAATGAAAAAAATAAACGTACTGACATTATTTATATTAGTATTCATTCCTGTTATCACTTCCTGCCAGAAGAGTGTTTCTGCCAATAATAGTAATGATCAGACAGTGAAAAAATTTTATGCTTACACCGAATTTGTAATGGGAGCCGACCTGTCTTATGTAAACCAGGTACATGATTATGGCGGAGTGTATAAAGATTCAGGAAAGATCAAGGATCCATTTACTATACTGAAAGACCATGGAACAAACCTGGTGAGGGTACGCTTGTGGCATAACCCGCAATGGCTGGCTCCTTTGAACAATGGTAAATTGTATAGCGACTTGTATGACGTTGAAAAAACAATTCAGCGTGCAAAGAATGCCGGCATGGCCGTTAATCTCGACCTGCATTATTCTGATACATGGGCCGACCCTGACCATCAGACTACCCCGGCAGCATGGAACGGACTGAACCTTGAGGAACTTAAAGATTCTGTTTACAATTACACCATGTCTGTTTTAAATTATTTTAAAAGTAGGAATCTTACACCCGAAATGATACAAGTGGGAAACGAAACCAACCAGGGAATGCTTTGGTCGGTTGGAAAAACATCAGGTTCAGATTTTTCGGCTTTTTGTGAACTTCTAAAGAGCGGGATAAAAGCTGTGAGAGATTTTTCAGTTGGCTCAGCCATTAAACCACAGATCATTTTACATGTTGCCCAATTGCAAAATGCCGATTTCTGGACAGCTAATGTTGCAACGACTGGCGGAGTGACTGACTTTGATATACTCGGCCTGTCGCATTATTCAAAATGGAGTACGGTAAACACAATGGATGGCATCAGGACAACTATCAACCGTCTTAAAACAACTTATGGCAAAAAAGTGATGATCGTGGAAACTGCCTATCCGTTTACTACTATGAATGCCGACAGTTATAACAATATTCTTTCTGCTGATGCCGCTGTTGCTGGTTATCCAATAAATGCTGATGGACAATATCAATATATGAAAGACCTTACCCAAGCCATTATTTCAGGGGGCGGAAGTGGTATCATGTATTGGGAACCAGGTTGGATAACTTCTTCCCTGCGAGACTTGTGGGGAACAGGCAGCAGTTGGGAGAACAATGCTTTCTTCGATTTTGGAAGTAACAGCTTGCCTGTAATGAACTACATGACCTGGCCATACAAATTTTAAAGTGGCAGAAAGAACCTCAATATTTGTGTACTTAAGCGTTAGTTAAAATGAAAGAAGCCCGGAACAATTTCCGGGCTTCTTTATCAGGTAAGTTACTTGAATGATTTGCTTAAAAAATTATGCTCTTAAAACTTTAAATGCCAGGCTTGAATACGTGTAATAATGACCTGATTGATTTTCGTTGGTTCCATTCCATTCCTGGCCGTCTTTAAATGGTAAGTGCTCATGGTTTCCGATAGCTTCACCAAGCCCGATAAGACCGGCTTCACATTTTAACCGGAACCCGTAAGTTTTTCCTTTCTGAAGCTGAATTCCTTCGAGGGGAAATGAAACCCATTTGCCTGCATCATTTCTACTCAATTCCAAAGTAGATGTGCCTAAGGCAGGGCCCCAGGTTTTGGAGTCAGCATCAAATGAATGTATGGTAAGATCCACAGGCCCTTTATTGGTTATATGGGTCAGGATGACCTCAATAGCATCAAAATTGCCTTCTGAAGGACAGAGAAAGGTTTGACCAGTTGTACGGCTTTTGGTTTCTCCGTGCCTGTGGCCGACCCATGAAGTTGTATTGTTTGTAACCTGCTGAACAACAGCATTTAAATGAGATTTAGATAGGTTAGTTTCCATAAGGTTAAAATTTAAAGTGAGTGAATATTATAGTGGTTACGGATTGTACGGATCCTGATAACTACTAACAGAGATAGTGTTGCAAATATTGTACTGGATACCGGGAATTTTCAGGAAAAATGTGTTAAACTTTCTGAGGAAATTATTTGTGATCAGGGGAATAATTTTTATCAACGATAATGTTTACCTGGACTTAAAATTTAAAATACACGAATAATCTTCCAAAATTCTTACTGTCGTTTTCAATACGATGATACAAAGGTTTGATGTGAGGGAGTTGCAAAAAACGTTCTACTTTCTTTCTTAACTGGCCGCTGCCCTTACCGGGAATAATTTCAACCTCTCTTATTTTTTTATCAATCGCATCTTCAAATGCCTGCTGCAGGGCTTTATCAATGGCCTTGCTGTTGTTGTAAATATCGTGAAGGTCAACTTTTATCCGTGCCATTTTGTAAATTCAAAGCCAAAAATAATTTTTCCTAAACCTCTAAACTTTCTAAACCATCTAAACAAGTTTGATCCCCGACTTCTCAAAACTTATCTTTCGTTGTTTATATAAATTACCTGTGGTCATTTTAAAGGTCTTCTTACTCATTCCAAAGAATGAATAGATTTCTTCAGGATCGGTCTTATCGTAATAAGGTAAATAACCATTGTTCTCTTTCAGAAGCCTCAATATTTTTTCAGCTTCATCTTCCACTCTTTTATAACCCGGTTTACCGGCAGCAACATCTATCTTATTTTCACCAGGGTAAATCTTTTTAATAAACCCTGTAAACCTATCCCCCGTAGTTATGTTCCTGTAAATCTCATTATGATGTAATACACCAGTATGTTTATTATTAATGATAACCACATACCCAATATCTGTGCGGCGGTAAACAACCAGGTCAACAACTTCCAGTTCTTTTACTGTTAGCTTTTCGTTGCTTAAAAAAGATTCTATCTTTTCTGTTGCAGCTAACCTGCCCGTTAGTTCATCCACATAAATTTTAACCAGGTACTCGCCATTGGGTATCATCTTGTGCTGCTGTTTCGATATAGGTACAAACAAGTCCTTCATCAATCCATTATCCAGGAAAGCTCCTTGCGGTGTTGTGCTTACTGCCTTCAGTTTTACAATATCACCCAAAATACCTTTAGGTTGCTGGGTTGTTGCAATAAGCCGACCCTCGCCATCATGGTACAAAAAAACCTTTATCTCATCGCCGGTTTTTATACCGGGGGGCACAAACCGTTTTGGCAATAAAATACCTTCAGCACCATCATCTAAATAAAGGCCAAAATCCACCTCCCTGGCCACTTTCAGCATATTAAATTCTCCAACCCTTATCATGTTCTGGTATTTATAGTAGGGCTCAAAGATACTATATAGTGCAATCAACAGCCCTAAAAGCATTATCTTCACGGCATTTTAAATAAAGACGCTATTTTGAATTTTAAGGAATTTGCTTTTGACGAAAGATTGATGGAAGGCATTGATGCCTCTGGTTATGAGGAAGCCACCCCGGTACAGGAACAGGTAATACCGTTGATCATGGATGGCAAAGACGTGATTGCTTCTGCGCAAACAGGAACCGGTAAAACAGCCGCATTTTTATTGCCACTTATTAATAAGATCATAACTGATCCCCACGAAGACCACACCAACAATGCCCTGGTGATCGTACCTACCCGTGAACTGGCCATACAAATTGCACAACACATGGAGGGTCTTTCCTATTTTACTTCTGTTAGTTCAATAGCCGTATATGGCGGTGGAGATGGAAATGCTTTTGTTCAGGAAAAAAAGGCATTGAGTCATGGTGCCGATGTGGTGATATGTACACCGGGTAAAATGATGGCGCATATTAAAATGGGGTATGTAAAATTAAGCGGACTTAAATACCTGGTACTGGACGAAGCTGACCGTATGCTGGATATGGGTTTTTATGATGACATCATGTTTATCATAAATAACCTACCCAAAAAAAGACAGAATCTTTTGTTTTCTGCAACCATGCCACATAAGATCAGGGAATTGGCGAGGAAGATATTACATCATCCGGTAGAAGTAAATATCTCTATCAGTAAGCCTCCGGAAAAAATTATACAGGAAGCCTTTATTGTATATGATACCCAAAAGATCCCACTGGTAAAATACCTGCTGGGTAAAAAGAATTTTAAATCGGTACTTATTTTCTGCAGCAGCAAACTAAGTGTTAAACAATTGACACGGGACCTGAAACGGGCTAAATTCCTGGCAGATGAAATTCACAGCGACCTTGACCAAACAAAAAGAGAGGAGGTGCTGATACAATTTAAAAGCGGCAGGCTACCTATATTAATTGCAACAGATATCCTCAGTCGTGGAATTGATATTGATAATATTGACCTGGTGATCAATTATGATGTGCCACACGATGGAGAAGATTATGTACACCGCATTGGGAGAACGGCCAGGGCAGAAGCTGATGGTACGGCATATACTTTTGTGAGCGTAAAAGAGCAACGCAAATTCCTGGCTATTGAAAAATTAATTGGCAAGCCTGTACCAAAAGCACAAGTACCCCCTGAGCTTGGCGAAACCCCTGAATTCAATACTGCCCATTCAAGATCTCATTCAGGGAATAGAAAATTCAATAAACCGAGGCATTTTCAAAAGAGAGCAAACAAGTAGCAATTTGTAATTCGCATTTTCTGTGTTTGTGTATCTCCGAAGAATTTTTATCCCCCACTCGGGATATAATATATTTGTACAAACAAGTCCCATTAATCCAGTTTCTACCATATTGACCAGCCCCATTGAGTATATTAATGGTGTAAGCACTTTAAGAGGCGACTTATTAAAAAAGGAACTGGGCATCTTTACATTTAAAGATCTGCTTGAGCATTACCCCTTCAGGCATGTAGATAAAACAAAGCTGGATAAAATATCATCCTTATCTGCCAGTAATGAATATGCACAGGTAGCAGGAAAAATAACACATATAGAAGCGTTGGGAGAAAAAAGGACAAAACGCCTGGTTGCAACTTTGGAAGATGAGAGCGGAGAAATTGAATTAGTGTGGTTCCAGGGAATTAACTGGATACAGAAATCCATTCATATTGGTCATCAGTATTTAGTATTTGGACGATTGACCTTTTTTATGGGGCATCCCCAAATTGCACATCCTGAAATAGAAAACTATATTGCTCAAAAGACGGATACAAAGAATTACCTGGAGCCTGTTTATCCTTCTACAGAAAAATTAAAGGCAAAGGGGTTAAGTGGAAGGGCAATTGGTAAATTAACTTTTAGTTTATTACAAATCCTTACCGAAAAAGATATCCCGGAAAATTTACCTGAATCCATTATCAAGCAATACAAATTTATCAGCCGCTTTAGCGCCTTCCGGCAAATTCATTTTCCGGCAACGGAAAAACATTACCAGCATGCAATAAGGCGCTTAAAATTTGAGGAATTGTTTTTTACACAGTTGAGACTTGGTCTGATAAAATCCACAAGACACAGGTTCAGCAAGGGGTTGGTATTTGGCAAGGTAGGAGATCTTTTTAATACATTTTATAATACATATTTGCCCTTTGCGTTAACGAATGCACAAAAAAGGGTGCTGAAGGAGATCCGGAAAGATGCAGGCAGCGGCAAACAAATGAACCGGCTCTTGCAGGGGGATGTGGGTAGCGGGAAGACCATTGTGGCATTAATGTTGATGCTAATTGCGGCAGATAATGGTTTCCAAAGCGTGCTGATGGCCCCCACTGAAATTTTAGCACAACAGCATTTCAATAATATTGCAGAACTTTTAAAAGATATGCCGGTTTGTGTAAAATTACTAACCGGGTCATCTAAAGGAAAAGAAAGAAAAGAAATACTGAAACTTTGTGAGGACGGTTCTTTGAATATTTTGATAGGTACACATGCGGTTATTGAGGAGGATGTGCTGTTCAAAAACCTGGGCTTTTCGGTAATAGATGAGCAACACAAATTTGGTGTGGCACAGCGGGCGCAATTGTGGAAGAAAAACACCATTCCACCACATGTATTAGTGATGACAGCAACACCAATACCAAGAACGCTGGCTCTTACCGCTTACGGCGACCTGGATTACTGCGTAATAGATGAATTACCACCGGGCCGAAAACCAATTCAGACAATACAGCGGCCAGAAAGTGCAAGGCCACAGGTAATGAGTTTTGTAAAAGATGAAATAAAAAAGGGAAGGCAGGTATATATTGTTTACCCATTGATAGAAGAAAGCAGTAAGCTGGATTACGAAAACCTGATGAAAGGATTTGAGGAAGTAAAATCTTTTTTCCCCGAACCAAAATACTGGATCAGTATGGTTCATGGAAAACAAACGGCAGCACAAAAAGAAACTAATATGCAGCGGTTTGTAAAAGCAGATACGCAGATCATGGTGAGCACAACAGTTATTGAAGTGGGCGTTAATGTACCCAATGCAAGTGTAATGGTAATTGAGAGTGCAGAAAAATTTGGGTTATCACAATTACATCAACTTCGGGGAAGAGTTGGCAGAGGATCAGAAAAAAGTTTTTGCATATTATTAACAGGCCCTAAGATATCAAACGATGCAAGGGAGCGATTAAAGATAATGACGGCAACCAATGATGGTTTTAAGATCGCTGAAAAAGATCTGGAGATACGTGGCCCCGGCGATATTGAAGGTACCAGGCAAAGCGGGCTGTTAAACTTTAAGCTGGCCGATATAGTCCATGATAAAGTAATACTGGAAGCGGCAAGAAGCGCAGCTGAGGCCATTCTGGATACGGACCCCGATATGAATGAAAATGTGAATGTGCCTGTTAAAAATTTTATACAGCAGCAAAAGGCTAAAACAGCGTGGAGTAAAATATCGTAGATAAAAATGACATTACGGTGATGAACAAAACCTGTGATTTTATCGTTTTATTTAGTACATTGTAAAAAAGAAAGACTTGAAGATTTTGCACAAAATAATACTCCGTTACTTACCTATACTTTCCGCAATTGTAGCAGTTCAAAATGCGAATGCACAAATAGAATTTATACAAAATAAAGGCCAGTGGGACAACCGGGTTGAATTCAGGGGAGATTTTTCATCTGGATCATTTTTCCTGGAGAACCAGGGATTTACTGTTTTACTGCACAACCTTGATGACCTGAAGAAAGTATCTGAACAAATGCACGGCCACAACCCGGTTACGGCCACCACCGGCCAGCCCATTATATTAAACTCACATGCCTATAAGGTGAAATTTCTTGGCGGCTCCTCGTTTGTTCAAAACGAGCCGGATAAAATACAACCTTATTTTAATAATTATTACGTGGGAAGCGACCAGGCTAAATGGGCTTCGAGTTGTAAAATAGCACAGGCCGTAACTTATAAGAATGTTTACCCAAATATCGACGTGCGTTATTACAGCGATGCCGGGCAATTGAAATATGATATTGTGGTTCATCCCGGGGGAAATGTTGATGCGATTGCTATGAAATACACCGGTGTTGAAAAACTGGGCGTAAAAAATAAGGAGCTGATGATCAAAACATCAGTTGGAGAAGTAAAAGAATTATATCCTTACAGTTACCAGGCAACCGACGGAAGAAAGCAAACTGTGAATTGTAAATATGTTGTAAAAGATAATACCGTCCGTTTCAAGGTAGAATATTATGACAGCAAGTCAACACTCATCATTGACCCTACTTTAATATTTTCAACTTTCACAGGCAGTACAGCAGATAACTGGGGATACACAGCCACACCCGGCCCCGATGGTAGTTTTTATGCCGGTGGTATTGCATTTGGTTCGGGTTATCCTGTTTCTCCGGGAGCAATACAAACAGTTTTTGGTGGTGGCGTAAATGAGGATAATACTGGCCCAACCGGTTATGATATAGCGATCATGAAATTTTCGGCCAATGGTGCAAACAGGTTGTATGCTACCTATCTTGGAGGCAACAGCAATGAGCAGCCGCATAGTATGATTTGCGACCCACAAGGTAATTTGATCATTGCAGGCAGAAGTAATTCTTCGAATTATCCTAAAACAATTCCGCAGATTGGTAGTGGGGGAGCGTACGATGTAGTTGTTACCAAGTTAAATGTGAATGGAACTGCTATGTTAGGATCTGTGAAGATGGGCGGAGCTGCTAATGATGGTGTTAATATACGGGGTAAATATGTTGCACCTGACGGACCGGATGCAACCCGTAGAAATTATGGAGATGATGCCAGGAGCGAAGTGATAACAGATGCCGCCGGAAATATTTATGTGGCATCATGTTCACAATCAAGTGATTTTCCGGTTACACCCGGAACCCCTATCCAGGCTGTATTTGGTGGAGGCAGGCAAGATGGAGTGATACTTAAGTTTACCCCAAACCTTAATGCTGTTTCATTCAGTACATTTTTTGGTGGCAGTGGCGATGATGCCTGCTTTGTTTTATCGCAAAACCTGATAACAGGTGATATTTATGTGGCCGGAGGTACTACAAGCAATGATTTACCTGGAGATAAAACAGGTGTTTTGCAAACATCAAATCTGGGTGGTGTAGATGGATTTGTAACAGAAATAAAAAATGATGGTTCAGGAATAGTAAAAACTACTTACCAGGGAACAACTGGAAGTGACCTGATTTATGGAATTAAGTTTGACAAGCTTGGCTTTCCATATATAATGGGTACAACAACCGGTAGCTGGACTGTTGTTAATGCCCCATTCAGCAATCCGGGCAGTAAACAATTTATAAGTAAACTACAGCCCGATTTGTCTGCTTATGTTTATTCTACTGTATTTGGTACCAATGCATCTGTTCCCAACCTTTCGCCTATTGCTTTTATGGTTGACCGATGCCAGAACGTTTATGTTTCGGGATGGGGCGGCGGAATAAATAACCTGAAATTATTTCCTTCGGCAGGAACGGCTGGCTTACCTGAAGTTAATCCCATACCCGGAATCCCTGGACCCGATGGCGCTGATTTTTACTTTTTTGTTTTGGAAAAAAATGCTCAGAGCCAGTTGTTTGGTTCACACTTTGGCCAGAATGGTGCAGTAGGTGATCATGTGGATGGAGGTACTAGCCGCTTTGATGATAATGGGATCATTTACCAGGCCATTTGTGCCAACTGTGGTGGTGGTGCGCTATTTCCAACAACAAATGGTGTATGGTCACGAACCAATAATTCCAATAACTGTAATGAAGCTGCTGTAAAAATTGAAATGAATTTTGCAGGTGTTGGCGCAAGTGTAAAAGCAACTATTGATGGTGTGGTTGACACCATAGGTTGTGTGCCATTAACCATAAAATTTACAGATACACTTGCAAAAGGAAAAATGTACATCTGGGTTTATGGCGATCCATTCAGCCCCGTGCAGAGAGACACAACTTTTGCACCCAATAATACTGTTTTACATACTTATAACCAGGTTGGTACTTACAGGTTAATGCTTATTGCCATTGATTCGGCCACCTGTAATATTTCTGATACGGCTTATGTAAATGTAAAAGTGGGTAACAATGTTGTCACCCCCGATTTTACATTCTTTAAAATGGATTCGTGCAATAGCCTGCGCTACCAGTTTACCAATCTCACTACTGCAGTGCTGCCTGTTTATACCAACCAGTCTTTTTTGTGGGATTTTGGAGATGGTTCAACAAAAGTTAGAGCAGGCATCGGACCGGTAATACATACTTATCCATCTACCGGTACTTATATTGTCACCCTGATTGTAGATGATACAGTTTTTTGTAATGCTCCTGATACGGTTATTAAAACATTGCGGATCAGCCCTAATGTAAAAGCCATATTTACAACACCGGCGATAGGTTGCGTACCGTATACAGCCCAGTTCAAAAATATTTCGTTGGGAGGAACCGACTGGATATGGGAATTTGGTGATGGAGGTACTTCAACCGATTTTGAACCTACCCATACCTACAATGCAACCGGTACTTATAATGTACGCCTGATCGCCATTGATACCAGTACCTGTAATAAACGGGATACGTCGGCTTATTTTACAATTACAGTCTTTCCTATACCTACAGCCAATTTCATCTGGACACCTAATCCACCAATTGAAAATACTATAACCCGTTTTACTAATTTATCAATTGGTGCAGTGCGGTATTTATGGGATTTTGGCGATGGCGAAAACTCTACAGATGTTAATCCTTCGCACCTGTATAATGCAACCGGAACATACAAGGCTACCTTATATGCATTTAATGTTGCCGATTGTGTGGATAGTATTACACTGGATGTGCCGATAATTATTAAACCATTACTCGATGTACCCAATGCATTTACACCAGGTAGATTTGGTGTAAACGGAATTGTAAAAGTGGCGGGCTTCGGAATCGGGAAAATGGATTGGAGAATATATAATCGCTGGGGACAAGTTGTTTTCTATACAACCGACAGGAACCAGGGATGGGATGGTAAATTTAAAGGAGCAGTACAACCCCTTGATGTATATACCTACACATTAGATGTAGAGTTTACAGATGGTGTTAAACTAAGAAAGACAGGAGATATAACCCTATTGAGATAAAAGAATTTGATACCTACTAAATGAAACAGTCAATAAAAATATTATTTCTTTTTGCGTTCAATTGCATACTTGCAGGCGGATTGTATGCACAGGACCTTCATTTTTCCCAGTTCTTTAATTCACCTTTAACTACAAACCCGGCTAATACAGGATTTATTCCTGATGCCGATTACCGAATTGGAGCTAATTACCGTAACCAGTGGAGTTCAATAATGGCAACTCCTTATAAAACCATCAGCGTTTTTGGCGATGCCCAGGTAATGAGAGACAGGTTGGAAAATGGCTGGCTGGGCCTTGGAGCAGTATTGTTGAGTGACCAGGCTGGAACCGGTAGCCTGACAAGTACAAAAGTTTATGGTTCGCTGGCTTACCACCAGATGTTGGGTTTAAGCAGTTTGGTTTCTGCAGGCTTTAATATCGGATGGGCCAATAAAAGCATTAACCAGAGTAAACTAAAATTCCCTGACCAATTTGACGGAAAGTTCTTTGATAATACATTGCCCACAACTGTGGTTCTCAATACCAATAATGTGAGCTACCTGGATATGCAGGCAGGAATGAATTATGCTTATTTTCCCCAGGAAAATATATATATAAACGGTGGCTATTCAATCCAGCATGTGAACAGGCCTAAGGAAACTTTCTTTAACGATAACAGCAATAACGGTCGCATACCCATGAGGCATACGGGTTTTGTAAATGCCATTCTAAAAATGAACGATAGGGTGATCATTAACCCTAATGCTTATTTCTCTACACAGGCAAGGGCTACAGAGTTGGTGGTTGGCATCAATGCCAACTATAATCTGGGCGATTTTGGCGAAAAGCAATTGCTGGGCGGCATTTATTATCGCCTGGGCGATGCGATAGTACCCATGGTTGGGTTCGAAATTAAAACTATTCAGTTTGCATTCAGTTACGATGTAACCTTATCTCCACTCAATAAATTCAATGGCTACCGGGGTGCCAGCGAATTCAGCATTATTAAAAAGGGCTTTTATCCTGATAATGTTGACAGAGCTTCTTTGTGCCCCAAGTTTTAATGCAAAATAAAATGCACCCGCCGGCAGGTGCATTATAGTTCTTCAGGGTAAATGATCTTTACTCTTTATCGATTCTGATCTTAAAATGATCTTGTTTAAAATACTTGCGGTATTTATCTGTAGTTTTTTCAGACTGTTTTTTACCGTCAATGTAGAGGTCTTTGTTCTTATATTCTATCGTAAATCCTTCTTTTGAGTTGATGAGGCCGTCTTTTTCCATTTCATTGAACATTTCTTTGGTGAGTTTTAGTTCCCCTTTTGCTTTGTCAATACCTTCTCCCTGGCTTCACTCATTATCTTGTTTAAGTCCAGCTTATTTAGTTCAATCTTGCTCTTTTCCATTTCCAGCCTGGTTTTATCCAGTTCTTTTTCAATCTTGTCCCGGTCAATATTCCTGATCTCCAGTTTTGCTTTTTCTATTTCTTTTTTTGCTTCCTTTAATGCTTTTTCAATTTCTTCATTTTTGCCTTCCAGGTCAATATCATTCAGCGATGACTTTACCTCTGAAAGCAGCTTTTCCATATCAACTGCTTTCAATGAACGGTTAACGTCTGCCATAATTTTTTCCATGTCAACCGACTTTAAAGAAGCTTCGATATCTTTTTGAATTTTTGCAAAGTCAATTTTCTTAATTTCTGCAACGGCATCCAGTAAGGATTTGTCCAGTACGTTTTGTAAGTTCTCAAAATCTTTCATTTTCAGGGAACCGGAATATTCTTTCTCTGGCACAGTGTCTAATGAGCATTTTGGTGTCGGGGCCGGATCTTCCTGTACCGTAAACTTGGTGTAACTGAAAGGGGAGTCCTGGAATGACATGGTGATCCCGCCGATCAACAGTATGGCTATAGCACCTGTGATGGCTTTTTTGTTTTTTAAAATAAATTGTTTCATGGCTATACTTTATGTTGGTTAAAAATGAATACGAATGAATTCGTAACAAATGTAATCAGGTCTTTTGTTTTTTTTTACTGCGTTAATAAAATTTAACATTTTCAAAGGGCCTGGCAGAAAACAACATGATTTTATGAACTCACTATTTTATACGATTTTTACACAAATAATGTTACATGCAAACTGCTGAAGGGTTAGGAGGAAATGCAACTGCTTATATAGAACAGTTTAAGAAGATAGTAGGTGAGGGCTTTGTCCTCGCCGACAAGGAGAGTTTAAACAATTATGCACACGACGAAACAGAAAATCTTCATTTCCCACCCGATATTGTTATTAAACCCAGGTCGGCTGGTGAGATCAGTGCTATTATGCGCCTATGCAATGAGTATAAGATCCCGGTAACACCAAGGGGTGCCGGTACAGGACTTAGCGGGGGCGCTTTGCCACATTTAGGTGGTGTGCTTCTTTCTATGGAAAGAATGAATTCTATCCTCGAAATAGACGAGCGGAACCTGCAGGTGACAACAGAGCCCGGAGTTATTACAGAAATATTGCAGAATGCAGTAAAGGAAAAGGGTTTGTTTTATCCGCCTGACCCCAGCAGCAGGGGAAGTTGTTTTATTGGCGGCAATATTGCCGAAAACAGCGGGGGACCCAAAGCTGTTAAGTATGGTGTTGTAAAAGATTATGTGCTGAATTTAGAATTGGTTTTGCCAACCGGCGAAATTATCTGGACAGGAGCCAATGTGTTAAAAAATTCAACAGGGTATAATTTAACACAATTAGTTGTGGGCAGTGAAGGAACTTTAGGGATTGTCACTAAGATCGTATTGAAGCTTTTACCTTTTCCGAAATACGATCTGCTGATGCTGGTGCCTTTTAATTCTTTGGAAAAAGCTGGAGCGGCAGTGAGTGCAATATTCAGGGCGGGTTTTACACCCAGTGCGATGGAATTAGTTGAGATCAATGCTCTTAAGATCGTAAGCAAATTTGTAGATAGTACTGTTGTGCCGGTCACCGATGAAATGGAAGCACACCTCATCATTGAAGTTGATGGCAACCATATGGAAACATTGATGAAAGAAATGGAAGCCATCTCGGAATTGCTTACCCAATATGATTGTGGCGATGTTTTTTTTGCCGATGATGCACAACAAAAAGCTGAACTATGGAAATTGCGCCGCCGGGTTGCTGAAGCTGTAAAAATAGATGGTTATACAATTGAAGAAGATACGGTTGTACCCAGGGCCGAGTTACCGGCATTGATAAAAGGTGTAAAGGCATTAGGCAAGGAATATAATTTTGAAGTAGTATGCTATGGGCATGCAGGCGATGGTAACCTGCACATTCGCATAAAAAAAACAGGCAGCATTTATAGCCTGAATAACCCGGAAGTGATACCGGCTTTGAAAGCATTGTTTGAACTGGTAAAGAAATTGGGCGGCACTATCAGTGGTGAGCATGGTATTGGCCTGGTGCAAAAGGAATATATGGATATTGTTTTTGCCGAGGCCAATATGCAACTAATGAAGGGGATTAAAAAAACATTCGACCCGAATAATATCCTGAACAACGGTAAGATATTTGATAGCTGATTAAACCATTCTGCTGTTTGTTACTTAAAGTATGAACCCATAAAAGACAAATAAAATAAACGTACATGAAGAAAGCTATTATTGTATTACTACTATTGCCTGGTTTTTATAGTTCCATGGCACAGGATGAAAAGGATCTGAAAGAGGAGAAGAAGGGGGAATTTAAGAAAGAAAATCTTTTTATTGGCGGAGATATAACACTTGGTTTTAGTAACCTGTACACAGCTCTTGGAGCCAGTCCTTATTTTGGATATAGCCTTAATAAATACCTGGATGTGGCCGCATCATTTAATTTTACCTATACATCGCAGCGTGACATTGTGTTTTATGGAGACAAAGTAAGACAAACCCAATATGGTCCCGGCGCTTTTGTAAGGGTGTATCCTTTAAAATTTTTATTTGCACAGGCGCAGTTCGAGCATAATTTTATTAAGTTCAAATACCTGGCTGTTCAAAATTCAGGCTATCTTTCTTC
>CAYTQB010000057.1:0-19204 GCA_964439615.1 uncultured Ferruginibacter sp. | reverse complement strand
AAAACAAAGTGAATTACGAAGAAGCCCTGGGTTGGATCAATACAGCTGTTGACCCTTCGCTGGGCGGAGTGAATAATTTCAGGGTAGTATCTATAAAGGCTGGTCTCTTACAGGCGCTGAACCGTAAAGACGAAGCCGATAAAATTATACAGGGTGCGATAGAAACTGCAAGTGTTGGCGAACTGCATGGCTATGGCCGCCAGCTTTTGGGAGAAAAGAAAGTAAAAGAAGCGCTTGCTGTGTTTGAAAAAAATTACCAGAAGAATAATGGGGTATGGCCAACCACTGCCGGCCTGATGAGGGGTTATTCAGCCATGGGCGACCTGCCCAAAGCGCTGGAATATGCAAAGAAGGCGCTGGCACAAGCACCCAATCCGGGTTCTAAAAAAGTAATTGAAGATGCAATCAAAACTTTGGAAAGCGGAAAACCATTGTAATTATATATTCGCCTAATCAATAGATGAGCCAGGTTTCCATATATCTTTGGTTTTTAAACCCAAAATAAACACATGAAAACTTTATTTACAATTCTAACCCTTTTACTGGTTACCACTGCATCTTTTGCACAAAACGGTAGCGATTATGATGAATTAATGAGCAAATCCCGTAGAGCCAGAACTACCAGTACGATACTTGTTGCAACCGGACCTGTTATAGCTGCCGGTGGTATTGGCACATTAATTTACGGTTTGCTTCAAAATGAGATTGGAGATAACCGGGCTATTTATGATAACAACGGGTATTTCATAGGTTATGAAGATAAAAAATACACTACCGAAATAGTTGTTGGCGCTGCAGGTACCTTGGTTGGATTGGGCCTTGCATTGACCAGTATCCATTTCTCTAAAAAAGCAAGAGATCTTAAACGTGAAGCGAGGGGAATGAAATTAAACAGCTCTACAGAGAATATTTTAATTCCGGGATTACAAAATGGACTTGTAAATAACCGGGCCAGGCAGTTTAAAGTTTCGTTGATGATCCCTTTAAGCAAATAGAAAACAAGATTTTCATATGAACCGGGGCAGTCGTCCCGGTTTTTTATTTCCAACCAGTGAATGCTTTACCAGGTACCAACCTCTGTCTGATTACATATTTCTCCTGTACTGGCCGCCTACTGAATACAGTGCATTGGTAATTTGTCCAAGGCTGCAATATTTCACCGTTTCCATCAGTTCAGCAAAAAGATTCCCGTTATTTACAGCAACCTGTTGCAGGTTTTTGAGCATGGCTGCACTTTTATCTGCATGCCGTTTATGAAATGCCTGGAGTGTTTTTATCTGGAACTCTTTTTCTTCGGTAGTTGAACGAATAACTTCCGTAGGCAAAATGGTCGGGCTTCCTTTTTTATTTAAGAAAGTATTTACACCAACGATGGGGTATTCCCCGGTATGTTTTAATGTTTCGTAATAAAGGCTTTCTTCTTGTATTTTGTTACGCTGGTACATGCGTTCCATGGCTCCCAATACACCGCCACGTTCAGTAAGCCGGTGGAATTCAGCCATCACAGCCTGTTCCACCAGGTCGGTCAACTCTTCAATGAGGAAAGAGCCCTGGTTGGGATTTTCATTCTTGGCAGTTCCAAGCTCCCGGTTAATGATAAGCTGGATTGCCATTGCCCTGCGAACACTTTCTTCAGTTGGTGTTGTAATGGCCTCATCGTATGCATTAGTGTGTAAAGAATTACAATTATCATAGATCGCATACAATGCCTGCAATGTTGTTCTTATATCATTGAAGTCAATTTCCTGTGCATGCAAACTACGGCCACTGGTTTGAATATGATATTTTAATTTCTGGCTGC
Source organism: uncultured Ferruginibacter sp. (assembly GCA_964439615.1). Taxonomy (GTDB): domain Bacteria; phylum Bacteroidota; class Bacteroidia; order Chitinophagales; family Chitinophagaceae; genus Ferruginibacter. Next base: position 17,403 of record CAYTQB010000057.1, on the reverse strand, counting down.
GGTCGTTGCCTTTGTATTTATTCTTCATGGCTTTTGCCCATATTCTTCTGGCCACACGTCCTATCACACTATACTCAGGATCCATACCATTACTGAAGAAGAAAGAAAGGTTTGGTGCAAAATCATCGATCTTCATGCCACGGCTTAAATAATATTCTACATAGGTAAAGCCATTGGCCAAAGTGAAAGCCAACTGGGTAATTGGATTAGCACCTGCTTCTGCAATATGGTAACCACTGATACTTACACTGTAAAAATTCTGTACCCGATTATTGATAAAATATTCCTGTACATCACCCATCAGTTTCAAAGCAAACTCTGTAGAAAAGATACAGGTGTTCTGCGCCTGGTCTTCTTTCAATATATCTGCCTGCACAGTTCCTCTAACAGTAGATAATGCCTTTGCTTTAATTTGTTCGTACACATCTTTAGGCAAAACATCCTGTCCGCTTAAGCCCAGCAATCTTAATCCAAGCCCATCATTTCCTTCAGGCAATGCGCCCTGTAGATTTCCTTTCGCAGGAACGATCTCTTTTCCATCTACACCCACATACTTAGGGAGTGTTTTGATACTGTACTTTTCTTCAATTTTTTTATTGACCTCTTCCCTGAGATTATTTTCCTGGATATATTTTTCACATTGCTGGTCAATAGCAGCGTTCATGAAAAATGCCAACAACATAGGAGCAGGACCATTGATGGTCATGCTTACTGATGTCTTGGGATCACAAAGGTCAAAACCACTGTACAGTTTTTTGGCATCATCAACCGTTGCAATGCTTACACCGCTGTTTCCTACTTTACCATAAATATCCGGACGATGATCCGGATCTTCCCCATACAATGTAACACTGTCAAATGCAGTGCTGAGGCGCTTTGCAGGCTGGCCAAGGCTTACGTAGTGAAAGCGCTTGTTGGTTCGTTCGGGCCCACCTTCGCCGGCAAACATTCTTGTGGGGTCTTCACCTTCTCTTTTCAATGGAAACACACCTGCTGTAAACGGAAATTCGCCAGGCACATTTTCCTGCAACTGCCATTTTAATATATCTCCCCAGTCTTTATATTTTGGTAAGATAACTTTTGCAATTGTAGTGCCTGATAAACTTTTATAAGTGAGTGGTTGTTTTATTATTTTATCCCTTACTTTAAATTCATAAAATTCTTTTTTGTAGCGGTCAGATGTTTGTGACCAGGATTGAATTAGTTTTTTACAATCAGGATGAAGTTTTTCTTCAAGTGAAGTTTTTATTTTATTCAGTTCGTCTTTTACAACCGCCGACAGGGTTGGAGCTGCTGTCGGGGTTAAAACTCCTTCCAGCTGGTAAAGTTTTGTTGCGATGGTTGATTGTTCAATAACCCAACTATCATAAGTAGAAATAGTTTCGGCAATTTCAGCCAGGTATCTCACTCTTTTGGGTGGAATGATCGTTGACTGGCTTACCGTATCTTTTATATGGGTATGGTGTTCTATCTCTCCATGAAATTTCACGCCGCATTTACCAGCCACTTTCTCCATCAGTCTTTCAAACAGTTCATTCACACCTGCATCATTGAATTGTGCGGCAATGGTTCCAACAATTGGCAGTTCTTCATCTTTTGCCGTCCATAACTGGTGGTTGCGCTTATATTGCTTACGTACATCATGCAGCGCATCCAACGCTCCTGCCTTATCAAATTTATTCACGCAAACCACATCAGCATAATCAAGCATATTTATTTTTTCCAGTTGTGATGCTGCGCCATACTCGGGTGTCATCACATACATACTCACATCCACATAATCCAAAATGGAAGCATCACTTTGGCCTACGCCGGCGCTTTCCAGTATGATGAAGTCGTATGCTGCCGCCTTGCAGATATCAATAGCTTCCTGCACATATTCACTCAATGCCTTATCGCTTTCCCGGGTAGCCAGGCTACGCATATAAGCACGGGGAGATGAAATTGAATTCATTCTTATGCGATCGCCCAACAAAGCGCCGCCTGTTTTTTTCTTAGACGGGTCAACAGAAATAACAGCAATGGTCTTATCTGTGTATCCATTCAAAAACCGGCGAACAATTTCATCTGTTACACTACTCTTCCCTGCACCACCTGTTCCTGTTATGCCCAAAACGGGAGTCTTTTTCTCAGGTTGTTTATTACCATTCTCTGAAGCAGGCAATCCGTTTTCTACATTCGTAATCTGCCTTGCAATTTTCCTTACATCATTTACTTCGCCTAAAGTCATGGCTGTTTTGTAATCGCCATTCCCATTGAAAGAAAAATCACAGGTTTTAACCACGTCTTCAATCATCCCTTCCAGTCCCATATGCCTTCCATCATCAGGACTGTAAATTCGGGTTATACCGTAATTGTGCAGTTCTTCAATTTCACTGGGCAAAATAGTTCCTCCACCACCACCAAATATTTTTATATGACTGCAACCATTTTGGTCAAGCAGGTCTTTCATGTATTTAAAAAACTCCACATGCCCGCCCTGGTAACTGGTAATAGCAATGCCCTGCACATCTTCTTCAATGGCACATTCTACAATTTCAAGTACACTGCGGTTGTGGCCGAGGTGGATGATCTCGGCCCCTTTACTCTGCATGATGCGGCGCATGATGTTGATGGCAGCATCGTGGCCATCGAATAAACTGGCTGCGGTAACAATACGTACTTTATTCTGAGGAGTGTAAGACATAAACAACAGTTTTATCAGCCTCATCCAAAGTGGACGGGCAATGCAATCTGGTGGTAAAATTACAAATTAAAGGCTGGAATAAATAAACCGGATTTACAGCGCTATTCCCTATTTTTTGCCACACACGTGTATCATCACCGGCGGGCAACTGGATAATTAAGCAACCCGGGAAAGAATTATTTATTAAGCCGGGTTTTATTTCATTCTAAAACTGAGTAAAGCAAATTCTTCCACACTTAATGTCTCTGCCCTGCGTGTAAATATCTCATCCTGCAATGTCTCTGCATCAAACAAAGCCTTCACTGCATTACGCATGGTTTTACGCCGCTGGTTGAAAGCTGTTTTTACCAATACCCAAAATGCCCGTTCGCTTTTATAATTAAGTGGCATTGATTTTCTTTTTAAACGGATCACACCGCTTTGTACTTTTGGCGGGGGTTCAAAACACTCATTGCCCACATCAAACAAATACTCCACTTCATAATAAGCCTGCACCAACACACTCAGTACGCCATATACTTTGCTTCCTTCTTTTGATGCTGCCCTTTCTGCCACTTCTTTCTGAAACATACCGATAATGCAGGGCACATCATCTTTCCACTCCAGCAGTTTAAATAAAATTTGTGTGGAAATGTTGTAAGGGAAATTGCCAATCACCACAAAAGGCCCTTTAAAGGGTTTATCCATATCGAGGAAGCTCTGATGAATAACCTTGTTTTGCAGGACAGGATATTTTTTTAAAAGGTAAACTACTTTTTCTTCATCCAGTTCCACAGCTCTAAAATCAATACCGGGTAATTCCATTAGGTATTTAGTCAATGCCCCTGCCCCGGGACCAACTTCGAGCAAATGGGCAAATGTTTCCTTCTTTAAAACAGCAACGATCTTTTGTATAACAGCTTCATCTTTTAAAAAATGCTGGCCCAGTGATTTTTTATGTGTGTACATCCTTGCAAAAATACTGTAAAAAGAAGCCCCTCCGTGAACAGGAAGGGCTGTTTATAAAACAATATGTAGATACCACTAATTTAATTCCATAATACCAATTTCTGGCTTATTACCATATCGCCTATAGATATCTGAACTATGTATACACCATTTGGATATTTATTAAGCCCCATCAATTCCACGGTATTAACACCATTCACCGCTTTTATTTTTTGTACCAGCACAGCCTTACCGGCAGCATCTATCAATCTTATATTTCCTTCCGATTCTTTTTCATAATAGAACTTTGCATACACGTTGTTATTAGCCGGGTTCGGCATAAGGGTAACAGAAGTAGTTTTAGATTGCGTGATCCTTATCCTGATGACGTTACTGTACTTCACCTCATCATTTGCACCAATAACTTTCAGGCGGTAAAAAATAATATCTTCATTTATGCCTGCAATATTATCTGTAGATGTAAAGACCTGCTCTTCGTTAAGTAATACCGGCTGTTTTACCGTTGCTATTTTTGTAAAATTGCTGTTATCAGTACTTCGTTCCACTTCAAAGCGGTCTATATCTTTTTCAGTAATTATTGTCCAGCTTAGTTGTACCGATTTGTTATTCTGAACTCCTGTGAAGTTCAGAAATTGAACAGGTAATACCACACCCACGTAACGCCAGTCCCTGTCGATCTGGTATGCAAATTTCTTTTGCACCGTGGTTTTGGAACCCGGGGCCGGATCTCCGGCATATGTTCCTCCGGTACCCATTCGGTAAGAAGTTCCTTTAATGTTTGTTACCGAATTCAATGAATCAAAACGATTATCGAGTCCGTCACCATCGGTGTCAAGTCCGGTAGGCGTTATATTATCATCTGCTACTCCGTTAAGGTTAAAATCATTTCCTTCCACAATATCCGGCTGACCGTCTCCATCCGTATCAAGGTCCCTGTAATCGGGTGTGCCATCTGCATCGTGGTCATAAACCATTATACCCGAACCGCCAAAACCAACCACATTATCATATGTGTTTATTAACCCGTCTCCATCGGTGTCTGTAATTACAGGTAATTTATATGGTGCTGTAGCTTGTGCTTCTATATTATCTGGTATGCCGTCATCATCTGAATCTATGTCCATATAATCAGGGTATGTATCTGAATCTGTATTTCGTAAGTTAAGTGAGGGCAAGCCGGATATACTGGCAGACCATCCATTAGGACCCAATACACCGTCCACTACTCCGTTAAAATTTGCATCCGGCAAACCGGCTTCAATAACATCTATAATACCATCCCCGTCACTGTCCATGTCATAGGCATTAGGTTTCACATCCTGGTCCTTATTTTTATTGGGATAATTATCTGCCCTTCCGTCAACAGGGCTTGTATCGGGCCCTGATTTCAATAACGCTGTTGCAAGGATCAGGTTATCGGCTATACCATCTTTATTGGCATCTGCAAATCCATCGATCTTACCGTCATTATCGGTATCTGTTCCTGCCGCCTCTATAATATCGGGTATGCCATCATTATCACTATCGGTATCTAAGTAGTTAGGAATACTGTCTCCGTCAAAGTCCTGGTTACCCAATCCGTTTCCAGAACCCTGAACGCCGGTATTGTTACCATCAACATTTTGTGAGAACCCGTCATTATCAGTATCTGTATAGTTATCAATTATACCATCTCCATTCGTATCCACTCCATAAGATTCTACCACATCGGGGATACCGTCATTATCACTGTCAAGGTCATATTGGTTAGGGATACCATCTAAATCTTTATCTGCATTATCATTTACCCCGTCGCCATTAGTATCCACAAAGCCTGCAAAATCTGTGTCGTAAAAATTAGGAATACCATCATTATCCGAATCGGCGCCATAATCAAAATTATCATTCACACCATCCAGGTTGGTATCTACATAACCCGGGTAAGTTGGATCCTTCCAGTTTGGAATTCCATTACTGTTTGCATCTTGTAATGCAACAGGGTTATTGAATTCCACGTAATCGGGTATACCATCATTGTCATCATCAATGTCAATACAAATGGTTATAATCACTGCGATTCTTGCCGTATCGGAACAACCGGCGCCATTAGTATAATACGCCCAGTAAATACCAGTGGAAGTTACCGGTGTGGCAGGGTTATACATATTTGCCGGTGTAAATGGCATGTTTGAATAAAATGTATAGCCTGCATATCTTCTCCACGGAAGCAAAACATTTAGTGTTGCACATTTATTGACCAGCAAAGTATCTTTAGGGGTAAAGCAGGGCCCCGACAAAGGATGAATAACCGGGCCTTTTATAATACAACCCGAATTCAATACACCACTGGAATCGAAGAGCGGGCTACCCGATAACTTGCCATTATAATTTATTCTTGCGCTATTTTTTAAAGAGCCTGCACAGCTAACAATTTTACATGCTGATGCCGACACCACTTTAAATTCCACATTATTTCCAACACCCGGTCCAATCTTACCACCCGAAACTGCATTGGCGCCAACACCTATGCGGAACAATATCCTGTTATTTGTAAAATCGTATTCTGCTTCATCATCACCAGCGGCATCGGTTTTAGCAACGCCACCAATTTTAATACTGCCAGGCATATAAGAAGCTCCTGCAGGCAAATTATCGGTGATGATCGTATTGGTACTGGAGTCGTTACCGGCATTGGCATAATTGATCTGGTATTGTAAACTATCGCCCGGCAGGAACGAACCTCCGTTAATATCAGTAGCCGTTTTATCAAAAGCAAAGGTTGGGTTGTATTGAGATATGGAAGTAGTTAATATATGTGCAATAACCATTTCATCAGGCGATGCAAGGCGTACTGTTGCCGAAGTTTTGTTATTCCCTAAATTAACATTGCCAGCATTTGGCATATCAATGATATTGGCATCATACCCCAGGGTATTATAGAACATGGGGTTACGGGTAGTAATTACAGCACCTTTATAACCAATAGTACTGTTCCACATATCGTTTATGTTAGCGGTAGCATTGGGTGTTAAATTATAAAAAGAAGCTGCACCATTTTGTTTAAAGGCGAATGAGTCTTTCCAGTTACGGTCTCCATCATAAACTACGCCTCCCAATTCGCAACTTACCGGTCCGCTTGGTGGAGTTAAAAATCCACTAATACCAAAATCCACAGGAGCATTACCTTTCTGAACTACGGCACACCCATCAAATACTGTCAAATTACGTGATATCAGTGATGGGTTACCATAAGCAATAACGATCGTCCAGCCGCCATAGGCATTATTCTTCCCTATAGGCGGACATACATTAGCAAGTGTGTAGGTTCCATTAGGATTTGTGGCATTTACTAATGACGTGATATCGGCAAAACACTGAAACCCGGTGTAATTAAATCCTGATGGAGCTCCAGAATTATAATAATCTGTTTGCGTAGAAGTAATGGTAGTATATGAAGCTGCTCCTGGCAATTTTAATTTACAGGTGGTTTCATTAGTGATCCAGGCAGTGCTGCCACCATTAACACCTTCGCCTGCGCCCCAATACAACCCTGCGAAAAGGACATTAGAACATGAAGGCAGGTTAAGGTCGGCTGTAGAAGAATTAAAAGTGCCATTATCAATTAATCCCAATACCTGCATATCGAAACTCATATCGGCATTGGATGTGTTGGATAAGTGTACTTCAACAGCAATAGTGTTTGTACCACTTACAAAATAGGATGGGCTAAGGCTATAAGAAATGGCTTCAGCAGTACCTGGCGCTATATTGGATGATGCCAATGTAGAATTAGAGATTCCCCCTGAGGGCATATTATTCCTTATTCTTTCTGTTCCGTTGATATATACCACGATACCGTCATTCCTGAGCAGATTCAGTAGTATTGCATAAAAAGTTGAGGAAAGTTCTGTTGCTGTAAAAGAAACCGTTTTCCTGAAATAATAAGAAGTATATTTTGTTCCAGCTGTTGGTGTGCAAATGGGTGTTCTGCCGCTGGGAATACAGGTTGTAATTGAAGGCTGAGTCGGTGTTGCATATCCATATTTGCCTGCACCATTTACCGGGGAGGCCCCGGTATTCCATGAGGCTGATAACGTGTAGGAAGATTGTTTCCAGTTATTTCCGCTTCCATCATTAACAGGAGTTAAGCCGGTTGAATGATAATTCCATACACTGCCAAAAGCCAGTTTAACAGTTGGTGCAGGATTATCTGCATCAATATTGATACCGTCTCCATCATTGTCCTTGGTTGATCCCGACGGAGGTATTTCTCCTGTGCCGGGAACGCCTGTACCGATGCCTGATGAAGAAATGATACTGTTGGAAACATAAACAATGTTTCCTTTTACCGAAGGGTTATAATATCGCTGTGAAAATGCACGCAGCACCTGTGCCTGTGTATATGCTGTACATAACATCAACACAAACGTTATCAGCGCAGTTTTTTTCATTGAAGCGGATTCTCTGGTTTTTCAAAGGAGATCTTGATCTCCTCTTTTAAAATATTGTTTCGGTTCTCTCAGGGCAATCTTTTATTCCTTTCTTTAGTCATTATTTCACAACACTCTGGTACTTTGAACAAATTTTGTAAACAGCGTCTCGGAATGCTCTTGTTCCTGTATCGTACTTTTCCTGAAATCCTTATCTACAAAAGGTCGTATCAACACTATAGAACGCTCTTTTCTAAAGACTATTGTTTATTATAAAGTTTAATATTTTATTACCCCCGTTGATAGGTCAGATCATTTTTGCAGGTATCCAGTTCCCTCTACTACAATAAAATTGCCCCTTCTATGGAGAAGGGGCAATGTATCAAAAGCAGGTTTTATGTCGTTTATTTTGCCAGTACCAGTTTTTGTGTAATCACCTCATCATTTACAAACAATTGAAGTGAATATACTCCATTACTGTACTTGCTGAGGCCTTGCAGTTGCAGGGTATTATTACCTTTTACTGCTTTCTGGGTTGGCAGGATGATTATCTTTCCTAAATTATCTATCAATCTCATTGTAACATTTGTTTCTTTTTCTGCAAAGAATATTACGGATACATAATCTCTTGCAGGGTTCGGCATTATACTAACAAGCGTCTTACTGTGCTGGCGACGTACCACTATAATATTACTGTACTGTATCTCTCCCGCCTTACCAATCACTTTGATCCGGTAGTAGATAATATCCTTATTTACGCCTGCAATATCATCAGTAAATGCAAAACTCTGTTGTTCGTTTAATTTAACCAGTTGATCAACTGTTCCTGTTTTATAATAATTACTATTATCAGTACTTCGTTCTACTTCAAAATGATCAACTTCTTTTGAAGCAATTACGGTCCAGTTCAGCAGTACATGATCTGACTGCAGGACACCGGTGAGATTAAGGAATTGTACGGGCAGCACAACGCCAACAAAACGCCAGTCCCTGTTACCTTGTCCAAGTACCTTTTCCTGAACCGGGCATCTTGCTCCGGGGGTTGCATCACCAACCATGCTGCCGCCGTTACCCATCATGTAAGATGTTCCTTTAACATTGGTAACAGAGTTCAGTGAATCAAAACGGTTATCCAGTCCATCACCATCGTTATCCAGGCCGGTTAGAGCGATATTATCATCTGCAATCCCATTCAGGTTAAAGTCATTTCCTTCTACTATATCCGGTTGACCATCTGCGTCGGTATCAAGGTCCCTGTAATCAGGTGTTCCATCAACATCATGATCATAAACAAATATGCCTGCACCGCTAAAACCAACTATGTTGTCGTAGGTATCAACCAGTCCATCGCCATCCGTATCTATAGTACCCGGTAGTAAGTATGAACCCGTAGGCATTCCCTCAATATTATCCGGAATACCGTCTTCATCAGAATCAATATCAAGATAATCGGGATTAGCAATGGCGTCTGTATTTCTTATATTTAATGTTGGCATGGCGTCAACTGTTTGCGACCATCCATGAGTTCCGATAGTGCCATCAGCCAGTCCATTAAAATTTGCATCCGGTAAACCCGCTTCAATAACATCCACAATACCATCACCGTCACTATCAAGGTCGTAAGGATTGGGCCTGAGATCCCTGTCGAGGTTTTTATTCGGCCAGGTGTCTGCTCTTCCGTCAGCATTTCCATCAACACCTGTTATTAGTAATGCCGTTCCATTTATGTAGCCGTCATGTAATCCATCGGTGTTCACGTCTACAAATCCGGAAATAAGGCCATTATTTGTTGTATACGGCCCTCCCACTTCCACAACATCCGGAATACCATCATTATCGCTGTCAAGGTCAAGGAAATTAGGTAACACATCGCCTTCGATATTGGGTAACCCTAATCCAAGACCGGTATTGGAAGCTCCGGATAAAAGAGAAAGATTAGCATCCACATTGTCGGATAAACCATCGGCATCAATATCAGTATAATTATCAATTACACCATTACCATCAACATCAACTCCATAAGCTTCTGCCACGTCTGTAATACCGTCGTTATCACTATCCAGATCGAACATGTTCAATATGCCATCCAGGTCCTTGTCAAACCGGTCATCAATACCATCCAGGTTCGTATCAATACGGCCGGGGAAAGTGGGATCCAGATAATTCTGGATACCATTATTATTTATATCCCCATCGGCCTGGTAATTATCATTAACATAGTCGTTATTATAATCCACATATCCACCTGTTAACGGATCATAGGCATTGATGATACCATTCGTATTGGCGTCTCCGAATGCAGAAACAAAGTTACTCTCTACAAAATCGGGAATACCGTCATTATCCTTATCAATATCGCATGTAACATTTACTGTTACGGACTGGCATACCGTGGTATTACAGTCACCCTCAGCCCTTACATAATATGTAGTGGTAACAGTAGGGGTTACTGCCAGGGTTGATCCTGATCCCACAAATGTGGTACCACAAGAACCGGTGTACCATCTCCAGCTTGCATTGGTGCCAAGTGAACCGCCGGTAATACCAAGGTTAACAGATATACCCGGGCAGATATTATTTTTATTTTGTGTTGCCGAGGCAGCAGCAGAGGACGTGGTTAAACCGACCAGCTTAGTGCCCGGAGAAATATACTGGCATGTAATATTACCAATATTACCCTGTGCGGCTACTATTACCCGGTAAAACTTGCCTGTATCTGATATAAGCACCGGATTAATAGTATACGTAACTGCTGTAGCACCCACAATATTTGTCCATGGGCCTGTACCAGGTGAAGGAGACCATTGCCATTGATAATCTTTGGGGCCCGGGATGATGGTTGTGTCTGTTAAGTTTGCTGTAAATGTAACAGAAGAGCCCAGACATGTACCACCAGGATTATTTAAACTTACAGTAGGCACAGGATCGCAAATACCATATCTGATATCATCTATTGCAAGGTCGTTTCCGCATCCCCCGGGGGCTGCATTAAGCAATTCCAAGATAAGGTTTGTATATCCTATAGGCATTACCCACTTCATTCCATGTTGTTGCCATGAAGTAAGTTTTATGGTATCGGAAGTATATTGTGTGACAGTTAATCCTGTTACCAGGTCTCTTAACCTCACTAAGATCCTTGGATATTTAAATCCTCCCAAACCATCACACACGGTTTGGTAAGCTGCGTTACCTATGAACGCTGCCCAAAATGAGACCGAATATTGTTGCCCGGCACATCCAACCGGAAGCGTATCCCGGTACATGATATTTGCAGCAGCATCGGCATTAACCACAAGCATTCTTCCATTTGCACCACCTGTATGGTCGGCCATTGAAAGCCAATTTGCAGGGTCGCCCAGAGACGGATTGTTGGTAACCGTAAACCGGTTTACAGGTAATGGCGCCGTAGCTGTTCCGGTATACGTACTACTTGCAGATGGAACAGCAACTGATGGTGGTATGGTAGCATTAAGCCCTGCTCCTGAACCAAAGTCCTGGTTATATAAAGTAGTATCCAGCGTAGCGCAAGGCGGAGTAATTGGTGTAAGCAATATTACAAATGGTGTTGGCTGGCCTTCACCTAAATCATCGGTTTTATCATTCTGGTTCAGATCGGGACTTGAACCATTGGTTGAAGAGTCTCTTAATGATACTGCTTTAAATCCGTTTGCGGTAACTATGGCGCTGTTATTATAAACAACCCCGTTCAACAGGTTGGATAACCTGCATGAAACACGGATGGTAAAATTATTATTAGCAACCGGATAAGCTTTAAGCCACTGGCTTGCCGCCAATAAGTTAATATTTGAGTTACCATTAAATGAAGGGTTAAGTGTAACACCTGCAGGGTTACTGGTAAGTACTGCCGTCACATTAGAAAGGTTAGCAGCTCCATTGATGAGTTTAAGGTCATCTGTAACCTGTACATTCGATACTGACACATTACCATAGTTGCGGACGTATATATCGTACACGACATCATACTGGCCTGCTGTACCAGTGAATGTTGCTGATATTAATTTTTTTGCGGCACCCACACCCGAATTGATCTGGGTCATATCCGTGGAATATACACCCCTGTTGAGGGCATAGGTATAGGTTATACCAGCGGTATCTCCCGTTACAGGATCAATTCTTTTATAAACGCAGTTGGCGCCAGGGCTATAGGAAGCAATCAGGTCGCCGCTACCAAATGCCAGGCCCGGTAATCCTGTTTTACCGGATGGTAATCTGACGGTATCAATGTAGGTACATTTAATATGTTTTGTTGGTCCTCCTGCACTTTGATAGTCTGGCGTAAAAAGTTTGTTGTTAAATACAAAGTACATCTGTCCGCTTGAGGTAAGTGTAATATCGCCTGTACCCACATTCCAAAGCTGTTTACCTCCGGTCAAGTCCAACGTATCTGGTATACCTATGACCCCTGTTGTAAAATTCACCTGTCTTAACCGTCCCTGGTAGGGTGCAGAACCGGAAAACTCAAGCTGCCAGCCAATACCGTTTGCATCGAAAGTGATACCCCCGATATCTGTATTAAACGTTCTGAATGTATCCAGCCCTGGCGCCGCAGGCATAGGGCATGTTGTTGCACTCCACCTCCAGATATAGGATTTGTATGGCGCAGCAATATTGTAATCCGTCCATACATAATAGATCATGGAATCGGCCGGATTAAATGCAATACTTGAATTAAAAATGGTAAATGGTTTGTTTGCCGCACTATAACCCGAAAGCGGAGCAAAGTTGGTTCGCAAGACCGGCCTGCAACCTGTTATTGGTGTAGCCGAATTGCTTAAGTTAGGTGATGTGTAATTGAAATAATAGAGAGAATCCACCCCACCTGATCCTGAACACCTGTTCCTCCCAATACCCAAAGGATTACTGAAAGTAGCAGGTTGCGCTAATGCATATTGTGTAATACACATCAGAATTAAGAGCGAGAATAAAATTTTTCTCATAGTGGTATTTTTTTCAAAGGATATTAAACAACCAAATACAATCAATACCTTAACGTTGTACAAGCAGCTTACCGGTTTCTGTAACCTGACCAGGTTTTACTACCTGAACCAGATAAATACCGGTTTGCAGATTACTTACGTCAAAATGTATAAGATCGTTTTTGGTTGATGATTCAATAATTGTTTTACCATCTGCACTTATCACACGTATCAGCACTTTTTCCTGTGCACTGTTATCAAAATTTATCTTTACCACATCATTGGCAGGTACAGGAGATATAGCAAGTTCTTTCTTCACTGACTGCTGAACTTTTACAACAGATGAATATTTTTCATCTGCTGCTGTATAAATTTTTGCCCTGTAAAAAGTAGCCGGTGAAAAAGGAAGCACATCATTGAACCGGTAGTCACTTATAATGCCTGAGGTTCCCGTTTTCGTCATTATTCCTGCTTCGGTAAAATCTGTTCCATTGGCGCTTTTCAATAAGATTACTTTATCAACCGGTTCGTTGTATGCCAATGAAAGATTTATTTCATTTCCTATTGATACTTTATTAGCTGTAAAGTTTAAAATATTAATTTCCAGCGGGGTTCCCACTGATGTTAATGTTCCGGTAGCTATTGTTTTGTTATCAGGATCCACAGTTATAGTTACGGGTACAAAGGAAAGGTCATATGTAATAAAATCATTTCCCGGCTGACCCAATCCGTATGCATCACCTGCATACCCCAACTGCGTATTTGAATAATGGTAAATAACAACACTGGTATCGTAAGTACCGCCTGCATTGGCTATTTTTACCACCACAGGCATTGGCATAAACGGATTGCCACTTGGGTTTCTTGATTGTGTTAACCTGAACTGAATTGTTTTTCCTGTAATATAATAGCTTCCTGTATAGTCAGTCCGGCCGGTACCATTCACCCAGGCATTGAAAAAAGGTGTAAGATCAACGCCAGGCATCTGGTTTTCCATATTCCGTTGCAAATCGGCAGTAGCTGCAGATTTATAGGCAAGTAAGGGATCATTTAAATAATCCTTACATCCCTGGAAAAATTTTGCATCCCCCATTAATGCCCTAAGCATAGATACTATCATAGCGCCTCTTTGGTAAATGGCGTTATCATTATTAGTAGTCCATATCGTATTGGAGTTGGCGATACTTCCTGCACTTAATAAAACAGGTGTGGTATTGGTTGCCCGTGCGGTAGTTTTTATGCTTGAAAGATGAGAGGCCGGTGTAACACCTATTGCAGGAACTAATTCTGCAGCTAATGCCTCGGAATATTTTGCAAACCCTTCGGCCAGCCAAAGATGGTTCCAGGTTGCAAAAGTCACTTTATCTCCAAACCACTGGTGTGCCAGTTCATGAGCAATAATCGACCAACTCGCCATACTGCCACCACTCATTCCGCTAAAGGTTTGATGTTCTATACCACCGCCCCAGTTATGTTGGTAATAACCATGCTTTTCATCTGCAAAAGGATAAGGGCCATATTTATTGCTGAATTCCACCAGTTCTGTTTTTGAAACATCCATTCTTGCAATGGCAGTAGTAAGCGTAGACCCCGTCATATTGGGATAGGTGTAATACATTACCGGAACATTCTTGCCATCAATAGTAACAACCCCCCTGTGCTGGCGGTTATACTTTGCAATGCCTAACCCTACCAAATAAGTGGCGATGGGATAGCGATGTTTATACTTAAACGTTCTGTTTGCACCATTAATTGCAGAGTCAACGAGTTTTCCGTTAGCAGCTACCCAATAGGTATTAGGCACAGTTACATTTATATCCAGTGAATCGGCCTTATCCTGCATATCTGCTTTACAAGGCCACCAGTCTTTGTCTTCATAAGATTCTGATAAAGTGTAGATGTACCAGTTACCGGAACCGCTGGGTAATTCACCACGTTGAAATCCTTCTTCCTGGCCATTTACGGCAGGAGGTGTTCCTGAATAGGTTATACTTACAGAATCAAGTGTGCCGATTGTTGCTATGGCAGAGGGTAATGTTACCCTAAAAATGTCTGTGGATGGAAAAGAACTGGTACAGGTGATCCCATGATACTTGGCAACCGGTGAACCAAAGACCAGATTATTAAGATCGAAAGTTATCTGCGAAACATTAGCTGCTATCGTTTTGAAATACGTTGTAATGGTGCCAGATATATTCTTTGAGACACTAGGATCAATTGTCCAGTCACAACGGTAATACACCACATCGATATTGGCACCTGTTCCACTATTTCCTGTAGAATTTTCGGAAGTAGTAGTGGTTTGCAGATTAAAAAATTTTTTTGTGCTTCTGTGAAAAGTTTCGGTTGCAGGAGTTTGGGCAAAAGAAGTTTCGCAATAAAAGAATAGAGCAGTAAGAATGAATAACTTTCTTTTCATCGGGATTTTTAGATTTTACTGATTTTTAAGGATATAGGTTTCATTTACAAACGTAAAGAAAGGAAAAAAAATTGTGCACAACACTACAATTGTTGTCATTTTTTTTCTACTTGATTGTGAAAAATTACTACGTGGTTTTACCATTTTACACATAACCATTTTCTTTTGTAGAACCAGGTTTTTTAGAAAATAGTATCCCGCAAAAATTCCAATAATCGCTATCAGATATCAGTAAACAATCTCAATCGTAATTCTGCAAATACATTTTATGTAATTGACGAGATATACATTGCAATATTCTCCACTTCTTTTACGTTCATACCCACTAGCAAATCGTAATATCTATGAAAAAACGCTACTTTTTACCGGCACTGCTTTGCTTAGCAAATTTTTGTTTTGCTCAACTTACGGTTACCACCAATCCTTCTAGTGCAACTGTCTGTGCCAGTAATTCGGTTTCAATTACAGCATCAGCAACACCAGTGAGTTATACAGTTTCTGCAATAGGAAACAATCCTTATGACCCAACACTTTTTACCACAAACATACTTGTTGACCAACTTGGTACTTACAATGGCGGAACTCCCTATATTGAACCCGTTAGTTTTGGAACATTGGATGACGGGCGCTGGGATAATATTACATTACCTTTTACTTTTCGCTATTATGGCACTACTTTTAATTCACTAAACATCAGCACCAATGGCTGGATTGGCCTGGGAAGCAGCAATACTACCGCCACGGGTTACGGGGTAGCATTACCAAATGCAGCGGCACCCAATAATGTTATTCATGCAATAACCTGCGACCTGACTTTTGCCGGTGTTACCAACGCGGCTGTTTTACAATATTTTGAAGTGGGTACAAGTCCTAATAAAAAATTTGTAATTGATTACAGTAACATAAAATTCTTTTCCGGAACAGCAACTGCCAATGTGCAGGTAATTTTATATGAAACAACCAATGTAATAGAAATTCATACTTTCGATTGCACCAATACTGCGGTAACCAAAGCGCAAGGTATAGAGAACAGTACTGGTACCGTAGCCTCTGTATCCACCGGAAGAAATAACACAACAACATGGTCCGGAATGCCGAATGCTTATAGGTTTACACCCGATAATATTAATTTCACATGGTCGCCAGCCACTGGCCTGAACACTACATCAGGAGCAACTGTGATAGCCACACCTGCCAGTACTACCACTTATACGGTTAGTGCTGTTAATCCATCCAACGGATTTACAGGTAATACTACAGTTACTGTTACTGTTGATCCTGCATCTTATACTTTAGCGGCAGTTGCCGGGGGTGCACAGATTTGTCAAAACATCAGTGTTTCTCCTTCAGGTACAAACTATCGTGATGGTAATTGTAATCTCATCGCTAATATTCTTCCTGCAGGAGGTTCTCCGGTTTCCAACTCGGTCAATACTTGTACAAAATTAGATACCGGTGCAACTAAAAGAGGAACTACTGTATTATATGCCGCCAGGAAATATGATATTGAACCATTGCTGAATCCGGCAACTTCAACAGCAGATGTGACTTTATACTATCTGCAAAGTGAGTTCAATAATTTTAATTTAAAAGCCGCCGACAGCGGACATAAATTATTACCAACCGGCCCTGCCGATGCAACAGGCATAAGCAACCTTTTGTTGCGCCAATTTCACGGCACGGGTACAAACCCGTCAAACTATACAGGGCCATCGCAGGATTTTACAACAGCCACAAGTGGTTTTACTGTAACCTGGAATGCAACCCGCAATTGGTGGGAAGTGAAAGTACCGGTAACTGGTTTTTCGGGATTCTATCTGAGCGCTGCTTTAGCAACTGTATTGCCAATCTCTATCGAATACTTCAAAGGAGTACAGACAGATAACAAACATGTACTCAGTTGGAAAGCTAATTGTTCTTCTGCCAGTGTAATGTTTGAAGTACAGAGGAGTACAGACGGCCAGTATTTTACTTATCTAAATAATATAACAGCCAGCCAGGCAA
>CAYTQB010000056.1:0-19270 GCA_964439615.1 uncultured Ferruginibacter sp. | reverse complement strand
TTGCCTGGCTGGCTGTTATATTATTTAGATAAGTAAAATACTGGCCGTCTGTACTTCTCTGTATTTCAAATGTAACGCTGGCAGATGAACAATTGGCTTTCCAGCTAAGTACATGTTTGTTGTCTGTCTGTACTCCTTTGAAGTATTCAATGGAAATTGGTAATACAGTAGCTAAAGCTGCACTTAGATAGAACCCCGAGAAACCGGTTACAGGTACTTTTACTTCCCACCAACTGCGGGTTGCGTTCCAGGTTACGGTAAAACCACTTGTGGCTGTTGTAAAATCTTCGGATGGTCCTGTATAATTCGATGGATTTGTACCTGTACCATGAAACTGCCGCATTAAAAGATTGCTTATACCTGTTGCGTCGGCAGGACCCGTTGGTAATAATTTATGCCCGCTGTCGGCAGCTTTTAAGTTAAAATTGTTGAACTCATTTTGCAAATAATATAAAGTCACATCAGCTGTTGAAGTTGCCGGATTCAGCAATGGTTCAATGTCATATTTCCTGGCAGCATATAATGCAGTAGTTCCTCTTTTAGTTGCACCGGTATCTAATTTTGTACAAGTATTGACTGAGTTGGAAACCGGAGAACCTCCTGCAGGAAGAATATTAGCAATGAGATTACAGTTTCCATCACGATAGTTGGTACCTGAAGGAGAAACACTGATGTTTTGACAAATCTGTGCACCCCCGGCAGCCGCCGCTAAAGTATATGATGCAGGGTCAACAGTAACAGTAACTGTAGTATTACCTGTAAATCCATTTGATGGATTAACAGCACTAACCGTATAAGTGGTGGTACTGGCAGGGGTGGCTACTACAGTTGCTCCCGTAGTAGTGTTCAGGCCCGTACCGGGAGACCATGTGAAATTAATATTGTCAGGGGTGAACCTGTACGCATTCGGCATTCCTGACCATGTGGTTGTATTATTTCTTCCGGTGGATACAGAAGCCACGGTACCTGCACTGTTCTCTATGCCTTGTGCTTTGGTTACAGCAGTATTGGTGCAATTAAAAGTATGAATTTCTATTACATTGGTTGTTTCATATAAGATCACCTGCACATTGGCAGTTGCTGTTCCGGTAAAGAATTTTATGTTACTGTAATCAATTACAAATTTTTTATTAGGACTTGTACCCACTTCAAAATACTGCAAAACAGCCGCATTGGTAACACCGGCAAAAGTAAGGTCGCAGGTTATGGCATGAATAACATTATTTGGTGCTGCGGCATTTGGTAATGCTACCCCATAACCGGTGGCGGTAGTATTGCTGCTTCCCAGGCCAATCCAGCCATTGGTACTGATGTTTAATGAATTAAATGTAGTACCATAATAGCGAAAAGTAAAAGGTAAAGTAATATTATCCCAGCGCCCGTCATCCAATGTGCCAAAACTAACGGGTTCAATATAGGGAGTTCCGCCATTGTAAGTACCAAGCTGGTCAACAAGTATGTTTGTGGTAAAAAGTGTTGGGTCATAAGGATTGTTTCCTATTGCAGAAACTGTATAACTCACTGGTGTTGCTGATGCTGTAATTGAAACCGAATTACTGGCACAGACAGTTGCACTTGAAGGATTTGTGGTAACCGTAAGTTGAGCGAAACAAAAATTTGCAAAGCAAAGCAGTGCCGGTAACAAGTAGCGTTTTTTCATAGATATTACAATTTGCTAATGAATATGAACGTAAAAAGGATGGAGAATATTGCAATGTGTATTTCATCAATTGCGTAAAACCTTGTTTGCAGAATTACGATTGTTGCTGCTTAATGAACCTTGACACCGATCCCGGAATTTTATTCAGAGAGGGTTTTAAAAACCAAGATCAGGAGAAAAAAAATAGTAATAAGAAATATGGTAAAACCACGTAGTAGTTTTTCATGATTGCGTAGAAAAAAAATGACTACAATTGTAGTGTAATGCACAATTTTTTTTTATTTCTTTACGTTTGTAAATGAAACCTATATCCCTAAAAATCAGTAAAATCTAAAAATTCCTATGAAAAGAAAGTTATTCATTCTTACATCTCTATTCTTTTTTTGCGAAACTTCTTTTGCCCAAACTCCTGTTACCGAAACTTTTCACAGAAGCACCAAAAAGTTTTTTAATCTGCAAACCTCTACCACTTCCGAAAATTCTACAGGGAATAGTGGAACAGGTGCCAATATTGATGTGGTGTATTATCGTTGCGACTGGACAATTGATCCCAGTGTTTCAAAGAACATTACTGGTACCGTTACCACTTACTTTAAAACTATAGCAGCCAATGTTTCAATAATAACTTTCGATCTTAATAACCTGGTTTTTGGTTCACCGGTTGCCAAGTATCATGGTATCACCTGTACCAGTTCTTTTCCTTCAACAGATATTTTTCGGGTAACATTGCCATCTGCCATTGCAGCGATTGGTACACTTGACTCGGTAAGTATAACTTATTCAGGAACACCTCCTGCCGTAAGTGGCCAGGAAGAGGGGTTTCAACGCGGAGAATTACCCAGTGGTTCCGGTAACTGGTACATCTACACATTATCAGAATCTTATGAAGACAAAGACTGGTGGCCTTGTAAAGCAGACATGCAGGATAAGGCAGACTCACTGGATATTAATGTAACTGTGCCTAATACTTATTGGGTAGCCGCTAACGGAAAACTCGTTGACTCTGCAATTAATGGTGCAAACAGAACGTTTAAATATAAACATCGCTATCCTATCGCCACTTATTTGGTAGGGTTAGGCATTGCAAAGTATAACCGCCAGCACAGGGGGGTTGTTACTATTGATGGCAAGAATGTTCCGGTAATGTATTACACCTATCCCAATATGACGGGGTCTACGCTTACTACTGCCATTGCAAGAATGGATGTTTCAAAAACAGAACTGGTGGAATTCAGCAATAAATATGGCCCTTACCCTTTTGCGGATGAAAAGCATGGGTACTACCAACATAACTGGGGCGGCGGTATAGAACACCAAACCTTTAGCGGAATGAGTGGTGGCAGTATGGCGAGTTGGTCGGTTATTGCACATGAACTGGCGCATCAATGGTTTGGTGATAAAGTAACTTTTTCAACATGGAACCATCTTTGGCTGGCCGAAGGGTTTGCTAAATATTCCGAAGCATTAGCTGCGGAACTAGTTCCGGCAATAGGTGTTACACCTGCTTCTCATCTTTCAAGTATAAAATCTACTGCCCGGGCAACCAATACCACACCCGTTTTATTAAGTTCAGGAAGTATCGCCAACTCCAATACGATATGGACAACAAATAATGACAACGCCATTTATCAAAGAGGCGCCATGATAGTGTCGATGCTGAGGGCATTGATGGGTGATGCAAAATTTTTCCAGGGTTGCAAAGATTATTTAAATGACCCCTTGCTTGCTTATAAATCTGCAGCCACTGCCGATTTGCAACGGAATATGGAAAACCAGATGCCTGGCGTTGACCTTACACCTTTTTTCAATGCTTGGGTAAATGGTACCGGCCGTACCGACTATACAGGGAGTTATTATATTACCGGAAAAACAATTCAGTTCAGGTTAACACAATCAAGAAACCCAAGTGGTAACCCATTTATGCCAATGCCTGTTGTGATAAAAATAGCTAATGCCGGGGGTACAATTGATACCAGTGTTGTTATTTACCATTATTCAAATACACAGCTTGGTTATGCAGGCGACGAATACGGATTGGGTCAGCCAGGAAATGATTTTATTACATATACATTGTCTTTTACTCCTGCAACCATAACCGTTGATCCGGGAAACAAAACAATGGCCACCGGAACATTAACATCAGTGGGAACCCCGTTGGAAATAAATGTTTTAAACTTTACAGCAAATAAAGTAGCCATAGGTAATCAAATAAATCTTTCCATAGCATACAACGAACCTGTTGATAAAGTAATCTTATTGAAAAGTACCAATGGAACAGACTTTATTGAGGCAGGGATAATGACGAAAACAAGTACTTCGGGTATAACAAGTAATTACCAGTTTAACGATGTGCTTCCTTTTTTGCCGGCTACTTTTTACAGGGCAAAAATTTATACAGCAGCGGATGAAAAATATTCATCCATTGTAAAGGTTCAGCAATCAGCGAAGAAAGGGCTGGCCATATCACCTGTACCTGCTAATGATGTGGTGAAGATAAATTTTGATAACAGTGCACAGGAAAAAGTGCTGATACGTGTTATAAGTGCGAATGGTAAAACAGTAATTGAAACATCAACCAAAAACGATCTTATACATTTTGACGTAAGTAATTTACAGGCGGGTATTTACCTGGTTCAGGTAATAAAACCTGGCCAGGCAACAGAAACAGGCAAGTTGCTTGTACAACGTTAAGGTATCGGCTGTATTTGGTTGTTTTAATATCCTTTGAAAAAAATACCACTATGAGAAAAATTTTATTCTCGCTTTCAATTCTGATGTGTATTACACAATATGCATCAGCGCAGCCTGCTACTTTCAGTAATCCGCTGGGTATTGGAAGGAACAGGTGTTCAGGATCAGGTGGGGTGGATTCTCTCTATTATTTTAATTACACATCACCTAATTTAAGCAATTCGGCTACACCAATTACTGGGTGCAGGCCGGTTTTGCGAACCAACTTTGCTCCGCTTTCGGGCTATAGTGCGGCAAACAAACCATTTACCATTTTTAATTCAAGTATTGCCTTTAATCCGGCCGATTCTATGATCTATTATGTATGGACGGATTACAATATTGCTGCACCATATAAATCATACATATGGCGGTGGAGTGCTACAACCTGCCCTATGCCTGCAGCGCCAGGGCTGGATACATTCAGAACGTTTAATACAGATATCGGGGGTATTACATTTGATGCTAACGGAATTGGCTGGCAGCTCGAATTTTCAGGATCTGCACCCTACCAGGGACGGTTAAGACAGGTGAATTTTACGACCGGGGTCGTCGGTATACCCGATACCCTTGACCTCACTGGCGGTAAACAGCTTTGGAATGTTGGTACAGGTGATATTACACTTACCTCAAGCGGACAGATGTACTTTGTATTTAACAACAAACTTTTTACGCCCGACTATCAAAGTGCAGGAGGGCCAACAAAACATATTAAATGTACCTACATTGATACCGTCAGGTTACCATCAGGTAAAACAGGCTTACCGGGCCTGGCATTTGGTAGCGGCGACCTGATCGCATCCTATAGTCCTGGCTCTAACTGCGTATATAGAAAAATTGATCCTGTAACGGGAGATACTGCCGTTATAACTTATACTTATGCCCTCAACAAGGGTGTATATTCAACTGATATGACCCAGATCAATTCGGGTGTGGGTGCGGCAAAAAAATTAATATCAGCAACATTCACTGGTACAGCAGGCCAGTATGATGTCGTGTACGATATATACGTCCGCAACTATGGTAATGTGTCAGTATCGAATGTACAGGTTACAGATGACCTTAAACTCATCAATGGAGCTGCTAACCTTTCTAATGTGACGGCAGTACTTACCAGTAACCCTGCAGGTGTTACACTTAACCCTTCATTTAATGGTAACTCAAATATTAACTTATTGGCGGCAAGCCAGTGGCTTAAAGCTTATCCGGTTGCTAATAATAATTTTACCATCCGTGTTTCATGCAGGTTATCCAACCTGTTGAACGGGGTTGTTTATAATAACAGCGCCATAGTTACCGCAAACGGATTTAAAGCAGTATCATTAAGAGACTCTTCAACCAATGGTTCAAGTCCCGATCTGAACCAGAATGATAAAACCGATGATTTAGGTGAAGGCCAGCCAACACCATTTGTAATATTGCTTACACCAATTACTCCGCCTTGTGCAACCCTGGATACTACATTATATGACCAGAACTTTGGTTCCGGAACCGGGCTCAATTCTACCATTCCGCCATCAGTTGCCGTTCCATCTGCCAGCAGTACTTATACCGGAACAGCTACAGCGCCACTGCCGGTAAACCGGTTTACGGTTACTAATAATCCGGCTCTTGGCGATCCGTCAAACTGGATTACACTGGCCGACCATACCGGAGGTGTAAATGGAAGAATGCTTGTGGTTAATGCTGATGCTGCTGCAAATATCATGTACCGGGATACGCTTCCGGTTGGATGTGCCGGGCAACAATATTCGGTCTCATTTTGGGCAGCGTTCATAGGTAACGCAGCTTACCAAACCGTGTGTGATGGTTTGGGAGGATTTAAATATCCAAGGATCTTAGTGAGGTTAAGAGACCTGGTAACAGGATTAACTGTCACACAATATACTTCCGATACTATAAAACTCAATTCATGGCAATTACATGGAATGAAATGGGTAATGCCTACAGGATATACAAACCTTATCTTGGAATTGCTTAATGCAGCCCCAGGAGGATGCGGAAACGACCTTGCAATAGATGATATCAGATATGGTATTTGTGATCCTGTTCCAACAGTAAGTTTAAATAACCCGGCCGGTACCTGTTTAGGTTCATCTGTAACCTTCACGGCAAATTTATCTGACGCAACAGTAATACCCGGCCCCAAAGATTATCAATGGCAATGGTCGCCATCTCCAGGTACGGGTCCGTGGACAAGTATTGGGGGTGCCACCGCGGCAACTTATGTTATCAATCCTGTTAATCCGGTTGATACAGGCAGGTTTTACCGGGTAATAGTTGCAGCACAAGGTAATATTGGTATCGTTACATGCCAGTATATTTCTCCGGGCGTTAAATTAGTTGGGTTATCAACTTCATCTGCTGCTGCATCGGCAACAAAAAATAAAAATAATATCTGTCCGGGTATATCTGTTAACCTTGGTATTACCGGCGGTTCGCTTGGTACCAATGCTAGCTGGAGATGGTATACCGGTTCTTGTGGTACCACATTTGTAGGTACAGGATCCACCCTGGCGGTAACCCCAACTGTTACTACTACATATTATGTAAGGGCCGAAGGGGACTGTAATACCACAGTATGCCAGTCCGTAACAGTAGATGTTACATGCGATATTGATAAGGACAATGACGGTATCCCCGATTTTGTAGAGAGCAACTTCGTTTCTGCATTCGGAGACGCCAATACGAATGGTATCATTAATGCCTATGATCCGTTAACAGGAGGGTATGTGGATTATAATAATGACTATGTAAATGATAATTACCAGGCCGATGGTGATATAAATAATAATGCTATCCAGAATTATCTGGATCCCACTTTCCCCGGCCGTATTGATACGAACCTGGATGGTATTGATGACCGGTTTGACAAGGACCTGGATGGCATATTGAACATGTTCGATCTGGATAGTGATAACGACGGTATTACAGACGTGGCAGAAGCTTATGGAGTTGATGTTGATGGTAATGGTGTAATTGATAATTATACTGATATTGATGCCGATGGTTTATCCGACAATGTGGATGCTAATCTTTCTCTTTTATCCGGAGCTTCCAATACCGGTCTTGGATTAGGGTTACCCAATATCGAAGGCGATGTGTTACCTAATTTTCTTGATCTTGACAGCGATAATGATGGTATTCCGGATGTTGTAGAAGTGGCGGGTCCCTATACAACCAATAATGGCCTTATCTCCGGATTTGTAGATGTGAATACTGATGGATTACATGACGGCTACATCAATGGAACGGCATTACTAATAACAGGTGCTGATGGAAATGCTGACGGAAGAGCAGACACCTGGCCGAATAAAAACCTGGACAGGGATCTCAGACCCAATCCTTACGACCTGGATTCTGACGGTGATGGTATTGTAGATGTTATTGAAGCAGGTTTACCGGATGCAAATTTTAACGGCCTTGCAGATGGCACTATTGGAACTCATGGATGGTCGCAAACAGTTGATGCCATGCCAACATTAAATATAAGAAATACGGACGCCATTGCTAATCCTGATTATCTGGATATTGATTCCGATGAAGATGGTATTCCGGATA
Source organism: uncultured Ferruginibacter sp. (assembly GCA_964439615.1). Lineage (GTDB taxonomy): Bacteria > Bacteroidota > Bacteroidia > Chitinophagales > Chitinophagaceae > Ferruginibacter. The sequence continues at coordinate 11,319 of CAYTQB010000056.1, read as the reverse complement.
ATATTGAGGGAATGCCTACGGGATCATACTTACTACCAGGCATTATAGATACAGATGGCGATGGACTGGTTGATACCTATGACAACATAGTTGGTTTCAGTGGTGCAGGCATATTTGTTTATGATCATGATGTTGATGGAACACCTGATTACCGGGATCTTGATACCGATGCAGATGGTCAACCTGATATAGTAGAAGGAAATGATTTTAACCTTAATGGGATTGCAGATGATAATATAGCTCTAACCGGCCTGGATACGGATGGTGATGGACTGGATAATCGTTTTGATTCACTGAACTCTGTTACCAATATTAAAGGAACATCTTACATGATGGGTAATGGCGGGAGTATGGTTGGTGATGCAGCACCCGGAGCAAGATGCCCGGTTCAGGAAAAAGTACTTGGACAAGGTAACAGGGACTGGCGTTTTGTTGGTGTTGTACTGCCCGTACAATTCCTGAAGCTTACCGGTGTCCTGCAATCAGACCATGTATTGCTGAACTGGACTGTAATTGCTTCAAAAGAAGTTGATCGTTTTGAAATAGAGCGAAGTACTGATAATAGTAATTATTATAAAACAGGTACGGTTGATCAACTGGTTAAACTAAACGAACAACAGAGTTTTGCATTTACTGATGATGTTACAGGAGTAAATAAGGATATTATCTACTACCGAATTAAAGTGATTGGTAAGGCGGGAGAGATACAGTACAGTAATATTATAGTGGTGCGTCGCCAGCACAGTAAGACACTTGTTAGCATAATGCCGAACCCTGCAAGAGATTATGTATCCGTAATATTCTTTACAGAAAAAGAAACAGATGTTACGATGAGATTGATAGATAATTTAGGAAAGATAATCACCCTGCCAACCCAAAAAGCAGTAAAAGGTAATAATACCCTGCAACTGCAAGGCCTCGGCAAGTACAGTAATGGGGTATATTCACTTCAATTGTTTGTAAATGGCGAAGTGATTACACAAAAACTGGTATTGGCAAAATAAGCGACTTAAAGACCTCATATTATTATATTGCCCCTTCTCTATAGAAGGGGCAATTTTATTGAAACAACCTGGAGTTCGATAGCTACAAAAAATGACTTTTCACAACACCCGGGGTAATAAAATATTAAACTTTATAATAAACAATAGTCTTTAAAAAAGAGCGTTCTATAGTGTTGATACGACCGTTTACAGATAAGGGTTTTGGGAAAAATATGTTGAAATTGATAAATGAATTCTAAAGGCACATTTGGCCAAGCGTTCAAAACCTCATCATGTTCTGATGTAATGAATGGAAGAATAGAATAAGGAATAAAACAATTTTAAAAGTTACCCTGAGAAAGCCGAAACAATATTTTAAATAAGGAGGTCATTATCTCCTTTGAAAAACCAGAGATCCGCTTCAATGAAAAAAACTGCGCTGATAACGTTTGTGTTGCTGCTATGTACAGCATATACACAGGCACAGGTGTTCAGACCTATGGGGATACGATATAACAACCCGTCTGTGAAAGGCAACATTGTTTATGTTTCAAATAATTCTGTAACCACACCGGCCGCCATTACAACCGAGGCCCCTCCCGGAGGTACGGCAACCAATAACGGAAACACAGGCGCTTATCTGGATATTGATGTTGATATGCCACCGCATACCGTAAAATTCCCTTTTGGCAGTGTCTGGAACTATCACAGCATCGGTGTGGCACCGGCAAATAATCCAGCGCCTACTGATTGGAAACAACCAGCGTATGTTATGACCCCGGCATGGAACACAGGGGCCATACCTGTTGCCGGGCCAGGCAAATATGGATTTTGTAACCCTGCAAACCTTACAATCGCTACCTGTATAAAAAGCAATGCTGCACCAACAGCTTGTGTTCCTGCAATTGGTGGTAAATACACTTCATACTATTTTAGAAAAACAATAAATTTTACAGCACCGGAGCTAGCTTCTTACAGCAGCATATTAGTTAATATGCAAAGAAATGATGGTGCCGTTGTATATATAAATGGAGTGGAAAGATTAAGGACAAATATGCCCGCCGGAGTAATTGGTTATGGAACCTTTGCTAAGGTTGCTGTTGGAATGGGTGCCTCTGAAAACTATACCTTTAATTTAGATCCGGCTTTTTTTATTGCAGGCGTAAATACGATAGCGGTAGAAATTCATCTAAATATTGCCAATGCATCCGATATGTCGTTCGACATGCAGATGCAGGGCATTGATAAAAATTCAAGTTTCAGTTCTACCTCTGCAAACCTGAACCTTAATAGCTGCTCACAGGTATTATGGGCGGGATTATATTGGGGAGCCAATCATCAGTCGGGCACCACTTCTGATACAGCCTGGATCAAGCAGGAAAATAAAGTAAAATTAATGGTGCCGGGTTCTTCTACTTATCAAACCATTACCTCAACCCAAAATGATTATCACAACAGCGCCAGGCTGGCCGGGTTGAATCATGCCGGTTATTTCTGCTTTGCCGATATCACTTCATTAATAAACCTTACAAATCCAAATGGTACTTATACAGTGGCGGATATTGTAGCCCCGGTTGGATTTCCTTCCTGCGGCGGGGGATGGACCATTGCCATTGCTTATGCAAACCCATCGGAAATCCAGCGAAACATAACCATTTTTGATGGATCGGCGGTGGTAAAGATTGGCAGCCCGAATTTTTTTGTACCTATCGCAGGATTTTTAACACCTCCGGTAGGCCCTGTATCTTGTGAACTGGGCGTGGTTGCTTATGATGGTGACAGGGGAATAGGCCTTTCAGATAATTTTTATTTTAAGCAGGACTCTAACCGTTTAATTGGGGCCTATACCAATTTAACACCCAATGCAACCAGCAACCTCAATGATATGTTTAACAGTACCATATCTAACAAAGGGGTTGTACCCGGCCCGGCTATTCGAAACCCGGCGCACAATAATACCCTGGGATATGATGCGGATATTATTGAAATACCAAACCCCGGAAACGTTTTATTAGGTAATAGCCAGGTCTCGGCCAGTATCCGGCTTTCGTCAACTGTAGAAGATTTTTTTGTGCAGCTATTAACTACGGCCATCTCTATTTATAACCCTGCTTTTAGCTTTGATAAAACAGCTACTGATATTAATGGCGGCTCATTCCTGCCAGGCGATAGTTTACAGTACCAGATCAATTATGCCAATGCCGGTAATGACTCCAGTACAAATACGGTCATCACAGATAATTTACCTGCAGGAGCCTCTTATATGCCTGGCACTATTAAAATTGGTGGCGTTGCTAAGACCGATGCCGCCGGTGATGATGAAGCTGAATATGATTTTGCGAATAACAGGATCTTGTTCCGGGTAGGTGTTGGCGCCAATGCTGTTTCGGGGGGTAAGGTTGGTCCCAGTGATACAAATAATGTGGAATTTAAATTGGTATCGGCATCTGCCTGTAAAATTGTTAGTTGCGCAGGCTCTTTAAAAAACAGCGCAAGAATAAATTATAATGGCCGGTTATCGGGCAGCCCGCTCTTCGATTCCAGTGGTGTATTGAATTCGGGTTGTATTATAAAAGGCCCGGTTATTCATCCTTTGTCGGGGCCGTGCTTCACTCCTAAAGATACCTTGCTGGTCAATAAATGTGCAACACTAAATGTTTTACTTCCGTGGAGAAGATATGCAGGCTATACATTTTATTCAACTATGCCTTTTATACCGGCAAATATCTATAACCCCGCAACACCGGTAACTTCCACTGGTATTTACTGGGCGTACTATACTAATGGCGCAGGTTGTTCCGATACAGCAAGGATCGCTGTTATCATAACTATCTGTATTGACATTGATGATGATAATGATGGCATACCCGATTATGTGGAGTTTAATAACCCTGTTGCCTTGCAAGATGCAAATAGTAATGGAATTCCAAACTGGAAAGACCCAACATACCCGGGTTATGTAGATACCAACCTTGATGGTGTGAATGATAATTTCGATTATGGCGCCGATTCGGATAATGATGGCATTCTTAATTTTTATGATACAGATTTTGCCGGCTTTGCAGATGCCAATGGCGATGGTGTAAATGATAATGCAGATAAAGATAAAGATGGTATCCCCAATCAATATGACCTGGACAGTGATAATGACGGTATTCCCGATGTGGTGGAATCTTACGGAGTAGATACCAATGGAGATGGTATTATTGATAACTATACTGATACCGACAGTGACGGATTCTCACAGAATGTTGATGGTAACAATACCGGTGTTCAGGGTTCAGGAAACGGGTTGGGTAACCAGGATTTTGACGGAGACGGTATTCCTAACTACTTAGATACAGATAGCGATAATGATGGTATACCCGATATCATAGAAGCAGAAGGAACAGATACAAATAATGATGGAAATATTGATGGTTTTGCGGACGCCAATAAAGATGGTATAGCAGATAATTTAATACTTGCATCAGCTTTATTAAAAACAGGTTCCGATACCAGTCCCGTTGATGGACGAGCAGATAATTATCCTAATAAAAACAAAGACCAGGATGTGAAACCTAATGCCTATGACATGGACAGTGACGGAGATGGTATTATAGATGTTATAGAAGCCGGTTTGCCGGATGCAAATTTTAACGGAGTTGTGGATGGTGCGTTGGGTACTAATGGATGGTCTGCCAGTGTATCCGGCTTGCCTTCACTTAACCTCAGAAATACAGACTCAGATCCATATCCCGATCATATGGATATAGATTCGGATGATGATGGCATACCAGATAATGTAGAAGCACAAGCTACAGCCGCATATAAATTACCCGTAATTACAGACACCGATGGAGACGGGTTAATAAACACATATGATAATGTGGTAGGTTTTGGAGGTTCCGGTATAATGGTTTATGACCACGATGCAGATGGCACACCCGATTACAGGGACCTTGATACCGATGGAGACGGGCAGCCGGATATAGTGGAAGGAAATGATTTTAATCTTAATGGACAAGCTGATGATAATATAACGCCTACCGGCCTTGATACGGATGGCGACGGACTTGATAATCGTTTCGACTCATTGAATTCGGTAACTAATATTAAGGGAACCTCTTACCGGATGGGTACCGGCGGAACATATGCCGGAGATCCGGCCCCTGGCTCCAAAACAACCGTGCAAAAGAAAATTGCAATCCAGATCGACAGGGACTGGCGTTACGTGGGCGTGGTATTACCTGTGCAATTCCTGAATTTCACCGGAGTTCAGAATAATAAATCGGTACAACTAAGCTGGACAATAATTACTGAAAAAGATATAGACCGCTTTGAAGTGGAACGAAGTACCGATAACAGCAATTTTATAAAAATAGCAACCGTAAAGCAACCTGTATTGCTTAACGAAGAGCAGGTCTTTACATCAACAGATAATATTGCGGGCATCAATGAAGATATTATTTTTTACCGCCTGAAAGTTATTGGCGCAAATGACGAAGTGAAGTACAGTAACGTCATCAGGATAAGAATCACGCAATCTAAAACTACTTCTGTTACCCTTATGCCGAATCCGGCTAATAACAACGTGTATGCAAAGTTCTATTATGAAAAAGAATCAGAAGGAAATATAAGGTTGATAGATGCTGCAGGCAAAGCTGTGCTGGTACAAAAAATAAAAGCGGTGAATGGTGTTAATACTGTGGAACTCATGGGACTTAACAAATATCCCAATGGTGTATATATAGTTCAGATATCTATAGGAGATATGGTAATAAGCCAGAAACTGGTATTATGGAATTAAATTAGTGGTATCTAAGTATTGTTTTATAAACAGCCCTTCCTGTTCACGGAGGGGCTTTTTTTACAGTATTTTTGCAACGATGTATACACATAAAAAATCACTGGGCCAGCATTTTTTAAAAGACGAAGCTGTTATACAAAATATCATCGCTGTTTTAAAGAAGCAGACATTTACCCATTTGCTGGAAGTAGGTCCTGGAGCAGGAGCATTGACTAAATACTTAATGGAATTACCCGGTATTGATTTTAGAGCAGTGGAACTGGATGAAGAAAAAGTAGTCTACCTTTTAAAAAAATATCCTGCCCTGCAAAACAAGGTTATTCATCAGAGCTTCCTTGATATGAATAAGCCATTTGATAGCCCTTTTGTGGTGATTGGTAATTTCCCTTACAACATCTCTACACAAATTTTATTTAAACTGCTGGAGTGGAAAGATGATGTACCCTCCATTATCGGTATGTTTCAGAAAGAAGTGGCCGAAAGGGCTGCATCAAAAGAAGGAAGCAAAGTGTATGGTGTACTAAGTGTACTGGTGCAGACTTATTACGAGGTGGAATATTTGTTTGATGTGGGCAATGAGTGTTTTGAACCCCCGCCTAAAGTACAAAGCGGTGTGATTAGGCTGAAAAGAAAAGCAACCGGGTTGAATTATAAAACTGAAAGGGCCTTTTGGGTATTGGTAAAAACAGCTTTCAACCAGCGGCGTAAAACCATGCGTAATGCAGTGAAGGCTTTGTTTGATGCAGAGACATTGCAGGATGAGATATTTTCACGCCGGGCGGAGACATTAAGTGTGGAAGAATTTGCTTCACTCAGTTTTAGAATGAAATAAAACCCGGTTTAATTAATAATTCTTTCCCGGGTTGCTTAATTATCCAGGCGCCTGCCGGGGATGATACACATGTAGGGCAAAAAATAGGGAATAGCGCTGTAAATCCGGGGTTATTTATTCCAGCCTTTAATTTGTAATTTTACCACCAGATTGCATTGCCCATCCACTTTGGATGAGGCAGATAAAACTGTTGTTTATGTCTTACACTCCTCAAAATAAAGTTCGCATTGTAACTGCTGCCAGCCTGTTCGACGGGCACGATGCCGCCATAAACATCATGCGCCGCATCATGCAGAGCAAGGGGGCCGAGATCATTCACCTGGGCCACAACAGAAGCGTTCACGAAATAGTAGAGTGTGCCATTGAAGAAGATGTGCAGGGCATTGCCATCACCAGTTACCAGGGTGGCCATGTGGAATTCTTTAAATATATGAAAGACCTGCTTGACCAGAATGGCTGCAGTCACATAAAAATATTTGGAGGCGGGGGTGGAACCATTTTGCCAACCGAGATAGAAGAATTACATAATTATGGTATCACTAAAATTTACAGTCCCGATGACGGAAGGAAGATGGGGTTGGAAGGTATGATTGAAGATGTGGTGAAGAAATGCAGCCTCCCCAACCCCTCCCAGGGAGGGGCTTCGGAAACACTTCAATGGAATGGTAAATTACCTTTAAATGAAGCAAAAGACATTAGAAGAATTGCAAGGGCTATTTCATTATCAGAAAATGGGGAAGATAATTCTGTAATACTTTCAGAAATTAAAAAACTCTCACAAATCCCCCCCTTGGGGGGTGGGGGGGCTATCCCGGTTTTAGGAATTACAGGTACCGGCGGCGCTGGAAAAAGCAGTGTTACTGATGAGATAGTAAGAAGGTTCCTTAATAGTTATGCTGATAAGACCATTGCTGTAATTTCTGTTGACCCATCCAAGAAAAAAACAGGTGGCGCTTTGTTGGGCGACCGTATAAGAATGAATTCAATTTCATCTCCCCGTGCTTATATGCGTAGCCTGGCTACCAGGGAAAGTGATAAAGCATTGAGTGAATATGTGCAGGAAGCTATTGATATCTGCAAAGCAGCAGCATACGATTTTATCATCCTGGAAAGCGCCGGTGTAGGCCAAAGTGACGCTTCTATTTTGGATTATGTGGATGTGAGTATGTATGTGATGACACCCGAGTATGGGGCAGCATCGCAGCTGGAAAAAATAAATATGCTTGATTATGCCGATGTGGTTTGTGTAAATAAATTTGATAAGGCAGGAGCGCTGGATGCACTGCATGATGTGCGTAAGCAATACAAGCGCAACCACCAGTTATGGTCGGCAAAAGATGAAGAACTGCCCATTGTTGGAACCATTGCCGCACAATTCAATGATGCAGGTGTGAATGAACTGTTTGAAAGACTGATGGAGAAAGTGGCAGGTAAATGTGGCGTGAAATTTCACGGAGAGATAGAACACCATGCCCACATAAAAGACACGGTAAGCCAGTCAACGATCATTCCACCCAAAAGAGTAAGATACCTGGCCGAAATTGCAGAAACCATTTCGGCTTACGATAATTGGGTTATTGAGCAATCAACCATAGCAACAAAACTTTATCAGCTAAAAGGAGCTTCTGATATTATAAAAGAGAGCCTTGGATTTGAAGTGCTTAAAGCCTCCCCTTTGGGGGGAGGTTTGGAGGGGGCCTTAGAGGGGGCTTTGCATCCTGAATGTAAAAAACTGGTTCAATCCTGGCCACAAACATTTGACCGCTACAAAAAAGAATTTTATGAATTTAAAGTAAGGGATAAAATAATAAAACAACCGCTTACCTATAAGAGTTTATCGGGTACCACAATTGCAAAAGTCATCTTACCAAAATACAAAGACTGGGGAGATATTTTGAAATGGCAGTTGCAGGAAAATGTGCCGGGCGAATTTCCATTTACGGCAGGTGTATTTCCTCTGAAACGGGAAGGAGAAGACCCAACCCGTATGTTTGCCGGTGAAGGCGGGCCCGAAAGAACCAATAAGCGTTTTCACTATGTAAGTCTTGGCCAGCCCGCAAAGCGCCTCAGCACTGCGTTTGACAGTGTTACATTATATGGCGAAGATCCTGATCACCGCCCCGATATTTATGGTAAGGTAGGTAACAGCGGTGTAAGCATCGCAACCGTTGATGATGCCAAAAAACTGTATAGTGGTTTTGATCTATGCGATCCCAAAACATCGGTAAGCATGACCATCAATGGGCCGGCTCCTATGCTGCTGGCATTTTTTATGAATGCTGCGATTGACCAGCAGTGTGAAAAATATATCATTGAGAATAACCTGAAAGAAGAAGTCAATAAAAAAATTGAAACCTTATATAAAATTGATAGTCTTCCAAAATATGTTGGTGTTGATGGAAAAGAGATCATTCCTGCCAAAGGGAATTTGCAAGGTGCCCTTCCGGAAGGAAATGATGGATTGGGTTTAAGATTATTGGGTTTAAGCGGTCAGGATGTTTTACCAAAAGATGTATATGAGCAGATAAAAGCAAAAGCATTATCAACTGTAAGAGGAACAGTGCAGGCCGATATTTTGAAGGAAGACCAGGCACAAAACACCTGTATCTTTTCTACCGAGTTTGCTTTAAAGCTGATGGGCGATGTGCAGGAATATTTTATCAATAACCTGGTACAGAATTTTTACAGCGTAAGTATCAGTGGTTATCATATTGCTGAAGCGGGGGCTAATCCTATAACCCAGCTTGCATTCACACTGGCCAATGGCTTTACTTACGTGGAATATTATTTAAGCCGTGGCATGAAGATCGATGATTTTGCACCCAATCTTTCTTTCTTCTTCAGTAATGGTATGGATCCCGAGTATAGCGTAATAGGCCGTGTGGCACGAAGAATATGGGCAAAAGCCATGAAAAATAAATACAAAGGCAATGACCGGAGTCAGAAATTAAAATATCATATTCAAACCAGCGGCCGCAGTTTGCATGCACAGGAAATTGACTTCAATGATATACGTACCACGCTGCAGGCGCTTTACGCCATATATGATAATTGCAATTCACTTCACACCAATGCGTACGATGAAGCCATTACCACGCCTACGGAAGAAAGTGTAAGAAGGGCCATGGCTATTCAACTTATCATCAACCGTGAACTCGGAACTGCAAAGAACGAAAATCCAAACCAGGGTTCTTTCCTTATTGAAGAGTTAACCAACCTGGTGGAAGAAGCTGTGATGGCCGAATTCCACCGGCTCACTGAACGTGGCGGAGTATTGGGCGCCATGGAACGTATGTACCAGCGCAATAAGATACAGGAAGAAAGCCTCTATTACGAAACATTAAAGCATACCGGCGAATATCCAATTGTTGGTGTAAATACTTTCTTAAATAAAAAAGGTAGTCCTACTATTTTGCCCACAGAAGTTATCCGTTCAACTACCGAAGAAAAAGAGTTCCAGATAAAAACGCTCCAGGCTTTTCACAAACGGCATGAAAATAAAAGCGCACCGATGCTGAAGCGCTTACAGCAGGCCGCTGTTAATAACGAAAATCTTTTTGCAGAGCTGATGGAGACAGTGAAGTATTGTTCGCTGGGGCAAATTACCAATGCATTGTATGCAGTGGGTGGGCAGTACAGGAGAAATATGTAATTACTGGTTATATACCCATAAAAAATCCGTCCGGCAAATAAGGCTGGACGGATTTTTATTTTCAATTAATTATTTACCGATTGGAATCTGTAACGAAAGTTTAAACTGCCTGGCCCTGTTGTTAGCGAATCCGTTCTGTAATCCCGGAATTAAAATATTCTCAGCAGAGCTTTTTAATTTCATTCCTCTCGCTTCACGTTTCAGTTCGCTTGCTTTTTTAGAGAAATGGATACTGGTTAATGCCATGGCAATTCCTACGGCAGCAACGGCAGCGCCAACAACGATTTCAGTTGCGTATTTTTTATCTTCATAGCCTATAAAATACCCATTATTATCATAAATAGCCTGATTGTCTCCAATCTCATTTTGAAGCAATCCGTAAATTAAAGTACCAATACCGCCGGCAGCTATAACAGGGCCTGTTGCAACAAATATCGTACTTGTAGTTCTGGCCCTGCGGGATTTGCTCATTAATTCATCATAATCGGTACTGTTTTGTGCAAAGGATGTAGCCGTAAACAGTAAAAGAGTCAGGAACGTAAATAAAGTTTTCATGTGAGTATTTTTTGTTTAAAAACAAAGATATATGAAACCCTGGGTCATCTATTAATCAGAGAAATATGTAATTACAAAGGTTTTCCGCTTTCCAAAATTTTTATTGCATCTTCAATTACTTTTTTAGATCCCGGGTTGGGTGCTTGTGTCAGCGCCTTCTTTGCATACTCCAGCGCTTTGGGCAGGTCGCCCATGGCTGAGTAACCCCTCATGAGGCCAGCAGTGGTTGGCCAGGCACCATTATTCTTCTGGTAATTTTTTTCAAACACAGCCAGTGCTTGTTTTACTTTCTTTTCGCCTAAAAGCTGCCGGCCATAATTATGTAGTTCACCAACACTCGCAGTTTCTATTGCACCCTGTATAAGTTTATCGGCTTCGTCTTTACGGTTCAGCGCCTGCAACAGGCCTGCCTTAATTGATACTACTCTGAATGTATTCACACCGCCCAACGATGGGTCAACAGCTGTATTGATCCAACCCAGGGCTTCTTCGTAATTCACTTTGTTTT
>CAYTQB010000055.1:4443-19301 GCA_964439615.1 uncultured Ferruginibacter sp. | reverse complement strand
AAAGGGATACCCACATTCATTCATGAGAGTAATTCTTTTGCGGGTAGAAGTAATATCATGCTGGGTAAAAAGGCAACAAAGATTTTTGTTGCCAGTGATGGAATGGAAAAATTCTTTCCGGCAAACAAGGTACTGGTAAGCGGTAACCCGGTAAGATCAGGTATTTCAAAAACTACAGTGAGCAGGGAAGAAGGCATCAGGTTCTTTGGATTGAACCCCGATAAGAAAACAGTTCTTTCGATTGGAGGCAGTCTTGGCGCCAAAAGTATTAATGAATCACTGGATAGTGGCCTCGATGAATTTGAAAAAAATGACTTGCAACTGATATGGCAAACCGGGAAGCCTTATGCTGTAAAAGGTAAAGAAAGAGCCAATGGTAAAACTAATGTTTGGGTAAGTGATTTTATTAACCAGATGGAATATGCCTACGCAGCTGCAGACCTGGTAGTAAGCAGGAGCGGTGCAATGGCCATTGCTGAATTATGTGTGATGAAGAAGGCAGTGATATTTGTGCCTTTTCCTTTTGCGGCAGAGGATCATCAAACGGTGAATGCACAAAGTTTAGTTAATAAAAATGCAGGCATAATGATAAAAGACAGTGAGGCGTTAAAACAGTTGGTGCCGGCGGTTATCAGACTTTCCGGGGATGAAAATAAACAACGGGAATTGATGAGTAATATAAGTAAACTGGCCATAACCAATGCCGATCAAATTATTGCAAAAGAAATACTGGGAAGTATATAATGGTTGATATAAAAGACATAAGGCGGATATATTTTTTGGGGATCGGGGGTATTGGAATGAGTGCTTTGGCAAGGTATTTTAATTCGAAAGGAGTTGTTGTAAACGGGTACGATAAAACAGAAACTGTACTGACAAAGCAACTGGTTAAAGAAGGGATAGGGATCCATTTTGAAGATGATATAAAGTTCATTGATAAAGATGCCGACCTGGTGGTATATACACCGGCTGTTCCTAAAGACCATAAAGAGTTGAATTATTTTTTAGATAATAAGTACAAAGTTGCAAAGCGGAGTGATGTGTTGGGAATTATAACAAACAGTTCTTTTAATATATGCATAGCAGGTACACATGGTAAAACCACCACAAGTACAATGGTGGCACATATTCTCCGCCATAGTGGATATGGGTGCAATGCATTCCTGGGAGGGATTGCAGTGAATTATAACAGCAATTTCTGGAGTAACGAAAGAAATGTTTGTGTGGTTGAAGCAGATGAGTACGACAGGAGCTTTTTGAAATTAAGTCCTGACGTGGCGATCATCAGTTCCATGGATCCTGATCACTTGGATATTTACGGTACTGCCGAAAATATGGAACAGGCGTTCATTGATTTTTCTAAAAAGATCAGGCCCGAAGGTTTGTTGTTGAGCAAATACGGGCTCAAGAGAACTGAAGAACTGGAGGCGCACGAGCATCTTACTTTTCACTTGCACAATGAAAATGCAAGTGTGTATGCTGCCAATGTAAAGATGATCAATGGAAGCTACAGTTTTGATGTGCTGATGCAGTATTGGGAATTAAGAGATGTGGTTTTGAATATGGGTGGGTTGCATAATATCGAAAATATGATTGTCGCCATTTCAGTGGCGCATTACCTGGAAATTGATAATGACAAGATCAGGGAGGCAGTTGCCGATTTCAGGGGAGTGAAAAGGAGGTTTGAATATATCGTGAAAAACGAAAAGCTGGTGATGGTGGATGATTATGCACATCATCCCGAAGAGTTGAGGGCATTGATATCAGGTGCAAGAGATCTTTTTAAGGGTAAGAAATGTACAGTTGTTTTTCAACCACACCTGTATAGCAGGACAAGGGATCTGGCCGATGGCTTTGCAAAAAGCCTTGACCTGGCGGATGAAGTGATCCTGTTGCCTATTTACCCGGCACGGGAATTACCGATAGAAGGGGTAAACAGTGAAATGATATTGAACAAAATGAAAAATAGAAATAAAGCAGTTAAGACAAAAGAAGAATTAATGGAGTGGTTGCGTCAAACCCCTTCCCCTTTGGGGAAGGATGGGATGGGGCTGTTAATTACAGCCGGGGCAGGAGACATTGATACCCTGGTTGAACCAATAAAAGAAATTATCGAATAGTAATTGGAGAATAATAGACGATATAGTATAAAAAACATCCTTTTGACCGGCTTGTGGATCGCCATAGGTGCAGGAGCTGTTGTTTTGTTGGTTGCCGCAATCAAAATAAAAGACGCTCATCGCTGCAAGGGCATTGAGATAAATATTGAAGGGGTTAACAATAATTTTTTTGTAGATAAGAGTGATATACTGAATTCCATCAGGGTAATTGAAAAAGGAGACCCGGTTGGTAAGGCTACAGGTTCTTTCAATTTAAAGATGATGGAGACTGAGTTGGAAAAAGATGTATGGATAAAAGCTGCTGAACTGTTCTTTGATAACAATGAAGTGTTACAGGTAAATGTGCAGGAAAGAGAGCCGGTGGCCCGGGTATTTACAACAACGGGTACAACTTTTTACATTGACAAGGAGCTAGCCATATTACCATTGAGTGAAAAATTTTCGGCCCGGCTACCTGTATTCACCAACTTTCCATCTGACAGGAAAGTACTTTCGAAAGCTGACAGCAGTTTATTGATGGACATAAAAAATGTGAGTATTGCTATTCAGGAAGATTCTTTCAGCATGGCCATGATAGAACAGGTGGATATAAACTCACAAAGGATATTTGAAATGGTGCCAAAGATCGGTAACCAGGTTATTGTGTTCGGCGATGGAACAGACATTGAAGAAAAACTTTATAAACTGAAGACCTTTTATACAGAAATAATGGTGAAAGCCGGCTGGAATAATTATAGTGTGATCAATGTGCAATATAAAAACCAGGTAGTGGCAAAAAGAAAAGGGGCTGAAGATATTATGGCTGATTCTTTACGTACGCTGCAGATCATGCAACTGATAGTAGAGAGGGCATTGAAACAAGCGAATGATTCTTTGCAAACTATACAGCAGGATAATGACCGCAATACTGTTGACAGCAGTATGATACAGCAATCTATCCAGCGGGACGAGTCTGCACAACCATCCTATACTTTTGAAAAACCGAAACCACAAGATGATGCCGGCACCCCGGTAGTTTCAAAACCAAATGTGGTAACAGCACCGGGGAAAAATGCCGTAAGTCCAAATGTAAAGCCTGTGCCAAAACCACCACCCGTGAAGACTGACAAACAACAACCAAAGGTAATAATGCCAACAAAAAATGGAAATAAATAACAGCACATAGAAGATTCATAGCCTATAGTTCATGGTTCATAGAAAGCCATGAACTATTAACAATGAACCATTAACTGATCAAACACAAACACAAAACATACAATTATGAATCAGGAACAACCCATCATCGTAGGTCTGGATATCGGCACCACCAAAATAGCCGCCATCGCCGGACGCAAAAATGAATACGGCAAGCTGGAGATACTTGGCTTTGGCCGTGCCAACAGTAATGGTGTGCAACACGGCATGGTGTTGAACATCGATCAGACCATTAAAGCCATTGAAATGGCGCTTAAGAATTGCTACGATTCCAACCCTAACCTGGAAATTGGTGAAGTGTATGTTGGTATTGCAGGCCATCACATAAAAAGTTTGCAGACAAGAGGTGATATTGTTCGCCAATCAATTGAAGAAGAGATACGACAGGAAGAGATTGACCGATTGGTTGCAGACCAATACAGAACTTATATCCCTGCCGGTGACCAGATCATTGATGTGATACCGCAGGAGTTTACGGTAGATAATTTTCAGAATATACCAAACCCTATCGGATACAGTGGTGTAAAGGTGGGAGCAAATTTCCATATCATTACCGGTGATAAGAATGCGATTAGGAATATAAACCGTAGCGTGGAAAAAGCAGGCCTTCGGACAAAAGACCTTGTACTGCAGCCACTTGCATCTGCAGCCGCAGTAATGTGCGACCAGGACCTGGAAGCAGGTGTTGCTATCGTGGATATTGGCGGAGGTACAACTGACCTCGCCGTTTTTTATGAAGGCATTTTAAAACACACCGCTGTAATTCCTTTTGGTGGCGAGAATATTACCAATGATATCAAAACCGGTTTGGGGGTTTTAAAAACACAGGCTGAGCAAATGAAAATACAGTTTGGAAGTGCACTCAGTGATGAAGCGAAATCTAATGCTTTTATTACCATACCCGGTTTGCGTGGAATGGCTCCAAAAGAGATCTCGGTAAAGAACCTGGCAGGTATTATCCAGGCTCGAATGAGTGAGATCATGGATTTTGTTACTTATCATTTAAAACAAGTTGGATTAGACACCCGTATGCTGAATGGTGGTGTGATATTGACAGGTGGCGGATCACAACTGAAACATTTGATCCAGTTAACAGAATATGTTACCGGGCTTAATGCAAGGATAGGTTATCCCAATGAACACCTTGCTGGTGGCCATATTGAAGAACTGGCCAAGCCCATGTACAGCACCTGTATCGGTTTAATTTTGAAAGGGTATAATGATTATGAGAACAAGAATAAACAATTTGAAGAGCAATTTAAAAAGATCGAGATACCAGGTTCTTTGCAACAACCGCCTGTTGATGAGACACTGGACGTTGCTGAAACCAGCGTTACAGTAAAAGTTAAACAACGTAAATCGTTGAAGACTTTTATGGACGGATTTAAAAACGGACTGATTGACCTGTTTAAAGAAGAAGAAGACGCAAAGCTTTAAAGCCCCTCCTTACCTCCCCGGTGGGAAGGAACAGGGCAAGGGTTCAATAATTTAAGTTCTTTTAATTACTAATACTACTAACCATTATTTTTTATGCAGTATTAAAAACTGCATGTAATTGCTGGTTCCAATTCCTTCCGCCTGTCGGCGGAGAGGTAAGGAGGGGCCACTAAAATTTTAATTATGATACATTTTGATTTGCCTAAAGAACAATCCTCCATCATCAAAGTAATTGGTGTTGGTGGTGGCGGAAGCAATGCAGTAAACCACATGTTTTCGCAAAGTATCGAAGGCGTAAATTTTATTATCTGCAATACAGATTCGCAGGCACTGGCGCTGAGTAAAGTACCAAACAAAATTCAACTCGGGCCACACCTCACCCAGGGGTTGGGTGCCGGAGCCAACCCTGCAATTGGCCGACAGGCAACAGAAGAAAGCCTGGATGAAATAAAACGCATACTGGAAGTAAATACAAAGATGGCTTTTATCACCGCCGGCATGGGTGGTGGTACAGGCACAGGCGGTGCACCCATACTTGCAAAAATTTGTAAGGACCTCGGTATACTTACCGTAGGTATTGTTACTACTCCTTTTGCTTATGAGGGCAAGAAAAGAATTGCACAGGCAGAGGAAGGTGTATTGTTACTGAAGAACCATGTGGATACTTTATTAGTGATCAGTAATGATAAGCTGCGTCACCAGTTTGGTAATTTGAAAATGAAAGAGGCCTTTGCAAAAGCAGATAATGTACTGGCCACCGCTGCAAAATGTATCACTGATGTGATAAACAGTACCGGGCAGATCAACGTTGATTTTGCCGATGTGTGTACCGTAATGAGTAACGGCGGTGTGGCTATCCTGGGAAGTGCATCTGCCGAAGGCGAAGAAAGGGCACAACATGCTATTGAGAATGCAATCAATTCACCATTGCTGAATGATAATGATATCCGTGGCGCTAAATGGATATTGATAAATATTAACTCTGCCGAAGGAGAACATGAGTTTACTATGGATGAAGTGGAAGTGATACAGAATTACTTATTAAGCCAGGCAGGTAATGATACCGATGTGATACTTGGTTTGGGATACGACAACAACCTGGGTTCAAAACTTGGTATAACATTGATTGCAACAGGTTTTGAGCATAAGGATCCTTTTGAGAAAAAACCAGAGGTAAAAGTTGAAAAGAAAGACGAGAAAATTGTAATGACGCTGGAAATGCCGGCTAAAGAGGAAAAACATGCGGCAGCAAATAAAGCCAAACAACTGCAACAACCCACTTTACAGTTTGATGAAAAGGAAGAGGAGAAAGCAATAGCTGAAATAACTGAATTGCCGGTAATGCAAACAATTGAAGATGACCTGATGCCGAGACTAAAGGAAATAGCGGAGGAAGAAGCCCTGGTGAATGTACTAAGTAAAACTACGGTGGAAAAGTTGGACTCAGCTCCGGTCTTTTTTGAAATATCTTCGGCCACAGATCAAATTCCGGTAATAGAATTTGACATACCCCAAAGTCCTCCACCCGTTGATAAATCAGCAACTGAATTAAAAACCAGGAAAGAAATTCCTCCAGTTAATAAAGATGCTAGCAATCCTCCTTCGTCAGGAGGGTACCTGGCCAAACCTTCGCAAATTTATGTGGAGGAAAGGCCAAAACCAGAATCCAAATCGATTGATGAGCCACTGCCGCTGCAGGAAAAAGAGCAGGAAGACGAACCTGTGATTGAAATGCAGTTGGTAGTTAAATCCCATCAAGCGGCGGAGGACGAGCAACATGTACAACCAACTCAGCCCATCATGATTTCCAATGTTGAGGAGCCTGCCATGCAGGACGAAACAGAGGATCTTCGGCGCAGGGCGATAGATCGGATTGCAAAACTGCGTAACTTGTCGTTCAACATTAACGCAGCCGATCCCAATAATGAGTTTGAAACGGTGCCTGCTTACCTTCGCCGCAACATGGAATTCCACAATTCCATTGCCGATGTAGAAAGTTTTTACAGTAACTACACAGTGAAGACTGATGATAACAACCAGGCTGAAATAAGTACAATCAATAGCTTTTTAGAAGGAAAAAAACCTGATTAAAATAATTATGTGCTGCCCGGGCAATCCTGGGTGGACTTAAAGAGTGTTTGTGTTTGGATTTTTGAGTAAAGAGCCCTGCTCGTAAGAGCGGGGCTCAATTTTATCAGGAGAAAGCATTATGTGTGATGAGATCAATTCAGTACTTCTGTACCCTGTTGAATAAGCCAGCGATGTACCATTTCCGAAACTTCCATTGCCGAGCCCTTTTCCATTGATCTCTTATGATCAGCAACCTGGTGAGGAATTGGTTGTGTTTCCACTGTTGGTTCGGGTTTAACCTGTTCTAATTGTGCCAGGAGTTTCTTACGGCATTCCGCATCATCAATACCGGCAATGCTACAGGCTTTTTCAAAATTGCTATGCATACCATAGCCTACCACTACATCAGCCAGTCCTTTAAATTCAGGCAAAGCCATGATCTTCTTTACAAAATAATAAGTTTGATCCTGTATCTTTTTTGTGTGTATTGTGTAAACATGTTCCATAAGCTATGGTTTAATTTAGAATTCTACTTTGAGTACTTAAATTGTTTTTATGCTTTTAATCCAGCCTGAAAAATTGCTTTTTAACAGGCAGGCATATTTTCTTTAAAAGAAATACGGAGGTTTTTCAGGAAAGGATTGTTCATTGAAGCATTATAATAAAATAATGCCGTGAACCTGGTAATTCAAAGGATAATACTGGAACGAGCAACAATAAGGGAAATGCCGTTAAAGTGTGTGGCTGTTCAAAGGATACTTGTGGAAGAGGTTATGTAATAAGCTGACATAAAAATATAGCTTATAATCGAAAAAACTAAGTGAACACAAGCTAAGTTATTCACAATAACATTTTTTAATACAACCGCCTAACTGGCAGCGGCTTATTTTTGAATAGTTATTTTAACGGGTTAGCGTTTGCTAACCAAAGTAATGCAGCCTTTATTTTTTCATCATTTAAAAGCCTGTCAAAATCATCACCGGCTTTTATGAACTTATCGGGTAATATAGAATTTTTATAAATATTATGCTTCCTGTCCTGGTTAAACTCAGTAGCCATGTTTATCATAAAATTATTTCCAAAGAAAAAATATTCATTGCCTGTTGAATATCCGTCGGCTGTTGGTTCTCCAATAAAAAAAGTGTTTGGCCTTTGTTTAAATGTAATGGCTGTTATACTGCCTGAGCTTACAGTTGCTGGTCCAATCAGCACAACAACAGGAAATTTGGAATAATCATGGGTACAT
Organism: uncultured Ferruginibacter sp.; assembly: GCA_964439615.1. GTDB lineage: Bacteria > Bacteroidota > Bacteroidia > Chitinophagales > Chitinophagaceae > Ferruginibacter. Next base: position 11,234 of record CAYTQB010000055.1, on the reverse strand, counting down.
GTATTAGTTATGGATGTTGTTTGCATATCACCTATATAAAAATTATTTTTCTTCAACTCAAATTTTCTGGTTTCAGTATTTAATGCATCAACGGCCCCTCCCAAATAGTTGTTCCCAAGCAAAAGGTTCAATCCGCTAACCATTGAACTCAACTGTCCGCCGGAATTTAACCGCAGGTCAATGATAAAGCCCTTTAGTTGTTGCCTGTTATACCCGCAAATACTGTCGCTGATTGTTTGTGCATATTCATTGATGGCGTTTCCCTGCGCAAAAATGCCGGGTATGGACAAATACAGGTATTTGCTCTTCAAAAGGACAATTCTTATTGTCCCATTTTCCTGCCTCGACCTTTCCACTATAGGGTTTAATGTTTTTAGAACCGAATCAGGGTAGGCAGGGTAGTGTCCGTAGTACTGGTTGTCGAGGTATATTTGTGTATGTACATCATTGAGTTGTTCAAAAACATAAACCAGGCTCTTCATGGTATCCTTTGTTGTTTTGGCGGCAAATAACCTTTCCTTAAAACCATTATCAATATCCTCCCAGTTTACAGTATTCCGGTAAACCGAGTGTTCTTTAATAAAACGATAAATGGTATCCGGCGAAACAGGAAGCTGAGCCTGTGAGATCTGAAATGATAAAAACAGTAAAAGAGTTAACAGGTATTTAATCATACATCCCTTGTATTACTGAACTCAAAAAAACTATTGATTCTTTACACTGTCTGGTTTTGTGGGCTTGGTAACCGTGGGATCAACTGTAACTGCAGGAGCCGGTGTTTGCGTTGGAGCTACAGGACTATTCAAAGGGGAGCCTACAGCAATATCGCAACGGTGATTCGGTTGCCCATGCGGCGGGTTCATGCCTGGCGCTGTGGTTTGGGCAGTTGGTTGTGTACTTACGTTAACAGGAGGCTGGGCTGTGGTTACTGTGTTTGTAGGTTGTACGGGTTTGCTGTCTAATGGCGCTCCAACAGCAATGTCGCAGCGATGGCCGGGCTGACCATGAGCAGGGTTAAGTTTTGCATTTGTAACAGGCTGAGCAGTAACTACCGGGGGGGTAGTAACGGCTTGCGGATTTATTTTTATTGAGTTAGTACCGGGGCTCATCGTAACCGGCAAGCTTGAACTGCCGGTTGCATTGAGAGGTTGATTATTGATTGCTTGCCCGGTACCCGGAACTGTATCTGTTGTTTGAGCCACTTTATTCTCTGCAGCAGGTGTAATTAATGATTTATCTACATAGTCATTGTCATTACCGCCTCCACAGGAAACAAGAATAACGGTAGCCATAAAAGCGGCGCCATATAATTTTGGGATCATCGTTTCGGTTTTTGAATATTGCAAATTACGATTCTTTACGGGAAACACAATGACCGCTGATCCAGACTATTGTTTTACAAATGCAATACCAGGCATATTGAGGAAATAACTAGGGAGGCAGGTAAGTGTTTTGTCGTCAACTATTTTAAAGTCGATACCATTAAAACTTACCTGCTCCAGGGAAGGGTTTAGTGTAAGGGTGAACTGTTTGTTATTATTCGCCTTGTCTTTTACCAATGTAAGATTATCAGGGTATAAAAGGTGCTGTACATATATAGTATCGCAATGTGCCAGGTCAATATGCACCTTCCCATCGCTATCAGAAATTGCCTGCTGCTCCTTGCCATCAGTCACAAACAGGCATAGTATATTTTTTGTCAGGTATTTGTTGGGATGATTAAAGGTGAGGGTATACCCATTACCGGCTGTAGATTGTTTGGTTATGGTAAAATCTTTTCCTGATTCTTTATCGCTTTTGAGTTTTAATGTATCACCTTCTACTTTAAATGTACCCGTAGCACTACGGTCAATGGCTCCGTATGTAAAGAAAAACTGGAATTTTCCATCGGCAGAAAAATTAAAGCCTGAAGCCATTTCAGTTTTTCTAAAGTAATACTCGCCCAATATCGTTCTTTGTGACATAGCTGACAAGCCTGTAAAAGCACATAAAAGAAATAACAAAAGTTTCAACACCAGGTTGGTTTTACATTTCGTATCAATTCATTTCCGCAAAGTACTTATGGAAATAGGGAATGGTTTCAATTCCCTTGTAATAATTCTCCATATTATATTTTTCATTTGGGCTATGCAGGTTGTCGTTATCCAACCCAAAACCCATAAAAATTATTTTGATACCCAGTTCTTTTTCTAAGATGGAACAAATGGGGATACTTCCTCCGCCACGAACTGGGATGGGAGCTTTACCGAAAGTTGTTTCCACGGCTTTTGATGCCGCTTTGTATCCTTTGCTGTCAATCGGAGTCATGTAAGGTTCGCCACCATGATGCAGTTCTGCTTTTACATCAACAGACTTAGGTGCTATGGACCTGAAATAAGCCAATAATTTTTCAGTTATTTTATCAGATGATTGATTGGGCACCAACCGGGCAGAAATTTTTGCATAAGCTTTTGAAGGAAGAACTGTTTTCGCCCCTTCACCAATATAACCGCCCCAAATGCCATTTACCTCAATCGTTGGCCGGATGCCCGTTCTTTCATAAGTACTAAACCCTTTTTCACCCCAAAGCTCTTTTACGCCAAGCTCATCCATGTACTCTTTTTCATCATAGGGCGCTTTGTTTATCAATGCTCTTTCTTCGGGCCCGGCCACAACCACATCATCATAAAAACCCGGGATGGTTATATGGTTATTTTCATCATGACAACCGGCGATCATCTTTGCTAAAATAGTTATAGGGTTAGCCACTGCGCCGCCATAAGTTCCACTATGCAGATCCCTTTTAGCGCCTGTCACTTCCACCTGTATATAACTCAATCCACGAACACCTGTATCGAGTGAAGGGTTTTCCATACTTAGCATGGAGCTATCACTGATGAGGATCACATCGGCTTTTAATAAAGCTTTATTGGCCGCAACAAATTTTCCGAGGTTTGGCGAACCAACTTCTTCTTCACCTTCTATCAGGAACTTGATGTTGGTTGTCATTGAATCTGTTTTTACCAATGTTTCCAGCGCTTTTACATGCATATAGAACTGGCCTTTATCATCAGCGCTGCCACGGGCAAATATTTTTCCGTCAATTATCGTAGGTTCAAAAGGCGGATTTGTCCACAGTTCCAGAGGTTCCGCAGGTTGCACATCATAATGGCCGTACACCAGTACCGTAGGCTTGGAAGGATCTATTATTATTTCGCCATACACAACAGGATGCCCCTCAGTTGCCATCACTTCGGCTTTGGTACAACCTGCATCCAATAAACTTTTCTTCACGGCTTCGGCGCATTTAAGCATATCGGCTTTGTGTTCGCTCTTGGCGCTGACCGATGGAATGCGGAGCAGGTCAAGCATTTCATTTAAAAAACGGTCTTTATTTTTTTCCTGGTAATCTTTCCAAACTTGCATAAAAATAAGTTGTGTGATGAGACGAATAAAAGAGGGGCTAAATTAAGTTTTTTTCAAGTCCGATTTTGACAATGTTAAAAAACATAAAAAATTATCGAATGGGCAAGAGGAATGATTTTTATGTTAGCGGCTTAATTACATTTGCGGCAGATTGTTTGTCAATTCATCAGCCTTTGCTTTAGTTGGACCTGCCTCTGGTTCTGCCTAATGCAAAGGCTGAGCCCATTTAAGGAGCAGTTGTCTATTTTTTGATGGTCCGGTAAGCCAGCATAATGGCGCCTGTTAATACATAAAGCACAGCAATTATCGCCAATCCCCATTTTATTATTGAGAAGAAAGTGGTACAAAAAGCAATGCCGCCTGATACGTGACCATTGAGCGCAATGAGCATTCCTATGTTTTCGAGGATATCCAAAAAACCGGCTGCCAGGGCACCTTTTGCAACAAGTTGGCCTGTTTTGGCAATCATGCCCTGGAATGTTCTTGCAATTTTTTTGCTGGCAAAGAATAAAAAGAAAGAATAAAAGAACAGGAATAAAAAATCAAGCCAGGTATTTAGTTCAGCAGCGGCGATATTATCTGAAGCTGTCCAGGCTTCAATGACGGTATTTGTTTTGGCAGTATTGTAAGCAAATTCAAGATCAAGAATACCAAGTGGGGTTCCTGGGGTTTTTAATGGAGCCCCGGTTTTAGCCATTACATAGATCATCACCAATGAACCCAGCAGGAAAAAGGGAATCGTATATTTTTTCATTGATGATTATTGTCTGAAGCAGAATTGCATTTTATTTAATAGTATCCATCCTTTGCTGTACGTATTTCCAGTTCACTACATTCCACCAGTTGTCAATATAATCAGCTCGTTTATTTTGATACTTTAAATAATACGCATGTTCCCAAACATCCAGGGCAAGTAAAGGGAATCCCTTGATGTCACTGATGTCCATTAATGGATTATCCTGGTTGGGTGTAGAGCCGATCTTGAGATTTTTAGATGCATCAATATATAACCATGCCCACCCGCTTCCAAAACGATTTTTACCGGCATCGGCAAATTGCTTTTTAAATTCATCGAAAGAACCAAAGGTTTTAATGATAGCTGCTTGTAAACTGCCTGATGGTGCATTGTCTGCCTGCTTTGGCTGCATGCATTGCCAAAACATCTCATGGTTGTAATGCCCACCTCCATTGTTACGCATTTTGGCAGAGTATTTCGAGATGGTAGCAAGTAACTCTTCCACTGAGCTATTTGTATCAGCTTTCTCGGCCAGGGCTGCGTCTTTTAAATTTTTAGAATAGGCAGCCGCATGTTTGCTATAATGTATTTCCATTGTCATGGCATCAATCACATTTTCGAGTGTATCATATTTATAGGGAAGTGGTTGCTGGTCAAAACCTGTTTTCAAACCCGTCTTCAAAGAATTATTATTTGCAGAAAAAGACTGGAGCAATGGAGCTGAGGCTGTAAGGCCAATGCTTATGACCAGGCCGGTTTTCAGCGAATTGGAAATGAATTCCCTTCGGCTGGTTGATGTTTGTTTTGACATGACGCATATTTTTAAGCGGATGATTGCTTCTTAAATTTACCAAAAAAACTCCGCAATCCTTTAAAAGCCCGGTAATAAAATTCTTTATTAAAAAGTTGTGAGTCGTGCATGGCTTTATAAGTAAGAAAAATGCCTACAGGCGTAAGCACAATAACTGCCAGCCACATTCCAACAAGTGGAGATACAATACTTTCACGAACGAATTTTTCGCCAAACATGTTGAGCAGGTGGAATATTAAGAAGAAAATAATTGCTACCACCAGGGGCATGCCGAGCCCTCCTTTGCGGATTATGGATCCTAACGGGGCGCCAATAAAAAATAATACAAAGCAGGCCATTGAAATAGAAAATTTGCGATGCCATTCAATTTTATTGTAAACTATTTCGGTTCTGCGGCTTTCAATTTCATTGCCGGGCCCTTCCACACTACTCCTTAAATTATTGGCAATGCCAATGGCTGCTTCAATAACATAAGCCCTTACCGAATCTGTTATAAGCGAATCAAAGCGATGGTATTTTGGGTGAGCAGCTACATTTTTTTTTGTAGGGCTGTCAATCGTAATAGTGTTATGTAAATTGATGGCGAATGCCTTATCCACCTTCACAGATAAACTGTCGCTTATTTTACGTAGCGAATCAATTGTATGATTGATCTGGCGGGCGCTTAACATCCTGAAATTCCCTTTGTAAATACTATCGTTTGTATTTTGCTTTTCTAGAGCGCTCAAATCAAATAATTTTCTAAAAGATGTAAAACCAAGCCGGATGTATTCATTAGTGGAATCATTACCGCTTGAACTTTCCTGGTAGCGATATCCGTTTTCGAGGTCAAATTCTAAAAATTTCTGGTTATCTGAAATTTTCATCACGCCTTTTTCGGCAATGATGCAGTTGTTCTGCAAAGGATTTGTCTGTTCATAGATCAGTACATTATGAATGGTTTTTCCATCTGCATCTTTTTTCCCTGCCTTGATGGCATAATTGGGGATATAAGTAAAAAAAACGCCTTCTTTGAGATCAAAAGCAGGCTTTTTGTAAACAATATCGTTATACAGAGCCAGTGATTTTAAGTTGGCGTACGGGATCACATAATTAGCAAAAAGAAAAGTAATGCCGCAGAATATGAGCGCCACCCAAACCAGGGGACGCATAAAACGTAACAAAGAAATACCTGATGATTTTATGGCAACAAGCTCAAAGCTTTCACCAAGATTTCCAAAGGTCATAATGGATGAAATAAGTATAGCGATTGGCATGGCGAGGATGAGCAGGGTGGCGCTCATATAAAACAGGAACAGCCCAATGGTGCCGAAATCAAGGCCTTTGCCAACCAGGTCATCAATATACTTCCAGGCAGTTTGCATCAGCAATATAAAAAGGGCAATGAAGAACGTTACGATAAACGGTCCTATAAAGGATTTGAGAATAAGTCTATCTAGTTTTTTTATCATGCCGGCAACAGGTGCAATAAAAATTTATGTAGTAATTTGATGTTTCTTATGAATGACATTTCAAAATTAACCCTTTCTGATGAGGAACAGCAACTGGTAAACAACAGTGACTGGATTTTAACGAAACATGTCATAATTGACAAAGTGTATCACCTGTTTGGCAACCTTGCTGCTACTATGAAAACAACTATTGACGAAGGGAATCACCAGCTGCCAAAGGAAGTTGTACAGTCAACAGCAAAAATTTCAAAGGGAGAAAATTACCTGAAGCTTCCTTATGTGATGTTGGATTATCCCCGGTGCTTTGATGGGAGGAATATATTTGCCGTAAGAACCATGTTCTGGTGGGGGAATTTTTTCAGTATGACACTGCAGTTGTCGGGGGTAT
>CAYTQB010000055.1:0-4343 GCA_964439615.1 uncultured Ferruginibacter sp. | reverse complement strand
TATAAAACTTTCTTACTCATCCTATTGGTTTAAAATATCATTGCTATGTTGCAATAATAGCAAAATAATCTACAGTACAAATTATTTATTTATTTTTCTTTGTTTAGATATATGTACTAAATGTTAAACAAAACTGATTTTAAGCTACTGAAATACAGGGATTTAGATTTTTTTTTTTGGTAACATATCATGAATAGTATAAATTACGTTAATAACTGCGAATCTTTTTAACATATTATTAACCCATATCTATTTTAGACCTAAACCTTTAAACCATTAGACTTATGAGTATGCGTCAGCTGAAAATCACTAAGTCAATCACAAACCGTGAGAGTCAGAGTTTAGAGAAGTACCTGCAGGAGATCGGAAAGGTTGAATTAATAACCCCCGAGGAAGAAGTAAAATTAGCAGTAAGAATAAAACAGGGAGACCAATATGCCCTCGAAAAACTTACTAAAGCAAATCTGAGGTTTGTTGTCTCTGTTGCCAAGCAGTACCAAAACCAGGGATTAACCTTGCCCGACCTTATCAACGAAGGAAACCTTGGCCTTATAAAAGCGGCGCAACGTTTTGATGAAACACGTGGCTTTAAATTTATTTCTTATGCCGTTTGGTGGATACGCCAAAGTATCCTGCAGGCATTAGCTGAGCAATCAAGAATTGTACGTTTACCATTAAATAAAGTTGGATTAACCAATCGGATAAGTAAAGCTTATTCTCAACTGGAGCAGGAGTTTGAAAGAGAGCCTACCCCGGAAGAACTGGCTTTTTTACTGGATATGGATGCAGAAGAAATAGCTGCAACACTTGGTATTTCTGCACGCCATGTAAGTATGGATCAGCCTTTGTCCGATGGAGAGGAGAATACCCTTATTGATGTATTGGTAAATCATAATGCTGCCAATACAGATGATGAGTTGGCATTTAAAGCATCTCTGAAAACAGAAATCGACAGATCGCTGAGCACTTTAACCGAAAGACAAAAAGATGTGATCCGTTTTTTCTTTGGTATTGGTGTTGATCATGCCCTCAGTCTTGAAGATATTGGCGAACACTTTAACCTTACCCGGGAGAGAGTAAGACAGATAAAAGATAAAGCCATAACAAAGCTTCGCACAGCTTCCAGGTGTAAACTTTTAAAGACATACCTGGGTACATAAATCTCTTATACCTTTCCCATTGTCTTAATTAAGCGCCCCTTGCTTTTGTAGGGACTTTGATTTATCTATGAATCGAGCTGCAATGCCTGTATACGGCTTTGTTGAATTCTATTTTAATAATCCTTAATTTTCCCCGAAATTTGCACAGCCCGATAGCCATCGGGAGTAAATCATTATCAATGTCAATCGAAATAAAAGTTCCAACTGTAGGTGAAAGTATAAATGAGGTAACCCTCGTTAAGTGGCATAAAAAAGATGGTGACTGGGCTGACAGGGATGAAGTGATTGCAGAACTGGAAAGTGAAAAAGCAACATTTGAACTGAATGCTGAGCAGGCCGGGGTTGTTAAAATAATTGCGAAAGAAAGCGATACACTCAATATCGGGGATGTGGTTTGTTCCATTGATACAAATGCTGCAAAACCTGCTGGTGTTGCAGAAAAGCCAGCAGTTTCAAAACCGAAAGAAATTTCCCGGAAAGATGTTAATCTTCAACCTCAAACCTCAAACTTAAGACCTGAAACAGAAATTAAAGCAACCCCTGTAGCCGCAGCAATCATTGCCGATAAAAAAGTTGATGTAAAAGAAGTGACTCCTTCAGGCAGCAATGGAAAAATTGTTAAGCAGGATGTGATGGCAGCTTTGAATAACCCGGGCAGAAGGCCAGGCACTGTTTTGTTTGAGCGCAACGAACGGGTGGAAAAGATGAGTAACCTGCGTAAAACGATTAGCCGGCGGCTGGTTGAAGCAAAGAATACAACGGCCATGCTCACTACTTTTAATGAAGTAGACATGAGTGCTATCATGGATATAAGGGCCAAACACAAAGACAAGTTTAAAGAATTGCATGGTGTGAATCTTGGCTTCATGAGTTTCTTTACTAAAGCATGTACTTATGCTTTGTTGGAATGGCCTGCTGTTAATGCTTATATTGACGGAGAGAGTATCATTTATCATGAGTACTGCGATATTTCTATTGCGGTGAGTGCTCCCAAAGGATTAGTAGTGCCTGTAATTCGAAATGCTGAAAGCCTCAGCATGGCAGGTATTGAAGCAAAAGTTGTTGAACTTGCCACAAAAGCCAAAGAAAATAAACTCACTATTGAAGAAATGACCGGGGGTACTTTCACTATTACCAACGGCGGCATCTTTGGTTCAATGATGAGTACGCCAATTATTAATATTCCCCAGTCGGCGATTTTGGGAATGCATAAGATACAGGACAAGCCAATGGCTGTAAACGGGCAGGTGGTTATTAAACCCATGATGTACCTGGCATTGAGTTACGATCACCGGATCATAGATGGCCGGGAATCGGTTGGTTTTTTGGTAAGGGTAAAAGAGTTGCTTGAAAATCCTGATCAACTATTGTTTGGCAAAGACCCGGTGAAGAGTTTACTGGAACTGTAAACTATCATTAAAATAATTTTAAGCCTGCAGTGTTAATTGCAGGCTTTATTTTTGCCTGTATGCGGTATCATTCTTATTTAAACTCGGCAATAAAAATCATTGAATCATACAGTGCCGGGGAACCGTTTTCATTATTCCTGAAAAAATATTTTTCTGCCAATAAAAAATATGGATCGAAAGACAGGAAACAAATTGCAGCTTTGTGTTATAATTTTTACCGTCTGGGCAAAGCCATGCCTGGTGCTGCTGTTGATGAAAAGATCATGATGGCTACATTTTTATGTGAACGATCCAACAATGAGTTTTTGGCTTTTCACAGGCCCGAATGGAATAAGTTAATAGATAAACCACTTATTAAAAAACTTGCTTCTGTTGATATTGACATTGAGAAAATATTCCCATGGGCCGCAGAATTAAGCACTGGTATTAACTTTCATCAATACGCTTCTTCTTTCCTCTTTCAACCCGATCTGTTCCTGAGAATAAGACCTGGCAAAAAAAACACCGTTATACAAAAGTTGCAGGATGCCGGATTAAATTTTACTTTACCATATGATGATTGTATTGCTTTGCTCAATTCCAGTAAACTGGATACTGTAATTGAGTTAAATAACGAAGCCGTGGTGCAGGATATGAATTCACAAAAAGTGCTGGATGTTTTAAAAGAAAGAAATTATGTTGATCCCAATGAAACATTAACAGTTTGGGATTGCTGTGCAGCCAGCGGGGGTAAATCAATTCTTGCTTACGACATATTAAATGGGAAAATAGAACTGACGGTTTCAGACATCAGGGAAGGTATCATAGCAAATCTTAAAAAAAGATTTTCAGCAGCTGGAATAAAAAAATATGCAACATTCGTTGCTGACCTTCAAGCCTCAAACCTCAAACCTCAAACCTTAAACTTTAAACTTATTATCTGCGACGCCCCATGTACTGGAAGCGGTACCTGGAGCCGCACACCGGAACAGTTGTATTTTTTTGAGGAAGAAATGATTGCTGCCTATGCCGACAGGCAAAGAAAAATAGTTAACCATGTCATCCCTCAATTGCAGGTAGGTGGAATGTTTATTTATATCACCTGTTCAGTTTTTAAAAAAGAAAATGAAGAGATGGTGGACTTCATAAAAGAAAAATTCCACCTGCAGTTGTTGCAGGTGGAATTATTACAAGGTTATGATAAGAAAGCAGACACTATGTTTACTGCTGCTTTTATAAAAAAATAGTTACTTCTTATTGCCTCATTATTTTCTTTACGACTTCTTTTTTATCATTAAGTTTTACAGTTACAAAATAAATACCCCCGGCCATTTTTTTCATGGGTATGCTGTAGGTTTGCCCACCGGCAGATTGCTGATTAGCTATGCTGTAAACTATTTGGCCTGCGGTATTATGAATCAGTATGTCAACTTTTACTGCAGAGTTCCTCACAACCAAAACAGAGAGCTTGTCACTTACAGGGTTGGGGCTTATCCTGATCTGTTCAGGCAATGCTGTAGTACATAGTTGTTGGTTATTTATAATAGTCACCAAAGCCGTATCAGAACAACCCACACCGTTTATACCTATCAATTGATAAACACCAGCTGCTATAACAGAAGCAGGGGTTGCTACCGGAACACCACCAATCGTCCAGGCTGTGGTTAATCCTGTTGTTGTAAATAAAGTGGTAAGGTTAACGATACTATCTGTGCATTTTGTAATTGCTTTATCAGCGCCAATATTCGGCTTTGATGAAAAGCTCAGGTTCACCAGGGCTGTATCAGGGCATCCC
>CAYTQB010000054.1:0-19837 GCA_964439615.1 uncultured Ferruginibacter sp. | reverse complement strand
CCGGTGAATGCAACATAGAACCAAAGCGGCCAGGTAAATCTTACCAGTTTTTTATGTGCAGCGTATTCTCCTGTGAGTGCCCGGTAAGCCGTGAATAAAATAAAAGGGAGCATAATAGCAGCCAACGGAATATGGGTAAGTAAAATGAAATAATAAACCATCCGCATAGGCCCGGCCCTGAACTTTTCATCATCATTAAGGATACCATCGTGATCAATATCGCCAAACTTTGTTTCGCCGGCCAGTAAATGATGGGCAATATATGATACGAGGAACAGTATGGACAAACAAATAGCTGTGATCATTATCCGCTTATGCCATACGTACATTTTCTTAAGCGCTGTAACCAGGCCTGCACCTAGTAAGAGCATGACACAGGAATTGATAATGGCATTGATCATAGCAAACACATGCACATCAAACCCAGGGTCAACATTTAGTTTAAACTTGCTTAAGAGGGCGACGGCAATAAAGACAACAAATGAAACAGTGAAGATGAAGAGCTTTGCTTTTTTATCATTTTTTTTGAGCGTTGCCTGCAGCATAAAATAATTTTATGATTGTCTTTCCTGTTTGCTTTTCTGCCGGTTGAAAATAAATACGGCTATGAACACTATGCCTATTGCTATAAATATGATGGGTAGAATGGGTATGAATTCCCGGAATACGGACGGGGACTTTTTATCTTTCTCCAGCATCAGTAAAGGTATATCCCTTACGAGTTGCGCCTGTTTACCTGTATCAAATCCATTATACCAGCCCCTCACGATCCTGTTACTGTCTAACAAAAAAAAGTTTTCAGTATGTAAGAATGCTGTATCTACATCCGAATCGGTAACGCTGGCTTTCAGTTCATTAAATGCGAAATCATAAATTTCTTTTTTATCACCGGTCACAAACCACCAGGTATCATGATTGGCATTAAACCGATCGGCGAATTTGCGGAGTTGTGGCACAGAGTCATGTTCAGGGTCAACACTGATGGAAATAAACTGGACAATGCTGTCATTCTTTACAAAAGAATCCTGGAGTCTCTTCATACTGCGGGCCAGGCCGGGGCAAATGCTGGGGCACCTGGTAAAAAAGAAATCGATCACCAAAACCTTGCGCTTTAAGTCTTCCAGCGAAACTTTTTTTCCAAGCTGGTTGGTAAATTCTATATTCTTTACTTTGTGCCAGATGGTGTCGGTAACTGTTTTGCCGTTCTTCTCCGATACTACAATACTATCCGGTGCAAAATACCTGCCCGGCATGTGCACTGCTTCTTTGCTGTAATACTTTACAATAAAGTACCCTGCAAGTGGCATTATTATCGCAAGGGCAAGGGCAAGTATCGCTTTCTTTGTCATGATTATTTTATGCGTTGCAAATGTACGGCAACACAGGCCAATTCTCTTAAAAAACGAACCACCCCCGCTAAAACGGGGGTGGTTGACATTATCTTGTAAAATTATTGTTCTTTATTTTTTTGCATCCTTATCAACGGCTGCAGGATGCTTTTGCTCTGTTTTGGCAGGATGGCTGCCTGCATTGGTATTGCGTAATTTTTTCCAGCTGTTGCCATCCCAAAGGAAAGCGCCAATGAACCAAAGGAAAAGACAAAGCGGAACAACGATCGTCATGATCATATTCCTGATCTCATCACCGAGGTGCATAAACACAGATACAATGTAGAAAGCTTTGGCCAGCGATAAGATACAGATCGCACCTTTGATACCAAGTATCAACCCTTTATTGGCTTCCGGTTCCCCGAACCAATGTTTGGCCAGTCCAAAACCAAGTACAAGTTCGATAACGGTTATAAACGACAGTATCCAGAATACCTTCCATATTCTTCCCGTGCCTGCAGCGGGCGCATGTGTAAATGTTATTTCCGATGACGATACATGTTCACTCATAACAAATATTTTTCTTTATAAAATTTATCCGGTTTTACATTAAATAAGATAGAAGCAAAGGAATACGAACACCCAAACCAAATCCACAAAATGCCAGTACAATCCTGCCTTTTCAATCATTTCATAATGGCCCCGCTGGTCAAAATGGCCCAGTCTTGTTTTCATCCACATTACTACGTTGATCACTACACCGCTGAATACGTGGAAACCATGGAAACCGGTGATGCCGAAAAAATATCCGCCAAAGGCGATTGGCCCGGTATGCGTAACATGAAAATCAGGAGACGCCTGTATAGCACTTATCAGTTCTGCTTTTGATGTTCCTGCCGCATGAGCCCCGCCATGCTGTAATGTTGCCGCTATTTCAGCAAGTTTCGCCTGTGACGTATTCTGCAATGCTGTTGTTATTTCTTCATGGGGAACATGGGTGCCCCATGGATTCATTTTAACCGTGGTAGGAACAACATCAAGTGTGCCGTTGCCAAGCATAGCAACATGTTCGCCTGTCAGAAGGTGGGTCCATTCCCAGGCCTGGCAACCAAGGAACGCAAGGCCTCCGAGAATAGTAAGTATCATGTATTTCTCCACCCCTTTCCTGTTCATCTTATGCCCTTCATGCACGGCCAACACCATGGTAACCGAACTAAAGATTAGAATAAAGGTCATTAAGCTTACAAAAGCCAAAGGGAGGTTTTGATGCCCAAAACCCGGAAATGCATTAAACACCTGGTTAGGATCTGCCCAGGTATTTACACTGAAACGAATGGTTCCATAGCTGATCAGAAATGCTCCGAATGTGAACGCATCACTCATCAGGAAGTACCACATCATCACTTTGCCATAGCTTACATTGAAGGGGCTTCTCCCTCCATTCCACCATTTGGTATTTGCTGGTATCATTGTTGTTGACATAATAGCCTCACCCCAACCCCTCTCCCGGGGAGAGGGAACTGCTAGGGGCAGTTTTTAAATTAAAAAAATATTTTTCTTTTATCCTTCATATTAATCTTCGCTTATATCTCCTTCTTTTGCCTACCCTGGGGGAGATAGGTGGAGTTTTAGCGGATCATTAATAAAAATATCAATAAATACACCCAAAGAATATCCACAAAGTGCCAGTATGTACTTACCAGTTCAACCGGAACACTGTTATAGTTTCTTATTTTTTTACTGAACGCCTTTGCAAACAGTATGATCAATGCTATTAAACCTCCTAATACATGGGCGCCATGTAAACCCACAATTACATACAGAAAATCTACTGACCCCTTTTTCCCTAAACCCAGCCCCTGTAAATTTAATTGCCGGAAACCAAAGAACTGAACAACAATAAAAAGAACTCCTAATAGTACAGTAGCACTTAACAGTTTTCTGTATTTCGCCATTTCCCGCTGCTTAAAAGCTTTTTCTGCCAGGTAAATAGTAATGCTGCTTATAATAATTGCAACGGTACTATACCAAAATAACAGGGGCAAATCAAACGTTTGCCAGCTAGCCTGATTACGTTTGACTATATAAGCACTCGTTAACCCTGCAAACATCATCAACAAACTTCCGATGCCCACCCACAGGGTAAATTTATGCGGATGAATTTTTTTTCTCTGTTCCATTGCCACTGCACTCATAACGCTTGAACCCAAAAGGGTATTTATGAAATTTTATTTCTTCCATATTTAATGAACTGCCTGGTTGGCAAACAAGGCCAGTAAAACGATCATTAAATAAAAATAAGAACTGAACATCACCCGCCTTGCACTTTTAGCATCCATCTTTACAAACAACAGCACGCTTACATACACCATCCATATATTACAGCCCAGCAAGATCCACATACTTGTTATTCCGCTGATTCCTGTGTAATAAGGCAAAAAGCCCACGGGAATCATCAATGCACTGTAAATAATACTTTGCATTGCGGTGAATTTGGTTGGCCCCTTATCTGCCGGCAGCAGTTTAAACCCGGCAGCGGTATAATCCTTGTGTGCCAGCCAGGCAATTGCCCAAAAATGCGGAAACTGCCACAGAAACTGGATACCAAATAAGACCCAGGCTCCTGTCCAGCTGATGGTTGCATCACCATATGCAGCAACCCATCCTATTAAACAGGGCAATGCACCGGGTATAGCGCCAACCAATACAGAAACGGAATTAACTTTTTTGAGTGGCGTGTAAATAAAGCCATATAAAAAAAGACTGGCTAAACTAACCATCGCACTCTCCATGTTAAAAAACTTCCACATCATTAAGACACCGGCAGCGCCTGTAACGAAAGCAAATATACCTGCTTCATTAACAGTCATCCTGCCACTGGCAACCGGCCTTTTAACTGTACGCATCATTAACGCATCTGAAGTTTTCTCCAGTATCTGGTTAATAGCGTTTGCCGAGCCGGTAACCAACATGCCCGCAACAAAAAGTAAAAGAACTGATATTATTTTTTCCCGGACGTAAAACTGTACTCCCTCCTGCTCTGTGGGCGCAATTAAAAAACTAACTACTGTGCTGAACACAACCATAAAACTTAAAGTGAATTTGATCAACTGAATGTAATCCTTCACTTTACTCACCAACGCAAACGATGTTGAGTTGTTAATGGCTTTATTCTCCTGCACTGTACTGTTCAAACATCTGAATTTTATATCACTTCAAAATCAATGGCACAAAATATTTTTATTACCGGGCACCACTATTAATGATGCGTTGTTTCATCGGCCCCCACAGGCACATTCTGAGGTATGAATTCTTTCCCGTCTTTCCCATAATCATAGGCTCCTCTATGTACTTCCGGAATTTCACCTATCCAGTTTCCGTGTCCCGGATGAATAGGTGTAGTCCACTCCAGTGTATTTGATCCCCAAGGATTTGTTGATTTAACTTTTCTTCCTTTATACATGCTGTAGAAGAAGTTAAACACAAACAACAGCTGCACAAGGAAAACAATACCTGCCACAAAGCTGATGAACTCATTAAGGGTTCCAAACATTTTAAATGATTCCCAATTGGCAAAATCATAATACCGGCGGGGCATTCCTGCAAGACCTTCGTAGTGCATTGGCCAGAAGATGAGATAAGCACCAATAATCGTTACCCAAAAGTGGATGTAGGCCATTGTATTATTCATATAACGTCCAAACATCTTGGGAAACCAGTGATATACCCCGGCAAACATACCGAAGAATGAAGCCACGCCCATTACAATATGGAAGTGGGCAACCACAAAATAAGTATCATGTAAATGAAGATCAAGTGCTGAATTACCCAGGAAGATTCCTGTTAAACCACCGCTGATAAACAAGCTTACAAAACCAATGGCAAACAACATACCCGGTGTAAAGCGGATACTTCCTCTCCATAATGTGGTAAGCCAGTTAAATACCTTAATGGCTGATGGTACGGCAATAAGCAAGGTTAGTAACACAAAGACAGATCCCAGGAATGGATTGAGTCCCGTTACAAACATATGGTGCGCCCATACCAGGAATGCAAGTATTGCAATAGCAAACATTGAACCCACCATGGCCATATAGCCGAATATGGGTTTACGGCTGTTAACACTAATGATCTCCGAACTCATACCCATGGCAGGCAACAGAATAATATACACTTCGGGGTGCCCCAGGAACCAGAATAAATGCTGGAACAGGATAGCGCTACCCCCTTCATTAGGTAATATCTTACCGGCAATAACGATATCACTCAGATAGAAACTGGTACCCAGATTTCTATCGAATAATAATAATATAGCGCCTGATAACAAAACAGGGAATGAAAGAACGCCCAACACAGCTGTAAAGAATAATGCCCATACTGTAAGAGGCAGGCGTGTCATGCTCATTCCTTTTGTACGCATGTTAAGGATGGTAGTAATATAGTTAAGACCTCCTAACAAGGCAGATACGATGAACATAGCCATACTGACCAGCCATAGATCCATTCCGATAACAGAGCCACTTGATGCTTCTCCCAGAGCACTTAACGGAGGATAAATTGTCCAACCTCCACTTGCCGGACCGGTTTGCACAAACAAAGAGCAAAACATAATAACCGATGCCAGGAAGAAAAACCAATAGCTCAGCATATTCAAAAATGGCGAAGCCATATCTCTTGCTCCTACCTGTAATGGTATCAGGAGGTTTGCGAAAGTTCCACTAAGACCGGCAGTAAGTACAAAGAAAACAAGGATGGTTCCATGCATGGTAACCAGTGCATAATAAAATTCCGGTTTTAATCTTCCATCGGCGGCCCAATGGCCAAAAATATCTTCCAGCCACGGAAAAGTAGATTCAGGATAGCCTAACTGGAAACGGAACACAACAGAAAACAAGCCACCAATAATGGCCCATATGATACCTGTTACCAAAAACTGTTTGGCAATCATTTTATGATCCTGGCTAAAAACGTATTTGGTTATAAACGTTTCGTGATGATGATGTTCATGATGTGCATCGTGTGCTCCGTGAACGTCGGCATGTTGTAATGTGGCTACGCTACTCATATTCTTACTTTTTAATCAACCCGGAAATTATTTTTTTTCCGGAAGTACCTGTGCTGTTTTCACAGCGCTGTCAACTGTATTTATTTTAGGTGCTTTGTCAGGGAATACAGTAAAGTATTCCGGCTTTTGTTCGGCTAACCATTTTTTATATTCTTCCATTGTCTCCACAATAATAACTCCCCTCATGGCAAAGTGGTTGGCTCCGCATAACTGATCACAGGCAATCTCATAAGTAAAATCGGGATTGCCCGTTTTCTTTTTCATCTCTGCTGTAGTAAGCTTTGGTGTAAACCATTGTGTTGTTGGAATGCCTGGTACCGCATCCATCTTTAACCTGAAATGAGGAAGGCCTACATCATGTATTACATCTTGTGAACCAATTACCATTTTCACCGGTACGCCTACAGGTATATGCATGGTAGTACTTACATGAATATCATCTAAACTTGCCGGATCATTAAAGTCAACCCCCAGGTTATTTGTTGCTGTAGTAAGCTTGAAGTTCTTTTTTCCTAAAACCTTGTCTGCACCAGGATATCTGAACTCCCATGCAAACTGGTGACCGGTAACTTCTACCACTACTGCATCCTTTGGAGCATCGGCGGTGATCTTAAACCAATACTTGAGGCCGAACACAACAAGCACGGTTAGGAAAATGGCTGGTACAGTCGTCCATAACAATTCGAGTTTGGTATTATGAGGATAGTAGAAAGCCCTGCGGTCGTCTTTTTCCTGAAATTTGAAAGAAAACCAGAACAACAAAATCTGCGTGATAACAAACACTACGCCAGTGATAGCAATAGTAATATAAAGCATGGTATCAATCTTCTCGCCCTCTACAGAAGCAGACCCCTGTGGAAAAAGCGTCTTGCCGTAATATAGCTCATTACAGTACCACACACCAATCAATCCAAAAACCAGGAAACCCAACAGGAAAAAAGCATTGATCTTGTTGTTTTGCTTACGTGTCTTTTCTTCGCCCTTTAATACACTCACGTATTCGCTGGCTTTCGCAATCTGAAAGATGACTACGAAGATCAATGCACCTAAAACTACCATTAAAAACTCCTTCATGATTCAAAGTTATTTTCTGTAAATATTATTCTGAGCTCTTGTTCAAACTACTTCCTGGTATTTATTATCCTTTGCCACAAAACAATTCCATTCTTATGTATGGTGTATCATACTTTCTTTCAGGAAAGGATGATTTTTCGCCAACAATGAATTTTTGCTTAAATATCTTCCTGTGCCCCACATGATCAGCCCGATGAACAAACAAGGTATCCCGAATTCAAAAGGCATCAGTTCTCCGTGTTCGTGCAATGTGCCGGGCATTACCATTTGATAAAAATCTATCCAGTGCCCGAAAATGATCAACACGGCCATAATAGTAACCATGGTCCAGTTTCTTTTTGTTCCCTTCTTCATTAATATTAATAACGGGCAAAGGAAATTCACAATGAGGTTAAAAAAGAATATTCCCTTATAAGGACCGCTCTTTTCGGCTGTACCTATTCTTTCAATAAAGTATTTTGTCTCCTCGGGCTGGTTACTGTACCAGATCAACATGTATTGGGAGAACCATAAATAGGCCCAGAAAACCGAGAAGGCGAACATGAATTTACCCAGGTCATGCAAATGTTCCTCGGTAACATATTCCAGTTGACCACGATTCTTCAGGTAAATAACGAACAATGCGATAAGCGATATACCCGAAACAAATGTACTTGCGAATGTGTACCAGCTATACATGGTGCTATACCAATGTGCATCAATACTCATGAGCCAAAGCCATGGAATTGTGGATGCAACGGTAAGCGTAAAAACCACAGTATATAGTGATGCCCAAACCGTATTATTCCAGGTCCACTTCTTTCCCGTCTCATAATCCATTGGCCCTTTTTTGTCGCTTTCCAGACTCATGCTACGCATTTTCCTTCCAAGGAACCACCACAGAAAAATGGTAAGAAAAGACCATACAGAGAAGAAAGTTGGGCTTAAAAAACCGCTTTTCCCTTTTAATATGTGATCATTTGCCACAGCTTCTTTATCTAACCAGTGGTAAATATCAGTTCTGCCACCAAACACAATAGCCATTAAGATCACAAAGGTAATAACCCCCAAAATGGGCACCACACTTGAAATGGCTTCCGATACCCTTCTGAAAGCAACCGTCCAGCTTGCATGCGCCATAGTGGTAACACATATAAAGAACATGGCCGCATTAACCACCAGCAGGAAGAAAATGCTGTTTTGCAATAACACTGCCCAAAAACGGGTGCTGTTAACGTTCTCCCCATGTCCTGCATGTGCGAATGGATGATACATTATGAATCCCCACAGCAATGCTATCACGCCCACGGCAATGAGGCCATAGGTCCACTTTTTATAGCTACCGGGTAATTGAAATTGATGGTCCATCTAAACTTTATTTTCTAGTTCTTTAATTATTTTTTTTCACGGCCACGCTATCTTTTTTTGCCGGCGTAGCTGTTGCTGCAGCCGGAGCCGCTGTCTTAGGTTCAAGCGTCCTGATATACTGAACAATCCTCCAGCGTTGCTCACTGCTTAATTGCGATGCATAGCTTCCCATATTATTCTGTCCATAGGTCATTATATAGAATATCTTCCCGTCTGTAAAGCCCGGTGAAGCAGAAATAATGCTTTTTACCCCACCAACTTTTGGCGCTATCGGTCCATCGCTTCCGCCCTTGGCACCATGACATACTGCACAATTGATATTGTATAACCTTCCTGCCTCTTCTAATTCAGCTCCTGTCATAGCCGGAAGGGGGTTTGGCACCAGTGAACTTAAAAGCAATGCGCCGCTGTCAACCGAATTTATACTGGTAGGAGCTACCGGGAATGGGAATAATTCTCCTCTTTTTATTGTACCTGCCGGAGGCATGTTATTGTAAAATATTTTATGCCCCCTGTCATTAATATCTGTTGTAAATACAGAAGAATCTCTCTCAGCATAAGATTCATAGGCACGACTGTAAGCCATATCCGGCATATAGGTTCTTCCTGCATCACGTTTGCCACCGCAGCTGATAATTACAACAGCTATTGACAAAACCAGGGTTGATATGATTGTGATTTTTTTCATTCTGATAATCTTCTTTTTATTAAAAGAGGAATTTTCATCCTCTATGCTCCATCGTAATTACTGTTCAATATCCTTTTTCCTCTTTGTACAGTTTTTGCGTTTTATCATAGGTTCCTATCCACCAGCCGGTCTCTGCATTCTGAACATTAACTTCCTTGGCTCCCGCTTTTTGCAGGAAGGATTGCACTTCTGCATCATTGGTCTTATCAGTACATTCTATAGCCATTACAAAAAGGTCATCAGTTGCTCTTGGATGAAAATGATGTTTTTTAACAAATGGAGCCAGGTTACACAGGTAACAAAAGGTTAGCACCATGCCTACGGCCGAAAATAAAACCGTCAACTCAAACGTGATGGGTATCCATGCCGGCAAAGCAAAATGTGGTTTACCGCCAATATTCAAAGGCCAGTCCCTGGTAAACACCCAGCTGATAAATGTAAGCGCTGTTGTTGTTCCAGTAATGGCATAAATAAACCCGGCAGTATGCAGGCTCGTTTCCCGGATGCCCATAGCATGGTCTAATCCATGTACAGGAAAAGGCGTGTACACTTCATGTATCTTGTAACCTGCTTTGCGAACATTCTTCACCGCAGGAAACAATACCTTCTCGTCATCAAAACAACCCACAACAAATTTTTTAATTCCTCCAGCCATATTAATTCAAAATTTAAAATTCAAAATTCAAAATGCCTAGTGCGCATGTGCCACTTCTTCAATATAAAATTTCTCAGCATCTGCTTTTTCTATATCAGTCATTTTCGCTTTATAGTTCTCGCCACTTGTTTTTAATATCGCTTTGATCTCTGCTACCGCAATAACCGGGAAGTATTTGGCGAAAAGGAAGAAGCAGACAAAGAATAGTCCGAATGTTCCGAGATAAAACCCGATCTCCCAAATGGTAGGACTATAGTAAGTACTCCATGAAGAGGGTAGGTAATCCCTGTACACAGAAGTAACAATGATCACAAAACGCTCAAACCACATACCTATATTTACTATGATACTCATGAAGAAGGTAACTGTAATATTCCTTCTCAGCTTACGGCTCCAGAACAATTGAGGGGATACCACATTACAGAACATCATCAGCCAGTAACTCCAGCCATATGGGCTATACAGGTTTGCCCTGTTCTCTTTAAATGCATACCATTCGTATGGGTTTTGTCCATACCAGGCGATAAATAATTCTGTTAAATAAGCACAACCCACAATACTTCCCGTCAATACAATCACTTTGTTCATGGCTTCAATATGGCCAACGGTGATATAATCTTTCAGGTGTAGCACTTTACGCAGTACGATCATCAGTGTTTGCACCATAGCAAAACCAGAGAAGATAGCGCCCGCCACAAAATAAGGAGGGAAGATAGTGGTATGCCAGCCCGGAACAATGGATGTAGCAAAGTCGAATGATACTATGGTATGTACTGATAATACCAGCGGTGTGCTTAAGCCCGCCAATACCAACGATAATGATTCATGGCGCTGCCAGTGTTTGGTGCTTCCGCTCCAGCCAAAGGAAGCAACGCCGTAAAACATTTTACGGAATTTTGTTTTGGCCCTGTCACGAACTGTTGCCAGGTCGGGTAACAGACCCGAATACCAGAACAATAATGAAACTGTGAAATAAGTTGATATCGCAAACACATCCCAAAGTAATGGGCTGTTGAAGTTTGGCCATAAAGGACCCCGGCTGTTTGGATACGGTAATGTAAAGAAGGCCATCCATACACGGCCCATGTGAAATATGGGGAACTGACCTGCGCAAATTACCGCAAAAATCGTCATCGCTTCTGCGGCACGGTTAACCCCCGTTCTCCATCCCTGGCGGAATAATAACAAGATTGCAGAGATCAGGGTTCCGGCGTGACCGATACCGATCCACCATACAAAGTTGGTAATGTCCCAACCCCACCCGATGGTCTTGTTCAGGTTCCATTGGCCGACACCATAAGTTACTTCACGGTAAACACTGTACACACCAAAAGCAAGTAGTGCTGCGCTGATGGTAAAACCAATATACCATAAACGGCTTGGCTTCATCTCGATGGGGCGAATGATGTCCTCTGTTACCTGGTGATAATCTTTATTACCATCTACCAGCGGCTCCCTTAGTTGCGATTCGTATTTCAGTAATGACATATCTATGATTAAAGTCAAAAGTTAAAAACCAAAAAACATATTTTACTCGCTGTTTTTTTAATTTCTACTTTTTAATTTTTACTTAATATTGATATTCTCTTTTTTCTGAGTTATGCATGTGCTTTTTCTGACTTCTTCACCTCCCCGCCTTTTTCTTCTTCTACTCCAATATGCCTGTCGGTATTTCTCACTTTTGCCAGGTAATTTACATTGGGCAACACGTGCAGTTGATCCAACACATAAAAAGCCCGGTGTTTCTGATCCACATTCCTGATCTTGTATACCTCGCTTTCTTTATCATTAACATTACCAAAACTGATGGCGTGAGTTGGACATGCCTGCATACAGGCAGTTTTTACATTACGCACCAGCGATGGGTTCTGTTGTTTTTTAGCTTCCAGTTTGCTATCCTGCAAACGTTGTACGCAGAAAGAACATTTTTCAATAACACCTCTTGAACGAACAGTAACATCAGGATTCAATACCATTCTTGTGAGGTCATCATTCATCTGCATAACAGATTCGTCCATATAAGAACCCAGCATCGGTTTTTGATTATCCGGGAAACTGTCGGCTCCGTTATAATCCAGCCAGTTAAAGCGACGTACTTTAAACGGACAGTTATTGGCGCAATATCTTGTACCGATACAACGGTTATATGCCATCTGATTAAGCCCTTCGCTGCTGTGGTTGGTGGCAGATACCGGGCAAACGTTTTCGCAAGGTGCATTATCGCAATGCTGGCAAAGCATAGGCTGGAATACCACATCAGGATTTTCCAGGTCGCCGGTAAAATAACGGTCAATACGCAGCCAATGCATTTCATGTGCTCGCTGCACCTGCATCTTACCAACTACACTCACATTATTTTCGGCGGTACATGCCACCACGCAGGCGCTGCAACCGGTACAGGTATTCAGGTCAATACTCATTCCCCATTTAATACCCGGTTTTGCGAAGTCAGGATAAATGGTACCGTCTTTTACATAATCTGTACTGCCTGCAATGGTTGTAATTTTCCTTTCAGCAATTACTTCTTCTAAAACAGCTTCGGGTTTAGCCGAGTAGCTTGCAAGATTGGTTTCATAAATAACCGGGCGGCTTTCGGTAAAACCATGTATTTGTGTTTGTGCCAGGGGATACATGTTACCGGTTTTTTCAACCCTGCACATAGATGTGTACAGGTTTGTTCCATTGAAACTAACCAGCGGATATACATTCTTACCGGCGCCGTTTGCTGATTTACCAATATTATCCGCTGTTGCTTCTTTATTTGCACTTTGCCTTCCGTAACCAACAGCAATAGCAACCGTATCTTTATTCATTCCCGGGATAATGATCACCGGCAATTCAACTGATTTACCATTTACTGCAGTAACTTTTACAACCGGTTTTTCCGGATGTACTTCATAATTACTTTGTTTACCGCCTTCCTGGTTCATTACATCAAGACCTAATAATGATTTTGCCATGGCTGGGCTCATCATTACATAATTATCCCAGGTTACTTTAGTCACCGGGTCAGGCAATTCCTGTAACCATGGGTTATTGGCCTGGCTGCCATTACCCATTGATACTTTCTGATAAATCACCAATTCATTTATACCTGTCTTGATCTCGTTGATTGTTGTCACCGCATCGCTTAATCTTCCGGCATTGAAAACACCAGTTGCTACAGGCATGGTAGCCGGCTCAACAACTCCGTCCTGCAATGCTTTGGCATACAGGTCTGCATTGCCGAGTTTGGCTGTCCAGTAAGTTTTAAAATAAGTTTCATAATCATTAACCAAACTACCGGCTGCAGCACTCCACCTGATAAGAGATGTCTGGAATGCCCTTGTTTTAAACAATGGATTGATGACCGGTTGCATTAAACTGAAATAACCTGTCTTGGGTTCTGCATCACCCCAGCTTTCTAACCAGTGGTGATCAGGAATAATATAATTACAATGCTCTGTTGTTTCGTCCATGGTTGCATTAAAGGAAACGCTTACAACCTTTCTTAATCCATCTGTGAACTTTTTGCTGTCGGCATAAGTATAAGCAGGGTTAACACCGTTGATAAGTACAGCGCCTACTGTTCCTGCATTCATATCATCAACCAGCTTGTTTATCTCGGCATCTATTCCGTTCCTGTAATTAGATGTGATGGCCCAGTTGATGGCCTTTCCGTTGGCGCCTATTTGTTCGTTGATGGCATTAACAACAGACTGGATGTTTGCATCATTACTGCCACAGACTACCAGCGCCTCTCCTTTATGTGCATTTAAGGCCTCAACTGTTTTATCAATTGCTTTCAGTAATTTCTCATCGGTAATTTTTGGTGCAGCCATACCCATACCTAATTTGGAAAGAATGGTCAGGGCAATGGTTCCGGTTTCAGAAGGTTTATGAACATAGCGTTCATCAGCATTACTGCCGGTCATGCTCATCATGCTTTCAAACTGGATATGTTTACTCAGTGATGGTTTATCACCGGTAACTCTCCTGTTCTGTGCATATTGGCTGCTGAATTCAACCGGGCTTAACCAGGTTCCTAAAAAATCGGCGCCAAGGCTTACAATTACCTTTGCATTTTCAAAATGATAGGAAGGGATAGCTTTCTTGCCGTAAAAAACATAGTTAGCCATCAACATGCCGCTATAACTTACTGCATCATATTGTACGTGGCTGCTACCCGGGTATTTCGCTAAAAATTCTTTTATTATCTCTAAAGTAGAAGGAGAGTTGATCGTTGAGGTAAGAAGTACTACCGGTTTACCATTCAACCCGGCCATTGCACCGGCAACTAATTTATCAAAAGCATCGAAACTGGTAACTTCCTTAAACCCTTTAGCATCTTTTTGCATGGGATAGCGTAAACGGGTGTTATCATAGAGGTCAAGCACAGAAGCCTGTGCCTGTGCATTAGTGCCGCCTTTTGTAATTGATGATAATTCGTTCCCTTCAATTTTAATAGGCCTGCCATCTCTTTGCTTAACTACAACTGATATCGCATCGCCGCCATTAACATAAGTAGATGCATAATAATTGGCCACGCCGGGTATCACATTGCCAGGCGTATTCAAATAAGGCACCGCTTTGCGTACCGGCACTTCGCAACTGGCAGCTACAGCAGCTGCGGCTGTACTAAAACCAAGGTATTTGAGAAAATCCCGGCGTGGGGCTTTAACATCTAAAATGCCTTTATCATCGAGGTCAGATAAGGGAAGAAGCTCTTCTTTGAATTCATTTTTGGTTGACTCCTGAAAACTTTCTGTGTTATTCAGTTCTCCAAAACTTTGCCAGTATTTTTTCTTACTCATATTGTGTTAATGTGCTGATGAGCTAATCTGCTAATTTTCCAATAGTTTAAAAGCGTCTGTATTTATTATTAATAGTGACATTTCTGGCATTCAGTTCCACCGATCTTTTCAACAGTAACACTATCCATCTTATGATTCTTCAGATCGTTATGGAATTTTTCGTAAATGCTGTAAAATTTATTCCCGTTCCTATTTTCTTTGTCATAAAAATCAACCTTTGTTTCCCGGTGGCAGTTTATACACCAGCCCATACTTAATTGGGTGAACTGATAAACTTCGGGCATCTGTTGAATGTTACCATGACAGGTCTGGCATTGTTGTTTACCTACCTTTACGTGCTGGCTGTGGTTAAAATAAACATGGTCAGGCAGGTTATGAATTTTTACCCATTCTATCGGCTTTGCGCCATCGGGTATACCATCTCCGTTTTTATCTTCATTATATTTTTTGGTAGCTGAATTCCAGCCGGCATAAGCATACAGTTTTTGAATTTCTTCGGTTCCGTTCACTGCGGTTCCGTTCTCTCTTACCAATACATCAGAACCTTCGTACTTGTCGATGGATTTGTGGCAATTCATACACACATTAACTGAAGGGATACTTGCCTGCTTGCTGTCCTGTGCGCCACCATGGCAATACAGACAGCTTATCTGGTTGGTACCGGCATGTACCTGGTGAGAGTAAAATATAGGTTGTTCGGGTTGGTAGTTTTTCTGATGACCCAGGCCAATGGCGCCGTTGATAGTATAATAGCCCCCTACTCCAAAGAGTAACAATATACCAGCCATCAGGTAGGCCTTGTTCCTGTAAAAGGGAACTGGTTCAGAGCGCAAAACGCCTTCTTTTTCATCAGACAGTTTACGCAGGTTACTGTTAACCTGTAATAATATGAAAGCTATAAGGGCTAATACAAGGGTGAGAATCCCGAAAAGAAGAGAGTCGTCAGATTGGGGTTTTGTTGTACCGTCGGGTGTTACAGGAACTTCGGGTGCCCAGTCATCCACATACTTCATTATGGCATCTACATCCTCATTTTTTAGTTGGCTGCTAAAAGCAGGCATAGGAATTTTATTACTGGCCTCAAACACTTTATTGGCATAGGCATCGCCACTGGCGATCAGTGCCCCCGAATTAGATATCCACTTATATATCCAGTCTCCGCCGGGAACCCTGTCCTTCCAGCCTTTGAGGGCTGGGCCGGTAAATGGCTTATCCGGTTTATGACAGCTGGCGCAGTTGGCCTTAAAAAGTGCCTGGCCATCGGCAGCAAGAGATTTACTATTTATGGAAACTAAGGCAATAAAAAAAAGACAGGAAAGTACTCTGTTAAAGATTTTTCTATAGCGACTCATACAGTTAATATCGGGGCTAATGAGGAAAAATATCCGGTTCGCTGCAAAAATAAGGCAGGATACTGATAATATATCAACATTTCTAATTTTTTTTTTGCCTTGTCCAGCGTGGTTTTCAGACGATTGTGGCATTTTTGTCAAAGCCTTTGTCATGTATTTGTAAACTGTTTTCCGGATTGTATTTTTTCCTGGTTCTTTGAGTTTTTCACAATTTTTTAATCCACATTTGCCGAATGTTTGAAAGACTTAAGGCCCGATGGAAGGTTAATACCCTCAACCTGCTGCTCATTATTGTCACCTTTGCCCTGGGTGGCAGCCTTTGTGGTTATGCAGGGCGCAAGTTGTTGCTGCTTACAAATTTAGAAAAGGGTATGGCCTGGGTCTTCCTTTATGTTTTACTGGTTACCCTGCTCTGGCCGGTATGCGTTTTACTCATCAGTATACCACTCGGCCAGTTTGCTTTCTTCAGAAGATATATCATCAAGATTGGTAAGAAGATGAGTGGGAGAAAAACAGGTAGTCCAGTAGTGAATGTCGCCATTTTTGCCAGCGGTGCAGGAAGTAATGCTGAACAGATCATAAAACACTTCGCATTTTCCTCAAGGGTAAAAATTGCACTCATCGTTTGCAATAAACCAATGGCTGGTGTATTAACCATCGCTCAAAAAGCCGGTATTCCGTCTTTACTGATAGAAAAAGACAGGTTCTTTAATGCGGATAATTATTTACCTGAATTAGAGAAGAATAATATCAACTTCATTGTACTGGCTGGATTCTTATGGAAAATACCTGTGCCAATTATTAATGCCTATGCAAAAAAGATCATCAATATTCACCCTGCACTATTACCAAAATACGGAGGCAGCGGAATGTATGGCAGCCGGATACATGAGGCGGTGATTGCGGCTAAGGAAAAAGAAAGCGGTATTACTATTCATTATGTTGATGAACTGTATGATCATGGCGAAATAATCTTCCAGGCAACTTGTACTGTTGATACACAGGACACAGCAGCATCTCTGGCTCAAAAGATACATACCCTTGAACATGTACATTACCCTAAAGTGATTGCTGAACTAATACAAAAGTAAAATCGCCGTTAAAACAACCAGGTTAAAGCCATTGTGCAGATTTGTTGGCTTAATTTTATTCCTACAAATTTTTTCTTCTTGCGATCTTATTTGAAAATAATTTTACTCCTGGTTTTTTTTATTTGTACAACAGGCCTGGTATCAGCACAGACCACGGTGAGTGGAACAGTTTATGATTCCTCTAAAATAACCCCGGTGGAAAATGTACGGGTAGAAAGCTTATCAGGAAAATTTACCTGGACAGATTCAACAGGATATTATAAAATACCTGTTACCGAAAACGACTCCCTCACTTTTATTTATCAGAACAAACCCACGCTAAAATTTTCTGTAAAAGATATTTCCGATCCTTCCCGGTTTGATATTGCGCTTCGGTTAAAGGTCAGATCAAAATACCGCACTTTAAAAGAAGTGACCGTGTTTGCAAAATCTTACCGCCAGGATTCAATAGAGAACCGGGAAACCTATAGTGACATTTATAATTTCAGGAAGCCAACCATACGAACCGGCGTTTCGCCGGATGGCGCTGTAGGCGCCGATGTCAATGAAATCATTAACATCTTCCGGTTCAGGAGAAATAAGCGCCTCAAAGCCTTCCAGGCAAGACTGGAAAAACAGGAACAGGAAAAATTTGTGGACTACCGTTTCAATAAAACCTTTGTAAAAAGGGTTACCCAGTTGCAGGGGACTCAACTGGATACATTCATGGTTCTATACAGGCCTTCTTATGAATTCGCCAGTTCAGCCGATGAGATCACTTTCAACAAATACATCTTAAATGCATCGTACCGGTTCAAATTTGAATTATTAAACCAGGATGCGAAAAAGTAAAAAAAGAGAAGTACTTTTCATATTCAAAACTTTAATATGAAAAAGCTCTTTTTGTTTTCCTGCATATTCATTTCGGTTCATGCACTTGCACAAAACGACAGTATCCCCTCTTTTGTAAAAGACAGTCTTGACAATTATGTGAACAGGGCCCTTGTTGACTGGCAAATTCCCGGCGTTGCAGTGTGTGTAGTTAAAAACGGTAAAGTTGTTTTAATGAAAGGCTATGGCGTAAAAGAATTAAATACTACAGATAAAGTAGATGAAAATACTTTGTTCATGATTGGCAGCAATACTAAAGCTTTTACAGCAACAGCTCTGGCCATGCTTGATGCAGATAAAAAATTATCGCTGGATGATAAAGTACAAAAATGGTTACCCGATTTTAAATTGTATGATCCCTGGGTTGCTAAAGAAGCCAATATCAGGGACCTGTTATGCCATCGTTTGGGCTTTGAAACCTTTGAGGGAGATTTTATGTATTTCGATTCGGACCTTACAGTTGCCGAAGTAAGGGAGAAAATGGGAAAGCTGAAACCCATGTATGGTTTTCGCAGCAAATGGGGTTACACCAACAGTGCTTTTTTAACAGCCGGTGAAATTATTCCAAAAGTAACCGGCAAGTCCTGGGCTGATTATGTAACTGAAAATATTTTCAACCTGCTGGGTATGAAAAACAGTCTTGCCCTGTCAAAAGATATAAAGGCTGCTGCCAACAAATGTTTGGCACATACTGTTGTAATGGGTGAATTGAAAAAAATCCACTACGGGAATATTGATAACATGGCACCGGCCGGAAGTATTTCATCATCAGTAAATGATATGAGCAAATGGGTAATGGCCCAGCTCAATAACGGAAAACTGGATGGTAAAGAGATCATTCCTACATCGGCTATAGGACAAACAAGAACTCCACATTCCATACTGGGCAACGGAGGGCACATGTTCAACAAAGCTCATTTTTCGCTGTATGGCCTTGGATGGTTTTTGGAAGAATATGCAGGCAGAAAAATTGTGGCACATACCGGCGGGGTAAATGGTTTTGTAACCAGTGTTTGTTTGGTGCCCGAAGAAAAGCTAGGCATTATTGTATTAACAAATACAGATGCCAATAACTTTTATGAAGCATTGCGGAATGAAATAGAAGATGCTTACCTGGGATTACCCTATCGTAATTACAGTAAAGTTTATCTCAATTATCAAAAAGCTGATGAAAAGGAAAAAGAAAAACAATTGAAGGCAGTAAAAGATTCTGTTGCCATGAACCCAAAACCAGACTTACCGCTTACTGCTTATGCAGGCGAATACATGCATGATGTTTATGGCAACATGAATATTAAAATTGAAACCGGCAAATTGGTCATGCGTTTCGAACATCACCCGGGTAGATATGGCACACTGGAGCCGCTTGGTGGCAATCGCTTTTTCTGCACCTACAGCGATCCATTGTTTGGCATGAAGAAATTAGCCTTTACAGTTGAAAACAAAAAAGTAAAATCGCTGACCGTTAGAGTAGCCGATTTTGTAGAATTTACTCCCTATGAATTTAAAAAGATAAAATAGTTATGGAGGAAAATCAACTGAACCTTGGTGTTGGTACAAGATTACAGCATACA
>CAYTQB010000053.1:4021-19928 GCA_964439615.1 uncultured Ferruginibacter sp. | reverse complement strand
CAAACTGCACTGATCACTTTAATGGCCCACATGGGTAGTTTTGTTCCGGCCAGCGATGCAAAAATTCCATTGACTGATAAGATATTTACCAGGGTGGGAGCCAGCGACAACCTCAGCGGCGGAGAAAGTACTTTCATGGTGGAGATGAATGAAACAGCGAGCATCATCAACAATCTTACCAAACGAAGCTTGATACTGCTGGATGAGATAGGAAGAGGAACCTCTACCTACGATGGTATAAGTATTGCCTGGAGTATTGCCGAATTTTTGCACAACTCGCCGCATCAACCCAAAACTTTATTTGCTACGCATTACCATGAGCTGAATGAACTGGAGAATAAATTCAATGGCATAAAGAATTATCATGTTACCAATAAAGAAGCTGGTAATAAGATCATCTTCCTGCGTAAGCTGGCTCCTGGCGGCAGCACACATAGTTTTGGTATTCATGTGGCCCGTATGGCCGGCATGCCACCGGTTTTAATAGAAAGAGCCAATGCGATCTTAAAACAATTAGAAGACAGCCGGGAAGGAAACGGAACAGCAGACCTTGGCGAGGGTATAAAAAAACTTTCTGCACCGCAAATGCAACTCAGCATTTTTGATGCCCACTCCGCCACATTTGATGAGATAAGAAAATTGCTGGAAACCATGGATATCAACCGCCTGACTCCCGTCGAAGCTTTACTGAAATTGCAGGAGATAAAAGGTAAAGTGAAGTAAATTTATTTGGCTAAATTTGTGATCATGAAAGGCATCAACTATATAACAGACGGGAAGGGTAATAAAACTGCCATTGTAATAAGCATGAAAAATTATAAAGAGGAAGTGGAGGATTTTTTAGACGGACTTGAAGCCCAAAACAGGATGCAGGAACCTTCCGTTGATTTTGAAAAGGCGGTTAATAAGATACTGAAATCAAAATCTGTCAATGGCAAATTACCGGCTAAAAGTAAAAAACTCCGCTGAAAAAGAATTAGCAAAATTACCTGTTCGTACGATCCTTGTAATCCGGGAGCATATCAATATTTTAGCTGCAAACCCTTTTCCTCCTGGCTCTAAGAAATTAAGAGGCTTTAAGAATATCTATCGTATAAGAAGTGGAGATTACAGGATACTTTATTCTATTCATCAGGCAATTTTAATTATTGAAATCTTGAAAATAGTTCATAGAAAAGATGCCTATTCCTGATATATAGCTTTGCTAAAAAATAACTGCTTCAATAATTAGGCCTTTAAAAATAGCCCTACAAGTAACTCAGCCACCATTTCTGGTGTGTGCTCTTATATGCATTATATTTTTTGCAAAGCGGGTATAAAATAATTACTACAAAAGCCCATACAGCATACACTCCCCATAAATTGAATCCAAATGCCTGTGGTCTGAAAAGGAACGGAACATTTGGTGTGACAATATCCCTGGTTCCAAATCCCTGCAAATAAAATACAATGACCACCAGTATGTGAATGATGTAAAAATGGAGGATGTAATAAAACATGGGCACCCTTCCATAAATATTCATCACTGTTGTAAAACGGTTCTGTACTTTTTCAATGAATGCCAGGAATAAAATGCCTGTGCCGATCGTCACACTAAGGAATAATAAGGACGGAGGATATTTATTTACATTTAAAAAAGAAAGAAAAGTGTAAACAGGCCCACGGGCTTGTGATGTCCAGGCAACCGGATCACCGTAGAGATTTGAAAAGCGCAACAACACGAAAAGTACTAAGAAGCCTGCACCTAATGGTATCAATATCTTTCTTCTCCATGCTGCATCAACAGCAGGTGCATATAATTTTCCAAAGCAATAACCCAGCAACATTACACCCGTCCAGGGAACAAATGCGTATACAATGATGACAAAATGATCTTTAAATAATTCATAAAAAGAGAAATTGGAGAAATACAAAAGATCAGAAATCCATGAACCTTTTAGTCCGTTATTGATAGATGGATAATCCAGTAAATTATGGCCGAATACGATAATGATCCCGATAGCAAAAATGGCTTTGTAGGGAAGAAGCACCAGTAAGCCCAGTAATATCATACTTGCACCAATGGCCCAGATGACCTGTAGTATGATAAGATTATAAAGTGGGTTGAATGTCCATCCCAGCGTAATAATAATGGCTTCCACGATCACGAGCCAGAATCCTCTTTTAAGTAAGAACAGGCTCAGTTCCTGCTTTGTTTTTTTCAGGCTCATCAGGTAGATGGAACTACCAGCAAGAAAAACAAATATGGGTGCACAAAAATGAGTGATCCAGCGTGTAAAAAACAGCATGGGATAAGTTGTCTCCAGGTCGGTAGGCCCGGTGGCGGCAGAACCGGCTTCTTCCAGGTTTACTTTGTAAAAAAAATCACGTACATGGTCCAGCGCCATGATCACCATTACAAGGCCCCGCAATACATCTATAGATTGAATGCGTTGCCTTCCCAGGTTTAGATTTGGCATAATCAGTAGTTAGAAAAGCAAAATACAACCTTAGCACAATAATTGCAAGTTGGATCTGGCAGTTATGTAATCATAATAATTATATCATCCTAACTGTTAAAATCGTATTAACACTTGCAGCATAACGACCATATAATGGGTCTTTATAATAATTTTACCGCAGTTATGGCCAAAAATATCTTTACTCTTCTCTTATTTACTGTTGCTTTTTTCGAAACTACGTATGCTCAGCCTTGTTCTTTACCGGGAATGACACCCGCTAATGCTATCCCGGTTTGCGGTACCGCTGTTTTTCACCAGGACAGGGTAGACAATTGTACGGGGCCCAATGTGGCACAGACCGGTTGTTCCATTGGTGTTACATCCAGCAGTTCTTATTGGTATAAATTCACCTGTTATCAAACCGGTACCTTGGGTTTCCTCATCAGCGGCATATCAAGTACGGATGATTATGACTGGGCGCTCATGGATATAACCGGGCACAATCCAAATGATGTTTTTACTAATTCTTCATTAGCCATTTCTATAAATCTTTATGGTGCAGGTAATAATCCTTCGGCACAATTTCCTGAATCACCTACCGGTTGCAAGGCCAACGCTGCAGGTAATATCCATTGCGAAGGCTCTGCATCTGGTAATACTCCTTTTAATGCGATGCCTACGATCACCATTGGGCATGAGTATTTATTAATGGTCACTAACTGGACAAAAAGTACAGCTGGGTACGACCTTACGTTTACTGGTGGCACAGCCAGCATTACCGATCCCAAGCTACCTCACCTGTTGAATGCAAAAGCAGCCTGCGATGGTCAATCCGTAACCATAAAAACAAATAAGCGGATGAAATGCAACAGCCTTTCCGGAACAGGGTCTGAATTTTTTCTTACTCCCCCGGTTGCAAATGTGGTTTCGGCCAGTGGATTTGGTTGCAGCAATGGATTTGATATGGATTCGATGACGATTGCCCTCGACGCTCCGTTACCACCGGGAAATTATACCATCACTGTGCGCCAGGGAACTGATGGCAATACGATAAGAGATGCATGTGACCGGGAGATACCGGTTGGTGAGAATATACCCTTAGTCGTTTTCCCGCTTATACCAACGCCAATGGACAGCCTCAGCAAAATTGGTTGTGCACCCGACGAACTGCAACTGGTTTTCAGGAAGAATATGAAGTGTAACTCTATTGCGGCAGACGGAACTGATTTTGTGGTTGACCTTATTTCAGGAACAACAGCTGTTACAGTTATTGGCGCTTCGGGTAATTGCTCGGCTGATGGATTGACACCCATCATTAAAGTAAAATTATCTGCACCCATTCAAACAAAGGGTACTTATCGCTTGCGTTTGGTTACGGGCAGTGACGGTAATACCATTGGGGATGAGTGCAACCAATTCACCCCGGCAGGATCAAGTTTGATCTTTAATA
Source organism: uncultured Ferruginibacter sp. (assembly GCA_964439615.1). GTDB lineage: Bacteria > Bacteroidota > Bacteroidia > Chitinophagales > Chitinophagaceae > Ferruginibacter. The sequence goes on along the minus strand of CAYTQB010000053.1, from coordinate 16,037 downwards.
CAAAAGATACAGTGTATGCCGATTTTACTTATGCTATTAACCTCGGTTGTGTAAGAGATACCATCAATTATTTTCATGATGGCAGGAATGAAGTGAATGTATGGAAATGGAATTTTGACAACCTGCGTACGAGCAGGCTGCAAAATCCATCTATAATATATGGTTCATTCGGGCTTAAGCATACACAACTCATCGTATCCAATGGTGTGTGTACCGATACAAGCGCTGTTATTCCTATTTTACTGGATAATGAACTGAATGCTGCTTTTGAAGCCACTTCAATCGTTTGCCCCAATGAATTTGCCGTATTTAAAGATCACAGCATTGGTAATATTGTTTCATGGAACTGGGATTTTGGGAACGGAATCACCAGTAACTCGCCAAACCCCTCACCGCAATCCTATCTTACATCTTCTATAACAAGAGATGTTTTTCCAAGACTGATCGTACAGAATAACCTGGGTTGTTTTGATACCGCCATACAAAAAATAATTGTACCCAATAATTGTTATGTAGCTGTGCCCAATGCGTTTACGCCAAATAAAGATGGATTAAATGATTATCTCTATCCATTAAATGCTTACAAAGCAACCGATCTTCTATTCAGGGTGTATAACCGGGTTGGGCAATTGGTCTTTGAAAGCCGTGACTGGACAAAGAGATGGGATGGAAGTTTTAAAGGACAGCCTGCTGACCTGGGGACCTATGTGTGGATATTACAGTACACTCATATTGACACAGGTAAAAGAATGGAACAGAAGGGAACGACGATATTATTACATTAAACAACGGGATACCTGCAACAGTATACCATTTACCATTGGTTGTCAACTTTTAACTGATAACCATTAACGCCTAACCAGTTCACCTTCCCAGCATCTTTCTTTCATCTCTTTCTTCACGCAGCATGGCGCCGAAATCCATTTTACGCACCATGGTCTTTACCACTAATGCAATGCGTTTTGCTTTTGTCGGTTCGGTCTTCGCCGCTTCTATCCACTTGGTAAAATAATTGCGATGCCCCTGCGGCAATGAGTTAAAGTATTTATAGGCGTCTGGTTCGTCTTTCAAACATTCTATTAATTCTGATGGAGGGAGGATAGGTGTTTTATCCAGTTCGATCTGCACTTTTATAGTTGCACCAAACCGTTTGCCTGTAGCTTTTCTTACGGCTGCATTGATGGGCATAATAAAATCTCCTTCGCCCATTGGTATTAATGCCGTCTTCTCAATTTTATGGTCATCTAATTTCCCTTTTACCCGGTAAGATTTTTTTACACCGGGGTTGAGTTTATTGGCAACTTTTGAAGGAATCATAAGGTAGGTCCAGCCGGTCTTTTCGCCCTGGCTACCAAATTTGAGTATGGTGGCGGAGAAGGAGATCATGTTACAAGATAAAAAAGATTTTTGGTTACTTTTTCCCCTGGCCAGTGTATACACCGACTGAAATGAAAGTGATGTATAGTAGTATGTTACACTTCAAATTTTGGCTTTTTTTTAGAAAAACTATTTTTTATCTATGTACTGAATAAACCTTTTGCATCTACTCTATGAACTAAACCGCCTATTATGAAAAAACTGACCCTTCTGTTAGTATCAGCAACTATTTCTGTTTCTGTTTTTGCATACCCCATAACACCAAGACCCCTGCGTAAACTTATCATTGAGAGTGAATACATTATTTGGGGGAAAGTATTGGAGGTTGGCTACATAAAACCAGACAAAAAAAAAGAAAATTTTTGGGGGAGGGATTATGCATTGATCGTTATTACAGCGACACTACAGGGTAAAATAAAAACAGATACTATTAGGGTATTATTTACAGCAGGCTTGATTTGCCCTGCCCCTGGCGTTTTTTACAAAGGAGAGCAAGTACTTGCTTTTCTTGATAAAAAGGAAAAAACAAAAGATTTTCAAATCCATGCACTATCTTATGGTGTGAAGCATGGTCTTAGCACACAGGAGTATATAACCTATAAAAACCGTATTACAGAAATGCAGGCTATCCTACGCATACAGGATAGCAAGACCTGCAATGAAACAGTGATTGACTGGCTCGTAAGGTGTGCTGAGCAAGGAGCCACCAGATGGGAAGGCTTGTATGAATTATCACCCCATAGTGATTTTATGTCGTATTATGACCATGGAGAATCGATCAGTAAGGATATTATTGTCAGTACCGAAAATCGAAAAAAATTATTTGATGTTTTACTGCTGGTTGATACATTAAGTTATGATGATATTGCACTTGCTGATATGGCCAAAGGAATTAACGATTCAGTATTGCTTGAGTTCATAAAATCAAAACTGCTGCTTTTTGATGAAGAAAGTTACTGGACAGCAGCTGACGTAATGCAGCGAATAGTTTTGCTTACAGGTAATACAGAACTCGAAAAACTCGTTGAAAAGTTTAAAGAAGTATACTTCGGCAATACAGAAAAAGATAAAATGGAAGCGAAGAGAATATTGGATAGCTTTATTATCAAGATGAAAGATGTACAGTTAAAAATATCTCTACATGCCACTGGCGAATACAGTACATAAATTTTTCCCAAAACTGGGTTACTCAAATTATTTTATCTTGTTGTAAACTAACTGCCGATATTCCCAATTGATTTATGCTAAAACAACTGTTTTTTAGCGGATTACTGTTTTTGTATAGCAGTATTTCTCTATTTGCTCAGTCTAAAACTCCCCCCAATATCATTCTCATTATTGTTGATGATCTTGGCCATAGCGACCTGGCCAGCTATGGAAACAAAGCTGTGCGTACACCCAATATTGATTCCCTGGGCATTAAAGGCGCCCGGTTTACACAGGCCTATGTAACATCGCCTATATGTGCGCCATCACGTATGGGCATCATTACAGGCCGCTACCAGCAACGCTTTGGCGCTGAGTTTATGCTCTACGATAAATTTGACAGGTCGGTCAAGAAAAAAATAACCCGGCATTTTTTATCCTTTAAAAAGAAACCCATTGGCATTGCCACCTTAAAGCCCGATTTCTTTTTAGACCGCTCTGTTTATGTTACCGACCTGCCACAAAGCGAAATAACCATTGCCGAAATGCTGAAACAACAGGGCTATGCAACCGGTTATGTGGGCAAATGGAATCTAACTTCCTCACCAACAGTTTATCCTGATATGCATGGCTTTGATTACGCCTATTATTTTGATGGAGCCCTCAGCCGCTATGTAGATGACCCGGTTGATACCAGCCTTTACATCAATATGCACCTGCCCTGGGCTTTCTCTGAAATTCCTGCATGGGCGCCAAGGTATGGTTCTACAGCTATCAAAGAAGGCAGAACGGTTGTAAAAGATTCAGGCTACCTTACTTTTTCTTTGGCTGAAAAAGGCATTGACTTTATTGAACGTAATAAATCAAAACCTTTTTTTCTGACGCTATCTTTTAATGCACCTCACGATCCTTTCCAGGTGCCTAAAAAATATTACAACCGCATACAAACCGAAACAGATTCGGTAAGGCGTGTGTACAGCGGCATGATAGAAGCGCTTGATGATGCTGTTGGCGCTGTTCTAAAAAAACTGGAGCAGGAAGGGCTTACAGATAACTGCCTTATTTTTTTTACCAGCGATAACGGCGGCGCCACTTATACCCGTGCTACTGATAATGCACCGCTCCGTGGGGGCAAAGCAACACATTTTGATGGCGGTATTTCGGTTCCTTTCTTTATCAAATATCCCAATGGGTTAAAGGCAAGACAAGCCTATACACACCCGGTTTCTGCGGTTGATATTTTCAGTACGATTGCTGCGGTAAGTAATGCACCATTGGCTTCCGACAGAACTTACGATGGTGTAAACCTGCTTCCTTATCTCAGCAATGACTCTTTAATGCCTCACCAGGATTTTTTCTGGAGAAGCGGGTATTCAAAAGCATTCCGCCGCGGCGACTGGAAATTGTATGTAAATGAGAAAAACAAAGTTACTTTCCTGTTTAACCTGGCCAATGACCCGGCTGAAAAGTATGATCAATCAAAAACACATGCTGATAAATTAAAAGAACTGCAGGATGCTTTGAAAGATTGGGAACAAAAAAATTCGGTACCACCACTCTGGCCCAGCGCTGCCGATGTGCTTATTGAAGTTAATGGTAAATGGTATCGTTTTCCGAGTTAGGGACACATAAACACAGGCAGGCGGCTTTGCAGGTCATGCACTTTTTTCATTAACGGTACGGGAGTATTATCAATTCCGAAGCTGCAATAGCATTGTCAAAGGACAGGCGCATATGTACAGACCCGGTACTGCCATCTTTGAAATTTGCGATCGCATGTATTTCAATAAAAGACTCACTCCGGGCATCGATGCCGAAACGGCCCAGTTTTGTTACGCTGATCCTGCTGTTGGTAAGATCGGGGCTAAAACCGTTAGACATAACAGTAATATATTTAAAAGTTCCTCTTTTTCCCGTGCCCTTGCCTATCTGTAATTCTTTGCCGGGGAAGATCAGGGATCCCGAAGTAGTGAAGAGTGTATCTTGTTGAAACCTGGGCAGGTTCTTTTGAGGACCACCTGTTGAAGAAATTTCAGGTGACTGGTCTTCGGGCATTATTATTTCGCCAAATCTTATAGCGCTGTCAATGGCTATATGAACATCCACACCAGCTTTAGTACCGCTCTTGTACACAACCGTTCCTAATATTTCTATGTATGAATTATTAAGCTGCGATACACCAAAATTGTGCATTTTTTTTACGATAAGGGTGTTGCCTGAAAGTACAGAACTGTAGTGGCCGCTTTTTATATTGATATACTTGAACTTTTCTCCTTCACCACGTACACTTGTTCCAAACCGGAGTTTAATGTTTTTGTAGATACGGTATCCTGTAGTTGTGTACAGCGTATCATTCTCAAGCCTTGGTAAACGTTTTTGAGCCGGTGATAACAATGGAAAGAAAAGAAAAAGGATCAGAACCCTCGTCATAAATGAGCATTAGGTTATAGATGCTGTTTACTCTGTGTTATAAATATAGTCTTTTATAAAAAACCACCTGCCCAATCTGCAGATGGTTCTATGGATAAACTATAAAGCCAGATTAACTGCCGGCGCCAACTCTTTGCTGTTCTTCTTCAGTTGCATTCCTGCGGCGGGTTTGCCCCTGCTGCTTTCCAAAACGGTAAGTGAAGTTCACACCAAACTGGCGGTTGTCCCAGCGGTTACGGATATTAATATCCACATTACCATACTTGGTAGCGCCACGATAATACTGCCAGCCAAACGGATCACGGGCATTGATACGGAGACTTGCTTTGCCTTTTAATAAATTATTCTTCGCCAGTCCAAAATTCATCTGGCCCATCGGGTAGTTCAATGACAATTGCTGAACACTCTTATAATTATACCAGCCGCTAACCTCTGCTGTCCATCCTTTACCAATGGTAAAATTATTGTTCACGTTAAAGCTGAATGAAGTGTAGGAAAGATCCAGGTCAACAGCCTGTGATGTTCCGCTTTCATTAGAGATATAAGTGCCCATATAATGGTTGCGGTAAACATTGCCAAACAAATTAACATTCCACCATTTTGCCAGCTTCACCGGCGCACTTACCGCTATGCCCATGTTGTCGTACCTGGCGATATTGTCAATAGTAAGAAAACCGATGATCTCATTATTGGTTCCTTTTGTACGTTTAATGATCTGTGAGATCACATCATTGGTGGAGGTATAGTTCAATGTAGTAGTGAGCTTTCCATTAAAAGTATGTTTCAGTTCGTAGTTCCATGAGAACTGGGGAGTAAGGTATGGATTACCCTGGCGGTAGCTCAGTGAATCCAGGAAGAAAGTGAATGGGTTCAGGTCCTGGTAGTTTGGCCTTTGCAATCTCCTGCTCACAGAAACAGTAAACATATTTTTCTTGCTGGCATTGTAACTTACGAATGCTGAAGGGAACAGGCTTACATAGCTGCGTTTTACAGTTGAATTGTTTGAGATCTGTACGCCCTTGGTATTAGTATTCTCCATCCTCAGGCCGCCCTGCATGTTCCACTTCCTGATCTCTTTGGCCACATTCACATAAGCTGCATTCACATTCTCATCATAAATGAAATGGTTGTTCCTTTTATCGGCCACCCAGTTGTTGCCCGCCTTGCGTAAATAGTCAACCAGGTTATCAGACTTCACGTAACTTGTCTTGATACCGGCTTCTATCCGTAAACCACTCCTGAAAGTTTTTGTAAAATCAGATTTAAGTGAATAAATGCTGATCTCCGAAGGGAGATGACCTTTAAGGAACATAGAATCTGCTGTTTGATTGTAGCTGCCATCGAAGAACCCGGTGCGTAATAGTTGATCAGATACATTTTTATATGCTGAATAATCCAGGTCAAGGGTGAGTTCGGTGCCGGTGCTGTCGAATGTATGTTTATAGTTAAGGTTAGTGCTGAAATTCTTCCAGCTTAATTTGTTAGTGGTATGAGAATTCAGTCTGGAGAACACATCTCCGTTAAGCGTTGAAAAAGTAGTATTGGTAGTAGGTGTTGGGCGGCCTGCGAACAGGAAACCATTCAACACGATGCCAAATGAATTCTTCTTATTTGGTGTATAGTCCATTCCAACTTTTACAGTGTAGTTATTATTCCTGAAACGGAAGGCAGTATTCACTTTGTTGATGCTGTCGAGCTGTTTGCCATTCTCATAGTAGCGGCTGGTGATATCAAGCATTCCTCTTCCTTCACGATAGTTATATACCGCATTGGTAAAGAAATTCACTTTGTTCTTTTTGTAATTATAGTTGATGGAGAGAGTAGGCTTCCACAGCATTTCCGTATTACCATCCCTGATGAACAGTGAACTTGTATTTCCGAATGAGATACTTCCGTTTGAACCTTTTGTCTTGCTCTTCTTTGTTTTGATATTGATAACTCCCGAATTACCCGATGCATCATATTTTGCAGAAGGGTTGGTCATGATCTCTATCTGGTCCAATGCAGATGCAGGCATATTGCGCAATACATTGGCAAGGTCGGCGCCGGAAAGATAGGTGGGCTTTCCATCCATCATGATGATGACACCTTGTTTTCCTTTCAGGCTGATGTTACCATCATTATCAACACTAACACCTGGAGATTTTTCCAACACTTCCAATGCTGTAGCTCCTGCATTGCTTGGCGATGCTTCCACATTCACTACCGTACGATCAAGTTTTTGTTCAATGAAAGGTTTTTGTGCAGTAACCGTTACGCCTTCCATTGATTTTGACTGGCTGCTTAATTCTATAGATGCTACAGTTGCATCTGGTTTAGCAGCGGTAACTTCAACGGCATCGCTCATTTTTTTTGCGAAGCCTACTGCAGAGATGCTGATGATATATTTTCCTTCGGCAATTTTTTCGAATGCAAAATTTCCCGCTTTATCGGATATGGCTGCTTTTACCAAGGCTTTGTTTTCGGCTTTCAGTAATTGAATGGTGGCAGACTCCACAGGTTTCTTGTCAGTGTTAGTGACAGAACCTGAAATTTTACCGGGTTTGTTTTGTGCGTAGAGCAGGAACGAGAACAGCAATGCTGTTACAAGCAGTGAAAATTTTTTCATGGCTGATAATTTTAGGCTTATACTTTATAAAATGGCTGTGTAAAAATGTACTAAACCCTTCGTGCAAAAAATATAAAAAGGGATGAAGGGCTATAATTATATATAACAGGATTGATGTAAAATAGCGACAGGCGTTGAGTGGTAAATGGCTTTTACCAATGGTTTTATTGTAGTCGCCTTTTTTTCTGATAATTACTTTGATAATGAACCCGTGAAATTGATCGGATATTTTATAGAAAAGAAGTTAACGGAATGCAGATCAAGATCAGGAGATCGCCCTTCCCGAAACCTGTCTTTATCTTCCCAGTTCGCCGGTTTCTGGTATCCGGCCATGGCTTTTGTATTGTCCGGACTGAAGGTTTAACTGTTCTAGGTAAAAAATACCCAAAGGAATGAAACCGACTTACAATACAACCCCCATTTTCTGCGTTACAGGGAGGTATTTTAGATAGTATTTTTTACATATTTTAGGGGTAAATCGCAGTTGGCATTGTTTTAGATGCTCTGCTTACCCAACATCTAAGAAAGCAACAACCAATATCTATGAAATTTAGGATACCCGATGCCAGGAACTACAGCAGGGGCATTAAGTTGCTTTTGATTTCTCTCATTATTTTATTGGGAATTACCATTTATGAGACCACCCGGGTTATCAGGTCCGGCAGGCGTATTACAGATACACAGGATGTAATGAAGTATTCCAAAAAAGTGCTGACGCATGCATTGGATAATGAATCCCGGTTCAGGGGTTATATTCTTACGGGACAAAAAAATTTCCTGGCACCTCAGGAAAAATTGCAAAAAGAGATCTATAGCGGGTTGGGGCACCTGGAAAAACTCACACATGAACATCCTGAGCAAAAAGCCCGTGCCGATTCCATGTTTTCTTTCATTAATGAAAGAATCATTTTTTCAAACAAAGCCATATTGGACTATGATGCTGGAGGGGCAGATGCAGTGAAGAAAATGGTAGAGATCAGCGAAGGCAGATTATATAACGACCGTATCCGCCTGCTGGTGGATGAAATGCAGGACAGGGGAAATATTTTGCTGAGACAGTACCGGGATGCAAATAACAATAGTGTGATCAGCTTGCAGCGAATGTTATTATTCGTCATTGCAGGCATCGGTTTATTATTGATAGCTTTTACACGGAAGGTGAGGGCCGATAATATTGAAAAAGGGAAAACGGCTGAGGCATTGAAGAAAATGAACGATGAACTGGAGATCAGGGTAATGGAAAGAACACAGCAAATAAGATCAGCCATTGAGCGCTATGATATTCTTTCGCAGGCCACAAGTGATACCATTTGGGACTGGGATATTGTACATAATACGATGCTCTATAATGATGGCATCAGCAAGACATTTGGCTACCAGGCTAATGAGGTGCCTAACGTGGTTGACTGGTGGAATGAAAAACTGCATCCTGACGATTTTAAGAAAGTAACTGAAATGGTGGAAGATGTCTTTGAAAAAGGATTGCAGAAATTCCAGCTCACTTACCGGTTCCGTTGTGCCGACGGATCATATAAATATGTTTTTGACAGGGCTTATGTGATATTTGATTCCAATAATGATCCCTGCAGGATGATTGGCGCCATGCAGGATATAAGTTCCCAGGTAGAGGAAGACATGAGGATGGCAAAAGCGATCATAGATACGCAGGAGAAGGAACGTCAGCATATCGGTGCCGAACTGCATGATAATGTTAACCAGATACTTGCAAGTGCGCTGCTGGTAATGAGTATGATCAAAAATGAGAAAATGAACAAGAAAGAGACGCTTGAATTCATAGAAACCGGCAGGGGATATGTGAATGATGCCATTGAGGAATTGAGAAAACTATCGCATGAACTGGCGCCTGCATCTTTTGATAAGGTTACATTAGGGAATGCCTTTAAGGACCTGTTACATGATTTTAACCTGGATAAGCGGTTTAAAATAAAATTCAAATTTGATGAACTGTGCAATATGGCCAGTGATGATATCCAGATAAACCTGTACAGGATCATGCAGGAGCAAATGAAAAACATTGTCAAGTATGCTGAAGCCAAAAAAATAGAGATAGCAGTTACAAGAACAAACGGCTCTATTAGCCTGAGGGTTTTCGACAACGGTAAAGGCTTTGATGTAAAGACAGCAAAGAACGGCATCGGACTAAGTAATATAAAGAAGAGAGTCGATTCATTGTCTGGTAAATTTATATTGAATTCTTCACCCGGTAAGGGTTGTGAAATACTGGTGGAGATTCCTGTGAATGAAATATCACTTTCCAGAACTGGTTAATATAGCAGGAACTTTCTGAACTTCTTACACCTGTTTCAAAAAACTCGCCTTCATCTTATCCATCAGGTCAATTTCCAGCATACGGCTGGCAATGCGTATCATGTTCTTAAATGCAAGTGCATGAGAAATACCATGACCAATAATGACAGGTTTAGCAACACCCAGTACCGGAACGCCACCATATTGTTCAAAGTTGAAGCGGTTGAAATGTTCATCGTTGATGTTGCGGCGTTTTACAATATCATAAATACTTTCGGCGAGCTTTAAGATCACATTGCCGGTAAAGCCTTCGCAAACAAAAACATCAGCCTTGCTCAAAAGAATATCTCTTCCTTCTACATTGCCTGCAAAATGTATCTGCTTGTTTTCTTTTAAGAGGGGGTATGCAGCCTGTGCAAGAATATTTCCTTTACCTTCCTCTTCTCCCAGGTTTACCAAACCAACTTTTGGTTCATCAAAGTTGAGAATGTGTTTTGCAAACAAAGAGCCAAGTATAGCAAATTGATTCAGGTTCTCGGGCTTGCAATCTGCATTCAGTCCAACATCAACTAATAAACCCAGGCTCCCATCTTCCCTGGGGAGATATGCACCAATAGTTGGCCTCATCACACCATCAATGGCTTTAATGCTGAACAAGGCACCCACCATCATAGCACCGGTATTGCCTGCACTGATGAATGCATCTGTTTTGCCTGTAGCCAGCAAATGAAAACCTATGGCAATGGAAGATTGTTTTTTTTCTTTTAACGCTTTGGTGGGGTGCTCGTTCATTTCAATGACCTCGGCGGCATGAACGATCGTGTATTTATCTGCAGGAATGGGGTGATCCTTAAGATGTTCTTTTATCTTTTCTTCATCACCAATTAAAGTAAGGTGAACATCGGCTGTGGCAGCATTAATAAACTCGGCGGCACCCTTCACTGCTTCCAGCGGTGCAAAGTCGCCACCCATCATGTCCAGGCCAATATTCATTTCGATTTGCATTTTATGTTCAGAAAACTACTAAAATAGCCTGATGTCAGGTTGAGCTTGTCGAAACCGTGTTCGTTATAAAATTGCCTTCGACAAGCTCAGGCTGACATTCCTTTAAATAAAAAATTCCAAGCCGGAAATTCAGTTTGTCGAATTTCGGACTTAGAATTGATACTTTGAAAAAATATTATGCTTTAAGCGGGGCTTTTTCTGCTACCAGCTTTCCTTTGTAGTATAATTTTCCTTCGCTCACATGTGCACGGTGGCGTACATGGGTTTCACCCGTTGTTTTATCAACACTCAAAGTTGTTTCAACTGCTTTGTAATGCGTCCTTCTTTTTGCACTGCGTTGTTGAGAGTGGCGCCTTTTGGGATTTGGCATATCGCTTTATTTTAAATTTTAAGAATTATTGCTTTTTAGTTTTTTCTTTCCTTGTCTTTTTAAATTGTTCCAGGCCTTTCCATATCTGGTTGGCATTGGTTTGTTCTTCCTTTACTTCCATGGCCTTCAGTTTTTCCAGTACTTCCTTGTTGCATTGAGGTCCGCCCATTTCTGCTTCACTACACATTTTCTGCAACGGAAAACTCAGCAATACAAATTCATAGATCCAGTTACCTACATCAATATGGCTTTCTGTCCGGGAAATGTAAAATACATCAGGGTCTTCCTCCTGCTCATTCATCTCATCGGGGTTTTCAACGAGCTTCACCAGCATGTTGAACTCATCCCAGATATCCATCGGTAATGGATTACCACAACGGTCGCAGGTTACATCAGCCTTGCCGCCAATCTCAAACTTAAGCAACATGAAACTACTCTTCTTATCGAGCAAAAGCTTAATGTTTGCCTGGCAGTTGGTGAAGTCAGGACTACCTTTTTCAGCAAAGAACTTATCATCAACCACGTAATTGAACTCATGGATCCCCGGTTTCAACCCCACAAATGCTATCTCAAATGCCCGTTTGCCCGCCATTACGTTTGGTTTAAAGGACGGCAAAGGTAAGGGAATATTGGCAATTTTCGGGTTCAAAAGCAGATTTTGTTGGCTTAAAAGCTGATGTTTGGGGTTTTGCTACTTTTAGGGCAGATATGAAGTTTACAAGATCCATGTTTTTCACCCTGCTTTTGATCATTTTGGCGATTCTTATCCATCTTTTTTCGCTTGATCCCTTGCTGGTGGAAAGCCTCTATTT
>CAYTQB010000053.1:2224-3921 GCA_964439615.1 uncultured Ferruginibacter sp. | reverse complement strand
CCATCTATGTGGAGCTGGTTAGGAAATTATTTGGGCTTTACCGGTTATTATAATCCTTTCACAGGCGAAGCACAGGTGAATACATTGGTGCCAAAATTTTTACAACCCTTCACAACCAGTCATGAAGTAGCACACCAGCTTGGATATGCCAAAGAGATGGAAGCGAATTTTGTTGGTTACCTGGCAGCGGTTTCATCAACCGATACCTTGCTTCACTATTCTGTTTACCTGGACCTGTTCATGTACAGTAACCGCAATTTATTTGAAACCGATTCTGTTGCAGCAAAAGAATATCGTAAACAACTAATACCCGGTGTTCAGGATGATCTGAAAGAATGGAAGCAGTTTTATATCAATCATCAAAACCCTTTTGAGCCGGCATTTCGTTGGATATACGGAATATATTTAAGAAGGAACCAGCAACCGCAAGGACTGCAGAGTTATGATGAAGTCACCGGATTTTTGATTGCCTATTATAAAAATAATGGCAGGATCTGAACATTTCGTTATTCAAAACGTTGAATAGGGGTGAAGTTATTAATTTCCATATTAGTCCCGCTTTTAGTGGGTACCTTCTCAGGTTTCTTTACTTCTTCGGGAGTGAACGGTTGGTATGTAACAGCCAATAAACCCTGGTTCAACCCGCCAAACTGGATCTTTGCCCCGGTATGGACCGCACTTTATATATTGATGGGCATTGCTTTGTATTTAATCTGGAAGTCAGGGGCAGTTAAAACGATTAAACAAACTGCCATCATTTTATTTGCCGTTCAACTGATCCTTAATTTTTTCTGGTCATTTATTTTCTTCAAACTGCATTTGCCTGGCTGGGCTTTTGCCGAGATCATTCTTATGTGGGTTATGATCTTTTTTACTATCCTTTGGTTTGGAAAAATTTCACCTGCGGCAGCCTGGTTACTGGTGCCCTATCTAAGTTGGGTAAGTTTTGCTTCTGTATTGAACTATGCAATCTGGAAACTTAATTAGAACCTCACTTTGTTCCTGAAGACCGGGTCAAAAATCACCTGTGCTTCAAAGGGATCAAGCCAGCCTTCCAGCTTTTGTTCCTCAGCAGGTGTAAGGTCATTAAAGAATATGGCAAGTTCCATCCTTGTACCATCCTTCATAGTAAGATAAATAACGTGAGTGAGTACAAAACCCGTACTACCACCTTTTACGCCATAGTGTTTGAATACAGCCTGGAAGACCTTGCTCTCCATGGGAAATTCTAGTATTTCTGCAATGGGGAAGAATGCATCTTCATCCAGTATTTCTCTTTTGTTTAAAGCCTGTGCAATTGTTGCATATTCTTTTGTGGTAGAGGAGGGCAACCTATCGCTCCACAGTTTTTGCAACTTAAGTGAAAATTGTTCGGGTTTAAAAGTTGATCTGAAACTGCTGTCTTCTTTCAGGTCAAGGTGCTTATCATAAGCTTCCATGCTGTACTTTTTTTCTGAGAGATTACTCAAGGATTTTATGAGTTTGTCTTCTGTTGATTTGCCCGGTACCTGGTAAAGAAAAAGTGAACCAACCAGTGGATAGATGGCTGTGTGCTGTTTTAGATTGAATAAAGCAATATTATCTTTAACATTATCAAAGCCCAGCAGGTCCATTAAATATTCTGTATTGGCATTGCTGCTGAACATGATCATACCACGGGCCACATCAACTAATTTTACACTATCGCCTTTCAACAC
>CAYTQB010000053.1:0-2124 GCA_964439615.1 uncultured Ferruginibacter sp. | reverse complement strand
GAATCGGCCAGTGCAGGCTTCAGTTGTGCTGTTGCAGTATTAGCCAATACAAAACTGAACAGGTAAATAAGGTAATAGCTTTTCCGGTAAAAGGGTTTTGAGTTTATCAGGTTAGCCATTTAAAAGATAAATTATAAACGGGGCAAAATGCTCAAAAATTGTTTTTCCACATCATGCTTTCCACGGGTTTGTTTATCTGTTTACTGTACTTAGCATTCTTTTTCTGGTCATACCGCACTTCAATTTCACCTTCCACGGGGAAGTAGATTAGTTGCCCGATGGGCATGCCTGCATAAACCCTTACCGGTTGTTTAACTGAAATCTCCAGCGTCCAGTTGCCGCAGAAACCAACATCTCCTTTACCTGCCGTTGCATGTATATCTATACCCAGCCGGCCAGTGCTAGATTTTCCTTCCAGGAAGGGCACATGGGCATGGGTCTCGGTGTACTCTTCGGTAACACCCAGGTAAAATTCGTGTGGATACAGTATGATCCCTTCTTCGGGGATATCAAAATATTCGATGGTATTATGCTTTTTAGCGTCCAGTTCCTTGTCAACATAACGGGCAAGGTGTTTTCCAAGGTGTACATCATAACTATTGCTGCCCAGGCATTCCCTGTCGTAGGGTTCAATTTTAATAGTACCTTTTGCAATTTCTTCCAGGATACGTTTGTCGCTTAGGATCATTCTTTAAGTCGTTAATTGGTTAATTCGTTAATTTGTAAAACTAAATTTTCAATTTTTATTTTTTAATTTTTAATTGCTGAAATGCCGCTGGTTTATCAACAAAATATTAACGCTACAACAAAAATGGCTGTGTGGCATATTACAGAGCCGGAAGATTTTTTTGTAGCACAGGTTCCGCTACAGAGAGAGATACGCCACTGGCATAAACGGTTACAACACCTGGCAGGAAGATTACTGCTGAAAGAACTTTATCCCGATTTCCCGGTGCCATTGATACAAATAGCCGATACCAAAAAACCTTTTTTGGAAAATGAACCCTATCACTTTTCTATTTCGCATTGCGTTGATTATGCTGCGGTAATTGTAAGTAAGACATTCAGGGTAGGGGTGGATGTGGAACTGGTGAATGATAAGATTGAGCAGATACAGCAAAAGTTCATGAGCAAGGCTGAGTTTAAGATGTTCAATGAACGATCTGCAATGGGCAATATTCAATTTACTACGCTTTGCTGGTCTGTGAAAGAGTCTGTTTATAAATGGTGGGGCAGGGGTTCGGTAGATTTTAAAAGAAGTATTGTTTTAAAAAGTATGACCGGCGACAAGACAGAAGGAACCGTTCATTGCCTTTTTAGAAATGAGACGGAACTGGTCATTCATTACCTGGCATTCAACAATAATTTTTTAACCTGGGTATTGACCGATCATTGATCGTTAAGTTCTTCACTGCTTCCTTCCAGCAGCGGAATATCCCCCACTGATGCGCCTGCAATACCCTTTACCGAACCATACATGCCACTGGTGCTGAGCAATACTTTTTCAATTTGCTTCTCCCTTTCTTTCCAGACCTTTTCCATCTGCACTCTTTCTTTCATGATTCCCTGTTTTAGCGACATGAATCCTTCAACAATCGCCTCCATCTGTCCACGAAATTCATTCCCGGTAAGATAGTCATACAGCATCTGCATCTTATCTGCCTTGCCATCTTGTGAACGGTATGCTTCTGATATTTTAATGATACCTCCACGCAAAGCATGTGCAAGACTGGCAACTTCATAAAAACTGCACACCCATATGCCATCTTTCTCACCAAACCTATCCATGTCTTTAGGCAAGGCCTGTGTTACGAGTATAGCCACATCGGCGCCGATATTTCTTTTGTCTGCCTTTAATTTATCTATCCAGTTATTGCTCCACGCTTTGGTGCGTTTACTTTCGTAAATGATCTTTCCGCAGATAGTACCGCTGTTGTTTCTAACTGTCTGAATACAATCGGCGCCCTCTACGCCTTTGCCCACTTCTTCAATAACATCAAAGGGGAAATTCTCTTTTAAGATCTCCTCCAGTAAAATTTCCTGGCTTTCGCCTTGAAGTTGCATGCTACCCTGTTCACTTTTTCTTTTCAGCTCCTCAATCAGTTTTTGCTGCTGCTCCATCTG
>CAYTQB010000052.1:0-20004 GCA_964439615.1 uncultured Ferruginibacter sp. | reverse complement strand
TCAACGCAATGGCCATCAGCCTGAATAAAAAAGACTTTGGTGAACTGCTTGATCCATTCAACGGGATCAATGACCTGGAACTGAAAAATATTCAAACACCTTTAGCGCCTGCTCAAACATTCAGCGATGACCCCCTGCGCATGATGAGGGCCATACGTTTTGCCACACAACTGGGTTTCACCATCAACAAAGAAACCTTTGCAGCCATTATTGAAAATGCAGAGCGTATAAAAATTGTGAGTGGCGAAAGGGTAGCCGATGAATTGAATAAGATACTGCTGAGCAAAAAACCATCCGTAGGTTTCGACCTGTTATACAAAAGTGGTTTGCTTAAAATAATTTTTCCGCAAATGATTGACCTGGCCGGCGCAGAATATATTGATGGCATGGGCCACAAGGATAATTTTTACCATACCCTGCAGGTAGTTGATAACATTGCCAAAAATACGAATGACCTGTGGCTGCGCTGGGCCGCAGTGTTGCATGATATTGGCAAGCCTGCGACCAAAAAATTTGAAGAAGGCCATGGCTGGACCTTTCATGGGCATGAAGTGATTGGGGGAAGAATGGTTCCTAAAATTTTCACCAGGCTGAAACTGCCGCAAAACGAAAAAATGAAATTTGTGCGCAAACTGGTGGAGTTGCATTTACGTCCTATCAGCCTTACTAAAGAAAATATTACCGACAGTGCCATACGCAGGTTATTATTTGATGCCGGCGAAGACTTTGATGCATTGATGACCTTATGTGAAGCAGACATCACGTCGAAAAATAAAACCAAAGTGAAACGCTTTCTCGAAAACTTTGAAATGGTACGCAGGCGTTGTGCAGAGGTGGAGGAAAAAGACCACCTGCGTAACTGGCAGCCGCCCATCAGCGGTGAGCTGATCATGCAGACATTCAATTTACAGCCCTCCCGTGCGGTTGGCGATATTAAAACTGCGATACGGGAAGCAATTTTAGATGGAATAATTCCTAATGAATATGAGGCTGCACATAGTTTTATGTTACAAAAAGCCAAAGAATTGGGAATTTCTTCCCCCAATTCATAATTCTTAATTCATAATTCTTAATTTTACCACATGGCTATTTTACGATTCAGGATTTATTGGGAAGACGATGACAGTGTGTACCGGGATATTGCGATACATCATACGCAAAATTTTTTCGACCTGCACAATTGCATTTTAAAAAGCTTTGAATTCGATTCCAAGCACAAGGCAACATTTTATCGCAGTAACGATAATTGGCAGCGTGGGCGTGAGATAACCCTGGAGAGATACGACAAGGAATATAAAGCTGTGCCGCTAATCATGGCTGAAACAGGCATTGGCACCGAGATCAGTAACCCCAACCAAAAGTTCATCTACGAATACGATTTTAATAAGTTCTGGCATTTTATGGTGGAGCTCATCAGCGTGGATAAGGAAGAAAATAAAAAACTCACCTATCCCTGTTGTGTACGCACAGAAGGTATTGCACCATCGCAATATGGAACCAAGGGATTGGTAGACAGCCGCCTGGCTGAGATGGAAGAAAAATATGACCTCAAACCCGATGCTATGACCGATGGTTTCAGTGAAGAAGGCGATGAAGTAGGGGCGGAGGGAGAAGAGGAGACAACGTCATCAGATGAAGCAAATGATGGCTTTTAAGGAATGGATAGTTTGTTAATGGATAATTGATAATTTTTCTACAGCGTATTATATTCGTTTTTTTTCGCACACTAAAAAAATTAAACAACTTCTTCGGCTTTATACTGTTTACTATTCGAATACTTTTTCCATTCTAAAACATTATCCATTATAAATTATTCCGTTATCCATTAAATGAGTTCTTTACAAACTCAAATAAATGTTATGGACAAAACCTGCATCGTTATTGTTGGCCCCACGGCTGTAGGCAAAACTTCACTTGCTGTTAAAGTTGCCCGGCATTTTCAAACAAAAATCATTTCGGCCGACAGCCGCCAGTGTTTTAAAGAACTGAATATTGGTGTGGCCAAGCCTTCGGCTGAAGAGCTGGAGCTGGTGGAACATTTTTTCATCAGTTCACATTCGATACACGACAATGTGAATGCGGCAGTATTTGAGCAATATGCACTGCAAAAGATAAACGAGATATTCAGGAATAATGATGTGGCTGTGCTGGTTGGCGGCACCGGCCTGTATGTAAATGCTTTTTGTAATGGTATTGATGAAGTGCCGGTGATAGATCCTGCGATAAGGAAAGAGATACAGGCGAATTATGAATGGGAAGGGTTGGAATGGTTGCAGAAGCAGGTAGAAAAAAATGATCCTGTTTATTTTGCCAAAGGCGAAACAAAGAATCCACAGCGGTTGATGAGGGCGCTGGAGGTAAAACTTTCCACCGGCAGGTCCATCATGGTATTTCAAACTCAGCAAAAAAGGAAAAGGGATTTCAATATCATAAAACTGGGATTGAACCTGCCCAAAGAACAACTCTATAAAAATATCAACAGCAGGGTAGATGCCATGATAAAAGCCGGCCTGGTGGATGAAGTAAAAAAACTGGAACCCTATAAAAAATTAAATGCACTGCAAACCGTTGGCTACCGTGAATTATTCGGTCATCTTATTGGCGATCTTAGCCTGGAAGATGCGGTGGAAATAATAAAAATAAATACCCGGCAATATGCCAAACGGCAGATGACCTGGTTCAATAAAGACAAAGAAATAAAATGGTGTGAGCCTGACCTGGAGAAGCTGATGGCAGCAATACAGATTCAATAACTCCCTACACCCTCAGCCAGCAGCGGAAGCCACGGGCAGCATAATAAGACTCTGCGCCGTTGTGGCCAATAAATGTTCTGCCATAACGGTTATCACCACAAATGGCGCCACCCAGTTTTCTTATATCGGCAGTTGTCTTTATCCAGCTCGATGTTTTTGTATCAAAATTTCCGAACTGCTGCAATTCCATGTATTGTTCTTCTGTCAGCATATCAACACCCATTGCAGTGGCCATCTCCATAGCGCTGTCGGCGGGTTTATGTTCTTTCCTCGACTCCAGCGCCGCACCGTCATAACAAAGACTCCTGCGGCCCTTGGGACTTTCGGCCGAGCAATCATAAAAAATATATTCACCGGTTTTTTTATCATGCCCCACCACATCCGGTTCGCCACCGGTTTCTTCCATTACATCCAGCGACCATAATTTTTCCGAAGCGGCTTCCAACCTTGCCTGCACTTTGGCCCACTCAATGCCTTTGTGGCGGTTCATATTTTTATCAAAACGGGTTTTCAATGTTTTGAACAGCGCTGAGCGTTGTTCGACTGATAATTTCTTTTTATTGCTGCTCATACAAATATTTTTTACATTTTAAATTAACGTAGGTCATTCAACCCTTTTCCTTCAAGTATCATCGGTATGCATTTTTCAACCCTTGCTGTCCTGGTGGCGGATTGTTTGGCTGCAGCAAAATGAAGCAGGTAGGCTCTTTGCCGCCCCGGCGTTAATGCAGCAAAAGCTTTTTTAAGTGCAGGCAACTTATTCAATTTGGTTTTGAATTCTTCTGGGATGTCATATGCTGCGGTTTTTTTGAATTTTACTTTCAGGCCTGCTTTCTCCACTTCAATGGCTTCATAA
This sequence comes from uncultured Ferruginibacter sp., assembly GCA_964439615.1. Taxonomy (GTDB): domain Bacteria; phylum Bacteroidota; class Bacteroidia; order Chitinophagales; family Chitinophagaceae; genus Ferruginibacter. The sequence goes on along the minus strand of CAYTQB010000052.1, from coordinate 16,395 downwards.
ATGTACGCCTTCAGTATATTCTTCACCTTCACTATTTCCTTCACATGGGTGAAGCGAACCTGCCTTGCTGATTGCACATTCCTGGTTTGCTGTACCAATATACCATTCGCATCATGCAGCAAAGCGCCTTTAAAAAAAAGTACGGCACAGTATTCTTTGAAACCATGCATTAAAACAATATTGCTCTCTTGCCAGGTGTAACAGGGCTGCCCCCATTTTAATTCTTCGGTGAGTCCGCAACCGAGAATGACCGTTCTCAATGCCTCAAACTCTTTTTGCCATGCCTTGGCCTTATCAAAAAAGAAATCAACTTTGGGGTTCATGCTGTTAATTTATTTTGTGTTAACCTATTTTCAGGACAAGATATTTGATATTGATTTTACTTCCGGCTGCCAGTATTGCATAAACACAATGTTGGCCTTAGTTGGTCATTCCCAAGTGATTCCTGTTTTAAAAAGCCCTTCTGAAGAATCATCCGCCAAATTCCCAAGCGTTAATGAAATAGAATAATCAGCGCCCAGTAAAATTTCTTTTATGTCAGGATGAACTTCCTTTATTGTCTCTAAATTATCAAGTGATAAAGGAATATTCCAGTTCTTTTCCTTATTAATAAACTTATACTCGGTATTATCTCTTATGATTTCGCCTAAAAATGCTCTTACGTGATTTTCATCATCGGCATTCCAGATAATTACCGAAATCTTTTTCCCTATTAAAAAATTATAGTTCTCCATGTTCTACTTTTCAAATATTCAACTCTCAATTACAACCAGTATAGCAGGAAGCCTCATGTCGTAGGAGGTGTTAGTCACGAAACACAAAGTTTGTGTACCAAAATGTTTTGTCATCGGTTTGTTGTTTTAAAGCATAGGTCACAGTTTTGTTGCTGTACCATAGTTTGAGATTGGAGATTATGGCATTAGCTCTAACATTACCTCCTAAGCAACCGGCCATATATGAGATTAAAGTGCTGTCCTTTTGAAACATGGGTTTAAGCAAAGCAACTTTTTTATAACGATTATAAGTCAAGCCAGCATAAGCATAAATTCTCAAACAGGTGCTTGTGTCCTTCGTTAATTCAAGAAATTCGTCAGATGTTAGATTGGTTATTAAATAAATGAACCGCTGAAATTGCTTTGATTGTGTGCCACTAATGCCTGTTGAATAAGAAGTTACTGAACCATTCTTTCTCATTAGAGTCTTAACAATGTATATTGAGTCAGAAACTGTTCTTTCAAAATTGTTTACCTGAGCCTTCAGGTTAGGCAAACTAATTAATAAAACAAGTATAAGTAAAATATTCTTTTGCATCTTAAGTTCTTTGAACATTGTCTATAATATTCTGAACTTATTATAGTCTGCCCATGCTTTTGTTTGTTGAAATTTATCTCTTGCCGGTTGATTTTTTTTTGCTTTTTAATTGTTCAATATCTGAAATGTCTTTCGGCCTTGCATTTGACTCTTTGTCCAATATTAAATCTTCATAACTGATAAACGGGATGTCAATATCATGTAAAGAAACAACTTCCTTTTTTGAAAATGAATCTCTGAATTTTATTGAAGACTTTAATTCCGGCAGAAGATCGAGATTGAATTTTCCGAAATCATATCTGAAGAAAGATTTCTTTGGCTTGGGGTCCTTTTCTTTTCTGAATTTAGTGATATCCTGGCCAAGTTCTTCCAGCGCATCTAAAAGCCTGAAATAATTTGAGTAAGTTGGATTGAACCAAAAATCCAGGTCGGGCTTATCAGAGATTACTCCGGCAAAGTTCATAGAGCGCCGGTAATACCCATGTAATGCTACTGCAGTACCTCCCACAATTATATACTGAACAGAGTGCTTGTTAAGAACCTTACAGACCTGAAGAATATGGTCACCTAGCGTTTTTTCCATGGGAAGCCTTGGAATTCTTTTTATTTAAAAATTCATGCTGCAGCAGACTTATGAAGGTTTCAAATTCGGACATTACTCTTTGGCTGGTAACTGAATTTAATTTTCCTGAGGAGTGAGCCGATTTTAAGGCTACAAAGTTTGTATGTCTTGACAATTTTTTCACGAAGGCTTCGCATTTCTATCAACCCCGGAAAACTTGTATGACTTGAATTTCCAGGGTTAAATGTTTTATAAAAGTAACAAAATCTTTCTAAGGTATCTTAAGAAACTATGTATTATTCAGCCCCGCCTTTATCATACTTCCACCCACCAAAACTTTTTGTCCAGCCCTTTGTTTTATGCCTGTACCAGAAATGAAGTACCAGGCTAAATATAAATAAACCCAGCAGAATAAACCAGAATGTTCTGTTTCTCCAGAAAAAGTAAATAGCAACACCCAATACCAGGTACTTCAACAACCTGAACCAAAGCGGCTGTGACTTTTTTGAAAAAGCCACTTCCAACTCACGTTTTATAAGTTCCTTAAAAGCCATTGGTTTAATGATAAAGTATTACCGGTAACAACTTTGCTGTATATGTTAAGTTAGTAAAAAGATATGTACTTATCCCAGTGTACGACCATCAGCTTTAAAATAAAATACCCCCGACTTTTGCCGGGGGCACCTAAGCACTTAGCAATGGTACAACTTAAAACTTAAATCCTACGGTAGCCACAATATTTCCCTGTTGCTGTTTGAGTGTGGCATAAGTATTTGCCCTGTCCTCAAGGCGATAAGGGAAATGAACATCTTTATTGATGGCATAAATATAACTGAGGTCAACAAATACACCTTTATTGCGGTAACCCAGTCCGCCGCTCAGTAACATACGGCTGGCCTTGTACCCGGCATCTTTATAAGGATTTCCATAATAAGCAAATCCAAGCCTCGCCATAATAACATTGAACTTCAGTTCTCCGCCCACACGAAAATTGAAATTGCCTTTATAGTTTGCTTTCACCACTTTATTCAGCGCTTTATAATACATTTTTTCATCTTCGGTTGGCTCTTCATTATTACTGCTGAACCGGGAACCCCTATGTCCCACATATTCAATATCGGCAGTAATGAATGCCCTTTGCTTTTTTACGTTTTCAATCTCCCTGAAAACATATGAGGCGCTGATCATGGCTTTGAAAGGCGTGGTTTGTACATATTTTGATTTACCGGGTTGGTTATTGGTAAATTCATCTGACTTTACTTCGAAATGGCCAATAGGATTTTCCAGGTCGGTAATCATAGTGGTGGTACGTTTGTCGGTAAGGCTCATATAAGTAGGCGTATGTATGGCCAGCCCCAGGCGAATACGATCCACAGGCCGGTAAATGATGCCCAGTTTTGCATTAAGGCCAACACCGGTGGTACTGAAATCATCGGTATATTCTGCCTGTTTAAAATGATTGGTAGTATTATTTGAAGTGTCTGACTCTTTAATGTACGTGTTGCTGCTGTAGTTTATTAATGGAAGGTTAATACTTAAACCCCAATACCATTTGTCATCATTGTTACGGGCATAAGCAAGCGCCAGTTCATACATTCCGCCACGGTTCTTTTTGATCATTTCCTGCTTCAGTGCCTGCCCGGCATCCAGTAAATATTCAGGGGCGCCCTTTATCTGCAACACCCCATTAATGGTAACTGTGTCGATGAGGTAAGTATATACAGCAGGAGATACAGTATATGCATAAGCTGAATTAGGAGTCAGTGCCTCATCAATACTTAATTTATCCTTTGCCATGGTTTCGGCAAACTGTTCGCTGAATGAACTGTAATTATTTAGTCCGCTGTACCGTATATCGTTATTGAAATTGGCCGTTTGTGTAATTGCTAAACTGATGGCCGTGCTTCTCCCGGGCTTATTGGGGTTTGTTGAACCGAAAATAAAACCTGTTGACCCCAAACCAAAACCGTTCTTATCATTCTTTGAATCTGTTTGCCTGAAATTTGCTGTGTTATTGCTTAAAAAATATCCGGGAGTAAAAACAAACTCACGGGTTTTAAAAAGGCCAAGCCCGGCCGGGTTTACATAAGTTGCGGTAATATCACCGCCCAATGAACCCATGGCGCCACCAATGGCAAGGTTACGTGCCGTGCCGTTCTGTGGGTAGAAAGAATACCGTATGGCATCCTCCGGAACCTGGGCAATAATTTTTGTAACCGTAAAAAGAGAAAAGAAGAGTAAATATTTTTTCATGTAATAAGGTTTGCTTTCCAATATTGTTTATGGATGATCTGTTCAATTGAACAACAATGTCATTACCGACGGGATCATCCGCCTCTCTTTGGCCTGCTTACCGATCCTGAATTGCTGCCCGAAGAACTTCCGCTGTTACTTGAAGAAGGCGTATAAGTTCTTGTATTGTTTGATGATGAAGAATTACTGGAAGAAGGAAGGATCAGCTTTCTGCCTGAGTTTTCTGAATTGTTGCTGTTATTATACCTGTACGAAGAATTTGAATTGACCGTACCGGTTGTTTTTGATATGGCCACATTAGGATTATATCCTTTATAGGCATTCAGGTTAACCATTCTCGGGCTTGTGTTCACCGGTTTTGAATAGCTTGGTTTACCGGTATAAATAACCCATGGATAATAATTGGGGTTGTAATAATAGCCGTAGTTATACTTTTTGCAGGTATAATTGTAGGGGCTGTTGTCGTAACTGTAATCATCCCTGAAATCACGCCAGCGGTAGTCACGAATGCCCATGCTTATCTGGTAATCTCTTTCAGGCTCTCTTTTCACTTCGTCAGGCTCTTTTTCTTCTTTTTCTTTTTCGGCTCTTACGGGGGAATAATAGACATCATCAGGAGTCTGGGTACTTTTGTAAGCGGTGCTGCAACTGCTTAAAACTGCCGCCAGTAAAGTAAAGTGTAGAATTTTTGTTTTCATGCTGATATGTTTAAAACGGTTTAAAATTGAAGTTACTACTTTTGTGCAGGTCTGAAGTACTTTGTAATATTGCACGGCCCTTTGCCAACAGACATTAAAGTTAAAACGTTCGTTGTTAAAGCTGTGCTAAAAGAACAGGGGGCGGATCAAAACAATAAATCAAATAAATGAGTAAAGAATTAACATCAAGAGCAGAAGATTATTCGCAATGGTACAACGATCTTGTCATCAAGGGCGGGCTGGCCGAACATTCGGCTGTAAAAGGCTGTATGGTCATCAAGCCCTATGGATTTGCCCTATGGGAAAACATGAGAGACCAACTTGATAAAATGTTTAAAGACACCGGGCATGTGAATGCCTATTTCCCTTTATTCATTCCTAAAAGTTTTTTGAGCAAGGAAGCGGCACACGTAGAAGGCTTTGCCAAAGAATGTGCAGTGGTTACACACTACCGGTTAATGAACGACCCGAATGGAAAAGGAATTGTTGTTGACCCCGATGCAAAACTGGAAGAAGAACTGATCGTTCGGCCTACATCGGAAACCATCATCTGGAGTACATACAAAGACTGGATACAATCTTATCGTGACCTTCCATTATTAATTAATCAATGGGCCAATGTAGTGCGTTGGGAAATGCGTACCCGTTTGTTTTTGCGAACCACTGAATTCTTATGGCAGGAAGGACATACGGCACATGCCACCCGTGAAGAAGCTGTAGAAGAAGCAGAACAGATGTTGAAAGTGTATGCAGAGTTTGTGGAAGAATATATGGCTGTGCCGGTAATCAAAGGAGTTAAAACAGCCAACGAACGTTTTGCAGGGGCTGTAGAAACCTATTGCATTGAAGCCATGATGCAGGATGGAAAGGCTTTGCAGGCAGGTACCTCACATTTCCTTGGACAAAATTTTGCCAAAGCATTTGAAGTACAGTTCCTGAATAAAGAAAATAAGCAGGAGTATGTGTGGGCTACATCCTGGGGTATGACAACGAGGTTGATCGGGGCGCTCATCATGGTGCATAGCGATGACCAGGGATTGGTACTGCCGCCAAAGATTGCACCGGTGCAGGTAGTGATCGTTCCTATTTATAAAGGCGAAGAAAGTAAAGCACAGGTTGATGCAAAGGCAAATGAGATCATTGCACAGCTTAAAGCGGCAGGCATAAGGGTTAAATATGATAACAGTGATAACAGCCGCCCGGGCTGGAAATTTGCTGAATACGAATTGAAGGGTGTGCCGGTGAGGATCGCTATGGGACTACGTGATATCGAAAATAAAGTAGTTGAAGTTGCACGTCGTGATACCAAAGAAAAGAATAGTGTGTCGATGGATGGGTTGACGGATCATATTGTAAAGCTTTTAACCGATATCCAACAGAACATGTATAACAAGGCGCTTACATTCCGCAACGAGAATATCAGGAATGCAGATAATTGGGATGATTTTGTAAAACTGCTGGATGAGAAATGCGGTTTCATTGCTGCACATTGGGATGGGACAACAGAAACTGAGGAAAAGATAAAAGAACAAACGAAAGCCACCATTCGTTGTATTCCGTTAAATAATAAACAGGAAGCCGGTAAATGTGTTTTAACAGGTAAGCCTAGTACACAGCGGGTATTGTTTGCAAGAGCATATTGATGTTATCTGTTAAACGTTAATAGTTATCCTGGCCACAATAACTGATAACTATTAACTATTAACAAATAACCATTAACTATTTAGATGTCCTTCTACTTTTTAAATATCATTAGCTGGCTGGAGAATCACCAGGTGCCTTGTTTATTTAAACAGGTTACTCATCTTGATTGCCCCGGTTGTGGTATGCAGCGAAGTTTTATACTGCTGTTAAGTGGTGATCTTACCGGTAGTTTAATTATGTACCCGGCGCTGGTTCCCATTATTTTACTCTTTGGCTTTTTGCTGCTGCATTTGATAAAGCGGTTTAAACAGGGGACTGCCATTCTTAAATATTCCTACATTTTTTGTGCAGGTATTATCATGGTAAGCTATATTTACAAAATAATAATTACCAAAATCTAACTAAGTCATGTCTGATCAAAACAGGGATTACCTGACCAATCCACATAAAAGTGCTGCCCAATTACCCAATGCTACTGCTACCCTGGTGCTGGGTATATTATCCATAGTTGTTTGTTTTATCTGTGGTATCATAGCGCTGGTGATATCCAACAAAGATGTGAGTATGTATCGGGCCAATCCCGAACTGTATTCCGAAGCATCATACAATAACATAAGAGCAGGTCGTATCTGTTCTATCATCGGCATTTGTTTACAGCTTGTAGCTATCTTTTTTTACGTCATACTAATTGTATTTGCTGTATCAAGCGCCTCCCGTTTTTAATAAACCACATTAACTTTTAAAACACATCATATGAACGGTCAGCAAAATTCAAATTCGTCCATTCCACCGGCCAATCTGCCCAATGCAACAGCATCACTGGTGCTGGGTATCATTTCCATTGTTGGTGCATTCTGTTATGGCATTGTTGGTGTCATCTGCGGCATCATTGGTTTAGTACTTGCCAATAAGGACCGTAAGTTGTACCAGGCAACTCCTGAATTATATACTTCATCCAGTTACAGCTCGTCCAATGCAGGCAGAACCTGTTCTATCATCGGGCTTATCCTGGGCGGCATATTCCTGCTCATCATGATCATTTATTTTATTCTCTTTGGAGCGCTCTTCATGGAAGCTTTAAGGAGTGGTGGCCGCTTATAATGATTGCTTGTTTTCTGCTTATAAAAAAATGCCTTGAACTATCAAGGCATTTTCATTTGCACAACAAAGTGATGATTTATTCTTTTGTAGCTAAGTAATTATAATCTTCCAACAGTTTTTCTAAAAACTGGTCAACATGCATATCTGAATTAATGTTCAGTACCTCTTTCACTTTCAACGCCACCCGGTGACACATATCGTAGTTGTTTCTTTTGGCAGCAATGGTCAAAACGCCTTTGATGGTATTGATGTCACGGTCACTTAGTCGCATCACTTCAGGGAACATCACTTTATAATCGGTTTTATTAATGTTCATAAAAACAGTGTCGGCAACTGTTAATGCCGACCTGGTGTTTACGATCACCGTTCCGGCTGCCATATCACCCAGCCGCTGGTTTTTGGGAGAGATGGAAATGATAATGACCACCGCAATTCCAAATAAACCGGTAATAAAAGTATATATAAGTACATTGCTGTTTGAAAAAGCGATATACCCGAAAAGAAACGGCCATTCAAAGAATTTGGTTATCCAGCGCAGCAGGTATTGGCCAAAAGTAGGTTCGCCACCTTCCAGGCTGATCACCCTTATCGACAGCAGTTTTTTTCCCACGGTCTGTCCGTTCATCCATAACTCCGTTAGAAAGGAGTACAATAACATGGGTAACGAGATAACAAGTATATCCAGTCCTGCATTCTGCTCAAAACCTAGCCGCAAAGCATCGTAGAGGAGGTATTTCATGCTGAACAGGAAAATGATGAGCAGCACAAAATCGATCATATAGGCAAGCAGACGTTTGTGAAACTCTGCAATCTCAAACTCCAGGTCTATATTAAATGCGGTTGCTATTTGTATGATGGGCATGTTGCCTGCAAATTACAATTTGCGCTGTACAGATAAGGCGAAACTTGAATTTTTTTATGAGTAAAAAAATGGGGAATTTACAGGCATTAATGATAATTGGGTAAATTCATAATTTCCTGGGTCATTCAATCACTTTCGTCATGCTGAGGTACGAAGCATCTCATGTAATGTAAAGGAGATTCCTCGTTCCCCGGAATGACAAAAATTAATTTTTTGAGATGAGGGAGGCGATGTTTATAAAAAAGAATGCTGACAAATGGAATGAGTACCAGCATGCTCCCACCGATAACCCTGATGAAACAGCGGAGCGATTCGTCAGCCTGATCGATGACCTGAGTTATGCCAAGACCTTTTACCCTAAAAGCAAGGCCACCCGTTGGATAAACGGTATTGCCGCCGGCATTTATCAAAGTATCTACCAGAATAAAAAAGAAAAGTACAGCCGCATATTCCAGTTCTGGAAATTTGAATTGCCGCTGCTGTTTAAAAGATATCACCGCATTTTTTTATTTACAACCGTTGTCTTTATCCTCTTTGTTGCCATTGGTGTTTTTTCTTCCATGAATAATGAAGAGTTTGTGAGGGGCGTACTGGGCGACGGATATGTGGATATGACCGAGGAAAATATTGCCAAAGGCGATCCATTTGGTGTGTATAAAGACGGTAACCCTTTTTCGATGTTCGTCTGGATAGGGTTTAATAATATTAGTGTAGCGTTCAAAGCGTTCATCGGAGGGTTTACGCTGGGCCTGTTCACCATGTGGATCATGTGGGGCAATGGTATAATGCTGGGGGCTTTCCAGTTCATGTTCTTCGCAAAGGGGTTGGGTATAAAATCGGTGCTGGTTATATGGATACACGGCACACTGGAAATTTCAGCCATTGTTATTGCTGCAACTGCAGGCTTTATCCTTGCCAGCGGAATTTTATTCCCTGGCACTTACGCAAGAAGTGTTTCGTTTAAAAGAGGTGCAAAGGATGCGGCCAAAGTTTTAATAAGCCTGGTACCCATATTTATTGTTGCCGCTTTTTTCGAAAGTTACATCACCCATTTAATGAGCCAGACCTACGATAAGGCAAATAATGCCGGCCTGCCTGTGTGGGCCAGTGTTTGTATTTTATCGGTTTCGCTTGCATTCATCATCTGGTATTTTGTTATTTATCCCATCCGTTTACATAAGAAAGGTTATTACATTCAACCCGATGGTATCATCAACCGGTTGAAAAAAGAAAATGTGTAAGATCATCTACATATCATCTATATGTATGGCCGTTCTGTCTGCTGTACAGGCACAGGATCAAAAATATACCGTTAGTGATACGTTAGTCGTAAAAGACCAGGAGATAATTCAGGCACCTTCCGCATCAGAAGGGGTCGTTGAACAAGCTCCGGCAGATGACCATACATTGAGTAGTATTGTGGAAAAACCTGACACCACGCTGTATCTAAACGGGTTGATCTTTCCTGCAGACTCAATGCAAAGCTGGAAAGACCGGAAGGAATTTGCTTATGCAAAATACCTGGACAGCCTGCTGAAGGAAAAACAAAAAACGCAGGTGAGGTCAAAGCCCAGATCATACGAGCCCGGCGTGATGAACAGCATTTTATCATCTTCCTTTATACGTGTGCTGTTATGGACACTCGCCATACTCTTTATTCTTTTCATTTTATATAAACTGTTTCTTGCCGAGGGAGTATTTAAAAGAGAATCCAGGGCTGCAAAACAGCAAACTCCCGAAGTGGAAGAAGAGGTAATTAGCAGTGAAAGCGATTTCGATAACCTGATTAACCAGGCTTTGCAGGCTAATAATTACCGGCAGGCGGTGCGTTACCAGTATTTGAAAACATTGCACAAGCTTTCAGACAGGAACCTTGTTGAGCTGGCAAAAGACAAAACAAATTTCCAGTATGTACGTGAACTCAGAAACCCGGCTTTCCAAAACGACTTTGCATCGCTTACGTTGAATTACGAGTATGTGTGGTATGGAGAATTTATGATAGATAGAAGCATCTACCAGAAGATCGAATCGAATTTTGCAGCGCTCAATCAAAAATTATAAACCAGTCATTGAAGAATAAACAAACATATCTTTTCATCATTTTACTGGCAGCTGTTTTACTGGCCGGCTGCCTTGGTGATGTGAGCAAGAAAAGAATGCCTTCTTTGACGGAGTCCTTTTCTAAAAATGATACTAAACCCTTCGGTACCAATATTGCTTACCGTCAACTCGGGGCTATCTACAATGATAATACCATCTGGTTCAGGAAAGAATCTTTTATAAGAACCTGGAAAGAGATCAATGATACTTCTTCGCTGTATGTGTGCATTGCACCTGCTCTGCATGTGAATGATGAAGAGATCGAGGCCATGATGGATTATATAGCTGCTGGTAATGAACTCTTCATTTCAGCCGGGTATATTGATCCTCTGCTGCTGACGAAAATAAATTGTAATGAAATGTTTCATGCCAGTCCTGCAAGGGAGGAAATGTACAGTAATATGAAGACCACATTTTCGAATGGGATTGCAGAACCAGGCTTTCCGTATTCCTATTATTATCTTCCTTTCAGGAATTATTTTTTTAACCTTGACAGCAGCAATACCAGGGCAATAGGATATAATGAAGATAAAAGGCCCAATGCCATTGTTTATTTTCGTGGCAAAGGAAGATTATTCCTGCATTGTGATCCCCGTGCATTCAGTAATTATTTCCTGCTGCAGGAAAAAAATTATAAATACCTGCAGAATGCATTTGCATTCACCCGTAGTTTTCCAGGGCGGGTGTATTGGGATGACTATTATTACAAAACATGGTACCGTAAAAAAGGAAAGAATGACAAAAAGAGCTTTTCGGTCTTCAGCGAAATAATGAAATACGAGCAACTGGTCTATGCCTTCTGGATATCTATCCTGTTGCTGTTGTTGTATATCCTGTTTGGCAGTAAAAGGCTGCAGCGTGTTATTGAGCAGCGTAAGTCCAATGAAAATACTACGGTGACTTTTACAGAAACCATCGGCCGGTTATACCTGCAGAAGAAAGACAATAAGAATGTTGCGGATAAAATGGTTACCTATTTCAATGAGTACATTCGTAATAAATATTTCCTAAACACCAACCTGGTGAATGAAGATTTTATTACGGCCCTGAGCAGGAAGAGCGGAGTAAATAAAGATAAAGTGGAGATACTGTACCGTACCATCGCCGGTATACACGGGAATATGGAGGTAAACGATTACCAGTTACTTTCTTTACACGAACAAATACAGAACTTTTATAAAAATAAGGGATAGTATATTTAATAAACATGCCAAACCTGCCGGTTTGAGATAAAACAAAACCAGATGGAAGAAAATCTTTTTCAACAACGCACCGACCTGAGTGGCCTTAACAAAGCCCTTTATGAAATTAAAAACGAGATAGGCCAGGTCATCATTGGGCAATACAAAATGGTTGACCTGCTGTTGATAGGTCTATTATGCGACGGGCATATCTTAATTGAGGGCGTGCCCGGTGTAGCCAAAACCTTAACTGCAAAGCTGATGGCCAAGATCATTGATGCTGATTTTTCACGCCTGCAGTTTACACCCGACCTTATGCCCAGCGATGTAGTGGGAACGTCTGTCTTTAACCCAAAGGAAGGAGATTTTAAATTCAAGTCTGGTCCCATATTCAGTAATATTGTTTTGATTGATGAGATAAACAGGGCCCCGGCCAAAACACAGGCTGCATTATTTGAAGTGATGGAAGAGCGCCAGGTGACCATTGACGGGATAACACACCAAATGCGTATTCCTTTTTTGGTATTGGCTACACAAAATCCTATTGAACAGGAAGGAACTTATCGTTTACCTGAAGCACAGCTTGATCGTTTCCTTTTTAAAATTGATGTTAAATACCCCACGCTTGAAGAGGAGATAAGTATCCTGAACAGGCAACAGGGCAAAACACAATTACAGATGATCGAAAGTGTGAGAAAATTATTATCGCCACACGACATTCAGCATTACAGGAGCCAGATACAATCCATCATTGTTGAACCCAAGCTGGTTGAGTTCATTGCTAAAATTGTACATGAGACCAGGAACAACCCGGCGCTTTATTTAGGAGCATCACCAAGGGCATCGCTGGCCATACTTCGATCGGCAAGAGCAAATGCTGCCATCAAAGGAAGAGATTTTGTTACACCTGAAGATATTGTGGAGATGGCGCCGCATGTATTGAGGCACAGGATCATCTTAACGCCAGAAAAAGAAATGGAAGGCCTCACAACAGATGACCTTATTGATACTATTTTAAAATCAATTGAAGTACCGAGGTAGGGATATGAATTTTATTGGAAAATATATCGGCGCTTTATACCTGACTACAAGATTTTATCTTGTGGCATGCCTTTGTATTGTTTTGTTCATTGCTTCATTTCTTTACCCGGTTATTTTTTTAATACCTAAAATTTTATTCTGGGTCTTTATTGTGCTGGTGATTATTGATTACCTGTTCCTGTTTATTTTCAGCAAAGGGCCTTCAGCCAAAAGATTAATGGCCGACCGTTTCAGTAACGGCGACGAGAATAAAGTGGAACTGCAGGTAAAAAATAATATGCTTTTTGTAGTGGATATGGAGATCATTGACGAATTGCCCGTACAGTTTCAGAAAAGAGACTGGAAACTATTTCACCGTTTTAAAGCAGGCGAGCAGAAGAATATCCTGTATAAATTAAGACCTGTTGAAAGAGGTGAATATGATTTTGGGCGCATCATACTTTATGTAAAATCATTATTGGGTTTATTAAAACACAGGCATAATATTGAGGCGGGGCAAATTGTTCCTGTATATCCTTCCTTTTTTCAAATGCGGAAGTATGAACTGCTTTCACAAACCTCCATTCAAACCGAGCAAGGCAACAAACGTATGCGTAAGATAGGGCATAGCATGGAGTTTGAACAGATAAAGGAATATGTGAGGGGCGATGATATCCGCAGTGTGAACTGGAAGGCGACCGCAAGAAAGGGATCGCTTATGGTGAATAACTACACAGATGAAAAAAGCCAGCAGGTATATTGCATTATTGATAAAGGCCGCCTGATGAAAATGCCTTTTGGAGGCCTCACCCTGCTGGATTATGCTATCAACAGCACACTGGTGCTGGCCAATGTTTGTCTGCAAAAACAAGATAGGATTGGGCTGATGACCTTTTCCAATAAGATGGGTTCTTTGCTGGCAGCCGACCGAAAGCCCATACAAAGAGAGAATATCCTGCAGTTATTGTACAACCAGGAAACTGCGTTTTTAGAAAGTGACTATGAAATGTTGTACATGCAGATACGTAACCGCATCAAGCACCGTAGCCTTATTGTTCTCTACACCAATTTTGAATCACTCTCGGGCCTCAACCGCCAGTTGAATTACCTGCGTTCCATAGCTAAACACCATTTGCTGATGGTGGTGTTCTTTGAGAATACCGAATTGCATACGCTTTCTCATTTGGATGCAAAGAATGTGGAAGAAGTTTATATAAAGACCATTGCAGAAAAATTTGAGTTTGAAAAAAGGCTGATCGTAAAAGAACTAAAGAAGCATGGCATCCTTTCTGTGTTAACGGCACCTGAACATCTTACTATTAATGCGGTAAATAAGTATTTAGAATTGAAGGCGAGGCAGGCGATATAGAAGTTGTATCAACCTAATTACTGTTCAGCTAAACCATAAAAAACCCAGCTTTTGAACGGTTTTTTACGTAGTTAATGTTGGCCGTAGTTTTTTACAGTTAGCTTATTTGGGTTTGATAAAACTTGAGTACTTGAACTACTCCAGTCTCGTCAACACAGTACCAAAGTTGCCATCCATTTACTTTTGGTTTGGCACAAACATAAGAAGCTGCCGTTGTGAGAGATGAAAACAGTTTGTCATTCAAATCTAATTTGAAATATCCATCCGAAGTAAAACTGCCATACACTTTCTTGCCATAAGTTTCTATGTACACTTTGGTGTCAGTCTTCAAAATATTCTGACTTATAAGTTTTAGAAAATCATCATTAGGCTTTCCTAATCTGCTTCCAAATTTTGACTCTGTTTGCAGCAATTCTTGCTTTTCGACAAGTAATGTGTCTATGTCCTTTAATGCGTTTGATAATAAAGATTTTATCTGTTTAAGCTCATTGCTAAATTTTGATTTGTCGTCGTTGTAATCTTTCACAAGTTTTTGAAATGAAGCAAAGTGTTTTTCGCCGTCTTCATGTTCTGTACAAATTCTCTTGTGGAATTCATTGTATTCAATAATATCTATTTCGGAAATTTCTCTATGAGTTTTAGCCAGTCCGAGTGTTTCCTTTAAACATTCGTCAAGCTTTTGTAGTTGTTTCTCCATAAATTAATATTATTAGGAACGTAATGCTCTTTAAAAGGGCTGCCAACTCATAAAGATACGCTACTACCGGCACAATTTTCTAATGATTGCCGGCACAAATCTTCATACTACGCAAAAAAAAAAATCATTATTTTTATAAGCCCCGGCGGGGCGCTATTTTGGTAACATAAATGATCTGAATTAAGCAAGCCCCGTAGGGGCGACATTTTTAATGCCCAACACCTATTCACAAATAACTATTCATGCTGTATTTGCAGTTAAATACAGGGATAATTTTATCCTGAAAGAATGGCGTGATGACCTGCACCGGTACATTTCCGGTATCATTACCAGCAAAGGCGCAAAATCACTTGCCGTAGGTGGCTGGAAAGATCATGTGCATATTTTATTCGGTATGCCTGTTACTACCAGCATTGCTGATTTTATGAGTGCAGTAAAAGCGAACAGCAGCAAATGGATTAATGAACAACATTTCATAAAAGGCAAATTTCAATGGCAGGAAGGATATGGCGCATTCTCTTATGCTAAAGGCCAGCGTGATGTTGTGATCAAATATATCATTAACCAGGAAGAACATCATAAAACAAGATCATTCAAAGAAGAGTACTTAAAAATGCTTACTGACTTTGAAGTAAATTATGATGAAAAATATCTTTTTGAATTTTACGATTGAAAATGGCGCCCCTCCGGGGCTTGGTCTTTGTAACTTTATGTGGGTTACCAAAATGCCGCCCCTCCGGGGCTTAGTCCTCTACTTTTCTGACAATTACCAAAGTTTCGGCCCTCAGGGCCTTTGAAGTCAGGATAGTTTTTAAAATCTCATGAATATTCAATCAGTACTTTTGTAAAAAATAAAAGTGGCACGTAAACAAACTTACAGGTTAAGATTTACTAATAAACTGATAGAAGCAGGAGAGAAGCCTGATAAACCGTTGCGTAAAGAAAGAATTCCTATTGATCCTGCCATTCAGCAGCCTTACCTTGAGGGAAAAGTGCTCTTAATAAACAAACCCCTCCACTGGACTTCGTTCGATGTAGTTAGAAAGCTGCGCAGCTTGTTACAAATAAAAAAGATAGGGCATGCCGGTACACTTGATCCGCTGGCAACAGGTTTATTGATCGTTTGCACGGGTAAGTTCACCAAAAAGATCAATGAGTATATGGCGCAGGAAAAAGAATACACCGGAACATTTACCCTTGGCGCTGTTACGCCCACCTACGACCTGGAGAGTGAACCAGAACAAAAGAAAGATGCATCATTTGTTACAAATGAAATGCTTTATACAACTACTCAAAAATTCGTTGGCGAAATAGAACAACTTCCACCCATGTTCTCAGCCATAAAAAAAGATGGAGTTGCTTTATATGAATTGGCAAGGAGGGGAGAAGAGGTTGAATTAAAACCACGTAGCATACACATCAGCTCTTTTGAAATAACAAAAACTGAATTGCCCGTCGTGCATTTTAAAGTTATTTGTTCCACCGGCACTTATATCCGCAGCCTGGCTAATGATTATGGCGCTGCACTAAGTTGTGGCGCTTATCTCAGCAGCCTTTGTCGCACCCGGATAGGAGAATTTAAGATTGATGATGCAAC
>CAYTQB010000051.1:0-20032 GCA_964439615.1 uncultured Ferruginibacter sp. | reverse complement strand
ACGCACCCATTCATTTTGCACAGAACGAGTATAAAGTTTTTAATATTAATTATACACCTCGTTCACTTTATTGCGATGTGAAGAATATTCAACATGATATAACAGAATCGTTTGAACTTGACCTTAACGGCTTATACCAGGCCAAAAATCTATCTACCGTTTTATGTGCTGAAGGTATTTTAATGCAACAAGGTTTTACTATAAAAAATGAAGATGAAAAAACTGCTCTGAAAACCGTTAAAGCGCTTACAGGGCTTCATGGCCGCTGGGATGTGATACATGAGAGCCCAACTATCATACTTGATGTGGCACATAATGAAGATGGAATAAAACAGTTACTGCAACAACTTCCCCTATTACATATTGACCCATCAGCAGTACACTTTGTGATGGGCATGGTTAAAGACAAAGATGTAAACAAAGTATTGTCCATCTTGCCAAAAACAAGCAGGTATTATTTCAGTAATGCCCATATTACCAGGGCCTTGCCACATGAGCAATTAAAGGAAAAGGCTGCGGCGTTTGGATTGAATGGCGAAAGTTTTGATGAAGTGAACAGCGCTTTACATGCAGCTAAAAAATCTGCCACTGCAGGAGATATCATTATTGTTTGCGGAAGTGTGTTTATGGTAGCAGAAGTAGACAGCTCCGTCTATTTGAGTGAATCCAGTTTATTAAACGCATAAAACAGGCAGCTTGCGTGCAGGGCCTGTTTAAATTCATTTTTCATCAACATCTCCCTAACTGCTTCTGCAGAAAAGAGTTTTATTTCAATTTCTTCGCTGGCATCTAAATGCTGTGCAGAAATTTTTTTCCCTCCCGTTGCCAAATACAGGTCGGTATAATTATCCAGTACCCCTGGGTTGGCAGCAACCCTTGCTAAAAAAATGATATCAGAAAATTCATAGCCTGTTTCTTCCAGCAGTTCCCTTGCCATTGCTTTTTCGGAGCTCTCCCCTTTATCTACAAAACCGCCGGGTATCTCCAGTATCGTCTCTTTTAACGGATGGCGGTATTGCTGCAGCAGGATGACCTCATTATTTTCTATAATGGCCATAGCACATACAGACACAGGTAATTCAACCACAAAGTAAGGATCAACAATTTGCCCGTTAGGCATTTCGCAACGGTCTTCCCTGGCCGTAAAATAAATGTGCTTGCTCAGGTATTTTGATGAGAGTGTTTTCCAGTCCATGATGCAGTTAATTGTTATCAGTTATCCGTTAATCCCGATTAACAATTAACGGATAACAGCTTCACCATTTCATCCTCTCCCTCAGAGAAGTTACATGCGCCACATGATGCCTGCTATGCCAGGAATACAGGCCGAGGAATTCCCAAAGTGTGAATTGTTTTTTACTTCCCGGGTGAAATAAGGTTCTGTCAAGGTCTTCCCTGCTCATATTTTTCAAAACTTCATTCCAGCGTGTATGAACAGCATGTAAAATGGTCAAAGAGATATTGATGGGCAGGTTTTTTGTATCCGCCATTTCGGCCCATGCTGCTTCATCATAAGGTTTAATAGTTGGATTATCTTCGGTAAGCCCGAGTTTAAAACGTATATAAGCATTCATATGGCTATCGGCAACATGATGCACAACCTGTTTTACAGTCCATCCCCCGTCACGATATGGAGTGTCCAGTTGTGCCTCATCTAAGTTAAGTACAGCATTTTCCATATGCTGAGGCAGGTTCTTAATATCAATCAGCCACTCTTTCCATTGGTTTTCAGAAAAAGGCTGACCCTGGTATTTGCCTATCGGGTATCTGGGATCTTCATTCATTATTGTCCGGTTTTAGGTGTTTCAACTGCAGGCCTGATCTTTTCCAAAGTCATATCAAAAACCAATACCGCATAAGGAGGGATAGCACCACCGGCAGCACCATTGCCTTCATATGCCAGTTCACTCGGAATATATACTTTCCATTGGTCACCCACCCTCATCAATTGCAGGATCTCTGTCCAGCCTTTAACTACTGTAGTGAGTGTGGTTCCATAAGGCTGCCCTCTTTTATATGAATTATCAAATTCTTTACCGTCAATTAAAGTACCGATATAATTCACTTCAACGGTATCAACTATTTTGGCAAGCGGCCCGTTAACATCTCCACTCTTAATAACTTCATATTGCAAGCCGCTGGGTAAAGTAATAACTCCTTTACGTTTTTTATTTGCTTCCAGGAAAGCTATTCCGCCTGACTTGTCTGCTTCAGTCTTTTCAGCAGCAAAAATGCCAAGTTGCTTTTGCATACACTCATTGGAAGCCTCAGTTGTTAACATAGGGTTGCTGTTCTTAAAAACATCATCAAGCCCTTTTTGCATCATTTCAATATTCAGCCTGGTGATACCTTGTGCTTTCATATTGGTGGCTACATTATAACCCGCTGCATAGCTAAAACTGTCCAGGAGGTTTTTCAAAACAGGCGTTTTAGGTTTAACTGTTGTTTTTGCAACTGGTTTTGTGGCCGGCTTTTTACCACTTTGTGCCGAAACACTCATCATTGCAGCCAATACAATAACTGAACTGATAAATACTTTTTTCATTAAACATCTTTTTTGTGAAAAATTTGAATGCAAATAAACGACATTTTACTCATCCCTCATTTCCTTACCTGTTAAATGTATAAAAACATCTTCCAGGCTGGCGGCCTTTACCTGCTTGGGACGTTCAAAGCCGGTGTTTACGAGGTCGTCGATCATTTTATCGGGACTATCGAGGGATATTATTTTCCCTTCATCCATAATGGCAATACGGTCGCATAATTGTTCCGCCTCATCCATATAATGCGTGGTAATAATAACGGTGGTGCCCTGCGAACGGATATTTTTAATAAGCTCCCACAAATTCCTGCGTGCCTGCGGATCAAGGCCGGTTGTTGGTTCATCTAAAAAAATGATTTTAGGCTTATTTATTAATGTAGTGGCAATAGAAAATCTTTGTTTCTGCCCGCCACTCATGTCCTTGTATTTATTTTTCGCTTTTTCTTCCAGGTTTACAAGTTTCAATAATTCCGGCGGATTGACGGGCCGATTATACAACCCACCAAATAAATGGATCAGTTCAACAAGGGTAAGTCCTGGATAAAAACCTGAACTTTGTAATTGTACACCGATGATCTTTTTAATATTATCCGGCTCTTTATCCAGGTTCATTCCACAAACCATCACTTCTCCACTTGTTTTTGTGCGAAGCGTTTCAATGATCTCCAGCGTAGTGGATTTTCCTGCACCATTAGGACCAAGCAAACCAAATATTTCTCCTTCAAACACATCAAAAGAAATTCCTTTTACAGCCTGGAATGAACCGTAATTCTTAACAAGATTTTTTACTGATATGATGGTTGATGACATTGACTATAATTTATACCAAAGATATTTCCATTTTAATATCGGCGGTCAACATAGGGCTATCTGTTACATCCATATATTTAAAGCCCGCCTCTTCATACATTTTCAATGCTGTTTTTAAATGTGTGCTTGAAAAAAGAGATATTTTTTCTGCACCAATTCTTTTTGCATGATCAAGACAGTAATTCAAGAGTAATTTACCTATTCCTTTTCCCCTTGCCGCCGGATCAACCGCCATCTTGACCAATTCATACTGTGTGTTACCCATTTTTGCAAGCCCTGCAGTACCAATCACTATTTCATCCTCTACAGCCAGGAAAATACAACCACCCTCATTAATTATTTTACCCCGGGGATTATTCAGTATAGCAAGATCATATGCTTCGGTCAAGCCATATTTCTCCAGCCATTCCATGTTCAACCGTTTGAAATCGGGTTGGTATTTATCCTCGTATAAAATAATTGATGTCATCGCAAACCTGTTCTCAACTTTCCAAATGGCTTGCCAGTTCTTCCATCATCAGTTTACTGCCAATAAAAAAAGGAGTACGCTGGTGAAGTTCGGTTGGTTGAATATCCAGTATCCTTATCTTTCCATTGGTGGCGAGTCCTCCTGCCCTTTCTATAATAAAGGCAAACGGGTTACACTCATATAACAATCTTAATTTACCCTTTGGTTTATCTGTTGTACCGGGGTACATAAAAATTCCGCCCTTTATCAGGTTACGGTGAACATCCGAAACCATACTGCCAATATAGCGTTGTGTATAGGGCCCGCCATTCGTTTTATCTTTTTTCTGGCAGGTGGTAATGTATTTTTTTACCGGTTCATCGTACTGGAAAAAGTTTCCATGGTTCACTGAATATATTTTCCCTTTTTCGGGGCATTTAATATCAGGATGACTCAAAGTATATTCACCAATTGATGGATCTAATGTAAATCCATTCACACCTCTACGGGTGGCATATACAAACATTGTTGATGAACCATAGATCACATATCCTGCAGCAACCTGTTTGTTACCCTGCTGTAAAAAATCTTCTTTGGTTGCCGGCTTACCCAGTTCACTCACCCTGCGAAATACGCTGAAGATGGTCCCGATAGAAACATTTACATCAATATTGCTGCTTCCATCCAACGGATCGAAAAGGCAAACATATTTACTGTTGTTGCTCACAACATCATCAAACACAACGATCTCATCCAGTTCTTCACTGCCAATGCCGGCACAACTGATGCCATGTTGCAACACACCCATAAACTGGTTGTTGGCATACACGTCCAGCTTTTTCACTTCTTCTCCCTGCACATTAATACTTCCGGCATCCCCTAAAATATCCACCAGGCCCGCTTTATTCACTTCTACATTAACCCGTTTTGCTGCCAGGCCAATATCCCTTAATAAGCCTGCCAGCTCTCCTGTTGCTTTTGGGAAATCTCTCATTTGCTGGATGGTGAATTCATCCAAAGTCTGTATTCGCCGGTTGATATTCATATTACTTAATTGATTGAACCAATAATTAGTTTATTTGGCAAGATTAACGATTTTTGCTCTCAATTTAAGAAATCTAAATTAACCAATTTACATAATCAACCCACAACAAATGAAGGTTTTTAAGTTTGGCGGTGCCAGTATCAATACGGTGGAGAGAATTCAAAATGCGGGTAATATATTAAGTTCATTTAAGGGTGAGAAGATACTGGTCATTATTTCTGCCATGGGCAAAACCACCAATGCCTTGGAAAAAGTAACCGATGCTTTTTTTGAAGGACGGCAGGCTGATGCATTGAAATTGTTTGAGCAGGTAAAAGAATCACATCTTAACATACTCAGGTACCTGGTTACAAAAAACTGGCAGGAAGCCGAAAACCGCTTAAAAGATTTTTTTACCGAGGTTGAATGGTTGCTGCATGATAAGCCGGTGAGGGAATATGATTATTATTATGACCAGGTTGTTTGCAGTGGTGAACTGCTGAGTACATCCCTGGTTAGTGACTACCTGAATGAAGCTGGCATTAAAAATAAATGGATCGATGTTCGGGATATTGTACGTACCGATGACAATTTCAGGGATGCTTCTATCAACTGGAATTATACCGGGCAAAAGGTAAAGACAGATATTGAGCCTTTATTTGCTGATTTTGATATTATAATTACACAGGGATTTATTGGCTCAACGGATGAAAACGAAAGTACTACGCTTGGGCGGGAAGGCAGTGATTTCAGCGCCGCCATCTTTGCCAATATTTTAAATGCCGAAAGCCAAACCATCTGGAAGGACGTGGAAGGTGTAATGAATGCCGACCCTAAAGAATTTCCTGAAGCACAGGTGCTGGAAGAACTGAGTTACCGGGAAGTGGTTGAGATGGCCTATTATGGCGCACAGGTGATACATCCCAAAACCATCAAGCCACTTGAAAACAAAAATATCCCACTGCACGTACGCTGTTTTTTGAAACCGGAATTAAAAGGAACTATCATCAGTAATAAACCTGTTCATAACCTTCCTCCTGTAATTGTGTTAAAAAAGAACCAGGTATTGATGCAACTGAACTCGAAAGATTTTTCTTTCGTGGAAGAAAAGCCGATTGCACAATTGCATGAAATGTTTTCCAGTATAAAGATCCGCCCTAACCTGTCGCAGAATGGCGCTGTGAGTTTGTTATGCTGCCTGGATGATAAAACAGAAAAGATTGAGAAGCTTGCCCTTGCTGCTTCGGAAATATTTGATGTACAATTAGAGAAAAACCTAACCTTACTTACTATCAGGCATTATACAAGGGAAAAGTATGATGAACTTACAAAAGGGAAGGTTGTTTTACTTACGCAGCGTACCACAGAAACGGTGCAGGTATTGATGCGCTAATTGATCACATATTCGCCTGCCTTATTTACCAGTATGAGCGGCAACTGTTTCTTCTCTTCAAAATAATCAAAAGCTTCTTTGAGTTTTACAGCGAACTTTTGAACAGTCTGGTTACCAAGTGTTGATTCAGCAAGGTATTCAATAGATTTTTTTACATTATACTTAACGGGGAAGACATGAACGGGAATAAAATCCTGTCCGTTTACTTTAACCTTTGATGCCATGGTATAAAGTTCTTCAATGGGTGCATCGTTAATGGCAATGCAACCGGTAGATACACAACTGCCATGAATATAAATGGCACCACCTGGGCGTATGGAATCACTTAAAATTCTGTCGGAAGCATTTGGATAATTGAGCCCGAGCGCCAGGTGGTATTTACTGTTGGGATTAAATTCATTGATATAATAAAAACCTTCAGGCACCTGGTAATCGCCTTCCACACGTTTGGGGCCGGTGGTGCCGCTTTGCATACAAACCTTGTAAGTCTTAAATAGTTTGTATTGGTCGCTGTTGTCGGCTCTTACCCAAACCTCTAGCTGACGATCGTATTTAAATGAACGGATATAAAGTGACTGCGGCGGCCAGTTAAGATTTTTCTCTTCGAATTGTCTTTTTAAGGAATCCTCAACACGGTCTATTAAATCTCCGCTTTTTGAATAAGTCCGGGGGCCACCAGCGAATGAAGCCTGTGCAAATGCCGACACCGTTGCAAACATTGCAACAAATGCAAATAGGCTGAATTTTGACGTTAAGTACTTCATTAAAATGGTCTGGAAAATTGGAAAATCTGTTAGCTAAATGTGAAAATAAATATTTTCTTATATAAAACCAACACCCTATACAAAAAAATAATACTGCCCATTAACTATAAATCAGCTATCTATAAGATATTATCACCATGTTTACTTACAGATTGCCCCTTGCATCCTGTTCTCTTTCCAGGGCTTCAAAAAGGGCTTTGAAATTTCCCTTGCCAAAGCTTTGAGCTCCTTTGCGCTGAATTATCTCGAAAAATAAGGTTGGCCGGTCTTCCAGTGGTTTACTGAATATCTGTAAAAGGTAGCCTTCGTCGTCCCGGTCAATTAATACACCCAGCTTTTGCAATGGCTCCAGGTCTTCATCTATTTTACCAACCCTGTCCAAAACTGTTTCATAATAACTGGCAGGTATGGATAAAAATTCGATCCCTCTTTTTTGTAATTCCGAAACTGTTTCCACTATATCATTCGTAGCTATTGCTACGTGCTGTACCCCTTCTCCATTGTAAAAATCAAGATACTCTTCCACCTGGCTTTTTTTCTTTCCTTCTGCAGGTTCGTTGATAGGGAATTTTACATATCCATTTCCATTACTCATCACTTTACTCATCAGTGCTGAATACTCGGTTGAAATATCTTTATCATCAAAGCTCAGGATATTCCTGAAACCCATAACCTCTTCATAAAATTTCACCCGGGGATTCATCTGGTTCCAGCCTACATTGCCCACACAATGGTCAACATGTAATAAACCCGTTTCTGCCGGATTATAATCCGATTTCCATTCTCTAAACCCCGGCATGAAAAGACCTTTGTAATTTTTTCTTTCTACAAAGATATGTACGGTGTCGCCGTATGTATGTATGCCACTCAATACCACTTCACCATCATCATCTTTCAAAACGGTTGGTTCAAGATGAGCTTTAGCGCCACGTTTCATTGTTTCTGCAAATGATTTTGCCGCATCATCAACTTTTAAAGCCAATACTTTTACGCCGTCGCCATGCTTATATATATGGTCTGCTACAGGATTTTCTGTACGAAGCGGTGTAGTTAAAACAAAAGTGAGTTTATTCTGGCGGATGACATAGCTCGCCTTATCCCTCATGCCGGTTTCGGGACCGGCATAGGCAAGTGACTGAAACCCGAATGCCGTTTTATAAAAATGGGCAGCCTGTTTGGCATTACCCACATAAAACTCTACATAATCGGTGCCATGCAAAGGAAGAAAATCAGTTGTACTGCTATTTGCTACCGAAGGTTGTGTTGTAATTGTTCCCATAAAAATTAATTTGAAATGAAGAAATAGTTGTCATCAAATTAATCGGCCGAATCCATTGCCAGTGCAAGCATCAGCAATGAATAGCTGTTTCGTTTGTCAGAAAATAATTTATGAGGATAGTCAGGAGTCATCGTTAAACCAAAGATAACAAATCTTTTGTATTACCCTGAGCGGAGTCGAAGGGTAAAAATGCCAGTTTCGAGCGGAGTCGAGAAACGAGCTGGTTTAAAAGTGCCAGCAATGAATTATTTTGCATCTATGCTTTACAATACCCAACAGGAAGCTTTTTATGTTTATATCATTTTATGTAGTGACGATTCTTATTATACCGGACTTACGGATGACTTAGTCAGAAGATTCCAGGAACACATAGATGGCTATTATGAAACATGTTATACTTTCAAAAGAAGACCATTAGAATTAAAATATTACGAAACCATTCCTTTTTTGAAAGATGCTATGGAAAGAGAAAACAGATAAAAGGATGGAGCAAAGAAAAGAAACTGGCTTTAATAGAAGGTAATTTTCATAAGCTTCAACTACTTTCGCAATGCAATAATTTATCTCATCATAAATATAAAGATTTGGAAAAAGGTCTCGACTCCGCTCGACCAACGATAAACTCTTCGACTTCGCTCAGAGTTGGTATACTCGGCGGCGGCCAGTTAGGGAGAATGTTATTACAGGCTGCTGCCAACTACCCTGTTGAAACTTACCTGATGGAAAAAGATGAGCACTGCCCTGCAGCACATCTCTGCCACCATTTTACGAAAGGGAATATCAGCCATTTTGATGATGTATACAATTTCGGAAAAGGCCTTGACGCCCTGGCAATTGAAATTGAATCGGTGAATGAGGATGCGCTGGAAAAACTGGAAAACGAAGGTGTAAAGGTATATCCAAAACCATCTGCCTTGCGAACTATAAAGAATAAGATCTTACAAAAGCAGTTCTATAAAGACAATGAAATACCAACGAGTGAATTTATAATTACTCAGGATAAGTTGGATCTGGATACCCACGCCGCTTTTTTACCAGCTGCTCATAAAATAGGAATGGGCGGGTATGATGGCCGGGGTGTGGAGTTAATAAAAACAAAAGAAGACATTTCGAAAGGGTTTGATGCACCTGCTGTGCTGGAAAAATTAGTTTCCATTAAAAAAGAGATCTCGGTGATCATTGCAGTAAATGATAAAGGCGAAAATGCACTCTACCCTCCAGTTGATATGGTTTTCGACAACCGGCTTAATTTGCTCGAATACCAGGTAAGCCCTGCAGTACTGCCCGAAAAGGTTTTATGGAAAGTAGAAGCGGTTGCATTGAAAGCGGTGAAAGACTTAAAAAGCCCGGGCATTTTTGCCGTAGAATTATTTGTTGACCATAACGATAATGTATTGGTAAATGAAACTGCTCCCAGGGTACACAACAGCGGTCATCATACCATTGAAGCAAATTACAGTTCACAGTTTGATATGCTGTGGCGGGTAATGCTGGGATATCCATTAGGATGCACTGATCATATTTTACCTGCAGCCATTGTAAACCTGCTCGGCGAAAATGGCCATACCGGCGAAGCTGTCTATGAAGGGCTAAATGATATCTTACAAATAGAAAATGTATTTGTTCATATTTATGGTAAAAAAGAAACCAAACCCGGCAGGAAAATGGGGCATATTACCATTTTAAGCAAAGAAAAACAGGAACTGATACACCAGGCCAACCGCATAAAGCAAACCGTAAAAGTAAAAGCGAAGCAATAGCCTGTACCAGTTATATAAAAAAATGTTCGGGATAGTGAAGTATGGCTTACATTTAAGCCCCGAAATAAATTAATAACAGGTGAAAGCAGCTTTTCGATATTCCCATTCATTTTCCGGCATTATTATCCTCGTTTTTTTACTGCATTCATGCAGCAGTTCCGATAAAAAAGCAGCAGCACCTGCTGCCACCAAACCGCCTGTACCAAAAGTGGAAGGCTATATCGTTAAAACAAAACTGGTAAGCGACAGGGAAGAGTTACCCGGTTCCATCATTGCCAATGAAACAACAGAGATACATCCTGAAATATCCGGGAGGCTTGTTTATCTCAATATCAATGAAGGAAGAACTGTTGGTAAAGGAGCATTGTTGGCAAAGATCTATGATGGCGACTTGCAGGCCCAGTTAAAAAAACTGAATGTGCAGGTGGCTGTGGCCGAGCAAACAGTAAAACGCATGGGGGAACTACTGAAGATAAGTGGCGTGAGCCAGCAGGAGTACGACCTGAGTGTGCTGCAGGTAAATACCATCAGGGCCGATATGGATATTATTAGAACCAATATCAGCAGAACAGAAGTAAGAGCTCCTTTCAGCGGAACCCTCGGTTTAAAGAATATCAGTTCAGGTTCTTATGTCACACCACAAACGATCATCAGCACCCTGCGCCAGAACAGCCAGTTAAAACTTGATTTTGTTTTACCGGAAAGGTTTACCAGCAGCCTGAAAACAGGGCAGCTTGTTGACTTTACTGTTGAAGGCAATCCAAAAAAATATACGGCACGTATCATAGCAGCCGAATCGGGCCTGGCTGAAAATACAAGAAGCCAGAACATAAGAGCTGTTGTTACCAACAACGACGGAAAATTATTGCCTGGCGTTTTTGCCAAAGTGGTCACCGATTTTAATACCGACCCCAATGGTTTAATGATACCCACACAAGCCATAATCCCTCAGGCACGTGGGAAAAAAGTAATTGTTTATCGTAGTGGTGTGGCCATGTTTACCGATGTTACTACTGGTATAAGGGATTCATCACTTGTACAAATATTAACAGGCCTCAAAGCCGGTGACACCATCATTACAACTGGTTTAATGAGCCTTAAGCCTGATGCAAAAGTTGAAATGGGTAAAATAAATAAATAAAGTCCGACGGGTAGTATGAACATTTCAGAATTCAGTTTACGCAGGCCGGTATTTGCCATTGTACTTAACATCCTCATCGTGGTGTTTGGTACAATCGGGTATTATTTCCTGGGTGTACGTGATTACCCGGCACTTGACCCTCCCAATATCAGTGTGCGTACCTCCTACCCCGGCGCCAATGCCGAGATCATAGAAACGCAGATAACCGAACCACTGGAGAAAGCCATCAATGGTATTGCCGGCATAAAAAATATCTCTTCGCAAAGTTCGCAGGGAAGCAGCAATATCAGTGTGGAATTTGTATTGGGCTCTAATTTGGAAGAAGCTGCCAACGATGTTCGTGATAAAGTATCGCAGGCTACCCGTTCATTACCCAGCGACCTGGATGCACCACCCGTTGTATCCAAAGCCGATAACAGCAACGACCCGGTGATCATCATGTTGCTGCAAAGCAATATCCGCAACTCTTTACAGATAACCGAGTTTGCCAATAATAATATTGTAGAACGTCTGCAAACTGTTCCTGGTGTAAGTAATGTATTGATATGGGGTGAGAAGAAATATGCTATGCGTATCTGGTTCTCTCCCGAAAAACTCAGCGCCTATGCGCTTACACCAGGTGATGTGCAGACTGCATTGCTGAGAGAAAATGTGGAATTGCCTTCAGGAAAAATTTCTGGAGACGCCACCGAACTTTCTATCCGCACATTTGGTAAGCTGAATACAGAAGAAGAATTCAATGACCTGATCGTAAAAAATGTAAATGGAACAGACATCCGTTTAAAAAATGTGGGTGAAGCTGTACTTGGTACCGAGAACGAAGAAAGCGTATTGAAAGAAAGCGGTGTTCCCATGATTGCTATTGCTGTTATTCCACAGCCGGGTACCAATTATATTGCTATTGCCGATGAGATAACCAAACGCATTAACCAGATAAAGAAAGACCTACCACCTGATATCCGCTTTGAACTTTCGTGGGACCAGACACAATACATCCGTAAATCAATCAATGAAGTTGGCGAAACATTATTAGTAGCTTTTGGTCTGGTTGTGCTTATCATCTATCTTTTCTTCAGGGAATGGCTCATCGCCATCCGCCCGTTGATAGATATTCCTGTGTCACTGATCGGCGCTTTCTTCATCATGTACATTTCAGGTTTCACCATCAATGTGCTCACCCTGCTGGCTATTGTGCTGGCTACCGGTTTGGTAGTTGATGATGGTATTGTGGTAACGGAAAATATTTATAAAAAGATCGAAGGCGGAATGCCCAAGTGGCAGGCGGCTAAAGAAGGTTCTAAAGAAATTTATTTTGCTGTAATAGCCACATCCATAACACTGGCCATTGTATTCCTTCCCATCATTTTCCTGCAAGGTTTTGTGGGAAGATTATTCCGTGAATTTGGTATAGTCGTCGCCGGTGCGGTTCTCATATCCGCATTTGTATCGCTTACACTTACGCCGGTACTCAACGTATTTCTTGCGGGTAAATCACACAAACATTCCTGGTTCTATACAGTAACCGAACCTTTTTTCCGAGGCCTTGAAAATGGCTACCGCCGTACATTGAATGGCTTCATGAAATTGAGGTGGTTGGCCCCGGTTATTATTATCGCCTGCTTCTCCCTCATATATTTTGTAGGCAACACTTTACAAAGCGAACTTGCTCCTATGGAAGACAAGAGTGGGTTCCGCCTTTCTGTTACTGCACCAGAGGGCACATCGTATGATGCCATGGATAAGTTCATGGATAAGCTTTCCGGCTTCTTGCTTGATTCCATAACCGAAAAAAAATACATGGTGAGTATGACTGCACCGGGCTTCACCGGTTCAGGCTCTTCCAACTCGGGTTTTGTGAGGGTGGTATTGGTCAACCCTTCCGAACGCAAACGCAGCCAGCAGGATGTTGTTGACTGGGTAAATAAAAAAGTTGGCCGTTTTAATGAAGGCAGGGCATTTGCCATACAGGATCAAACCATTTCGGTAAACCGTCGTGGTGGCCAGCCGGTGCAGTTCGTTCTGCAGAATGTAGACCCTGAAAAAATAAAAAAAGTATTACCTAAGTTTTTGGAAGAAGCCAATAAGAGTGATGTATTGCAGGGAGTTGATGTGGACCTTAAATTCAACAAGCCTGAGTTACGTATAACTATCGACAGGATGAAAGCCAGCGCCCTGGGCGTAAGCGTGGATGATATTTCCGAAACATTACAACTATCTATGAGTAACCGGCGCATGGGTTATTTTACCCGTGCCGGAAAACAATACCAGGTAATTGGCCAGGTGGTACGCTCCGACCGTGATGACCCTTCTGATCTAAAAAGCATTTATGTACGCAATAACCGTGGCGATGCAATTGCTTTGGAAAACCTCATCACTTACAGTGAAGAAGTGACCCCGCCAACCATTTATCATTTTAACAGGTACAGGTCGGCCACCATTTCATCAGGATTGCAACCGGGCAAAACTGTAGGCGATGGTATAAAAGTGATGCAGGACATTTCAAAGAAACTGCTGGATGAATCTTTTTCTACTGCGCTTAGTGGTTCATCAAGGGATTTTGCCGAAAGCTCTGGCAATACAACTTTTGCTTTTATCCTTGCACTGGTACTTATCTTCCTGGTGCTGGCAGCACAGTTTGAAAGCTTCATTGACCCCTTCACCATCATGTTCACTGTGCCGCTGGCGCTTGCAGGTGCGGTAATTACTTTATGGATGTTCAATCAAACCTTAAATATTTTTTCGCAGATAGGAATGATCATGCTCATTGGATTGGTAACCAAGAACGGTATATTGATCGTTGAATTTGCCAACCAGAAACAACTGGCAGGAAATAAAAAAATACCGGCAGTGATAGAAGCTTCTGTGGCCAGGTTCCGCCCTATCATTATGACAAGCCTTGCCATGAGCCTGGGTGCATTGCCATTGGCGCTTTCGCTGGGCGATGCTTCCACCAGCCGTATCCCGCTGGGTATTGTAATTGTTGGCGGGGTAATGTTCTCACTGATACTTACACTTTTTGTTATCCCTGCCATGTATTCATATCTTTCAACAAAGAAAAAGAGAAGTGCGCTGGACGATATACCTCCGGCAGCTACACAGGTTTAAACTAAATGTTTTTGAATGAAGAATCGCTTTACAATAACGGTAATGTATTTTGTTATCCTGTTATGTACGCTCCCTGCAGCAGCACAAAATAAACTGACGGTAGAACAAGCCATTGCTGCCACCCTCGAAAATAATTTTGATATACAATTATTACGCAACGACTCCGGTTCTTATGCACTGGATAAATCCTATGCCAGGGCTGCTTTCCTGCCCAGGCTGAATGCCACAACAGGACTGGTGTATAATAATAACAGCCAGAAACAAAGGCTGGCTGATGGAAGCAAAAGAGAAAGTAACGGCATACGCTCCAATAACATCAACGCTTCTGTTCAGCTTAACTGGACATTATTCGACGGGCTTAAGATGTTTGCCACCAGGGATAAACTGAATGAGTTTGTAAAACTGGGTGAACTCAATATCAGGAACCAGATGGTGACCTCGGTGGCCAATGTCATCAACAACTACTACAATATAGTAAGGCAGAAACAACAATTGAAAGCCATTGAAGAACAGATGAGCATCAATGAAGAGCGGGTGAAAGTAGCCGAAAAGAAATTAAGCGTTGGCCTGGGTGCCAAACCCGAACTGCTGCAGGGCAAGGTTGACCTGAATGCACAAAAAGCAGCACGCCTTAACCAGCTCACATTGATAGAACAGTTGAAAGAGCAACTGAACCAACTGATGAATGTGGCATTGAATACCCGTTACGAAGTTTCGGACTCCATAACTTTTGCTGCTGACATTGTACTGGGCGACCTGATGAGCGCTGTGGAAACAACCAATCCGCAATTACTGCTTACCAAAAAGAACATTGATATAAGTAAGATCACATTAAAGGAAAGAAAGGCCGAACGTTACCCGGTGCTTACCTTCAACTCGGCGTATAATTATTCCAGAACCAATAACAAGACCGTAATCAATCCGTTTACACCGCTGTTCAACCGCAATAATGGTTTCAACTATGGTATTGGCATTACCATCCCCATACTTAACGGCTTCAATACAAAACGCCTGATACAGCAGGCACAGCTCGATATTGACTACCTCAACATCTCTTACCAGAATCAAAAAGCTCAGATCGACCTGGGCATCACCAATGCCTTTAAGGACTATGAACTGCAGAAAAAAACACTGGAGCTGGAGGAAGAGAATATCATCCTTGCCAAAGAAAATGTTTTCATTTCCTTAGAGCGCCTCCGCCTCGGCATTTCCACTTACCTGGAACTAAGGGAAACACAAAAAAGCCTGGAGCAGGCTTATGACCGTTTGATTGCCGCCCGCTATAATACCAAGCTTGCCGAAACCGAATTGCTTCGTCTTAAAGGAGATCTTGTAAAATAGATCCTCACTTTTTTCTTATGCATTTATTTCACGCAAAGCAGCAAAGGAGCAAAGTCGCTAAGGAGTACTCATAAATAATGGTTTTGTTTTCTCTTTGCACCTTTCTATCTCTGCGCCTTTGCGTGAAAAACCCCATATATTTTCTTACCTTACCGCTTCAAAACCTGGCTCCCAATGGCAAAAAAAATTTCAAAGTCTAAACCTCTAACCTCAAACCTTAAACCTCAAACTATCTACGGCCCTTTAGTAGGTATAGTGATGGGTAGCGAAAGCGATCTTGAAATAATGAACGGCGCTGCGGAAATGCTTCGCCAGTTTGAAGTAGAGCCGGAACTTACCATTGTATCGGCCCACCGCACACCAGAGCGTTTGCGTGAGTATGCACAGCAAGCGAAGGAAAGAGGGTTGAAAGTGATCATTGCCGGGGCCGGCGGCGCTGCACATTTGCCCGGCATGATAGCTGCCAATACTGTTTTACCCGTAATTGGCGTACCGGTCAAATCATCCAACAGTATTGATGGCTGGGACTCTATGCTTTCCATTTTACAAATGCCCTACGGCGTACCCGTGGCAACCGTTGCCCTCAACGGTGCAAAGAATGCGGGAATATTAGCCGCACAAATACTCGCCCTGCACGACACTTCCATTGCAGGCAAACTGGAAGCCTTTAAAAATTACCAGGACGATATTGTGATGGAAAGTGTAAAAAATGTGAGGACATTGGGGTTCAGGAATGAGTTTGACTGAGCCGTGTAACTCACCGGAATTTTGATTATATTTATAACAACACCCTGTTAGTGAGGGTGGCGAAGCCGTATTCACAATTCAAAAAATCATGGATAAGAAAGTAGTTTTAAAACCACTTTTTCACCGCGGAGAGGAAAGTATTGCCCTCCAGTACAATCATGATCTTTCCCTGAATAATATTATAAGAAAAATACCGGGCATAAAATGGAGCCGTACCAATAAATGCTGGTATGTGCCGCTGAATAAAGAAAATTACAACATCATTTCCCTTGCACTAAATGGGTTTGCTTATATAGAACGATCTGCACTGCGGCAATATCTTGAGCAAAAAAAGAAAAAATTACCTGTTTCAAAGCAGTTGACACAGGAAGAGCTTCTGCCCTCCTATCCGGCAGGTTCAGCTCCCCGGCACAGCCAAAATGAAGCAATTGTTTACAAAACCGAAAGGGTACATGCCATAAACAGTCATGTGCTTCCATTGATGAAGCAGCAGCTTAAGCTGAAAGCATACAGCCCGTCTACTGTTAAAACTTACCTGGGAGAGATGGCGCAGTTGCTTCAGTTATTAAAAGACATACCAGCCGATGAGCTTGAACCGGAACACCTGAAGCGTTACCTGGTATATTGCTACGAAGAGCTTAAGCTAAGGGAAAATACACTGCACAGCCGCATCAATGCCATGAAATTTTATTATGAGCAGGTGCTGAAA
The DNA here is from genome assembly GCA_964439615.1 of uncultured Ferruginibacter sp. Classification (GTDB taxonomy): domain Bacteria; phylum Bacteroidota; class Bacteroidia; order Chitinophagales; family Chitinophagaceae; genus Ferruginibacter. The sequence goes on along the minus strand of CAYTQB010000051.1, from coordinate 2,969 downwards.
AAAGATAAATTTTTTTGGGAAATACCAAGGCCCAAGAAACAATTTATACTTCCCAAGGTACTGGGTGAAGATGAACTTGCCAGGTTATTTAATGCCCTGGATAATTTAAAACACAAAGCCATGCTGTTTACCGCATACAGTGCAGGATTAAGAGTAAGTGAAGTTGCTGCACTCAAAATAAAGAATATTGACAGCGGACGCATGCAGATATTAATTGAAAATGCGAAAGGGAAAAAAGACAGGTATGTAAATCTCAGCCCGGTTTTATTGGATATACTAAGAGCTTACATTAAAAATTATCAACCCAAACCAATGGAATTTCTTTTTGAATCAGAGCAAACATGCACAGCATATCCTACCCGGACTATTCAAAGAATATTTCAATTAGCCAAAGAAAAAGCCAGGATTTCAAAAACTATTGGGATACATTCACTGCGGCATAGTTTTGCAACCCATCTCCTGGAAAAGGGGACTGACATCAGGTATATCAAAGATTTACTTGGCCATTTCAGTATTAAAACCACTGAACGGTACCTTCATGTTACAAAACAGCAATTGGTCAATATCATAAGTCCATTAGATGATTTGTGGCGAAGTGGCAAAATTGACTGGTAAAGTAAGAATGTATTCTACAATGAAGATGGCGAAGACAAAACTAGAAAATGTCATTGGCGACACTACAATGAAGATGGCGAAGACAAAACTAGAAAATGTCATTGGCGACACTACAATGAAGATGGCGAATGCCAAAGGTTTGAAAATCAAGGCGTGTTTTTTTGAAATAAGCTATTTAGTGTCGTATATTTATGTGTTATGCGTCACCTTGTGACAAACATCACGAAACAATTTCAGACATTTTATGTTGACAAATAATATCATTCGAATTGTGACAGGACTATTGGGCTTTGTTTTAATTCCTATCGTTCCCATATCAACATTTGTTCTTGGACTTCTTGTTTCATTGACATTTGGACTATTGCTCTTGCCTATTTCTTTAGTTTGGAGTATTTTGTTTTATTTTCCGTTGTTGGGACTTTCATACGTTTATGAAAATGTAAAAATACTCAGACCAATTACTGCCATTATCGGAATCCCAATTGCTATCGTTGGTGAAATGTTTGTTTCACTTATGCCATCAATGGGCGAAAACGACAGCAAAATGGCTAAATGGTTAAGTACAACCTCTTTCCCTTTTACTTACTCAATTTCTGTTTTCAACAATCCAAACAAACTTCGTTACCTAATGAAGAAAGATGGACACTACAGAATATTGCTTGAGATACTTTACAAAGAAAAAAGTGGCAACCCTTTAATGACAGCATATATTGACAATAATCTTCTAAACAAATAGACAATGGCAAATTCACCAATTCAAATCGAAAACAAGTTTTTAAAACTTAAAGACGAGTTCAAAAATGACACAGGCTTAGAGTTTAACAAAGAAAATATGGAAATATATATCCAGTATTTTAATGCTCGTTGCAATGACGTTACTTGCCAAGTGCTGCAAGGTTTAACTCATCAAGTTCTCAATAAAATTGACTTTCTGCCAAGTCAAACTAGACTTCAAATAGCTGAAATGATAAGAGACCACGAAGTGATTAAACAGTTATTACAGAAGAAGTCCTAATTTTTGAAAGTATCTCACTTAAAATGTTTTCAGCTTCTTTAATTGACAACCCATTGAAGGCTTCAAGACATTTTTCGTAAACGTTTTGTTCTTTTTCAGACAACTGTGGTACTAATAATAGTTCTGACATTTTTTTATTTTTATAATTACTATTTGTTCGACACAGAAAGGCGAACGCATAACAAAAGGTTTTGTGCAAGTGTGGCTGGACGTTGTAAGCATCAGCTTTAAATCGCTATCAGCTATTATCCAACTTGACGTAATTCTTATGGGCTTTTATTTGTTATCTTCATCTTCTGTAATTTTATTGGGCTGCGGTTGTGGGCTGACAGTTATGAATGCCACACCTGCACAAAGCCTCAAACGTTCTCTGCTACCTGCTTTTCGACATCTATCAGTTCAATCATTCCTTCTTTAATCATGGTTTTCATTTGTGCGACGAAGCGTAATGGCCGAATTAGGTTACTCCGACAATGATGCGGCGTAGTACCTTGATTAAGCGACAGAATATGCACGGCCACAGCCGGGCAACAGTAACTCCGATGTCGTAACCTGATTTGTTGTTTCGTTTCAACAGATGGATTATTTATAAATACTTTACTGCTTTGCAGGTTTACTTTTATGACAGAAGCGTAATGGCCGCAATGAGTTACTCCGTTGATTTGTTCTGCGTAGTGCCTTGATTGAGCGACAGAACCTGCCTGCCGGCAGGCAGGTATGCACGGCCACAGCCCGGCAACAGTAACTCCGATGTCGTAAACTGATTTTAAGTGTTCAGTAGTTCGACAAATAATTTGAAAATACTTTTTGTGTTCAATGTTTCATCCGGTTGACAGACTGCAGGGCAACAAATGAACTATAAATTGAAGGCCGTAGTTAACTCCGATTGAGCGACAGAATATGCACGGCTACAGCCAGGCTGTGGTAACTCCGATGTCGTAAACAGATTTTGAAATTGCATTTGATAAGATAGATAATTTGAAGCTGTATCTAACTTTGGATAACTCATCATTGCAAAAAAACAATCACGGTTCAATTCAGCTTACCGGTCAAGGATGACCGGCAGCAGAGAACAAGCGGTTTTCTGATATATGGGCTGAAGAATGGAAATCCCGGCTTCAGTTCGCTATTCAACTTCAGTCCCGGCTGAAGAATCACAGATGAACTTTTGAATTTAATATCATCTTCATACCTTTATTCAACAGCGGTTCCAGGCTGACGTTTTTCAAATATCCATACATCAGAAAGCCGTAACCGTTATGTGTCACCCTATTCAGCATCCTGCACATATTTAAACATCCATGACTTTGCCGACCCGACCCCACGCTATTTTTAGCAC
>CAYTQB010000050.1:18331-20174 GCA_964439615.1 uncultured Ferruginibacter sp. | reverse complement strand
GTGAGGGCATTGAGTTGTTCCAGTTTTTCCGGGGCATTAAAAACGATCTCTGCCAGTCTTTTCCGGTTCAGTTTTCCATCGGTATAAACATCATTGCCGAATTGATGTTTTATTTTCTCTTTCAGCTCTTCATTCTCATTCATCATCCGTTTGGCCGCATCATCGGCATAATACACAGGTATGCCCAATACTTCAAATATCCTGGCTACGGTGCTTTTGCCGCTGCCTATCCCTCCGGTGATTCCTACTCTGAGCATAAAGTGTTGGATTGTTTATTGGTTTATCTGTTTATTGGTGGAATTCCGAATGTGCAATACCAGTAAACCGGTAAACAAATAAACCATTAGACAAATTAAAAAATCCGGAACCGAAGTTAACCTTCAATCCCGGATATTTTGAATTTTGACTTTTGATTTCTATTTTTTAGGTTCTGCAACGGGCGTATTGATATTTGCAGTCCATTCCATACTGATGGCGCTGCGTTCAATTTTGATATAACTGCCCGGGCTGGTCTCCAGTTCAAGGGTGTTATCATCATTCAGCTTATTCACTTTACCGTGTATGCCGGCAATGGTTACAATCTTATCGCCTTTTTGCAGGTTAGCGATGAATTCTTTTTGCTTCTTTGCTTTCTTAGCCTGTGGCCTGATCATGAATAACCAGAAAACCAGGATCATCAATCCCATCATAATTAATGTTCCGCTGCTTCCACCTTTTCCCTGTGGGTCCATCATCAAAAAAATACTTAATAGTTGCATGTTGTTTTTTTATTTGTTAAAAAGTTTATTGTAATAGAATTGTTAGTTTTGTTTTATCACTTCTCCTTCAAGTTTCAACTCAGGAAATTCCGGTTTTGCATTGGATGTAACGGTTATTGATTTATGCGTTTCCCCGATCCTGCCCTTGCTGTCAAAAACAACTTTAATGAATCCGACCTCTCCCGGCAATATGGGTTTTTCGGGTTTTTGTGGTACGGTGCATCCACAACTGGCGCTGGCTTTGATTATTACCAGTGGTTTATTTCCTGTGTTTTTGAACCGGTAATTGTATTCTACTTTGTCACCGTCAACCACTTTGCCAAAATTATAGGATGCATCTATTATTTCAACCGAAGTGGAATCTTTTAATGCCTGTTCGTTTTGTGTAAAAGCATCGTCAGCGATCTTGTCCTTCCGGCGTACATCACAGGAAAGAAAAGCAACGGATACCATCAAAAAAAAGAAACATTTCTTCACTGTCAATTTTTTACAAAGTTATTATATCGTGCTGTTTTTAAAACTCTTCTTGTGTATTTTATCCTGTGCTGTAAGTTCTTTATGGATATTGTCCAGAAGCCCGTTCACAAACTGACCGCTCTGCACCGTACTGTATTCCTTGGCCAGATCAATGTATTCATTGATGGTGACTTTTGTAGGAATGGTCTCAAAGAACAAAAACTCACAAACACCCATCTGCAATATGATAAGGTCAAGCGCTGCTATCCTGTCTGCATCCCAGTTCTTTAATTTGGGTTTTATCAGTTCCATGCAAAGCTCCTTTTTCTCCTGCACTGTTTCCAGCAGCCCTTTGGCAAATTCCCATTTATCCTTGCTCAGCATTTCAGAAAAATTCGCATGCGAAGGTTTCTGCATAAAATTAAGCACCAACTGGTTCATCATTTCGGCATCGTCATCCCAATGAATAAAATTCTCTTCCAGGTGAGTGATAAAATCTTCGTTGGGTAACATCAGGCTGCCAAAAATAAATTCAAGCATCTCCTTTTCCGATCTTTTATCACGGCTTTGCTGTTCTATGTATTCGGCATATTCGGGAGAGGCCACCATTTGCAGGTAGATCTTTTTCA